>CALEZD010000069.1 GCA_937928385.1 uncultured Bacteroidota bacterium
GTGGCGGACAAAGATGTAATGGTAAGAATTACCAACTCACTGGGACAAACTGTGTTTACACAGTCTTACCCTGCCAATGGCATTAATTTCAACCTGCCTGTACAACTGCAACATGACCTGCCAAACGGCATGTACCAGGTGAACATTGCTATTGACGGTGATGTAACTAACCTGAGGTTCGTGCTCAACAGGTAAGATGAATATTACTATTTGATGAATAAAGGATAGCATAAATGCTATCCTTTATTCATTTATTCATTAAGAAAACTGAAGGGGTGCTTTACTTTTATGCACCCCTTCATATATCTAACCCAATAGCTCTAATTTGTCCCTGACCATGTGTATTCCGGATGAAGAATACCCTGATATGATTTCGAAAATTAGGCTACTGCTTTATAAGCTTGACTGCCATATGATTTGATTGATACTCTAATCTCATAATGTACAGACCACCCGGATAATTCTCAATGTTTACAATATTTCTGCCCGGAGATATTGAACCCATCCCTAATGTACTTCCGTTTAGTGATAGCATTTTATAAGTAACAGCGTAGTCATAAGGGTTATCGATGCTAATTTGACTTGCGGCAACTGTGGGGTAAATTCTAATGTTCTGTAAGTATTGAACATCGTTTACACCTGTAGTCGTAGTCTTTTTAGGTGTAAAGCGATATACAGTCCCTGAATCAGGTATAGCATTTAAGCCCATGCTAAAGCCGTCTTGTATAAAGCTATCGATAGTTGGCGCTGCAGGATCACCACTCAGAATATATAAAATATCAAATGTAGATTGAGACTGGTCAATATTCTTCACGAAGCCGGTGAAAAAACCAAGCGGGAAATACGAGGCAAAGTCAACTACAGATGACTTACCATAGCGTAACTCTATTACATCGTCCTTCTCGTAAAACCATACTTGAATATTCATGTAATCATCTATAGTTTCCAGCCAGAGCTCATCTGCGAAGCCAACATTAGCTAACTCTACTTTCAATACCCTGTCATTAACTGGTCCTTCCACTTTATAACTTAAAGGAGACTGCGAAAGTAATGCAGAATCCAATATACCACGATCAATCAGATCCGCAGCTACTATAGCAAACCCATCTACAATGCCCGCGGTGTCTGAATACATCATTTCAGCACCCTGTAGAAATATCCGGGATATTGACTTACCATTTAACTTAAATGAGAACGGAATGTCAATATGATATGTCTCTTCATCCCAAACCGATGTACCGCTTAGCTTATAAGCACTGTCTAAGGGCACATAACTCTCCTTAGACACACTTACGTCATAAGGTATTTGAGCATTCGCACATAGCGAGGTAACAGTTGCTATTAAAGCAACAATAATTGTTCTTTTCATAAATAGTTCTTGATTAGTTTAATTGTTATTTGTTGTGGAGTATGTTGACTGCTGCAACACATCTACCTGTATTTAAAAAAAGTTTGATTATTAATAATTAATTGACAACCCTATTCCGATACCCATATCACTATCATAATGCGTCCGGATACCGAGGTTTCTTGTTAATATGTACCGTAAGTCAACCATATATTCCAGGTCAGAATTAACCATAAAACCGGCTCTCAGTCGTTTGGCAACAGGAATATCTTCCCTCATTAATGATAGTCTGAATATACCATCATGATAAATTTCTACCTGGGCATTGATAAGCATGGGTAGGGTATACATCAAGCCAAGGCTCACAGCTGCTCTGTTATCCTTCTTATTAACCTGGCCAAAGATGTTTTTCTCATGTTCGTCAATGCCCATAACGCGGTAGCGCCAATCAAAGCCAATAAATGGCATTATCCACTGTGTTTTACCTATAAACCGTCCCAGGTGTGTTTCAACTTCATATCCATGCATATTGTTGTACCCTAAGCGCCATTCCGAACCTAAATTCCACCTTGCATTCATGAGCATCAACTCACCGTCATTACCATTGGTTGCTACATCATTTTGCGCAGTAAAGTGAGGCATATTGCTTTCACGCTGCAACATTTTATAGGCTTTGGCTTTATTGGGTAGGTATGGGTTGTCATAATCATCCACAGAGAACACACGATTCATCCCTGCCATCATGTGATATAGTATATGGCAATGGAAAAACCAGTCGCCCTCCTCATTTGCCTGGAACTCAATTGTATCAGTCTCCATTGGCATTATATCAATGATATTCTTCAATGGGGCATTTTCACCATACTTATTTAACAGCCTGAAATCAAACCCGTGCAAATGTATCGGGTGCCTCATCATAGAGTTATTGTATATAGTTATACGAAGAACTTCACCTTTCCTGACAAGTATTTTATCAGCCTCTGATAACACTTTGTTATCCATACTCCATACATACCTGTTCATATTTCCTGTCAGCTCGAACCTGATGTCTTTTACAGAAGAGCTTGCAGGCAATGTTGTCTTATATGGAGATTTGAGCATTGAATAATTAAGGGTGACAATATTGCTCAATGCATTGGCATTATAGCGGTTAGGATCATCATCATGACTCTTGTGATTATGACCCTCTTTGTAGCCTGTTATTTCAGGATACATTACTACATTCATATCCATTTGATTCAGGCTCATATTCATACCCATATCGTCAAGATTGCCATCCATCTTCATCATATCATTCATCATCTTCATCCCGTCAAAATATTTCAAACGTGGCATGGGCCCTGCAAACTGCTTTATTCCATTGCCAATAAAATAGCTTGCGGATTGTGTCCTATCTTCGGTAGTCGCCATAAATTCATAGGCTTTACCGTCTTCAGGTATTGTAACTACCACGTCATATGTTTCTGACACAGCAATTATCAACCTGTCTACCTCTACAGGCTCTACGTCATTCCCATCACTTGCTACTACTGTCATTTTACCACCGGCATAACGCAACCAGAAATAAGATGATGCCCCTCCGTTAGATATGCGTAACCTCACTTTATCTCCTTTCTTTAGTTCTTGCCCATCTATACTTTTAAGCTCAGTAGTGTTATTGCCATTTAATAGTATCTTGTCGTAATAAACATCACTCACGTCCATTGCCAGCATTCGCTTCCATTCGTTCGTAATTTTCGTACCGAACCTCCCCTCCCTTATTGCCTCTGAATAACTTTGAGTAGCTCCCTTTTTAATTGCAAACCAGTCTGTAGCACTGTGCAACATCCTATGTACGTTTTCGGGTTTTAGGTTCGTCCACTCACTTATCACAACAGGTACAGATGGCAAGTCGTCAATGCCTTTTCTGAAAGTAGCGTCATCCACTCTCTTATGCATGATAAAATTACCATACATGCCAATCTGCTCCTGCAAACCTGAATGAGAGTGGTACCAATGGGTTCCGTTTTGAATGATTGGGAAGCGGTAAGTATAGGTCGCGCCCGGCGGTATCGGCATTTGCGTCAGGAATGGAACGCCGTCTTCTTTATTAGGCAAAAACACACCATGCCAATGCAAGGATGTTGATTCGTTAAGCTTATTATGCACCACGATCTCTGCTGTATCGCCTTGTGTAAATTCAAGCGTCGGCATAGGTATCAGTCCGTTTACTGCAATAGCCCGCTTCTCTTTACCGGCATAGTTAACAACTGTATCATCTACATACAAGTCGTAATGAATCACCTTTTGCGCTTCGGCAAATTGTGACGCAAACAGTATAGACAACGTCAGCGACAACACCTTTTTCTGAAAAATATTCTTAAAATCCATTTTATAAATTTCATTTACTAGTTATCAGGATATGTTACATGTTAAGGCTATACATCCAGCATCAAACATGTACTATTAGTTATACTTCTGATTATCAAAAAACAATTCAACATTTGCTTTGTTCTCGAAATAGGACACTTCTCCGTTTTTACCCGTAACAGCTATTATAGCGTCTGCCTTATCAACTTCCCTTTTCGAAACAGGATCAATTGCAATACGCGCGTTTATATCTTCAGGAATTCTTTTTTCACACATTTCGCAGCATCCGTAATACTTCTTACCATTTAGCTTCACTTCAATTTGCCTTTTCGCCAGGTATGTATTATTCACCATACACACCTCCTCAGCAGGAACAATATTCATAGCATTGCTTGACGACTCATTCATGTATGACACAGCCGCCATATCCCGTGAAGGGGTATCTTCGTTTTGTTGCGGATTCCTCTCAACACACGAACTAAAAAGTACAGTTGCCAAAATTGTGGTTATCAATATGATTCTATTTTTCATCTCACCTTTATTTAGTTTCTGTAATTTTGCCGCAAGTAAGCATTGAAGCCCCGTAGTATGGATTCTTTATCTCCTTCACTTCGCTTATCCAATATGCTTTCTTCATTGGACAATAATCGATATATACCGGTTCGTTTCCGATGTACTCACCTATATTATCAACCAACAATTTTGACAGTTGTACAAAGGTTTTTCGCTGTGCTGATATATCATTAGTGCCTGCAATAGTTGCTGCTAAATTTGAAACCTTCGCGCCTGCGTTGTCTTGGCGTGTTATACTCTCCGACAATTGCTTTGCAGCAGATGCTGCCACCTTTGAATTATCTGTCACCAGGGCATTTTTAACCTCTAAATACATTTGCATTGTTTTCGTGTATTTTGAAGTCTGTGCAAATACTGCCGGCAAAGAGCAGATAATAATCGCGATAACTAATGTTGCTTTTTTCATTTTATTTATTTTTTACAAAGCTACTCCGCACCTGTTCCACAGTTGTTACATAATAACATGTGATTTGTATAAGATTTTACAATAAAAAAAGCCGGATTTTACTCCGGCTTAATCACTACTACGAAACCCTCACTTACGAGTCTTTTAATCTATTCTCTCAGCTTTATATCCGGCCTTGACTACCGCATTTATCACTTCTTCGGGCGTGATATATTCATCCGATACAATACTCAGTATTTTTTCAGGATTTTGAATATCTACCTCCCAGTTGTCTTCTCCTACAACCTGGTCCAGATGAGGAGTTGCATTTGCAACACATCCCATACACTTGATTGTAGTTTTGAATTTCATTGTTTCCATATATTCAATTTTTAGTTTGCTTTTTTATATTCGTCAAAGGTTCCGAAAACCTGAATTATTATCATTGCGTATATCATATAGCAAAGGTACTTTCGCGTTCACGCCTGACTGTTATATGTTGACGGATCATTTTTATATAATTTTCCTATTGGTACCCTGCAGCCATTTCAACATCGTTGTTAGCAGGATAACTCTGGCACATCAAGCGCAGTCCATCAGCTACTTCTGCACTGCTCAGTGCATAGTTGGCGGCCATATATACCTCCCCCGAAAGCAGCCTGGCACTGCACATGCCACAGGTACCACTTTGACATGAATATTGAACCGGAATCTTATCATCTATTGCCGCCTGCAATACTGATTGACCCGGCTCAACATCAAGCAGATAAGTCGTATCATTGAAATGAAACAATACCTCAGTGGGTTCCTGTGGCAAGGCCGAAGCGGGTTTGCTCGCGAAAAACAGTTCAGTTTTAACATTAGAGATACCCATATTAGACAAACATTCCTCTGCAAGATGCACCAAACCCTCAGGGCCACATATATATCCCACAGACAGGGTGTACTCAGCACCCAATACTGTCTTAATGATCTTTTTCAGATGAAGAGCAGTTAGTCGGCTATAGATTACATTGCCACCTATATCACCCGATGTTTTTTGCCTGGAGAACACATGGTAAGACACAAACCTGTCAGCAAACATATTATTTAATGCCAACAGCTTTTCAGCATACAAAACGTCCTGCTGAGTTTTGTTTGCATCAATGAGCAGGACTTTATTTTGTGTATTTAACAGCTCGTGCTTGAGTATTGAAAATATAGGCGACATGCCGCTACCGGCTCCAATCAATATCGTGGTGGATGGCTTCTTATTATCCGCAACCTCATAAAACTTGCCCAAACAACCACCGACATCCCAATATTCAATTTGTTCAGCATTGTCAACGATATAGTTGCTCATGGCTCCGCCATCAACACGTTTTACGGTTACTGCCGGTCGTTCCCCTTCTATACTATTTAAGGAGTACGGCCTGGATATCACTTCATTATTTAGCTCCAGGAAAATATGTATGTATTGACCCGGAATATGTGAAAAATTCCTTCCATTCGTGTCAAACACTATAGTTACAGTATCGTGCGTTTCTCGCACGATACTGTAAGTTTTCCAACGATATACGGGCTGCATCTCTATTTTATTTTGAAAGTCGCGATAAAGACATTCACCACTGCAATCACAGCAGCACCGATGAATGCGGCACTGAAACCGGAATTTAAGGACGTAACGCTATCAACACCGCTCTCCATTGACGTAGCTGTAACTGCCGATGCCACAACTGCAACCAATGCCAAGCCTAACGCAGATCCTACCTGGTAGCTGGTATTTACTATCCCGGATGCCAATCCAGTTTCTTCAGGCTTCGCGCCGGACATAGATGCCATTGTTGTGGGGATATACGCTAGCGACATACCCAGCGCTCCTAACAAAGAAGCGGGCAGAACGTGAATGAGATACGAACCATCTGTTGGTGCAATGCTGAACAGTACGAGAGAAACCGCTAATGAAACTAATCCCGCAATCATTATTTTCTTATAGCCATGCTTCGCAACCAGTTTCCCGGTAACGCCCACCATTAACACCATGATGAGTATAGTCATGGGCAGCAGGGCCAAACCGCTCATAAATGCATTCAGGTTTAGTATTTGCTGCAGGTATAGGTTTAGGAAAAACCAAAGTGGTATCCAGGAAGCCGCCATTAACCCCATCACAACATTTCCCTGTGTAAGGTTAGGAGCTTTGAAAATACGTAGTGGCAGAATAGGGTCTTTCTTTGATTTCTGAATAAAATAGAACAATACGAACAGCCCTATAGAAACAGCCATGAACAAGATTGTTTCCAGAGAAGCCCAACCGGCAGATTCCGTATTAACTATTGAATAGACTAACAATATCAACGCGGCTGTTGCGGTTATAGCACCCAACCAATCTATCCTTCCTTTTGATGTCGCACCCTTTGCAAGGTTGGCACTACTTAACAACATTACAATAACAGATATGGGAATGTTGATATAGAATATCCACCTCCAGTCCATCCATTCTGTAATAACGCCACCTAAAAACACACCTGCAGAGCCACCAGCAGCTGCCGATGCACCCCAAAAGCCGAAAGCTTTACCTAACTCTTTAGGGTCCTGAAATGTAATCATGAGCAAGGTAAGCGCGGCTGGCGCTATCAATGCGGAACCTACCCCTTGCAGCGCACGTCCCGTGTTCAGAGACTCGGGCGACCAGGCCATACCTGCAAGCAACGAGGCTGCAGCAAGAATACCAAATCCCAGGGTAAAAATCTTCCTTGCACCAAATAGATCCGACAACCTGCCACCTAAAAGCAGAATACCTCCGAATAATATTACATACGCATTGAAAATCCACTGAAGACCACCTTGCGTATAGCCCAGTTCTTCTTTGATAACCGGTAGTGCGATACCTATTATTGAGGTATCCATAATAACCATAAACTGTGCAGCGCACAATAATGCAAGCGCTGTCCAGCGTCTTTCGTGCATTGTCTTTGAAAAAGTGTTAGTTTCCATAATCTTTTTTTTACAAAACTATTTCCGGCTTGGTCCTTGCCCGTTACACAATACCCATTAGTATTTATTGTATTTTAAGCTGACATGTACTACAGTATGGGAGCTCCGGTTAGCAACTTAAGATCAAGCTCTACTGACCTCAGGTTGTATATTGACATAAACAACTCAATTTCCGCCTTAGTAACAGCCAATTCCGCATCAGCCAATTCAAGGTGCGTACTCATTCCTTCTATATACCGCTCCCTGATGATGTTAAAACTGATTTGTGATGCTATCAGGTTTGATGTATGTATTGAGTGCTGAAACTTCAGATCTTTTATCGTTTGCTGTACTACAATTGCCTCATCTTCCACCTTTTGTTTCAAATCTTTGAGCATAAATCTTTCCTGCATAAGCTCATACTTTTTTATCTTGTTTTGAGCATTAAGCGCCCCACCACCATAAATAGGGACTGATAGCTGAAGGCCTACAAAGGACGTCCTGGGCCAACTATAGTTCCGCACCTGCCATTTATCATTCTGAGTCTGAACCTGGTACTGGCCGGCTGCTGAAAGTTTAGGCAGCCTGGACAATGTTGCTTTTGAATATTCCCTTGCTTTTTTATCTACCAACATTTGTGCTATTGCGACGTCATGGTTTGAGGCGGCAATTCCGGTTTGAATATCCAATTGCAATGGGCCCTGCTCATCAATGTGCAACAAATTTGTATCTGCAAGTACCAAATTCAGCGCGGACTCTACCCCCAGCATTCGTTTAAAGTCGAACATGGCAGATTGTTTTTGATTCTCCAATACTGCTATAGCTGACAAAACATTCTGTAATGAGATAAAGCTGTTTAAAGTATCGGTCCTCAGACTCTTGCCCTGGCTATACAAACTCTTTGCGTCCAACAATGCCCTTTCATTTCTGTCCAGGCTCCTCTGCATGGCCGCTAATTGCCTGTCAATAATGAGCAATGCCATATATTGTTTGTAAACTTCTGTCTTCACCTGCTCGTTAACCTTGTTCAGCCTCCGGCTTTCGATGCTGTTATCAATCTTTGAAATTCGCCGTTGAGCATATGAACCTAAATCCAACACCGGTTGAGTCATTGCTATATACGCATTCGCAGCATTCAGCCCCCCTACCTGCACATCTGCTACAGGCAGTTGCGGAGTACCTAAAAAGCTACCTGGCATGAATATTACCTGCCTGTCAAAATACCGGGCGTATCCTGCACCTGCATTTATCTGGGGCTTTAGTCCTGCCGAGGCCATTCGCACCCCCTCTCTTGCCTTTTTCTGTTCGAATTCCTGAACTTTTATATTGTTATTGTTCAGTTCTGCATATTTTACAGCCTCAACAATACCCAGTCTCATTTCCTGCGCTGCACCTGCGAAACTCATAGCAACAGCTGACGCGAACAGGAATATATTTTTTAGCTTATTCATAAATTCTCTATTTACTTTTCTTCAATACTTTTTTTAACCTTAGATGATGACAGGTACGAATACACTGCGGGGATGATAAACAGTGTCAACACTCCTGCAAACACCAGGCCTCCTGCAATTACTATCCCCAGCGACTGCCTGCTGTTATTCGTTAATGCAATGGGTATTGCTCCGAATATCATAGCGAGCGATGTCATAAGAATCGGCCTGAATCTCTGCTCTGCAGCCATTATTGCTGCTTCAAACTTCGTATGCCCTTTCTCTTTAAGATGGTTGGCAAATTCTACTATCAGAATGCCGTTTTTGGTTATCAGACCAATCAAAGTGATAATACCAATCTGGCTAAAAACATTTAAACTGTGTCCGAACCAGTACAGGCTGACCAATGCGCCGGTAATTGCCATGGGCACTGTAAGCATGATTATAAACGGGTCTCGCAGACTCTCAAATTGAGCAGCAAGGATCAGGTAAATAACGACCAGCGCTAAAATCAAAGTAAACAACAGATTGCCCTGTGACTCCAGGAAGTCCCTTGACTGTCCCGCAAATGAAGTTTGAAAGTTTTCTCCCAGTACGTCAGTTTTGATACGTTCCATTTCCTCAATACCTTCTGCCAGGCTAACGCCGGGAGCAAGCCCAGCCGATATTGTGGCTGAGGTATACTGATCGTATCTATAGATAGATGCAGGACTTATGCTGGAACCTATGGTTACAAGGTTATCAACTGATATCATTTCGCCGGCAGCAGAACGCACATAGATAGATTTCAGATCATTAATATCATTCCTGTTTGTTCTTTCCACCTGCCCGATTACTTCATATTGCCTGTCATTCCTCAGGAAATATCCATATCGTTGGCCGGAGAAAGATAGCTGAAGCGCCTTGGCAATCTCCTGTACAGATACGCCCATCAAAGCGGCCTTTTCCCTGTCTATATTGATCTGAACCTCCGGCTTATTAATCTTCAGATCGCTATCTACGAACATCAACTTTTTACTGGTTCTGGCTGCATTTAAGAACTGTGGCAACTTTTCTGTCAACAAGTTCATGTCATTCGACTGTAATACAAACTGTACCGGCATACCACCACCATATCTTGTACCAATAGTTGGGGGCAGATAAGGGAAGAGCAACACATTTCTGAAATTGCCTGAAGCTGCTCCGTATTTATTATACAAATCCTGCGTACTTACTTTTCTTTGAGAAGGATCTTTCAGGTAAATTGACTGAAATGCAATATTGTTTGGAGCAGGAGCGGGTATAAATGAAATGGCTACCATAGAGTATGTTTGATACAATCCATCCGTAGAGTCATTTACATATTTGCCCACTTCTATCATGTTTTTCTTCATGTAGTCAAAAGAAACTCCTTCCGGCGCTATGGCAATCAATGTCATGTTAGACCTGTCTTCCACAGGTGCCAGTTCTGATGGCAATTTTTTACTTAATACTACGATGAGGCCTGCGGTGATTGTAAGGAATACCCAACCCAGCCATCTGCGTTTCATAAACGCACGGAGCACATTTGCATATCCATTGTTAAGCTTTACAAATATGGGTTCTGTCAACCTGTACAGCCTGTTCGGCTTATCCTTAGGCTTTAATAAATATGCACTCAACATCGGAGACAACGTCAACGCCACAAATGCAGAAACCAATACTGAACCGGAAACCACGATGGCAAATTCTTTGAACAGTTGTCCGCTGATGCCACCCATAAATACTATAGGAAGAAATACTGCAGCAAGTGTTATCGTGGTAGAAATAACCGCGAAATATATTTCTTTGGAACCTGCAAATGCTGCCTGGATTGGCGACATCCCTTCCTCGATCTTCTTGTATATATTCTCCAGCACTACAATTGCGTCATCTACCACCAATCCTATAGCTAGTACAAGACCGAGTAATGTCAGCACATTGATTGAAAAGCCGGCCAGGTACATTATAAAAAATGCCGACATTATAGAAACCGGGATGGCTAATACAGGTATCAGAGTCGATCGCCAATCCCTGAGAAAGAGGAAGATGATAACTACCACTAAGCCAAAGGCTATGAACAATGTTTCTTCCACCTCCTTTATAGATTCTCTTACAGGTTTTGTAAAGTCAAATCCTACAATTAACCTGTATTCTTTCGGTAATTCTTTTCTTAATTGCTCGAGGCGCTTATAAAACTCATCCACCACTTCAATAGCGTTTGCCCCCCTTTGTATCTGGATTGCAACTCCCACACCTATTCTGTTTGCTCCGTCTGTTTCATTAATTATTGCTGTACGTTCGTTTACCTCGCCCAATTCAGCATAACCAACATCACTGAGTTTGACAACTGTATTATGCTCTTTCTTCAATATCATATTATTGAACTCATCTACAGTTGTAAGGCGTCCCATGGTTCTCACGGTCAACTCGTTGTTGTCTCCCTCTATACGCCCTGCGGGCAAGTCGATATTCTCCCTGTTTAGTGCATTTTTGATGTCTTCCGGGGTCAGTTTGAATGCAGCCATTCTTACTGGGTCAAAACGAAGCCTCATAGCATACTTATGTTCTCCTACTATTGCAACCTGCTTTACCCCTTTTATGGACTGCATCCTGTCTTTAATAATCGTTGATGCGAGATGGCTTACTTCCTTAATATCCTTTGTATCACTTTCAACTTCCAGGAATGCTACCAGGTTATCAGGAGAAGATGATTTCTCCACTATCGGAGGGTCAACATCTGCCGGCAACTGGGATTTTGATTTAGCAACTTTATCCCTTACGTCATTCAATGCATCTTCCAGGTCTATATCTCTGCCAAATTCTACTGAAATAACACTCACCTGCTCTCGCGACTCTGATGATATAGTACGTACTCCACCAGCTTCGGCTATCTGGGCTTCAAGTGGCTTCGTTATTTTTGACGCAATTACATCAGGGCTTGCGCCAGGGTAAAACGTTACAACAGAAATAACAGGAGGCTCAGTTAAAGGGAACTCGCGTACCCCAAGGTTCTTGAAACCTACAACGCCCAATATGATAATTATAGCGGAAAAGACCGCTGCCAGTACCGGCTTCTTAATACTTAATGATGGCAAATTCATAGCTTCTATTTTTTCGATGTGATAACCTGAACAGCTGCACCTTCAGATGTCCTCAATATGTTTGATACAATAATGCTGTCTCCATTACTTACTCCTTCAGAAACAATGGCCTCAGACTCGTTGCGGGTTACAATTGCAACATTTTTCATGTTTGCCAATCCATTTTTGACAACGAATACACCATATCCCTTTTCCATGGGGATGAGCGCTTCAGTGGGAACCTTAACGCCTTTCTGCCCTGAATGCTTTTCAAAGAGAACTTTTGCAGACATGCCTCCTTTCAATTCGCCTTGGCCTGATGTGTAAACAGCCTGAACATCAATACTCCTGCTATTACTATTTACAGAAGCTGCTGTTGCTGTTATAGTAGCGTAGTACTTTTTATCCGATATGGCGGTAGTAAATTCTACTTTACGGCCCGGAATAACCTCGTTAACGTACTTTTCAGATACTGAAAAATTGAGCTTTATAGTGGATAAATCCTGCAGTTCTACCAGCAACTTACCGGGGGTTACATAACCACCTGGTTTGATATTTGATATCCCGATTCTGCCAGAAAACGGTGCGCGTATTTCTGTTTTCTCCAACTCATCGTCAAGTAGCTCCTTACGGGCTATAGCCATGTCCAGTAGCGCCTTAACATTATCATACTCCTGTGGCTGTATTGCTTCATTTGCCAATAGTTTCCGGCTCCTTTCTTCGTTCATTCGTGCCAGTTCCAGCTCAGCTTTTGCATACTTCAGTTTTGCCCTGATGTCTCCATCTTCCAGCTTGTATAACAACTGGCCTTTTTGTACACTGGAACCGTCTTTGAAATTGACACTCTGAATTTTCTTTGAGATTTCACTTACGACCTCAAGTGCATGGTTAGAAGCGGTTGATGCAATAATACTTTCGGCATCAGACACATCTTCTGTTTTAGCAATCAGCACATCCACAGGCACAGCCATAGATTGAGCACCTGCAGGTTGCTTACTGTCAGGGCTACTACATGAGCCCAATATTACTGTAGATATAAGTGTCGAATACAGTAACCTTTTGATTTGATTATTCTTTTGCATAGTTGCATTCATTTTAATATTCAATGCAAAAGTATTCTGAGGCACAGCCTCGGGCTTTACACAATAGTTGGCTTCTTGTATAAGATTTCAGATAAAAAAAATGCCCGGCACATGCCGGGCATTTCAATCAATCTGTATTCGACTATGACCATTTCAATCGAAGGCTGTTAGTTACAACACTCACACTACTTAAAGCCATCGCCGCACCTGCTATCATAGGATCCAGCAAGAAGCCATTTACCGGGTACAATACGCCTGCAGCTATTGGTATTCCTATAAGGTTATAGATAAATGCCCAGAAAAGATTCTGCTTAATAGTTCTCACAGTCTTTTTTGACAACCTGATTGCCTTCGGGATCATTTTTAAATCAGAAGTAATAAGTGTCATTTTTGCAACATCTATAGCAATATCACTCCCTTTGCCCATAGCAATGCTTACGTTGGCCTGCGCAAGTGCATGACTGTCGTTAATACCGTCGCCTACCATTGCTACTATTTTCCCCTCGCTTTGCAAGTTCCTGATAAATTCAGCTTTGTCACCCGGCAACATTTCAGCCCTGTAGTTAGATACTCCCGCCTTTTCTGCTATAGCTTTCGCGGTAGCTGCATTATCGCCTGTCAACATATATACTTCCAGTCCGTCATCGGTCAGTTCCTGTATTGCTTCCCTGGATGTTTCTTTTATCATGTCAGTTATGGCTATCATGCCAACTACTGTCGATTCATCTCCGAATAGTATCACAGTTTGTCCCTCAGCCTGCCATTCACCAAGTCTTGATTGCATATCATCAGACAGGCTCAACCCTGACTCATTTATCAGCTTTTGATTACCAACCACATAAGTAGTACCGTCAGCATTCGCCTTTACACCCTTACCTGTAATGCTCTCAATATTGTGCAATTCCACAGGCCGGATACCTTCTGAGTTATAGTGTGCAACTACAGCGTCAGCCAGTGGATGTTCTGATTGCATCTCCATAGCTAATAATATTTGAGCATACTCGTTGTGGTTTTTGCTGAAGAATACATTGCTTACTACAGGTTTCCCTTGTGTGATTGTACCTGTCTTATCAAGAATTATCACATCAGTTTTATGCGCCAGCTCAAGAGATTCGGCATCTTTGATTAATATGTTGTTTTCAGCACCTTTACCGACGCCAACCATAATTGCTGTCGGGGTCGCTAATCCAAGCGCACATGGACAGGCTATTACAAGCACAGTAACAGCTGTTAACAATGCATGAGTAAATGCGTTATCACCACCTGCTAACATCCAGACAATAAACGTAAGTATAGAAATACCGATGACAACAGGAACAAATATCCCGGCAATCTTATCTACCAGTTTTTGCACCGGGGCTTTACTTCCCTGCGCCTCTTGTACCATTTTTATTATCTGTGCCAACAGTGTTTCAGATGCTACTTTTTCAGTCTTAAACCTGAAGCTGCCCTTCTGATTTATTGTACCCGCAAATACCTTTTCTCCTGCATTCTTCTCTACCGGTACAGGTTCGCCTGTTATCATGCTTTCATCTACGAAAGAGGAGCCGTTAACCACCTCGCCATCTACAGCAATTTTTTCACCGGGTTTCACTAGAACAATATCTCCCGCCTTCACCTCATGAATAGGGATTGTTTTTGTTTCTTCATTATTCAAAACAATCGTCACGGTTTTGGGCTGAAGTCCTATTAATTTTTTTATGGCGGTTGACGTATTGGACTTTGCCTTTTCTTCCAGCAACTTACCAAGAGAGATAAACGCGATAATGACTGCTGATGCCTCAAAGTACACATGAGCATGCAAACCGCGTGCATGCCAGAATTCCGGAAAGAAGGTATTAAACATACTGAACACGAATGCAATACCCGTGCTTAACGCCACCAGCGTATCCATATTGGCTTTCTTATGCATAGCTTGTTTCCAGGCAGTCGCAAAGAAGTTTCTACCGAAGTAAAAAACTACCGGTGCGGAGAGGAGCATCATTATCCAATTACCATATGGCATATCCATAAAGAACATACCTATAACAACAACAGGAGCCGATAACACAGATGCCCATATAGTCCTGTTCTTTATTTCATTGTAGCTCTTTTCTATTGCTGCCTCTTTAATCTCTTCCTTGTTCTCTGATTCTATAACCAGGTCGTATCCGATAGACCGTACTATATCTCTCATTTTTTCGGGCGTGGCTACTGTACTGTCGAACTGTACCCATGCATCCTGGTTCGCGAAGTTTACGCCTGCATCTATTACGCCTTCTACAGATTTCAACATCGACTCTACACTCACAGCACAGGCGGCACAAGTCATCTCAAGAACCGGATACGTCTCTTTGACAATGCTACTGGAAACGGAATTATTTTTCATAAACTCTTTTTTGCAAAACTACTCTCCCTTGAAATGTTGATTGTTATATTACGATGGCCAATGTTTATAACATTTTAGCCTCCTGAGCAATACTCATTCTATAGTCCGAAGGAGTAACGCCGGTTATCAGTTTAAATTGGCTGGAAACATGCGCTACGCTACTGTAACCCAGCATATATGCAATATTTGACAGTGTTTCCTGGGTACATGCAAGCAAATCCTTCACCCTGTCTATCCGATATTGTATAATATATTGCTCAATAGTAGTACCGGTACTGCTCAAATAAAGTGAGCTGATCTTATCGTAACTGACGCCTATATTCTTTTCTATTTCTTTTGCAAAGCGGAAATTGTAGGGGAAATCGTAACTACCGTTATAAAACAGGGCAACAAGTTCCTCTACACTTTTTACAATAGTTGCTTGCTTGTCTTCCAGCAACTGCAAGCCCAGCACTTGCAATCTGTCACTTATCTCTGACAACAGGTCCGCTTCTGACCTGTGCAAATAGACTTCCCCAAGCATTATCCTGTCGATAGGGGCGCCTATTGCATCCAATTCATTCTTTACCAGCATTATACAGCGCTGGCATACCATTCCCTTTATTTGTATCCTGTAGCTCATTTGCATAGTAGTTTTTATAATGCAAATGTCTAAACAGGATTCGAGTAATCTTTATACAATTACGATAAATACTTACATGATTTTGCTAAATCCCGTCAAGTGGCTTACGTAAGTTCTGGTTAAGTTGCTTGAACTGTGAAGGAGTGAGACCGGTAACTTTTTTAAATTGCTGGGAAAGGTGTTGAACACTGGAATATCCCAGTTCATATGCTATCTCGCTAATATTTTTTTCATCGTAAGTAATCAACTCCTTCACACGTTCTACCTTCTGCTGAATGACATATTTTTCGATAGTTATGCCCGCTACTGCTGAAAATAGTGACGACAAATAATGATAATCCATGCCAACCTTATCTTGTATGAGGTTGGATATCTTATAATTAGCGTCATCATCATTCTGGCTGTGCACCAGGTTGACGATTACATTTTTTATCTGCTCAACAATCTTTGACTTGTTATCGTCCAAAAGCTCAAAGCCGATATTACTAAGCGCCTCCCGTAACGATTCAAGTTGATCCGATGACAGCTCCTCAGTTAAATCAACCTTACCTAATTCAATATTATTATAGTGTACACCCTTTTCCACAAGAATATCAGTAACCGCTCGTATGCATCGCGCACACACCATATTTTTTATGTGTAGACTTGACATCTGGTCAATATTTAAGTGCTCTTTGATTGTCAGAAAAGCTCAATAAGCGCTTTACAAAAGTACATAAGCTTAGAAATATCTGTCAAAATTTATTAAAGTGTATATATATGAACACAATACGAATTCGTCCTTTCATTAACCCTTTGTTTCCTTGCCTTCGTAACGGTAGTTAATCGTAAGTAAAGACAGGTAAACATCGCACAGAAGTTCTTGAGTTAATCGACTACAAATCGATTAAAATTGCAAGTAATTGATTTACAATGCCTAATAGACATCCGAGAAATCCTGCTCGGACTACTCAGAAAAAGGATAGCTAAAAAGCTATCCTTTTTTCATTTCATTTTTATTGACCCCTGTCATTAACGACAGTAACAAGGGGGATGCTTGTATAAGCACCCCCCTATATTTCAAACTACTACGACCTTCTTTATTC
>CALEZD010000070.1 GCA_937928385.1 uncultured Bacteroidota bacterium
AATAACGGAAATAAAAAATCTTTTTAAGTAACAAATAGAGTTATATTTTTTACTTATTACTATAATGAAAGATGATAATCCGCCTTACAACTATGTACATATTAGTTGATTACACATTGGCACTTATGAAAACCGTATTATTATTGCCGAACATTTTCACTACATTTATCCTGTAAAACCGATGTTATGAAATACATGAAGGCCTTATTGATGGTATCTGTATTGTGCAGTATATGCTGTGCCATAAGCACTGATGCCATCGCGCAAAAGAAAAAGAAAGAAAAACCACGCAAACCACCCACGCTGGAAAATACCTATTGGTCGCTATACGAAATGGACGGCAAGATGGTAGAAACGCCCGCTACCGAGCGTGAGGTATATATAAAATTGCTGGACAAAAAAAGCCAGTTGGAGGGGTACGCAGGCTGTAACATCATTACCGGCAGCTACGAGCTGACCAAAGAATCCCTGGAGTTTGAGGCGACTGCCACCCTGCGCTTGTGCGATGACATGACAATGGAAAATTACGTATTCAAAGCACTGAACAATACCAACCGCTACGAACTGAACGGCGAGCACCTGCTACTATACAACGGCACTTACCTGCTGGCCATATTCCAGGCAAAATATTATGATGAATAAAAAAGAGCCGGTTGGCTCTTTTTTTTATTGGCATATACTTTTCCGGTTTTAGATATGGAACTTAATTCCCTGTGCTAAGGGCAACTGGTCGCTCCAGTTGATAGTATTGGTTTGCCTGCGCATATATGCCTTCCAGCTATCCGAGCCGCTTTCGCGACCACCACCCGTTTCTTTCTCACCACCAAACGCACCGCCAATTTCCGCACCGCTGGTACCGATATTTACATTCGCAATACCGCAGTCGCTGCCTGTATGCGAAAGGAATGTTTCTGCCTCGCGCATATTCAATGTCATAATAGCAGAAGATAATCCCTGCGGCACCCCATTCTGCATGGCTATTGCCTCTTCTATTGCTGAGTACTTCATTATATACAGTATGGGCGCAAAGGTTTCGTGCTGCACTATAAGCATATCATTGCTGGCTTCATAAATACAGGGTTTCACATAACAACCGCTTTTGTATTCTTTACCCTCCAGCACTCCACCTGCTACTAAAGCTTTAGCACCTTGTTCTTTCAATGAGGCAAGTGCACTCAGGTATTGTTGGACAGCATCTTTGTCTATCAATGGTCCTACATGGTTTTTCTCATCCAGCGGGTTGCCAATGCTCAGTTGCTTATATGCAGCCGCAAGTTTCTTCTTAAACGTGTCATATACTTTTTCGTGTATAATCAACCTGCGTGTAGATGTGCAACGCTGTCCGCATGTACCTACTGCACCAAATACGGCTGCACGCATTGCTATATCCAGGTCGGCATTCTCGGTAATGATGATGGCATTGTTACCACCCAACTCCAGCAGGCTGCGTCCTAACCTGCCACCGACAGCGGCCGCCACAGCTTTACCCATACGTGTAGAACCTGTTGCTGACACCAGCGGAATACGTGTATCATTACTCATCCACTCCCCTACCTCGCGAGCGCCTGCTACCAGGCCGCACACCCCTTCGGGTACTTTGTTGGCTTTAAATACATCGCTGACGATATTCATACAGGCTATAGCCGATACAGATGATTTTTCAGATGGCTTCCACACACAGGTATCACCGCATACCCATGCAATAAAGGCGTTCCAGCTCCAGACCGCCACCGGGAAGTTGAAAGCGCTGATAATGCCCACTACTCCCAGCGGGTGCCATTGCTCATACATCCTGTGCTGCGGGCGCTCGCTGTGCATCGTCAGCCCATAGAGTTGTCGCGACAGGCCCACTGCAAAATCCGCTATGTCTATCATCTCCTGCACCTCGCCCAGGCCTTCCTGCAGGCTCTTGCCCATTTCGTAACTCACAAGTTTGCCCAAGGCTGCTTTGTGCTTACGCAGTGCTTCGCCCACCTGCCTTACCACCTCGCCACGCTTAGGGGCCGGCCACATACGCCACTCTTCAAAAGCCGCCTGCGCCTGTTCTACTACCGCATCATAAGTTTTGCGATTTACGGCATGTACAGATGCTATCTCTTTACCGTCCACGGGGGAAAAGGAAACTATTTTTTCGCCACCGGCCTTCTTCCATTTAGTGCCGGTAAACGCGCCTTCGTTCTTCTTATCTATTCCGAGTTGTTTCAGTTCTTTGTTCATAATTTTATTGCTATTGAGCCCGCAGCTTTGTCTTCAAACTAAAACAAAGCATGCACGCTATCAATTGAGTATATCCTCAAGATGGTCCTTCAGTACAGGTAATTTAGAGGTAATAATATCCCAGACAATATCGTAATCAATGCCGAAATAATCGTGTATGAGTTTATCTCTGGTTCGTGCAATCTTCTTCCATTCTATATGAGGATATTGAGTTTTAAAATTCTCATCCAGCTTCTTTGTTGCCTCCCCAAGTATTTCAATACTCCTGACTACCGCCCGGCAAAGTACTTCATCATATATTACCTGCTCTTTAGTCTTACCTGCTGTGTAACGGAGCACGAAAGTTATTTCGTCCAGAATATGTTTCAGTAATTCCCGGTTACCTGTATACATGCTGTACTTCGTTAAGTATATGCGGCCCGATGTACTTATTCAAAGCTTGTGGTGTAACCAGCTCTACATCCCGTCCCAGTAATTCTTCAAGAAATATAGACAGGTTCATAAAGTTGTCGTACGTTTTCTTACCTTCCTCAAACTCCACCAACAGATCTACATCACTTTTATTATCAGGCGTATTTTTTACAAAGGAACCGAAAAGGCCGAGTTGCTTCACCCCGAATCCCCGTATATCATTCCGGTAGTCAAGAAGAAGTTGTAGCAATGTAGCCTTATCCGTTACCGCAGGTTGCATAGAGTAAAATTACTGAAAATTCAGCCTAAAACACACTCCCCCACTCTTCCAAAGCAGGAAAGGACAAATCTCTTTCAGAAATCACAGGATGTTCAACACCCCAGTCGTAGCCAAAGCTATTATATAATACACCCGTGTCATGCTCCTTACTGTATTCTGATGATACTAAATAATAAGTAATTGCATCGTCTGTCAGTGACTTGAACCCATGTGCGAAACCTTCGGGTATATAATATGCTTTGTGATTTTCAGCACTCAGATCCTGCGCGAAAAACTGTTTGAACGTGGGGGAATCTTTGCGCAGGTCTATAATTACATCCAGTATCGCGCCTTGCGGGCAGAAAACAATCTTGGCATGCTGGTGCGGTGGTGTTTGAAAATGCATACCGCGTATTACGTCTTTCTTCGACAGGGAAAAATAACTCTCCTTCAAATCGAAACTAATGCCATGCTGGGCCAATGTAGTGGCATGAAATGTTTTGACAAAGCTGCCCCTGTCGTCATAAAACGCGGGCAAGTCTATAACAAACGCCCCGTTCAGTATGGGTGTAAATTGCCACATCAGGTTAAATCTCCAAAGTATTCTTTTATCTGTGTCATGCACTTCTCGTGTGCAGTATGTTCACGGTCGGCATACCAGTCTGCCGTCCAGCGTATAGCGGTATGCGCATCCAGTTTAGGTTGCCAGCCTATAGTTTGTTTTGCCTTGCTGCTGTCCAGCAACAGCAGTTTCGCCTCGTGCAGCGCGCCTTCCTGTTGCAGTACATTATAAGTACCCCTGCCAAACTGCTGTATGAATATATTAGCCAGGTCTTCCACCGTCAGCATATCTTCTTCGTTAGGACCAAAGTTGAATGCCGTGCTATATGCTTCAGGCTGCTCGCTCATTTTAGCAGCCAGGTACAAGTATGCGCCCAATGGCTCCAGTACATGTTGCCAGGGCCTGATTGAATTAGGATTGCGCAGATTAACGGGCTGGTCAAACTCCAACGCACGAACTATATCGGGTATGATGCGGTCGTCAGCAAAATCCCCTCCGCCTATTACATTACCCGCCCTTACAGAGGCTACTGATTTTTGATGTTTGCTGTAATCCGTCGGATTGAAAAACGAACGCTGGTAAGATTCTATTACTATCTCCGCAGCCGCCTTACTAGCAGAGTACGGGTCGTAGCCACCCAGTTTATCATCTTCATTGAATGGTGTGCCACGTTCAGGATTTTGATATACCTTATCAGTGGTTATCATCAGCCCGATGCATGGATGCTGCACATCACGCATGGCATTCAGTATATGCACAGTGCCCTGTGTATTCACCATAAAGGTATCAACGGGTTGATCGTAGCTGCGACGCACCAATGATTGCGCCGCCAGGTGAAACACAAAATGAGGCTCAAACCTCACGAGTTCCCCATGCAGCATATCCAAATCACGCAGGTCACCTTCTACTGATGCATAACAAAATTCATTACCGTTTACCTGGTTATACAGGTCATTATCTTTTTCGGGCGCCAGGGCATAGCCTTTTACATCCGCGCCCAGCCATTGCAATATTTGCAACATCCACGCACCCTTAAAGCCTGTATGCCCTGTCAGGAATACACGCTTCCCTTTATAAATTGAACGTAAATAATCAGCAGTTACCATTTCTTCCATAGGGGTTTTGTTTCCCAAAGCTGTTCCAGTTCTTCCCTGTCGCGTATGGTGTCCATACATTTCCAGAAATTGTTGTGCCTGTATGCTGCTATCTGTTTTTCTTCTGCCAGTTTATCCATCGGGTCCCGCTCCCACATCACATCATCAGCATTATCCGGCAGGTAGTTTTTTATTCCGGGTTCTACTACGAAGAAGCCCCCGTTTATCCAGGTGCCGCTGTCTGCCGGCTTTTCTTCAAACCTGTCTATCACACCTTTTTCATCCATATTGATAACACCAAACCTGCTGGTAGCCTGTATAGCAGTCATGGTGCATATCTTGCCGCTGTCTTTATGAAATTTCAACAGCTCATCAATATTCACATTACTCACGCCGTCACCATAAGTCAGCATAAAAGGTTCATTATTGGTATAGGGCAATATGCGCTTCAACCTGCCCGCTGTCATCGTATCAAGTCCCGTTTCAATTAACGACACTTTGAAAGGCTCCGCATTGCTGTTGTGGTATTCCAGTGTGTTATTGGCCATGTCTACGGTCAGGTCTGCATTGTGCAGGAAGTAGTTGGCGAAATACTCTTTTATCATCCAGCCCTTGTACCCCAGGCATATAATGAACTCATTATGCCCGTAGGCAGCATATATCTTCATGATATGCCAGAGTATGGGTTTACCACCTATTTCTATCATAGGCTTAGGGCGCAATGTTGACTCTTCAGCTATACGCGTGCCCCTGCCGCCTGCAAATATGACTACTTTCATTCCTGTGCCTGTTTCTTATAAGACTGCAACAAATATAGCAGGAAACAAAGGAAATTCCCTGCCATACGGTACTTAGCAGGAATTTTTAACGCATTATTTGTTCAGGCTGTAACTATCGGGAATAGTAAAGGGAAAATCAAATGTTTCATCGAACCCGGCATTGTTGAATATCATCTCTACATGATGCAACTCATTATTGCTATTGATATTAATATCCCTGTTCAGCGCAAATTTCCTGCTGCTGACTATTGTATAATTATCAAATTGTATAACCCCTGCAAAACCTCCGTTGACGGACAATACCTGCAGGCTGTGGATGGTGCTGTCTGTTTTACTGTAGTTTACCACCTGGTTGGTGTTCAGCCCCTGTATATCCACCACCCAGCAATCACCCATATCACTGGTGCCGGCTACGCGCTGGTAGGGTGTCTGCAATACCTCGCCGATAATGAAACTCTGCAATGTCTTAAAATCCACCTGTGCCGGCAGCATCTGGTTGGCTTCTGAGATATGCAACTTCATACCCGATTTATCCAAATAGTTCACCAGGCTGAAGCTATCGGGTGTTATCAGTATACGGGCAACATTCACAAGGCCCATGCCAGCCGTTATGTGTATCCAGATGATGCTGTCCCTGGCCATCCTGATATTGGCGGTGAAATCCTGGTTCATCTCCCCGCCGATATAGGTCATCTTCGCCTTGCCCTTGAATGTATTGAAAGTTACTGTGTTGTTCAGCAATGGCTCCAACGTCGGTCCTGCTATTCTGTCTTCAGGTACCAACGCGGCTGTATCAACCGGCAGCTCTATTACATGCTCACCTACATCAAATAATTCAATCTTAGGTTCAGGTACATTGGCAACCGTATCAACAATGGTACTATCAGTGCCGGCCTTATTCTTGCGCGCCAGTTTCTTACCGGGCTTGCAGGACGCAAACACCAGCAACAACAAAGGTATCCATATCAGCACTGTTCTATTCATACAACTTCTTATCCGCTATCTTCTTATCCAGCTTAGGATTGTCTGCATTCAGTTCTTTAGCTTTCTTCCAGTTTTCCAGCGCCTCGTCTTTATTGCCCAATTGATAGTTGGCGTCGCCCAGGTGGTCCCATAGCGTGCCGCTGGCAGCCTGTTCTTCTTTCTGAATGGCTTTTTCTATGTATTCTTTGGCTTTCTTATAATTGCCTTGTTTGTACAATATCCAACCATAAGTATCCAGGAAGGTCGGCAGGTCGGGAGACAGCTCCAACGAGCGCTTCGACATCTTTTCCGCGTCTTCCAACCTTACACCACGTTCTGATAAATAATACGCGTAATTATTCAGCGTGCTGGCATTATCAGGTGCCAGCTTCAGCGATTTCTCAAAGTATTCGTCCGATGCCTCATAGTCCTTCATATTATAGTAGGCATCAGCCAGCATACTATACATACCTGCCAGGTCGCCCTTATTTTCTTCAGGCATCATATCTACGGCACGTTCAATGGCGTTCACCGCTTTGGGATAGTCTTTTTTCAGGCTATGCGCCAGCCCGTTCAGGTAATGTAACTGAGCCTGGTTGGGGAATACACGTAATGCCCGCTCGCTGTATTTCAGTACAGAATCGTTCATATCCGCCTGCAGGTAAGCCGACAACAGATTTTTCCATACCACGTAGTTGGCGGGGTCTATCTCTACAGATTTTTTGTATTGCTCCGCTGCTTCGGTCATATATCCTGTTACACCCAGCATATCGCCATAACCGGCTATCGCCCGGGCATCTTCAGGATTGTTCTCAGCTATTTCTTTTGCCAGTTCCAGGCTCACACGCCTGTCTGCACTGTCTTCACTGCTCAGTATAAAACCGGCTAATACCGTCAACTGTTCTGATGCCCCCAGTGCGTTGTTGCGCACTACCTTCTGCATATACTTTTTATATTGCTCCCTGTCCCCTTTCCGCCGGTAGTATTCAGACAGGCTCAGTTGTATGCCCGCATCATCAGGAAACATTTGTTCCGCCTTTTTATAAATCTCAGCGGCTTTATCCTGCTTATCGTTGTTGTTATACATTTCTGCCAGCCTGATGTAGTAACGGCTTTCGCCGGGGGCCAGTTCTATCAGGCGGTTGTTCACCTTCACTGCTTCGTCCAGTTCGTTATTGTTCAGGTGCAGTTGCAGTTTGCCTTCCAGTATCTCTTCATCGTTGCCATACATCTTCACCAGTTTTTCGTAGGCGGCTGTGGCTTTCTTCTTTTCTCCTGCCCGCTGGTACAGGTAGGCTATGGTTTGCAGGTATTCTTTATTGTGCTCGTCTTTGGCTACTATCTGTTCATATAACTCTGCCGCCTCGGTAAACTTATTTTCCTCCACCAACAATCCTGCATATTGTTCTTTATACCAGTTATTGCCCGGCTCCAGTTCCACAGCTTTTTTTATATTTTTTTCCGCCTCGGCCATCTGCCTGCGCGCCATGTTGATGCGTGCCAGGTCGTAATACAGCCCTGCTCCTTCCGGGTCAAATTTTATAGCCTCACGCAACCTGGCTTCAGCCTCAGCATTATCTCCTTTGTTGCGCGCACGCACGGCATCATAGTGCAGCACTATGGCGTTCAGTTTGCTTTGCGCGCCTATGGGCGGGGGAATGGTATCCGTTTCCTGCGCAGATACAGGCAACCACAACCCTATTGCCAGGGCTGCGGCCACAATGGATTTCTTTAAGAATATCATGATTTTGTCGAGAAATCACCCAGGCTCAGGTCCTGCGGCTTTTCCTCGTAAGTTACGCTTTTACCCAACATAGAGTTTTCTATGCGCGCATTTTTAACAATAGTATCTGATTGTATAATGCTGTTGGTAATCCTTGAATCCACAATTTTAGCACCCTTGCCTATGGAAACATGCGGGCCAACTACAGAGTTCTCTATCACTACGCCTTCTGCTATATAGCATGGGGCTATGATTACTGAATGATTAGTGGTAACAGAGCCGTGTACCAAGGTTTCTTTATCTTTTTTCAGCTCCAGTATGCGCTGGTTGGTATATACGGTAGCGTCTTTGTTGCCGCAGTCCAGCCATTCTTCTACCTGGCCGGTATAGAACTTCATGCCTTTTTGCAGCATATAGTCCATAGCGTCTGTTATCTGGTATTCGCCTTTCAGTTTTATGTCTTCGTCTATCAGGCGTTGCAGTTCTTTTTTCAGGTTTTCACCGTCTTTAAAATAGTACATGCCTATAATAGCCAGGTCCGATACAAATTCTTTCGGTTTTTCCACAAAGGCGGTTATCTCTTCTTTTTCGTTCAGCTTCACCACACCAAATGCCGATGGGTCTTCTACTTTCTGTGTCCAGATGATGGCATCTTTATTGCTATCAAAATCAAACTCCGCTTTGAATAAGGTATCAGCAAATGCAATGAACACATTACCCTTCAGGCTTTCTTCCGCACATAGTATGGCATGTGCTGTACCATGCGCCTCGTGCTGGTAACATATTTTACCCTTCGCCCCCAAACCCTCAGCTATTGCCAGCAGGTTTTGTTCTACCTCAGCGCCAAAAGCGGGTGATATTATAAAGGACATTTCCTCCACTTTTTGCTTGCAGGTGCTGACGATATCCTCTACCATGCGCTGCACTATGGGTTTGCCTGCCACATGCACCATCGGTTTAGGAGTAGTAAGGGTATGTGGCCTCATACGTTTGCCCATGCCTGCCATTGGTATTATTATGTTCATTATATTGTTTTTATATATTAGTACAAGTTATTTTATGCCCGAATGGCCGAAGCCCCCGGCGCCCCTTTCGGTGCTTTCCAGTTCTGAGACAACCTCCCAGCTTATTTGTTCATATTTCGCAATTACCATCTGGGCTATGCGCTCTCCATCGTTTACCGTCTGCGGCTCAGCCGACAGGTTCACCAATGGCACCATGATTTCTCCACGGTAGTCGCTGTCTATAGTTCCCGGGGTATTGATGAGTGTCAGGCCTCTTTTAATGGCCAGCCCGCTGCGCGGGCGTATCTGCGCCTCGTAGCCCTGCGGCAGCTCCATGTACAGCCCGGTTGGCATCAGCCTGCGCTCCAGGGGTTGCAGTGTCACGGGTTCTGATAAGAAAACCCGCAGATCCATACCCGCAGATCCGGCAGTCTGGTACTCCGGCAGCGGGTGCGATGATTTATTTACCAGCCTCACTTTTGTCATACAAGGCGCAAAGGTAATAAGCAGATGTTAAATATCCGTATCTGAACGGGACGGCAGCCAAATAACACAGTATGCACCGAATGATGAGTTATTGCTTTTTTGAAATATTATTACTGATAGTAACCAACCTGGCGATAATAACTGCCGGGTACAATATCCCTATGGCCGACAGCATCACCGAGACCATCCTGGCCGGCATACCATCAGCGTAAATATCGCCATACCCCACAGTGGTAAGCGAAGCGAGGCTATAATACACATACACCGCATAATCGTGGTCGTTGTTGTTCAATACCACATTCCCGGCAATAGACTTACCGGTAGTGATAGCTAAAATCTCTAAAATAAATGCCCCTGAAATGGCTATCAACAGGTACACATTCACCGCCCCTATAACCCTGTAAGTGCTTACCTCTTCGTCTCTGAACAGCAGGCGGATATTGATGTAAATAAACAGGCTCATATTAATAAGCCCTACGCACCTTTCTGCCAGGTAAAATTCGTTGGGCGAATCGTCAAACCGTATCGTCAGCAATACCACATGCGCTATAAACAGTATGGAAGCCAGGTAAATTTTCCATTTTTCTTTGCTCGAAAATATACCGATGAAATACAGCACCAGGAACAATATGTTCATGAAAACAATATCGACCGTATGCGACTCAACCAATACCGGCATCACAAACACCGTAAAAAACAGCATACCCAGCAGGGTAATGAAGCTGGTATCCGAAATCCAGTAATTCTTTATTTGCTGTAAAGGATTTTTCATCTGTTACGTTGCCACACTTATATGTGTGGAATGTTATTATAGTTTGTAGCATAAATCTACAAATAAAACATCGGGAAAAATCCGTTGGTAAAATACTCATTGTAGCAGATGAGTCGGGCAATAGTAGTTCGGTAACAGATTTATTATATTTGACTCTATGAAACAAGTATGTAAAAGTTCAGATTTTATACGCAATAATTATTTTCGGATGAAAAAACTACTGCTGATACTCCTCACTATTTGCACTGTTGCAGCCTGTAGCTCAGGCGATAACAAAACCAAAGAAACACCTGCTGATATACATGCCTCTTTCTCCCCCATAATAAAAGGGACATGGGTGATGACGGAATATATTACTGATTTGCAAAAGACAAAATCCCCCAAAGCATCGTCGGGCGTTTTACAGGGCGTGGTATCTATGGAAATTGACCCTGCAGCACCTACGGGCGATACCACTATCGTATCTGCCAGCCTCAACAACCACGAGGGCATGACCTTTTACCTCTTCTACAGGCAGGGGCAGGATGGCCAATCGCTGGCAACCGCGCTGACTGATGAAGACGGCAGCGGCAATTTTTACGAGCTGGCTTATAACATTACCGGCAGCGATACCGTGCTGGAACTGAAACATTACAATAAAGAGAAAAAATTGCTGGACACCCGCAGTTTCACCCGTGTTACCGGGCCCCTCACTGACGATAGCGAACCTTACGGACTGCAATACATGGCCAACAAGGTACTGCTTTCCGGCAATTACAATGTGACTGATGACGAAGGTAATTCCTTCAAAGCTGAACTGACGGACGATGGCATGGCAAAGGGAGTAGCAGGACATAGTACCTATTATATCTTCACCGATTTCATGGGTGATGAACAGACTAACCTCGATGAAATGGTCTTCGACCCCGGAGCCAAAACCCAGAAGCCTTATATCTTCGAAATAAAGGCGGACACTGTATGGCTATACAAGGCAATGGAGAATGATGAACGTACCCTGCTCATTCGCGGCCCGCTGAAATATACCATGGTGCGGGCAAATTAACACTGTAAAATTTAATTGTTAATCACAACAAATTTACGTAAATTTACATATAATTGACCTTTACAAATCCCGGTAAGGGTGTAAGTTCTTTGACATGAAAACACAACAGGCATTGCTACACAATTCCGGAACAAAATTTAGTGTAAATAACACAAGTCCCCTTTCAGGGGGTCCCCATAGCTATCGGGATAGGGGTCTGTTCGCGATGGTAACAATTCAGCACATTTTGGAACAACCGAGTGCAACGAATCAAATACAAAGACATTGAATTTTGAGTTAAAATAGAATGTTGATAATCAACGTTGTAATCTGAAATTGATGTCAGTTTTGCCCATTTCATTTTCCCGGCATCATTTGGGAACAAAACACAAGTCCCCCGAAAGGGGTCCCGATAGCTATCGGGATAGGTGTCTCTCGCGACAAATCCATTTTCCAGGCATCATTTGGGAACAATCCAGCACCGATAACAAAACTTTATATACCTATGGGGTGACTTCTGTCACGCCACTGTCGTAATTCAAGCATTAAGCCTTAACTTTGCTGTGTAAAGACAGGAAGTTTCAATATGAAAAAATCTCATATAGTTTTGCTGGTGCTTGTGGCTGCTGCTGTTACTATTATTGTCAGCATGTTTGGCGATTTCAGCACTTACGAAACATTCGCCTCCGCCGCACAGGACCAGGGCAAGCAATACCATGTAATAGGCGAACTGGCTAAGGGCAAGAATATGGAGTACGACCCCCTGAAAGACCCCAACCACTTCAGCTTCTACGTGCAGGACAAAAGCGGCCAGGTAAACCAGGTAGTGTTTAAAGGTGCCAAGCCTACCGACATCGAAAAAAGCGAGCAGATTGTAATGACGGGTTATATGCAGGGCGATGTGTTCCACTGCGACAAGATACAGATGAAGTGCCCATCGAAATATGAAAACGACCAGGTGGCTGTTGCCAACCAGGGCTAAAACATGAGCTATACAAAAACATCTTTTCATTGGAGACTCAATATATAGGTGAACATCTCGGGCCCGGGCAACTGGGTCATTTTTTTGTGATATTATCTTTTGTAGCGGCATTGTTCAGTGCCTTCAGCTACTTCAGGGCGGCTAATACCGAGAATACGGATATAAAAGGCAGTTCTGCCTGGCTTACGATGGGGCGCAATGGCTTTGTGGTGCATTCTGTAGCGGTGATGGGGGTATTCTTTACCCTGTTCTATATCATTACCAATCACTTGTTTGAGTATCACTATGCCTGGAAGCACTCTGACCTCAGCCTCTCGCCCAAGTACCTGCTATCCTGCTTTTGGGAAGGGCAGGAGGGTAGTTTCCTGCTCTGGTCGTTCTGGCACAGCGTGTTGGGTTTGGTGGTGATGTTTACGGCTAAGAAGATGGAAAGCCGCGTGATGGCTGTTATAGCCCTGGTACAGGTGGCGCTGGCTACTATGCTGCTGGGTTTCTACCTCGGTCCCGATATCAATATCGGGTCATCGCCATTCATATTGCTCAGGGACAAAATGGTGGGCGCTCCCATCTTCTCGCAGCCCAACTATATGGAGTTTATCAAAGATGGTAACGGCCTGAATATACTCCTGCAAAACTACTGGATGGTGATACACCCGCCGGTGCTGTTCCTGGGTTTCTCCGCTACGCTCATACCATTTGCCTATACCATAGCCGCTATATGGAAGGGTGAATACAAGGAATGGATAAAGCCTACCTGGATATGGAGCCTGTTTGCCGGAGCTGTACTGGGTACGGGCATCATGATGGGTGGTGCATGGGCTTACGAGTCGCTCACATTCGGCGGCTACTGGGCCTGGGACCCTGTAGAAAATGCCTCGCTGGTGCCTTGGCTCACGCTGATAGCGGCGCTGCATACATTAATAGTTTTCAAGGTAACGGGCAGGGCGTATATCATGACAGCCATCATGTTTATACTCACTTATGGCTTAATCTGGTACTCTACCTTCCTGACGCGTACCGGCGTGCTGGGCGATACATCTGTTCACTCCTTTACAGGCGAAGGCCAGTCTTTATACTGGCACCTGCTGGCTGTGATTATTGTGCTGATAGGTATAGCAAAGGCGCTGTTAATCGTAAGGTGGAAAAGCCTGCCCCGCGTGAAGAGCGAAGAGCAGGTGAGCAGCCGCGAGTTCTGGATGTTCATAGGCTCGTTTGTGTTGTTCCTTGCGGCACTACAAATAATATTCGTCACTTCTATACCCGTATGGGCGCCATTGGCCAAATGGATCAGTGGTAAAGAAATAGCGCCACCGGTTGACCCTGTGGCGCACTACAACAGCATACAGGTTTGGGTAGCTATAGTCATCGCCCTGCTGTCTGCCGCAGTGCTCTACCTCAAGTTCAAGACTACTGATACCAAACTCTTCTGGAAGCGTATCACTATAGTGGCGGCTATTGCTACTGTCCTTACACTGGTAATCGGCTTGACGCAAAAGATAAGCATGCCACAGTATGCTATACTTCTTTTCGCCTGCAGTTTCACTATTGTGGCCACTATCAACTATGCCATATCTATACAAAAAGGTAAGCTGATGAAGCTGGGGGCTTCGGTTACGCACCTCGGTTTTGGCTTGTCTTTGATGGGTATACTCTTATCGTCTTACAACAAAGAGGTGATATCATACAATACAACGGGTGTTATCATTCCTTATGGAGAAGATAAGATGGAAAACATCAGGGAGAGTATGCAGAACGTGATATTGTATAAGAATATCACCGTACCAATGGGCGAGTATGATGTCACCTATCTGGGCGACTCTATATCTGCCAACGACCCCCGCACTTTTTATAAGGTATATTATGAAAGAAGGGACAGTATTACAGGTGAGAAGGTAGAATCATTTACCCTGTACCCCGATGCCTTTGTAAACCCCAAAGGACAGGAAGGTGGCATGAGCGCCAACCCCGATTCCAAACATTACCTCACCAAAGACGTGTTTACCTACGTGACCTCTGTTATTGACCCGTCGAAGCGGGAAGATACCAATGCCTACAAAAAGCATGTGGTGCAGATAGGTGATACGGTATTCGTCAACAGGGGGTATATTATATTCAGGGGCTTCAATACTGCTGTCAGCCATCCGCACTATATACCTCAGCAAGGCGATATAGCCGTAACCGCTGAACTGACACTGAAAAGCCTGGGAGGTGACAGTATGCGCGTGGCTCCCCTGTATTATATCAGGAACAACTTTGAAAACTATATAGAAGACACCATTGCAGAGAAACGTACTTATGTGCGCCTGTCAAAAATATTGCCTGAAGAGAACGGCGCTGAATTAATGATTCGCCAGCCGGATGAAGATTATGTAGTGATGAAGGCAATCCTGTTCCCTTATATCAATGTATTGTGGTTGGGTATTATCGTTATGGTTATCGGCTTCTTCATCAGTATGGCCAACAGGATTACAAAGAAGGAAAAGGTAAAGTAGTACGTAAAAGTCGTTAGGGGTTAGGTATTAGCTATTTGAAACGGGGTTCTTTACTCTGAATCTTCTCCTTTCTTATCGGGTTCGGTTGATGCCGAACTTCTTGTCAGCAGGTACATCGCAGCTTCATTTTTATACGCCTTTACGGCTCGGTAAAAATCAAAGACAAGAATGAGGGTTCCTGTCGCAATGCTATTCAAATAGAGGAACCATTAAGCAAAAATAAATCCCGCTGTATGCACAGCGGGATTCGAATATGATTAGTTAAGTGGATTACCTGTTCCATTTTGAAGGCAGGCCCGTATTCACGCCAAAGTCATTAGTTACGCCCTCAGGGTTTACTATTTTGTAACGTACAGTCAGCTCACCATGCTCAGGGTAGAAGTCTTCCCATTTCAGGGTGCCCCATCCTTCAATCACATAGCCATTTACTGTTTGCTGAGGTATAAACAGGCTGTCGCCTTTTACACGTACGTTCACCGAATTGCCGGGAAACCTGTTGTAGAAATTGGTGATGGTCATATCAGTAGCGCCTTCACCATTTACAAAGGATATTTCGTATTGCGCGGGATTGGTAGATGTACCGTCTTCAAATACGGTCCACACACCCCTGTACTTCTCCCTGGTTACGATTTCGCAATGCGTGCCTTCATAGCCCGATGGACAGATACAATCGCCTTCGGCACATGTACCGTCATAAGCGCATACTATAGATTTACAAGGGTCGTCATTACAGGAAGTTACTGTTACCGTGGTAAATACGGCTGCGACACCCATCGCCGACAAGATAATAGATTTTAAACGGGCTTTCATTAGCACATTATGTTTTTTAACGAGCTTAAAGATAAACGAAACAATTTTAAAATGCAACAAACCCTAAAATTTATAAACTGCCT
>CALEZD010000071.1 GCA_937928385.1 uncultured Bacteroidota bacterium
TAGCGACAAGGATGTCGACCCCGCGGAACATGGCTTGCTTCTGCTTGTGCATCGGCGGCCACCTTTGTAAACGTCAGACTTATAGATGAGAGAAAAGAATAAGGGGTAAGGCATTGGTTATTTATTTAGCTTATGCCTATTGTATAACATACAATTAAACATCCTATGTTTATTAAAAAAGACAACGAGAAAAAAGAAGTTGCTAAAGGCATTCGGCATACGGGTGCAGTAAGTACCATAGCTGCCGGCACTACTATCAACGGCGATATGGAGTCGGACTCAGATATGCGTATTGATGGCAACATTATCGGCAATGTGTATTGCAAAGCCAAAATAGTACTGGGGGAATCGGGGATAGTACAGGGCGACCTGCACGCCTCCAATGCCGACCTGTTTGGCACTGTAAATGGTAATGTTATTACCAAAGATCTGCTATGCCTCAAGTCTAAAAGCACGGTAAACGGCAATGTAAATACCAAGCGCCTGCAAATAGAACCCAATGCCACATTCAACGGGCAGTGTAAAATGACATCTGAACAGGCACCGGGCAAGGTGATGTCTGACAAGAAAGTAGAACTGGAAGTACACGGAAATTAATCGCTGAAATATTTCAACTCTTCATCGAGTTGGACGTAAGGGTGTTGAGCAGTCAACGCCCTTATTTTTTGCACATAACTCTGCCTGAATTTTTTATGTGCCTCCGTTTGCGGGAAACGTGGCTTGTGGTTGCGGGCGATAACTATTTCCTGCACTTCTTTCATCAGGGCTTTGGTTTCCTCGTCCATACAGGCTTCCACCATGCGTCCCCATACATAGTCGGTAGCCAGGTAGTTGGGGTGTACAAAGTCTATATCGTAATACCGGTGGTCGCGCAGTATGTCTATCACCAGCTCGTAAGCAGGAAAATAATACGCTTGTTCAAAGCTGTCGCAGAGTGTGTGCACACTTTCAATAATGCGGCCTTTGCTACGGTTGTTCTCTACTATGCCATCGCGGTAGTGTCGTACAGGGCTTACGGTGAATATGATTTGCACACTTGGGTTGATGGCCAGTAGTTTATTGATAGTATTGGTGAACTTAGCAACAATCTCATCAATAGACATCAGTTTTTTTTCAAACCAGTTAGCCGGGGCACGGTGGTTATTGCTCACAGGTTTCCCGGTCTCCTTCAGCACATAATAATAGGCAGAACCAAGGGTAATCATAATATGGGTAGCGGTACGGATATATTCTGCGGCATCTGCCTGAGACTGGTTGATGCGCGCCATTGCGGTCTCTTTATCAATATCAGAAAACTGCGTATGATGTTCCCAGCTGTTCCACAGTTCGTTCAGGTAAAACAAATCATCAGCACTGTATTGCCTGCCGTCTATATAGCTGTCAAGGCTGTTTGCTACGCTGTGTGGGTTGAACAATATGCCATGTGGGTTGTCCATTACGCTGAAACGGTGTTGTTTCAGCCGTATAGCCATATTTTCAGCAAAACAGGAACCTGTAAGAAACAGCTTGCTGTGGTAGCTGATAGCCAGTGGCAGCGGAGGTATATTGATACTGAGTGTATGCATTGGCTGTAAAAATAGAGAATGCCGGAGATAAATACGCGCTAAGATATAGCCAACAAACAACGATGTTCATTGTTGTACAATAAAACCAAGGTTATGATGCAAAAGGGAAATTACGGGAAACTGGCATTATCATTGGGTATATCGTTCCTTATTATGTACCTGGTCATGTTTCTGAACATGGATAGCGCAGGGCATTTCTATATCAGCCTGACAAGAACTTATATGGCATTGTTGATGGTAGCTCCGATGGCACTGTTGATGCTGCTGCTGATGAGGAAGATGTACCCGGATAGGAAAAAGAATACGATTATTTCTGTTACGGGAGTTACGGTTTTTATATTGGCATTGATACTGTTAAGGACGCAGGTGCCCATAGGTGACAGGCAGTATATGAAAGCTATGATACCTCACCACTCATCTGCTATCCTTACCAGTCAAAACGCGGATATACAAGACCCGGAGGTAAAGGAACTCGCAAGGCAGATAATAGAATCGCAGGAAAAAGAAATAGCGCAAATGAAAGCGATACTACAGAGAATGGAACAAGAATAGATGCAGGCTCATCATTTGGAAAAATGATGATGCTCATTGTTTCTTTTTGGCGCTCATGCGATATTTACCGCATGAGCTTGCATCCCCGGGGGAAACTTATTCTTATTAAAAGCATCCATACCCTGATATGGGCAATCATGGTGAGCATTATCGCTTATGTGGTATACAGCGGCGTGTCGGGTAATATAACTGTTTACTCATGGCTGGCTGTAGCCGCAGTAATTACAGAAGGTTTGGTGTTATGGATGTTCAAAGGTAAATGCCCGCTGACGGTATGGGCCCGGAATTATTCTGATTCGCAAAAAGACAATTTTGATATTTACCTGCCCGAATGGCTGGCGAAATATAATAAGTTGATATTTACTACAGTGTTTGTAGTGGGGTTGGTTTTGATGTTATGGTGGTATGTTTAAGCATCATCCCAACTCAAAGCTGGTAATTCCAAACACCTTATTCATATCTACTTTCGGAGGTGTACCATAATACATCCTGGCACATTCAAACACATATTCTGCTTTGTACTTACTCACCATTTCAACAGCCGCGGCATTGCATACGGGTATATCTATATACACTTGCTGCCCCTGCACTGCATTGAGGCAGGCTTTATATAATTCTTCGGCAATCGTTGCATTATCCGCAAATAGTGGGCCTATCTTATAACCACTCATAAGTTTCCGTACCACTGCGAAGCCCTGCAACATCTTGCCTTCTGCATATTTAAACGTCTTATTGCCCGGCAGGAATAACCAGGGCTGCATAAACTGCGGCCTGGGAAAACCAAAACAATCGGCATCGTAGCCCAATATGGCATCTAAATCTTCTTCAACTATGGGGCTGATATTTTTGTGGACTTCAAAAGCAGCGCCTGTTCTTACATATCGTTCATCACGGAAAGCGATTTCAAAACCGCCGCGGTTGTAAAACGGCTGCATGGCTACTACACCGTCCATGCCGATGGTGGTGCCTTCGTTCAATCTTGCCAGCAGAGTATCGCGCCGCTGATGCCATAGTTGTTTACCTATACCTGCAGAGCGGTGTTCAGGCTTTACAATAAACAAACCCATGAAACCGAACCTGCCGTTGTAAGAAACAACAGAACCTCCTGCAATTAATTTTCCATCGTGATAATAACCGTAAAACCCTTCGGGGTCGGTAGCGAAGAATACATCAGCATCGAACGGGCCGGGGTTCCAGCCCTCAGCTTCAGCCCAGCTTATTAATGTCTTCAGGCCGTTGAGGTCAAGTTGTTGAAATTGCAGTTCGTTTAATTCCATACGTTACTACTAATGTATCAAATATTCTGTCCTGTTATCCCCTCTGCAAAATACATCTTCAACATGCCTTTGTTTTTTGCCGCATGTTCGCCACGGTAGGTACAGGTAAACTTATCCTTTATTAGTTGATAAGTGTTGTCAGTAATATTGATTTTGCCGGGTTCACTATTCTGTTCCATGCGCGCGGCTGTGTTTACTGTATCGCCCCATATATCGTAGGCGAACTTTTTTACGCCTACGATCCCCGCCACTACAGTACCGCTGTTCACGCCTATTCTTATATTGAATGTACTATCACCCAATTGCTCTTTGCGGACCTTTATAAAATCACGAATCTCCATGGCAGCGCGTATTACTTTTTCAGCATGGCTGGCATCGGGCAGCGGCAACCCGCAAACGGCGAGGTATGCATCGCCTACAGTTTTTATTTTTTCAATGCCATACTTCGCTGTTATTTCGTCAAAGGCTTTGAAACACTGGTGCAGCTCTTCCACCAATTCTTTAGGTGTCAGCCTTTCTGATACGGTGGTAAAGCCTACAAAATCGGTAAACAATACGGTGACGTTATCAAACTGGCGGGCTTCAGCGGTCCCTTTATGTTTCAACTCTTCCGCTACCTTTACGGGCAAAATATTCAGCAGCAGCTTGTCTGATTTTTTTCGCTCTTTCATGATGACAAAAGAGAAACCCAGGACTATTAAAAACGCACCGATACCCGTATAGGTATAGTTGCGCTGGCGGCGGAGTTTCAGTGCCGCCTGTTTGTCTGCATCGGCCTGCGCTACGCTGTCTGCCACGCGCTCGCGGTCAAAGTCGCCCTGCATCATCAGCCTTGTCATTTCTTTTGCCTTGTCCGCGTTGTACAGGGTATCCCTCAGGCTGATGAAATTCCTGTACGCTTCAAATGCTTTGGCAGGCTGTCTCAGTTTTGTATAGGTTTCGCTGAGGGCTTCCCAGGCGTTTTTTTCTTCTTCGCGCAGCCCCGCTTCTTTAGCCAGCTGCACCGCCTGTTCTATATACCTTGCAGCATCGTGGTAGGCGCCTGAGCCGGACAGTATTTCGCCCATTGTGGTATAGGCAACGGCAAGTTGTGCTTTATTGTTGTTTTTTTCTGACAAAGCTATTGCCTCCCGGCAATGGTCCAGTGCTTTGCTTTTATCTCCCTTCACCAGCCATGCATGGGCCAGCAGGTTCAGTATATCTTCTTTGTAGATACTGTTTTTCCCTGCATCCAAGGCCTGCCCGAAATAGACCAGGCTTTTATCGGGTTCATTTTTGTGCAGGTAGCATAGGCCGAGCCCCTTACTTGCAACACAGTCAAATATCCTGTAGTTCAATTTTTTATTTTCCTCGAGGGCATCTTTATATGAAGTTTCAGCCTTTTCATAATCGCCCATTGCCAGGTACACATCGGCAATCGTTATTATCATTCCGGTCTGCATTACTTTGTAAGATTCAGGCAGGTTTTTATCAGCAATAATTGTATCGTTAAGAATATTAAGTGATTGCTGGTAGGCTTTTATAGCATTTTCATAGTCATCCATCTGGAAATATACCTGCCCCAGGTTGCCGTAGTTACTCACCAAATAACTATTATCTGGTTTGTTTTTAGTGACCTTATTGAAATAATCTATTGCAGTTGCATATTGACCTGAATTTTTATAAAGTATCCCAAGACTTGTATAAGCGGTATTGATTTTACCCTTATCATCATTTTCAAGGGCTAATTTTTCCAGCTCTTTATAAGACATAATAGCTGTAGGAAAGTCCTTGTAACAATCTTTGTAAGTATCTCCTTTACGTATCAAGGCCTGGTATTGCCCCTTCAGCCATCCAGCCCCTTCAGCCAGCTTCATTGCACTTTCGGCATAACTAATTTTTTCATCACAGCTTACCCGCGATGCCAGCTCATTTAGTATAGCCGCCTTATCTGTGTCATGTATTGCTGATGCCAATGCAGCCTGTAAGGAATCAATTTTATGCTGCCTGTTTTGGGCATAGCCTGTCAACTGCAATGATGGCATTGCGCTAATGAGCAGGGAAAACCACAATATTTTAGAATAAGATGACATTTTTGTTAACCGGCTATGGAAAGTTAACGAAAAACCATAATATTATATTTACTTGTGCCGGCGCCAACATGAAATAAGCATAAATACAACAGCTGATTTCTCACTATCAAAAATATATACCAATGAAAAAAAACAGAATCGTTAGGTACGCCTGCCTGGTATTGCTATGCGGCGCCGCAGCCTGTGCTGATAAGCCGGAGGAGCAAGCGGAAGCAGAACCGACAGTCAGTAAATCTCCCGATTTTATTAAAGACCCGGCTGCATATATCAAGCGGCAGATTGCTGCCGGCGTAACAGATGGCATCACTACCACAAATGTGTCCATAGATTTCGGTATAAAAGTCAATCCTTATGTTCAGGAATGTGCAGGTGGTGTGGGCGTTTGTGACATACCAGCAATAGGTAGCGGGCCAGACCAAGTCATTATACAATCAAACATGCCCCTGGTAATAGATGTGAATATTGACAGCCTTGGCAGTAACAGCATTCTTAAAGGAAAGTTGCGGAGAAACAGGGGAGGTGGTATGATTCAGTTCAGTGCCAATTATGTATTTAATGAAACGCTGCGGGGCAGGCTGGGCGCTTCAGAAGGTATTGAGATAAGCACGCTCTGCCCTATTAAAGTAACGGCTAACGCTGATGCACCTGACGACAGTGCAAAATACACCCTGACCATATACGGGGCTATAGCTAACAACAAAGCTAATTTTGATTTTATCAATGGTACGGCTGCCTATGCTGCCGACCTGAACGTAACACCGCTTACAGATTCAAGCGTTAACCCCGGCTTTAGCTATTACGTGCCACAGGGAGATGGCAGCCAAAACGGCAACCTTGTAGTGTATATGAATATACATAAGGTGTATGCCCTGGGCGAACATATGAGAACTGTATTCCCTAAAAAAGCAGGAACTGATTCGGTAATAGCAGGGCAGTTTTTCTTAAATCAGTGTTACCTGTTTACACCCCAAATGGCCAGGAGCCTATCCGTTCCCGTTGACTCGTTTATTATGGCTGCGGGTGTTCCATTCGAAATATGGCCTGAAAGTGATGGGTGGTTCGGTATCAACTTCATTGTTACAAGATTTCCCGGTGATGGTAGTGGTTGTGTAGATGATGGGGGTGATGGAGGTGACGGTGGCGATGGAGGTGATGGTGGTAATGGAGGTGACGCTGTTAAAAGGGATTAGATAGCGGAAGAAATATATGCAACAAAACGGGGCTGCAAACATGCAGCCCCGTTTTGTTATAATACTTTGTCATACCCTGTTTCTGACCATCATCGCTTATATTTGCCCTGATGCAATCATCTCATCCTATAGGTATTTTCGATTCAGGTTTTGGGGGGCTTACGGTGTTCAAAGCCATCAAAGACAGGCTGCCGCAATACGACTACCTGTACCTGGGCGACAACGCCCGCGCTCCCTACGGCGACCGCTCGCTGGACATTGTATATGAGTACACGCTGGAGGCAGTGGAATGGATGTTTAAAATGGGCTGTCCGCTCATCATACTGGCATGCAACACAGCATCGGCCGAGGCGCTAAGAAAGATCCAAATGAATGACCTGCCGCGCATGGATGCAGAAAGAAGGGTGCTGGGTGTTATACGGCCTACAGCTGAAATAATAGGGCAATACACAAAGAATAATGCGGTGGGTGTATTAGGTACGCACGGCACCATTGATAGTTATATCTATCCTGTTGAGATCAGCGAATTCTATCCTGATGTGCAGGTATTTCAGCACGCATGCCCTATGTGGGTGCCCATGATAGAAAACAATGAACACCATAGCACGGCTGCTGAACATTTCGTCAAGCAGGACCTGGATAAACTATTGCAGCAATCGGATAAGATAGATACGATATTACTGGGCTGCACACATTATCCCCTGCTGCTGGATACCATCAATAAAAATCTGCCAACCGGTGTAAAGGTGGTAACACAGGGGGAGATTGTGGCCGACAGCCTGGCTGAATACCTGCAACGGCATACAGAAATAGAAGCACAACTCTCGCGGAAAGGAACGGTGAGCTTTTATACCACCGACTCGACTGCGCAGTTTGACAAGCATGGCACTACCTTCTTCGGAGAAGAAGTGCATTCCCAACATGTAAGGTTGTAATTAATTTCCGGCTACCGATTTTTCGAATACTTTTTCAGCATTGCCATTGCGGTTGCGCGCTTCTTTAGCGGCAGCCACAAATGCTACAAACAACGGGTGCGGGTTTTCTACCGTACTCTTATATTCGGGGTGAAACTGTACGCCAACGAAATAAGGATGCTCGGGCAGTTCTACTATTTCCACCAATCCCGTTGCAGGGTTGATACCCGTAGCTTTCATACCGGCTTTTTCAAAAGCTTCCAGATATTCGCTATTGAACTCGTAGCGGTGGCGGTGGCGTTCTGAGATATCGCTCTTGCCATATATAGCTGCTGCCTTAGAACCTTCTTTCAGTTTACATTCGTAGGCGCCCAGCCTCATCGTGCCACCCATTTGTGTTACGTTCTTCTGCTCTTCCATCATGCTGATAACCGCATGGTTGGTATCATCATTCATTTCTGTTGAATGCGCCTGTTCCATACCCAGTACATTACGGGCAAATTCTACGCAGGCCATCTGCATACCTAAGCATATACCAAAGAAAGGAATCTTATGCTCGCGGGCGTAGCGGATAGCGTCTATCTTGCCGTCAATACCCCTGTTGCCAAAGCCGGGCGCTACCAATACCGCATCCAGGTTGCGCAGCTTTTCAGCGGCGTTCTTTGGAGTCAGGTCTTCAGAATGTATGTTGCGTACCTCTACCTTACACTCGTTCATTGCGCCCGCATGTATCAATGCTTCCAGTATAGATTTGTAGGCATCCTGCAATTCTACGTATTTGCCTATCAGGCCTATCACTACTTTCGATTTGGGGTAGCGCAGCTTATTCAGGAACTCCTTCCAGCGTGTCAGGTCGGGGTCGGTGCCCATCGGCAGTTCCATTTTCTTCAGGCATATTTCATCCAGTTGCTCGCGCATCATTTCCAGCGGCACACTGTATATGGTATCGGCATCCATAGCCTCTATTACAGCATCCTGCGTTACGTTGCAAAACAGGGCTACCTTGCGTTTCAATTCTTTGTTCAATGGCTCTTCTGTACGGCAAACCAGAATGTCAGGGTTCAGACCGTTTTCACTCATCATTTTCACCGAGTGTTGTGTAGGCTTGGTCTTTAATTCCTTGGCTGCTTTCAGGTAAGGTATCAGGGTCAGGTGAACAACTAAGCAGTTTTCATCACCCATCTCCCATTTCAGCTGGCGCACTGCCTCTATATAGGGCAGCGATTCAATATCGCCTACGGTACCACCCAGCTCGGTGATAACTATATCAAATTCATTTTTTTCGCCCAGTAAGGTAATACGGCGCTTGATTTCATCGGTAATATGCGGTATTACCTGTACGGTTTTGCCTAAATACGCACCCTCGCGCTCTTTATTGATAACATATTGATATATGCGCCCTGTAGTTACGTTATTGGCTTGCGATGTATATGTATTCAGGAAACGCTCGTAGTGGCCCAGGTCCAGGTCAGTTTCGGCGCCGTCTTCGGTTACATAACATTCGCCGTGTTCGTAGGGGTTCAGGGTGCCGGGGTCAACGTTGATATAAGGGTCGAATTTTTGGATGGTGGTGCTGTATCCTCTCGCCTGCAGCAGTTTCGCCAGCGAGGCAGCAATAATTCCTTTACCTAATGAAGAGGTAACACCTCCGGTCACAAAAATGTACTTAGTCATAACGCTCCTGATTTTTTTTCAGACCGTTTATCCAGCTATATATCCAATAAAATATGGGGAATTGCTCAATCGGTCACACAAAGTTAAGAAAGAATAACAGAAGCAAAAATTAATTTCAATGCCATATCTGCCCACATATTTTCCCCAAACTACATGCCTTAGTAATATGTGATTGCGGCAGATAACTTTACATTTGCACCAAATATCGTATATGCATTTCGATAAGACGGGTTACAGCACGGAGCAACTGGTTGAGTTATATACACATATGCTGCGCCCCCGCATGATTGAGGAAAAAATGCTGGTACTGCTACGGCAGGGCAAAATAAGCAAATGGTTCAGCGGTATAGGGCAGGAAGCCATAGCCGTAGGCGCCACCCTGGCTATGGACAATGATGAATACATCATGCCCCTGCACCGCAACCTGGGAGTATTCACAGCGCGTAATGTACCCTTCGATAAATTGTTCCTGCAATGGCAGGGTAAGAAAGACGGCTTCAGCAAGGGGCGGGAACGTTCTTTCCACTTCGGTACGAATGACTATCATATATGCGGTATGATATCGCACCTGGGCCCGCAAATGGCTATAGCCGATGGTGTGGCGCTGGCGCATAAACTTAAGAAAGAAGAGAAGATAGCCCTGGCCTTTACCGGCGATGGCGGCACCAGCGAGGGCGACTTCCACGAAGCCTGCAATGTGGCAGCTGTATGGGGGTTGCCCGTTATATTCCTGATAGAAAACAATGGCTACGGCCTGAGCACTCCCGTGAACGAACAATACGCCTGCAAACAACTGGCTGATAAGGCGATAGGCTACGGCATGGCGGGTATTACGATAGATGGCAATAATATACTGGAAGTACACAAGGCGGTGAGTGAAGCCCGCAGGTATTGCATCCGCGAGCAGAAGCCTATGCTGATAGAATGTATGACCTTTCGTATGCGCGGGCATGAGGAAGCCAGCGGGGTGAAGTATGTGCCTAAAGAGCTGTTTGAAGAATGGGGAAAGAAAGACCCGGTGCAGCGCTTTGAAGAATACCTGCTGGAACATGAGGTGTTGAACCATTTCCTCATCAAAGAGATAAAGGAAAAGATAAAGGCCGAAATAGATGCCGGTGTGCAAAAAGGATTTGTGGCGCCGCCCATAGAGCCGGATACGGAAGAGGAAATGGCTGATATATATGCTCCTTTTGACAATACAGCGATAGCACCGGCCACTGAAGCGAAATCAGAAAAGAAGTTCATACAGGCGATAAGCGACGGGCTGAGGCAGAGCATGCAACAGCACCCAAACCTGGTACTGATGGGGCAGGACATAGCTGAATACGGCGGCGCCTTCAAAGTAACCGAAGGGTTTGTAGAAGAGTTTGGCAAAGAGCGGGTGCGCAATACCCCTATATGCGAGAGTGCGATTGTCGGCGCTGCGCTGGGCCTTTCGTTGAAGGGATATAAGGCCATGATGGAAATGCAGTTTGCTGATTTTGTGACTGTGGGCTTCAACCAGATAATAAATAACCTGGCCAAGATATACTACCGCTGGGGGCAGAATGCCGATGTGGTAGTACGTATGCCCACAGGCGCGGGCGTAGGGGCGGGGCCATTCCACTCGCAGAGTAATGAGGCATGGTTCACTCATACCCCGGGATTGAAAGTACTGTACCCCTCAACGCCGGAAGATGCCAAAGGCTTGCTGATAGCCGCCATTAACGACCCCAACCCGGTGATGTTCTTCGAGCATAAAGCCCTGTACCGCAGTGTCAGCGGTATGGTGCCCGATGATTATTATACTATAGAAATCGGCAAGGCACGTACGGTGCAGCAAGGAGAGGACATCAGCATCATTACCTACGGCAGTGGTGTACATTGGGCTACACAGTATGCCGCTCAGCACCCCGATATATCCTTTGACATCACAGACCTGCGCACCCTGTTACCGCTGGATTATGATGCCATACGGGCATCGGTAGAACGCACAGGTAAGGTGCTGGTACTGCACGAGGATACACTCTTTGGAGGCATCGGCGGCGAAATCAGCGCATGGATAACGGAACATTGTTTCTCCCTGCTGGACGCGCCCATTGTACGCTGTGGCAGCCTGGACACGCCAGTACCGTTCGCAATAGAGCTGGAACAAAACTTCCTGGCGAAGAGCAGACTGGACGAATGTGTGCAGAAACTGATGAACTATTAAAGCTTATTAATATAACCGGTAAAACCCAACGTGTTTATTAACTTAGCAATGAATAGCAGCATATGAAAGCAGGTTTACCCATATACATACTACTATTATTATTGCCGGCACTCAGCGCCTGTAATGACAGTGATAACCCCACAGGCCAAGCGCCACCCATTAAGATGGGCGACCCTGCTACCATCGTAACAGAAACCGACTCTCAATACCTGGCCGATGTAGTAGCCGACCTGAAGATGAACACAGGCCGCCCGGTGACCATCGCATCTACCAAGCCTGATTCAACACCTGCTGTTGTTGCTGATACAGCACAAGCACCCACACCTGCTGCAGAAACTGTGGCCACGGCTCCACCCACAGGTAAGGGCTTGCAAGTACCTTTTCCACAGGTGGAGTTTTTCATCCCCGACATAGCTACCAAAACTTATAAAGAACCCAACCTGGAGACAGACTACGGTGCCAGTTACGAGCTGACAGAAGGTACGCTCCGGGATAATAAGATATACATCAAAGGTGCGCAGATTGATGAGGTATATATGCGGTACCAGACCATCATAGTTGCCCGCAACAACCTGGGTACTTTGCCGCTGGAGTCGCTGCGCAAACTGACAGACTGGAAGAAGCAGAAAGGCAACAACGGTGTGTACGAAATAGAAGGCCTGGAGCCAAATAAACTACAGGGCCTTAAAGTGTCGAACAAGGCCATACGCAATGCCGTAACCCGAGATGCAAAAAGCCGCAACTGGTCGAGGAGCGGGGTGCAGAAATGGCTGAACGCCGTACGCAACACCCGCAACAGCACTCAGAAACCGCTGCATACCGAACTCCGCTCCGTAATGTGGAAGGTGACGGGCAAAGATGCCAACGGCAGGCCATTTACCCGCCAGCTACGGATTGATGTACCGATAGCGCCATAGGTTTTAGTCGTAAGTAGTAAGTGACGGGTTCATGGTTACCGATTTTAAGGTTTTCAGGTTTGCCCTTTGATTTATATCTCCGCTATACACTTCAACTCAATGGCTATGGGTGTGGGTAGTGAGCTGATCTCTACCGTGGTGCGGCAGGGCTGATTGTCTTTGAAGTACTCGGCATATACACGGTTGTAGGTAGCAAAGTCGCGCTTCATATTGACGAGGAACACGGTTACGTCCACCAGTTTGTCCCAACTGCTGCCACTTTCTTCCAGTACAATCCTTACGTTATCAAACACATTACGGCATTGGGCTTCGAAGTCAAACTCCAGGAAGTTGCCATTTTTATCCAGTTTTAGTCCAGGCACTACCATTTCGCCATCGCCGGCATTGCGTGGGCCTATGCCCGAGAGGAATAATAGATTGCCCACTTTGCGCGCATGTGGGTAGAGCCCTACGGGCTTCGGCGCTTTATCTGTTGAAATTTTTTCTGACATTTTATTAATCAATTTGTATGCACGTAATTCCGTCAACTTTGCTAAAATCTTTATCAGCTGTCAATAAAGGCAGTTGGTGATAATATGCAGTTGCTGCAATTAACGCATCACCCATTTTGAGTTTATATTTTTTTCGAAATAAGATAATTATTTCTTTTAGCGGCTCTGAATACGGAATAATGATGCAATCAGAAACCAAATCATTAATTATCTTTTCTTCTTTACGTGTAATGGAAGTTTTAGAAAGCAATTCTATCTCTGTGATAAACGAAATATTTACGACATTACTGCTTATAATATCTAATACCCTTGAATCGCCATTTAAGAAATAAATTAAGGCATTCGTATCTGCCATTATCTCAAGACCATTCATTGCGTAATGCTTTTTGATATTTTAGAGGATCTATATCCCACTTAATGGTTCCAAAAAGTTTCCGCTTATCCCCTATGCGCTTTTTAGCAGTTGCTTGTAATAACTTCTTTTTCAACTTTGCTAAATCTGTCTTTTTACTTAATACAATTACCATGGTATAAAGTTACGTTTTATAAAATTTACAATTCCACACACACATTTTTAGGTTCGGTGAAGAACTTGAGGGCTTCCCAGCCGCCTTCTCTTCCTACGCCTGAGTTTTTAAATCCGCCGAAGGGGGTACGCAAGTCGCGGAACAGCCAGCAGTTCACCCAGATAATGCCGCTCTTTACGTTCATAGCCACACGGTTGGCGCGGGTGATGTCTTGTGTCCAGATGGTGGCTGCCAGGCCATAGTCGCTGGTGTTGGCCAGTTCCAGTGCTTCCTCTTCCGTACGGAAGGATTGTATCGTCACCACAGGGCCGAATATCTCTTCCATATTGGTGCGGCAGGCAGCACCCAGGCCTTCAATAATTGTGGGTTGTATAAAATATCCGTTTTCGCAACGGCCTTCGCCTTTTACGGCTTCGCCGCCCAATAGTATAGTTCCGCCTTCTTCTTTGGCCAGTTCTATAGCGGTCAGTATTTTATCATAGTGCATTTTGCTCACCACTGCGCCTTGTTTGCTGCTGTCTTCCAGCGGGTCGCCGGGAATGAGTTTCGAAGCACGTTCTATAAATTCAGCTTTGAATTTTTCGTAAATACTTTCTTCTACCAATACACGGCTGCCACAGAGGCATATCTGCCCCTGGTTGGCGAAGGACGATTGCAGCGTGGTACGCATCATCTTGTCCCAATCACAGTCAGCGAAGATGATATTCGGGTTTTTACCGCCGAGTTCCAGCGATACTTTTTTGAACATAGGCCCGGCGGTTGCCGCTATCTCCCTGCCCGCGCGAGTACTGCCAGTGAAGGATATGGCTTTTATATCCGGGTGCGCTACTATGGCACTGCCACAGTTGGGCCCGTTACCGTGAATGATATTAAGTACACCAACGGGCAATCCGGCTTCTTTACAAATTACGCTCAGCAGGTAGCCCGTCATAGGTGTTACCTCGCTGGGCTTGGCCACTACACAGTTGCCGGCAGCCAGCGCGGGGGCTATCTTCCAGGTAAAGAGGTAAAGCGGCAGGTTCCAGGGGGAGATACAGCCTACCACGCCAATGGGCTGGCGCAGGGTATAATTAATAGCCCTGTCTTCAGTCATATGGCTCTCTGAAGAGAAGTGCATAAGGCCTGTAGCGAAGAAGCGGAAGTTGCTGGATGCGCGCGGTATATCCACTCTCTTGCTCAGCCAGAGGGGTTTACCGTTGTCGTTGGTTTCGGCCAGCGCCAGTGCATCCAGGTTGGCGTCTATCAGTTCGGCTATTTTGTTCAGTATTTTGAAGCGTTCTTCGGCGGGGGTGGTACTCCATACGGGGAAGGCAGCTTTAGCCGCGCCTACGGCTTCTTCCACATCCTGCATATCACTGTCGGGGGTGTAGCTGTATACCTCGCCCGTAGCGGGGTTGGTATTATCCATATACTTACCGTTGAGCGGGCGTTGCAGTTCGCCGCCTATGTAGTTGGCTATATATTCAGGGGCATTGAGATTCATGGTGCAAAGATAGAATTTAGTTGCTCGGCAATAATAATATTAAACACATATTAACAACATTGTATTTGTGAGGACGAAAAGATATATTTACAAAAATTAAATCAATCATTTATCACTTAAAAAAATAGTTATGAAAAAACTAATGCCGGTACTGCTGGCAGTTTCTGTAGTTGCAGGATGTAACAAAGCATCTAACGAGGCAGAACCCGCAAGCACTACCACACCGATCTCTTCAATGGAAAAACAATCGAACAACAGTGCGAAAGTAAAACTGAGGCATAATGGCCAGGTAATACAAGTAAGTGCCAACGCCATGAATGCGCACCTGGCACACGGCGACCAGATAGTAGTACAATCGAGGGATATGGCACAAAACATCAGCGATGTGCAGGCAGACCCTACGAAGTGGTTTTTTTACAACGACGAAACGGACGCTATTGATAACTCCTTAGGCAGCTTTGTATCAGGGCCGGGCACTGCGCCATACGGTTCGGGAAGCGCGCAGATAAGTGTGTCGGGTACACAGAGGAGAAACCTGGCGACCTACCAGTTTTCAGGTACGCCGCTGGCTGATATTACAGTATTGGCGTTCAGCACCTACAACCCATCTGCAGGCAATGGCGGTGCAGCCAACAGGTCGGGTTACCTCAACTTCAATGTTGACTTTAACGGCAGCGATACCTGGCAAAGACGCCTGGTATTTACCCCACCTGCAAACGCCATAGCACAAAACACCTGGCAAGAGTGGGACTGCATAGACAACGGCAATGCAGTATGGCGCTACTCAGGCGGCAATTTCCCGGGCACCAGTGTATCCAGCATGACATGGAGTAACTTATTAAGTACTTATCCCGGTATCAGGATAAGGGTAACGGATTCATGGTTGGGCATCCGTGTTGGTTCACCTTATGCTAACGGCTATACTGAAAACATTGACGGTTTTAAACTGAATACCCGTACTTACGATTTTGATAATTAATACCCGGATATAGACGAAATTAAAAAAGCTGCTGACACCGCGTCAGCAGCTTTTAAGTTTTAAAGAGTGCTACATCTACCTGCATCGTAGATATAAGCGGGACTCATTAATGTATGATGTTGATACGCGCTACACCCAATGCTCCGTCGGCAGAAGTTAGTTTGATAACATAAGTACCGGCGGGCAGGTTTTGTTGCAGGCTGATCTTGCCATTTGCCGGCACATTACCAGCGGCTACCTGCTGCCCCGTAATGTTCAGCAATTGGTAGCTTAAATCTTTGTGTGTGCCATCTGCCTTAATGGTGAATGAACCGTTAGTAACCGGGTTAGGATATGCCACAAATTGATCATCAATAGATATATTTCCAACACTTGTTGCTAAATTAAATTGTACAATATATTTATGGTCTTGTCCACCTGCTTTTGTGAATCCACCTGCAACTATTAAGTTTCCATTGAATACTGTCATGCTGTTTATTATACCGTCTGTACCTAAATCCGCATTCTTCCAGCCGGCACCATCCCATGTAGCAAGGTTTGGGGCAGCTACCTGTCCCGCGGCGAAAAACTGCCCACCTACATAGAGCAAACCATTGTACTCGACCAGTGAGCGGACAGGATTTACAGATGTAGAAGCAACGCCCACTCCCAAATTTTTTATAGTGGACCAGCTTGTTCCATCCCATCGAGCGATATGATTTGCTATAGTTTGACCCGACTCCAGTACATTAAAATATCCTCCTGCATAAAGGTCTCCCTTATAAGTAACCATCGTTTCAATACCCCAACGCTTTGAAGCATCTCCCAACCCGATAGTACCTACTGTTTCAAAATCATTACCCTTCAGTTTAGCAATGCGATATTGCTGTCCGGCCTGTGCGGCAAATACAAAGTAGCCGCCAATATACAGTTCATTATTATGCTCTTTTATTACCAGCACATCATCATTCGTACCAGTACCTACCGGCGTCCATTTAGTGCCGTCCCATTTAGCTATGTTACTCACTGATTGCATATCTACAGAATCAAAATGGCCACCTACATACAGTTCATTATTGAACACATACATTGCTGCTACATAATAGGTGCCAATAGATATAGAGGGGAAGGTCATACTACCGCCCACAGCCTCCCACTTCGTACCGTTCCATTTTGCAATACCATTCATCGTATCAGCACCTGATGCAATAAACGGCCCACCGGCATATAGCTCATTTTTATACTCAGTAATCCAATATACATATGGCATACTACCTGCAAAACCATCGCCCATAGCTGTCCATTGGGTTCCATCCCATTTTGCGATACCGTTAACTGTAATACCGTCAACTGTTGTAAACTCGCCCCCTGCATATAACACACCATTTGCTGTATCAGCATATAAAGACAATACCTGACCGTTAAATCCCTGTCCATTGACCATAGAACGCCATGTCTGGGCATGCGCATTTGTGGAAATAAAGAGTGAAACGAAAAATAGGCAGGCAACATTTGATCTTAAATAGTAAATAGCTTTCATAATCCAAGAAATTAATCGTTTTTAAAATTCAGTAAGCAATTTATTATTTCAGAATTGATTGTAAGACAGTTTTAAGGTTTGTTGTTTTTTGTTTGACATGTAAATGAGAAGAACGTGACAATACTGGTAGTTATGTCATAGTGAGTATAACATAACTAACGCTGTGCTTCATATACAGCCCTGCTTTAGTAATAGTTTTAGTTAATGATATTGATCTGCTTAAATCCGTAAGTACTTTCTGCTGTTTGCGACTTAAGGAAATAGCTGCCCGCAGTCAATGCAGTGTTGAGTGATACTACACCATTTGCAGAAACTATAAAGAAGCACTGATGAATATTTTTAAGTTCAGGTAAGTTAGTTCAGCAGCTTATACTTGTCAATCTCCGCGTAGGTTCTACGTATGCTAACGGCTATACTGAAAACATCGACGGTTTTAAACTGAATACCCGTACTTACGATTTTGATAATTAATACCCGGATATAGACGAAATTAAAAAAGCTGCTGACACCGCGTCAGCAGCTTTTAAGTTTTAAAGAGTGCTACATCTACCTGCATCGTAGATATAAGCGGGACTCATTAATGTATGATGTTGATACGCGCTACACCCAATGCTCCGTCGGCAGAAGTTAGTTTGATAACATAAGTACCGGCGGGCGGCATATTGCTTATTGACACTACGCCGTTTACTCCCAGAATCTGCCGTTGGCTACCCCTCACTACTACATCCTGTTAAAATTTCAGATGTTTAATGCTAATAACCAGTTACTTAATTAAAACAAGCATTATGAAGAAGCTCATTGCATTATTCTGCGTTTCATTTTTGCCGGTTGTCATCTTTGCACAAGCCGGCAGGATAAAGTTAGAAGACGTTGTTTCGCAACACGAAGCCGCGATGGCTGGTAAGACAACGAAGCCCATTACAAGTATTTATGAAAATAAAGAAAAGGATGACTACCATTTTCAGCGCTGGCTATGGTATTGGAAACAACATACAGACCAGCAAGATTATATAGTGCCTAAAATAGAAGCCTACAGAACATGGCGTGATTTTGAAACCACATCAAACAGGGCCCAGGCAAAAAGTACTGCTAACGGCTCTGACTGGAAGGCATTGGGGCCTTTTGTACAAACAGGAGAAGGGCAAGGCATAGGCCGTATCAACACCCTGGCTACCAACCCCCAAAACCCTGCAGAGATTATTGTAGGAACTGCCGGCGGTGGCGCTTGGAGGCTAAATGCCAGTAACTTAAGCTGGAATTTACTGACAAAAAACCTTATGTCCTCAGCCGTTTCGGATATTGATTACAACCCCGTTAACCCGAATACAATTTATATGTGTACAGGTGATAAAAACAGTCACCCGTATTTCTTTATCCTCAGAGGATATACACAAGATTATAACAGTATAGGGTTGCTGAAATCTACCGATGGCGGCGCAACCTGGGATACAACAGGGTTAGTGAAAAAATTGACAGACCAGGACTACCAGACAAATTCATTAGTAATAAACAGGTTAGATACAAATAGCCTTACTATTGCTACCGCTACTTCAATCATGAAATCCTTTGACGGTGGTGCTACCTGGACAAATTCTTTTATTCAGCATGTTCCGGCTAGTGATTGGGCCAGGGTATACATTCCTGAAATTGTGTATCATCCAACAGATACATCTATATTGTATGCTACTACTTGTATTATAAAATTTAACGCAAACGGGGGAATTGTTGGTTATGCTGTAGAACTCTTAAGATCTACAGACGGAGGAGCATCGTGGGCTGTACATGGATATATACTAAATGCCATTAGAGCCTCAATAGCAGTTACACCACAACAACCTGATATAGTAAAGGTAATTGCCGGTGCAAGCGGTTTAGAAGGTATCTATCATTCAGGCAATGCCGGTGCAACATATACCAAGATATTTGACGATAATAATATGACAACAAATATACTGGCATCCAGCCCATGGGGTGACGAGCCCGGAGGACAAGCTTATTATGATTTGTGTATTGCAATAGACCCGACAGATGCCAATCATGTCATTGTGGGTGGTGTCAATACATGGGAGTCTAAGGATGGAGGTTTTAGCTGGGATATTATGACACAGTGGCACCAGCAAAGAAATGATGCGCCGGTAGTACATTCAGACCATCATTTCCTGAAGTTCCACCCCGATGTATTTACCGGTAGCCAGTACCCGGCAATCCTTAATTGTAACGATGGAGGTCTTTTTGTGTATCTGGATCACGTAACTAATTTAGGCCGTGTTCAAAACTGGTACGATTTTTCTTCCGGTATGAACATTACCCAATATTACAGAATAGCCGCAGCTGGAAATGCAAACTATGTAATAGGTGGTGCGCAAGATAACGCCAGTAGTTTCTTAGAAAGAGCTTCAGGGCAAAATACCCCCATCAATAGTGGCGATGGCATGGATTGCCAGATAGACTATGTAGATTCTAATATTTTTTATGTGAGTTCGCAGAACGGGAACTTTGCAAGAATGGACCTTAGGAAGGGAATTGTAGGTATTACTGCAAGAACAGGATTGAAGATAAGTAATTCACCAACAGACGAATCGGGCGCATGGACAACACCAATAATCATCAACCCAAACAATCACAAAAATGTTATTGTTGGTTATAAGGCAGTTTATTCGAGCATGGACCAGGGCGACAACTTTACTCCAATTTCAAACGAATTTAGTAACAGATTAGGAAGGTTAACGATGTGCAATGCCGCACCCGGTACTATTTACGCTGTTGAAGATGCAAAAAGTAAGAATATTCATTATACACATGATACCGGCGCTACCTGGTCAACCATACAACATCCGTATAACGAGCTGCGTATATCAGATATAAAGGTGGACAATTTTGATAAAGAGCGTATCTGGTTGACCTTCCCCGGTTTTGGGCAAAACAAAACAAAAGTGGCAAGATACGAAAAGGGTACCTGGACAACTATGAATGAAAACCTGCCCGACCTGCCTGTGTACTGCATCATACAAGATACATCTAATAAAACCCTGTATTTAGGTGCATATAGCGCAGTATATTACAGAACGCCTGCAATGGCGCAATGGGAGGAATACGCAACCAACCTGCCAATAGTGAATGTAAACGACCTGGAGATCAATTATAAAACAGGAGAGTTGATAGCAGGTACCTGGGGACGCGGCATGTGGTCGACACCCAAATACAAAGAGGCTCCGACAAATAATTCTATTGCCGAAGTAGCTAAAAAAGAACTAAACGTATATCCTAACCCCAGCACAGGTCATTTTATAGTTGCTACAAGCAATGGTATGTTTACGGATAAAAATGTAAGCGTTAGAATTATGGATGTTGCAGGTAAAACAGTTTATAGTAATAATGGCATTTTTGCAGGAAATAAATTATCAGTAAACACGGGAAATTTAAATAACGGTAATTATATGCTGAACGTGACTGATAGCAAAGGCAATATAATGACAGAAAAAATTGTCATACACAAAAAGTAAGTTCATTGCCCCTGTTTGTAAGAAAGATGCCGGCTCCATGTTTTGAGCCGGCATCTTTAATTTACCAGGTAGATAAATTATATACAGAACGAGTTTAGTTCATGATATTGATCTGCTTAACTCCGTAGGCACCTTCAGGAGTTTGTAGTTTGATAAAGTAATTACCGGCGGGCAACGAGTTTTGCAGCGAAACAACCCCATTGGCAGGAACTACTCCGTTTGTTACGGCTTGCCCCATCATGTTATACAATTGGTAGCTGATGTTATTGCTGTTGAGACCGTCCAATCTTACCGTGAATGTGTTGTTGATTACCGGATTAGGGTAAATGCTTATTTGCTGCATGGTAATATCCGCAACAGATGTAGGCTTCAGGCGCTGGTTATGTGTAATAATTTCGGTTGGTTTTGTGAATGCGGCATCTTCGTATTCAATCTCCAGTAAACCCCTATACTCTCCGGCCCTGTAATACTTACGATCATAAGTTGTTATCTGCTGCCCCTGCGTAAGGCCGAAGGCGCTAAGCAAAGTTGGAGGGGCAGGCATTCCGCCCAGGAAGAAACTATCCGAAACTGTTTCAATCCTGTTTATTGCCAATACATCCATATAACCCGTGGGGTTTCCGTTCCGGTCGTTAACCCTCATCTTGCCCCAACCGGTTACCTCAAAATCAGTTACTCTGTGGGTCTTTCTCTGGCCAGGGGTGTTATTGAGCCCTGAGGAGGTTACTGTCAGTAAAAAATTCGTGCTGAATGTAATATCATCTGTCCATTTAGTACCCATGGTGCATGGGTATTTTACATCATGTTCGGGCATGTTGTAAGTAATGTCCTGTGTCACAAAAACTAGAGAATCGGCAGTATTGCCTGTTAGCACCGCCAATGGTAATGCCTGGCGGTCAATATGCTCGCCCAGATATACGATTCCATTGGTACTGACGTCGCACATGGCATCAAAATCATAGCGCATTCCGGGGGTAACTATGTATTGTCTTGGTATGATAAATGTCGCCGTTGGGAAAGCTGATGAACTGGCCGCCTTGTTATAATTGTACGTGTAGATATTAGAGTCGGTTGCCAGGGTCATATCCCAGGTAGCATTTGCTTTCGGAGATACGTCCGGCAAGGTATTGAGCTTTACCCTGTTAAAAGTATGGGGTATCTGGCATTGTGCATCTGTGGGTGCATTGGCACTGTTGAGCGTGATTTGCGCCTGCGCGTAAAACGGTAAGCCATAAACTGCAAGTAGTAGTAATGTTTTTTTCATATTTTAAAGTTTTTCAACAATGTTACAAGTTGCTTTTTGCAGGTAATAAAGTGGTGGGGTGAATAGCAGATGTTTGTAGGTGAGTGTTTTCTTTACAGAGCTATCAACCTCTACTTTTACCAAATGATTTTTCATAGCAGATGATGAGGCCATTAATGATGATACTACAAGGCACACCGATTGTGCTGATAACCATACTGATGGCTATGCCGTGTATTACGCTGGCACAGACATCAGAAGGATATATTGCGAAGCTGGCAACTTCAAAAAACATACAGGACAGCATTGTCAACTATGCGAATGCAGCAGGCCAATGTATGCGCGAGGGCAAGGCTGAATTATCAAACCGGTATGCGAGGATGTCTTTGCAACTGAGCCGGAAAGCCAATGACCTTGCAGGTGAGGCAAACAGCCTGGCACATATTGCCAATTATTTTCACAACATCAACAAATTAGATTCGGCTAAGCATTACGCTCTTGCATCAAATAAGGTATATGATAAGTCGGGCAAAAAAGGCATCTATTATACTTATAACCTGAACACTATAGCCGGTTATTACCTGGGTGCGGGAGATGTAAAATCTGCATTGAGATATGCACACCAGCAAATGGATGCTGCTATGGAATTAAAAGATAGCATCAGCTTATCGAATTCGTACACCATGCTATGTGCAATACATGAAATGCTGGATGACCGCAAAAACAGTATCCGGTATGCTGAAAAAGCTGTGGAGATAAACAGGATGGTGGGGTCTGGTTTTAACCTGACCGTAGTACTGTCGAACCTTGCCTTATTATACATGGATGAGCAGCAATATGATAAAGCATTGCCATTGCTGCATGAGTCGGCAGCAGTGGCCAATAAAGGGAGCGTACTAAAAGACAGAGGCACAGCGAATATGCTGATAGGGGAATGTTACACACAACTCGGCAATTATGATTCGGCTATTTATTACCTGGAACGTGCAAAAAAAGATATACTGGCTATTAATAACCCGGAATCGAAGGTAAAACTATGGGCCTTATTTTCGAGTTCATATGCACACCAGAAAAATTATAATGCCGCTATTCCTTATATAGATAGCAGTATAGCGATACTAAAAGAAACCCGACAGTTGAAACCGTATGAATTGGCCGTACAGCTGAAATCAGAATATATGGCCAATGCCGGAAGATATGAAGAAGCTTACAAACTGTTGCAAGAGAGCCGCAGTATCAATGACAGCATTACGAATACAGAAGTGCAGGAAGCTGTTGCGGAACTGAAGGAAAAATATGAGTCGGAGAAAAAGGATGAACGCATAGCGCAGCAAATACATAATAACAGGCTATTGACAGGTGGATTAGTGATAGTTGCGCTGCTGACCACGTTGATACTGATTCAATACCTGAAGCAGCGAACTGCTAATGCCACCATACAAAGGCAAAGCGATAAGCTCACCCTGCTGATGAAAGAATTGCACCACCGGGTAAAGAACAACCTGCAAATAATATCGAGCCTGCTGAGCCTGCAGTCGTTCAGGATAAAAGACGAAAAGGCATCGAGGGCGGTACGCGAGGGGCAACAACGTATAGAAGCCATGAGCCTTATACACCAGCGCCTGTACACCCGCGACAATATAACGGAGATAAACATAAAGGAATACATCAGCGACCTGGTGGACAGCCTGCAAAGCGCTTATGGATTTAATAAAGACAGTATTAATATCCGGCTGGATATAGCGGACGAGCTGATGAACGTGGACCAGGCCATACCACTTAGCCTGATAGTGAACGAGCTGGTGACGAACGCATTCAAATACGCTTTTGAAGACAATCATGCGCCCGAACTGACTGTTACACTGAAGAGAAAGGACGGCAACATAATATTGCAAGTGCTTGATAATGGCAAAGGGGTAAATATTGAAGAATGGAGGGATAAGGAAGGTTCATTTGGTAAGGAACTGATACAGACATTTGTAAAACAACTAAACGGATACCTGGATATAGTGGTGGACAAGGGCAGTCAATTCACATTGTCCATACCATACACAGCATAAGAAAAATGGAAACATTTAAGATACAGATAGTAGAAGATGAACTGCTGGTGGCGAGGGACCTGGCGGAAAGGCTGAAACAATCGGGGTACGAGGTGGTGCACATCAGTGATAATATGGATGAAGCTTTAGCTGCATTTAAAAAACATGCGCCGGACCTTGTGCTTCTGGATATAACCATCAGTGGAACAAAGACGGGTATAGATATAGCACACGCCATTACTGAAATACAGCCGACACCCTTTATATACATTACGGCACACGCAGATGCGCTGACGGTGAACAAGGCCAAGAACACCTTTCCCGCAGCTTATGTGATAAAACCTTTTACTACTAATTCATTGTTGGTATCTATAGAGCTGGCATTGCATAATTTTGCCTACCAGAATAATGATGTCACGGAAGATGATATTGCGCAGGATGGCAATATCTACCTGAAACAAAACCATGTGTATATTAAAGATGGCTACAAGTTCATTAAAATATTGCTGAACGATATATTGTACCTGAACGCAGAAGATAACTATGTGAAAATTGTTACAGAAGATAAATCATTCCTGATACGAAATACACTGACTAAAACTACTGAGGTACTTCAGAAAAGCTTTTTTGTCAGGATACACCGCTCCTGGTGTATCAATACCAATCATATAGATTCCTTTACAGAAAATGAAGTTATTGTAAAGGGTACACCTATATCTATAGGCAGGAATTATAAAGAAGAACTGATGAATATTTTCAAGTTCAGGTAGCGTTAATTCAATAGCTTGTACTTATCAATCTCCGCCTGTGTCATCCAATGTATATTATCGGCATTAGCAGCGTAAATGGTGAAGTAGTAGAAATCTTCCGCCTCTTGCTGTGTAAGTCCCATTTCTACAAAATAGCTGATGTATGGCTGGTGCTGTTCATGCCCTTTAGGAAAATCTGTTGCTTCGTTTTTGCCGTCACTCCACGAGTGTACGCCGAATTTTGCACCGGGCTCCATCGTACGTTTTACACCTGCAAAAAACATATCCACCGCACCGCTGGCCAGTTCGCTGGTGGCTGTAGCGTGTATGCTCAGTCCTGCCTTGCGTATTTTACGCGCAGCCAGCAGGTTAGCGTCATCATCGTCACTACCGGGGCAGTCCTGCATGATGAGCAGTTTCGCATTGGGGTTGTCACGAATAATATTATCGAAATGGTAAGGGGTATTGGTAACAGATGCGCCATTCATCACCAGGTCGCCATTGCCATTCACAGCAAAAATACCGTAGCCTGTAACGGAGGTATTGGTTTCCGCCAGTGGCTCGGTAGTAGTATTGTCTTTGTTACAGGCGGATACAAATAGGGTAGCCGCTATCATTACCAGGAACAACCTGTTCAGAAAAAATCTCATAGCCCTTATATTTTGATTAATAAATATACAATTTGAAATGTAAATGAGGTAATGTAGCCGGCTAATATTTACAGCGCAATTACCCATCTTTGCAGGATGATGAACTGGGCGAAACTATATAGCGCGGTACGTACGGGTGACAGCAGTGCTAAAAAAACGGAGCGGGACAGTGTGCGCACCTCCTTTCAGCGCGACTATGACCGTATTATATTTTCGTCTGCCTTCCGCCGGTTGCAGAATAAAACACAGGTATTTCCGCTGCCGGGGGCGGTGTTTGTACACAACCGCCTGACGCATAGCCTTGAGGTGGCATCGGTAGGCCGCTCGCTGGGCAAACATGTTGGTGATGTGATAGCTGATAAATACAGTAATGAGGGCGAAGGGTTCAGGGATTTTTACCGTTATGAACTCCCATCGGTAATAGCAGCCGCTTGCCTGGCGCATGATATTGGCAATCCGCCTTTCGGGCATTCGGGCGAGGATGCTATACGCACTTTCTTTTCGGGGTTGGAGGGTGAAGCGAAAAATATTATTCATAAAGAACTATCGCCGGGGCAACTGAAAGACCTGCAACTGTTTGAAGGTAATTCCAACGCCCTACGGGTGCTCACGCACGACTTTAATAACCAGTCGGAAGGGGGATATAAACTCACCTATACTACGCTGGCATCCATCGTAAAATATCCCTGTGGCTCGGCTGAGGGGTTTAATAAAAAGACGGGATTGATAGCTACCAAAAAATCGGGATTCTTTACCGGTGAATATGATACCTGGCTATCTATAGCTGCAGAACTGGGCATACCTAAAATAGAAGGTTATGAAACAGTACATGCGCGCCACCCCTTTGTGTACCTGACAGAAGCCGCGGACGACATCTGCTACCGTATTATAGACATGGAAGATGCGCACAGGCTGGGCATTGTGAGCATTGAAAAAATAAAAGAACTTTTCCTGCCCTTCTTTGAAGATTCGGGCACCTACCTGACAAGGGAGTATGTGGAGCGTAAGCTGGAGAAAATGAATGATTCCAACAGGCAGGTAGAATATATACGCGCGGTATGGATAGGCCTGATGACGGAACAACTGGCGAAGGCTTTTGTAGCTAACGAAGCAGCCCTGCTGGCGGGCACACTGGAGCATGACCTGATGAAATGCCTGCCCGAAAGGGAGCAAGGACTCATCAAAGCCATCAATGAGTTTTCGTTCAGGTATATATACAATTACAAATCGGTAGTGGAAATAGAGCTGGCGGGCTATAATGTAATCGGCGGCTTGCTGAAGGAATTTGTACACGCTGTATTGCACCCCCACGAGAGTAAGTCATTCAAATTGCTGCAATTGGTTTCCAAACAGTTCCCCATAAGTGGCGACAGGAAGCAACTGTACGGAGATATTCAATCGGTGGTAGATTTCATCTCCGGCATGACCGACCTGTATGCCATAGATGTGTACCGTAAGATAACCGGCATCACCATACCAGAAATAAGATAAAATGCACCCGAAGGATTTAAAGATAGAGGATTATACATACGAACTGCCCGACGAACGGATAGCTAAATACCCGCTTGCGGAACGCGATGCGTCGAAGCTACTGGTGTATAATAAAGGGCAGTTAACAGAGGATATCTACCGGAACATAGCGCAACATATTCCCGAAGGGACATTAATGGTGTTCAATCGTACCAAGGTAGTGCAGGCGCGGCTGTTGTTTACAAAAGAAACCGGCGGCGTAATAGAAGTGTTTTGCCTGGAGCCGCACGAGCAGTACAGCGATGTGCAAACCGCCATGCTGCAAACACGCAGCGTATTGTGGAAGTGTATAGTTGGCGGTGCCAGCAAATGGAAACACGGATTGATACTTGAGCAGCAACATGATGGGTTGACACTAAAGGCTGCCATCGTGGAAAGAGGCGAAGGTTATTTTACTATTGAGCTGGTATGGGATACGGATATGAGTTTTGCTGAAGTGCTGCATATAGCAGGGAAAGTACCCCTGCCACCCTACCTGCACCGGGATGCGGAAGCGAGCGATGAAGAACGCTACCAGACCATATACGCCAAAGACAAGGGCAGCGTGGCAGCACCTACGGCAGGGTTGCATTTTACGGAGCGCATTATGGATAGCCTGCAAGAGAAAGGCATTGATACCGTCTTTGTCAATCTGCACGTAGGCGCGGGTACATTTATGCCCGTAAAAAGTGATACCATGCAGGGGCATACCATGCATGCAGAGTGGATACATGTAGATGTGGATAGCATACAGAAGCTGATAGCGCATTTAGATAAAGGGATAGTAGCCGTAGGTACCACCACTATGCGTACGCTGGAAAGCCTGTACTGGATAGGCGCTAAATTGCTGAATCATACCGTGCCTGATTTTGAAGGTTATGCTGTGACGCAATGGGACCCTTATGAAATGGAAACTGATGCCGATACTGCCACGGCATTGCAGGCAGTAGTAGATTACCTGTTGCAGCACAAACAAACTTCGCTGGTGACTAAGACGCAGATACTGATAGCACCGGGCTATACCAACAGGGTAGTGCGTAGGCTGGTGACCAATTTCCATCAGCCGCAGAGTACATTATTATTGCTGGTGGCATCTATGTTGGGTAATGATTGGCGTACCTTGTATGAATACGCCTTGCAGCACGACTACCGTTTCCTGAGCTATGGGGATGGTTGCCTGCTGTGGCCATAGTTATAAAACAGGGTTTACCCCGAGGTTAAGAAATAGTTACATCTGCCGGATACGTTATGTATTTAGTAGTTTTGCAAACGTTAAACAGTACAAGTGAATATACAGGAGTTTATTGCAGCTGCATTAGAGGAAGACATTAAAGGCGGAGACCATTCCACACTGGCATGTATAGCGCCTGATGTGCCGGGCAAGGCTGTGCTGAAAATCAAAGAAGACGGCATCATAGCAGGTATAGACCTGGCGCAACGCATATTCAGGCACCTGCAGCCCGACGCGCAATTTGTATTGCTGAAAAAAGACGGTGACAGGGTAACAAAAGGCGAAACGGCATTTACCGTACTGGCCGATGTACATACCATATTGCAGGCTGAACGCCTGGCGCTCAACTGTATGCAGCGCATGAGCGGTATCGCCACGCTGACCAATGTGTATGTAGAGAAAGTAAAGAACTACAAAACCAAAATATTGGATACGCGTAAGACCACGCCATTATTCCGCTATTTTGAAAAAGAAGCTGTGCGCATAGGCGGCGGGCATAATCACCGCATGGGATTGTACGATATGATCATGCTGAAGGATAACCATATTGATTTTTGCGGTGGCATAGAGCAGGCGATTGATAAGACAAATGAATACCTGGAAACAACAGGCTACAACCTGAAGATAGAAATAGAAACACGTAGCATTGACGATGTGAAACGTGTACTGGCGCATGGCGGTGTACACCGCATTATGCTGGATAATTACACACCTGAACAACTGGCAGAAGCCGTGCAGCTGATAGATGGCAAGTACGAAACAGAAGCATCGGGCGGCATTACGCTGGATACTATCGAATCTTATGCGGCTACTGGGGTGGATTATATTTCGGTAGGCGCTATCATACACCATGCCGTCAGTATGGACCTGAGCCTCAAAGCACAAATTTCATGAGCAAAAAACACCTGGTCTTCATCATCAACCCCAAAAGTGGAACAGACCGCGAAAAAGCTATACAGCAGGCTATAGACACCACACTCGACCAACAACAATTCTCCTACGAAATACAACATACAGAGTATGCCAAACACGGCACAAAGCTGGCGAAAGACGCTGCAAATGCCGGGGCGTATGCTGTAGTAGCTGTAGGCGGCGATGGCTCAGTGAATGATATAGTAGCGGGGCTGGCGGGCACTGACACCGCTTTGGCCATCATACCCAAAGGCAGCGGAAATGGCATGGCACGCAGCATGAGTATTCCCCTGAAAGAGCAGGAAGCTATTGAGATTATCAACAAGGGCAATACTATTATGATGGATATCGGCTATGCCAATGACAGGCTGTTCATAAGTAACGCGGGTGTGGCGTTTGATGCGTTGATATCTAAAAAGTTCGCCAAAAGTAAACGCCGTGGTTTTGCTATGTACAGTTGGCTGGTGACCCGCTATATGTGGACGTATAAGGAATGGGAATGGGATATAACTATAGACGGACAATCATTAAAAGAAAAAGCATTTATTATCAGCGTGGCCAATGGCAAACAATTTGGTTACAACTTCCAGATAGCCCCCGGCGCCAGTTGGACAGACGGGGTGCTGGACATAGTCATCATTAAAAGGTTCCCGAAAGTTTTGGGTGGTTTATTAGTATGGCGCGCTATGAACGGTACTATCACAGAAAGCCCTTACGTCCGTCATTTCTACGGAAAGGAAATTACCATTAGCCACCCGAAGTTGAAACTAATGCAAACAGACGGTGATGCGCACGAATGCGGCGATACTATTCATTTCAGGGTAGAAAAGACAACGCAAAAAGTCATAGTGCCTTAGCGCCTATGCTTCCGGCGGGTATCCCTTTAATAAAGCCAAAGGAGATAAAAGAAAAGGCAGCAGATAATACACCTGCTGCAAAATATTTGATTGTTGCAATGTCACCTACGTATGGTTTTCCAGTTCACCCGTCAGGTCGTAGAGTTCCTGTATCCGTTTCAGCATACCTACAAAGTCTATTTCCAGGTCTTTGAGCAGCCCGGTTTTCAGGTCGAACACCCAACCATGCACCACCGGAAACCTGTTCTCGATATAAGAGCGCTGTACCGCCACTGTTTTTATGACATTAAAGCATTGCTCTTCCACATTCAGCTCTACCAGCCGGTCGTATTTTTTATGCTCATCAGTTATGGCGTTCAGTTCATCTCTGTGCAGGCGGTACACATCGCGGATATTCCTCAGCCAAGGGTTCAGCAAACCCATATCCTTAGGTTGCATAGCTGCCTTCACCCCACCACAACCATAGTGCCCGCATACCACCACATGCTTTACTTTCAGTACGTTCACAGCGTAATTGATACAGGACATTACATTCAGGTCCACATTGTTCACAAGGTTGGCTACATTGCGGTGTACGAATACATCACCCGGCTCAAGGCCCATTATTTCATTGGCCGGCACGCGGCTGTCCGCACAACCTATGTAGAGATAATCCGGTGTCTGGTCCCTGGACAGCTTCACAAAAAAGTCAGCATCTTTATCTAATTGCGCTGACACCCATTTCTTATTATGCTCAAATACTTCTTCGTAAGTAGCAGCCATATCATTAAATTTTATTACATGCAATAATAAAGATTAATAGGTTACTAACCGCTAAATAACCTTTATGATGTCATAAGGTTTCATATACCCATACTTAAGCGTTATTTTTACATCCTCTAAAAAAAACTAAGGGTCTTATGAAACTGGTAACATACGCAAAGCAAGGACTGGAACAATTGGCACTGTATATAGACGGCACATTGTATGACACAGGTGCGGTGAGCAATCAACTTCCCCGCACTATGAGGGAGATGCTTAATGAGTGGGAAGAGTATTCTGAAATTGCCCGCCAGGCAGAGGCCGACATCAGGAGCGGGAAGATAAGTGCAGAAGGTGTTGCTTTCGACAACGCTGAAATAATGGCACCTGTACCACAGCCTACCTCCTGCCGCGATGGATATGCATTTCGCCAGCACGTAGCAGCAGCCCGCCGCAACCGCAGGGTGGATATGATACCCGAGTTCGACCAATACCCGATATTCTATTTTACCAATCATAATGCTATACAGGGACCCGGGGAAATACGCTGTATGCCCGACCATTTTGCCAAACTGGATTTTGAACTGGAGGCTTCAATAGTAGTAGGTAAGAAAGGAAGAAATATCAAGGCCTCAGAGGCTGATAAATACATTGCGGGCTACATGATCATGAACGATATGAGTGCGCGCACCCTGCAAATGGAAGAGATGCTGCTGAACCTGGGGCCTGCCAAGGGAAAGGATTTCAGTACCGTGATAGGGCCTATGCTGGTAACCCCCGACGAACTGGAACCATACAAGGTGCCTGCAAAAGAAGGGCATACAGGCAACAGCTACAACCTGAAAATGCGCTGCTGGGTGAATGGTGTACTGCTGAGCGAAGGCAGCATGGGCGATATGGACTGGACCTTTGCCGAGATACTGGAGCGTTGCGCCTATGGGGTAGATATACTACCGGGCGACGTGATAGGCAGTGGTACTGTAGGTACAGGCTGCCTGCTGGAACTGAACGGGACAGGGCTGCTGAACGACCCAAATTACCAACCACAGTGGCTGCAACCAGGCGATGTGGTAGAAATGGAAATAGAAGGGCTGGGCAGGTTGAAAAATACGATTGTGAAAGAAGATACAGATTTCAGCCTGTTTGCGCTGAAGAAGAATATTGCGAAGTAGGAAGATAAGTTGCTCAAAAAAAATGGCGTACCGGAGGGCACGCCATTTTTTTTGCGTGTTTGAAGTTATCAGTCCATCAACCTGTAAGTAATCCTTACATCTGTATTAAATACAGTTTCAATAATCGATTCATCAGTAGGTTTAATCTTAACCTGGCCGGGAGCAATGCCCAATGCTTCGCAGAGGGCAGTATTGTTGAATACATACTCCAGGTCGAAACGGTAGTTGAGCCTGGGCCTGCCTGTAGGGTACAGGAAGTATGTGTACAGGTAATCCTTGTCTTTTTGTTCAAGAGCCTCGATACTGAACTGTAAAGTAAGAGTATTGAACCCCTCGCCTGACAATCCCGGTACGTAAGAAAAGCTAACCGGGATTGTTGCTCCGGTTTCAATTGAAGACAACATACAAATACCTTTGCCTGCACAGTTGTTCTCTTTATCAGGCTTTCCAAATTTTACATTTGCTGATCCCACACCTACCGCGTAAGACGATGTTGAGCAAAACAAAACTATTCCAGCTATCAGCAGGAAGAATAGGGGTGTATTCTTTCTCATAATTAAATTTATTTATCCCTTAAACGTACCTGCTTTCGTCGGTACGGCTTTATTGATTAAAACAAAATACAATTTAATTTTTAACTTTATATAGTATATACCGGGATATTTAAAGAATGAGAGCTGCCCCTATGTTATGCCTGGCACTGCTGTTGGTGCTGAATACCCCTGCCTTGGGTTCACCTGCTTTGGTGGATTCGCTGAAGCGGGAACTTTCCTATACAGGTTCCGATTCCCAAAAAGTATTTCTATTATTACATCTTAGCACCGCAACACCCTGCAATGATAAGAAGGCTAAATTAGACTACCTGATGCAGGCGCTGAAAATTGCCGAGGAGCAAAGTTATCCGGGTGCTATTATGCATGTAGAGTACCGGATAGGTGAATACTACGAGAACTGCCTGTATAATTATGACGCAGCCATTGAATGGCATGTGAAAGCCCTGCGATATGCTGATGATATAACCAACACCGCCAACAAGTTTAATATATTGAGGAATATAGCTGAATGTTATACATCAAAGGCGGACTTCAGTAATGCACTGGAGTATTACAGGCGAATATTGAATTTGAATATCGGACGAGATACAGTAATACAAATATTGGCCGGCAGCGGAGTGTTGTACCAGAATATGGGGGACTTTCCTACAGCGCTGAAACATTATCAACAGGCATACAATTTGCTGCACGAAGATATTGTATCGGATACTGAGACGGGTATAGATGATACGCTGACCTTGATGGGGCTGAAACACCAGATAGCTGCCATATACGCTGCAATACCTGATTTTGAGCGTGCGATACAAAGTTACCGGGAGGTACACGAGTTGAATAAAAACATAAATTACCCTTGGTTTATAGCATTGACAGATATAGGTATAGGAGATTGCTACCTGAACATGGATGATTATAATAAGGCAATCGGCAACTACCTGAAAGCAGTAGATGAAATAAGAAAATTTGGTGGCAATGAAAACCTGAATGCCGAATACATGGCACAGGTATTGAACAAATTGGGCGAAGCCTATTATGCCCTTGGGAAAACTGATGCTGCATTCAGCTATTCCTCAGAAGCAATGGCGATGGCAAAGGATGAAACCCGTAATGCCTCACTAAGAGCACAACTGCCCGCAATATATACCACACTGGGGAAAATTCATACAGGGAAAGGGCAATACAAAACAGCTCAACAATACCTGGACAAGGCTTTGGCTATCAGTATAGAAACCGGTGCCACAGATATGCGCAGTAATGTATGGCTGGCGTTGAGCAATGTATATGAAAAGATGGGGCGAAACGCTGATGCGCTGAAAGCTTATCAAACGCATATCAGCCTGCGCGACAGTATATACAGCCGTAAAAAATTGCAGGAACTGACCCGTATAGACATGCTGGGAGATTTTGAACGCAGGCAACTTACCGACAGCCTGAAGCAAGCCGAAGAGAAAGTAATATCCAACTATAATTTGCAAAGACAAAAAATACTGACCTATAGCGGCTTTGGAGGACTTGTCTTGTTGCTGTTATTGTCTTTCTTCATCTTTCGCAGTTATAGGCAGGAGAAAAAAACAAATGTCATTATTACAGAAGCCAACAACGCTATAACAGAAGAAAAAAGTGTATCAGAACGGCTACTGCATAATATACTGCCTGAGGAAGTGGCCAGGGAGCTGAAAGAAAAGGGAACTACCACCGCTAAATATTATGAATCGGTAACAGTGATGTTTACAGATTTCGTCAACTTCACAGAGGCGGGCGAGCGAATGGGTTCGCAGGAACTGGTAGATGAACTGCATACCTGTTTTAAGACATTTGACAGCATCATGGAGAAGTATAAAATAGAAAAGATAAAGACTATAGGTGATGCCTACCTTGCCGTAAGCGGCCTGCCTGTACCTAATGCCAATCATGCTGAAAACATGATAAGGGCGGCTATAGAAATCAGGGATTTTATGCTGGAGCACAGGGAAAAATTAGGAGACAAAACTTTTGAAATTCGGATAGGCATACACAGCGGTGACGTGGTAGCAGGTATAGTGGGTGTAAAGAAATTTGCCTATGATATATGGGGAGATACTGTGAACACAGCTGCACGCATGGAACAAACAGGCGTAGCCGGCAAAATAAACATATCACAATCTACCTACGACCTGGTGAAAGATAAATTCAACTTTAGCTATAGGGGAGAGATAGCGGCAAAGAACAAGGGTAATTTAAGAATGTACCTTGCAGAGCCGGTAGCATAATATTAAGCCGGTATCAACGGATGTGATACATTATTGCTATATTTAATTGTAAAACCTTAACGATATGAAAAAGTTGATACCGGCGATCTTGGCCGTGGGTGCCTTTATTTCCTGCAATAAACAAGACGGCCCGCTGGTACAGGAAATCCCGAAATTATATGTTTGCCCTACATGTGTGCAAATGCCTGAGGCTAAACAGGAACACGACCTCAATAGTTCAGGTGTATATAAAGGTATAATGGCAGGACTGGGTGTAAGCGGTACTGTGCTCATTTACCTGCACAATACCGGCACTGAGAAAAAAGCTACGATAAAACTGAATGGTAAAACTGTGGAACTAACCACCAACTCGCTGGGTGGTTGGCAGCCCGGAGAAAAGATAGACACTGCTTTATTTACAGGTACATGGAATAGCCAACCTGTTGAAATGCGTTTTTCAGTTGACACAAATGGGTTTAACTCGGAAGTGCAGTTTGACATACCTGGTAAAATGCTCATCCCGTTCATATATAAGGAGACTTCTGATGTGGCCATTGAGAGTTTTGAGGGAGATTATACAGGCGATGCCGAAGGGGTATTCAACATTGCCGTAAACGGCAATGATGTGGGCATCATCTTTTCAGGAATGGACATCCCTATGGTGTCCAGGCTGGAGAACGGGAAGATTAACTTCACCAGCGAGAGCGGCATGGAGATAAAAGGTAACTTTTACGACGACGAAGCCGGCGGCACCTGGCATAATAAGGGTACAGGAAAATCAGGCGGGTGGAAAGCACTGCGGACGTTGTAATTGTTACTCTGCCGAAACATATATTTCTAGTTTAGCTCTTATTTACTGCAATAATTTAGCCCCGGACGAAACCGGGGCCTGATAAATCGATTGTACCCATAAAGGGCTAAACTATGCACCAAATCATAAAATATTGTCATAACTATGTCGGGGTTTCAAATCCTGCCCCGAATACAGTATTTTTGCATGATATTTTTACTTATGAGTGACGTTGTAATGAATGCTGTGACGGAAGGACTGGAACCAAAAAAGGAAAATGCCCCGCTGACCGCAAAAGATTTTGCTACCGACCAGGAAGTACGCTGGTGCCCCGGCTGCGGCGACTATTCAATATTAAAGCAGGTACAAACCATACTGCCCCAAACGGGCATACCCCGCGAGGATATCGTGATTATATCGGGTATAGGCTGTAGCTCGCGCTTCCCGTATTATATGAACACCTTTGGGATGCACTCGATACACGGGCGTGCTACGGCTATCGCTTCAGGCTTGAAAGCTACCCGCCCGGAACTGAGCGTGTGGATAGTAACGGGCGATGGCGACAGCCTGAGTATTGGCGGTAACCATACCATCCACCTGCTGCGCAGGAACTTTAATGTGAACATACTACTCTTCAACAACCAGATATATGGCCTGACCAAGGGGCAATATTCGCCCACGTCTGAAGAACGCAAAGTAACCAAGTCGACGCCCTTCGGCAGTATCGACCATCCATTCAATCCATTGGCGCTGGCTTTGGGTGCCGATGCATCTTTTGTAGCCCGCTCCCTGGACCGCGACCCCAAGCACCTGCAACAAATGCTGCTGCGCTCGCACGGGCACCACGGTACTTCGTTGCTGGAGATATACCAGAACTGCAATATCTTCAATGATGGTGCTTTTGAAATATTTACGGATAAAAAAACCAGGACCGATGAAGTGCTGGCGCTGGAACAAGACCAGCCGCTGATATACGGTGCGCAGAGCGATAAAGGCATAGTGCTGGACGGCTACAAGCCCAAAGTGGTGAGCCTGGCAGACGGCGGCTACAGTGCTGACGACCTGTGGGTACACAATGAGCAGGACTTCTACAAAGCGCAGATACTCACCCGCTTCTTTGACAACCCGGCAAATGAAGGGCACCTGCCCCGGCCGATAGGTGTGTTCTATGCACAGGAACGCCCCACGTACGAAGATGCGATGAGGTTGCAGATGGAAGATGCCCTGGCGCAAAAAGGCAAAGGCGACCTGGACAAACTGATACGTGGCCGGGAAACCTGGGTGATTGAATAAGATAGAGGCCGGCAGTTTTTTGAAGTAAACAGTAGCAGACCATTATCTTTATGGCCTCATGTCAATAAAACGTTTAGCAAGTCATACAATGTGGTACGGGCTCAGCAGCATTGTGGCCCGTTTCCTCAGCTATTTGCTGACGCCCTACCTGACAGACCCCGATCACCTGAGCGTGCTGGAGTATGGTAAGATGAGCATGATATTCTCAGCCATACCATTTATGAGTGCGCTTTTTACGTATGGGTTTGAGATTACATTTTTCAGGTATAGTAATAAGGACGAGGATGAGAAAGTGGTGTTTAATACCACCTCATTATCCATCATTTTTACGACCCTTATTTTCACGAGTGTATTGCTGATGTTCAGCGAACCCATTGCCGTATTCTTACAGGTGCCTGATAATCCTGAATTTATTACCTGGACATCGCTGATAATAGCTATTGACACACTGGCTGTAATACCTTTCGCCAAGCTGCGGCAGATAAACAGGCCGAAGAAATACGCACTCATCAGGATAGCCGCCATATTGATGACCATCGCCGCAACCGTATTCTTTTACACCTACCTGCCGCGCATTGCCGCACAACAGCCTGGTTCATACCTTGCATCCTGGTACGACCCGCAGATGGGCGTAGGTTATTATATTATCGCCACGCTGATTGCATCTATCCTGACATTGGTGCTGCTGGCACCTGAGGTATTGTCCATCCGTTTCCAGGGCAGTTTCAGGTTGTGGAAAGAGATGTTATTCTATTCCCTCCCGCTGATGATAGCAGGCTTTGCAGGTGTGATCAATGAAACTTTTGACCGCATATTGTTGGGTAAGCTGACACCTAAAGATGCCGCAGTGTCAGGCGTGGTGCTGGCGGGTATATACGGTGCTTGCTACAAACTGTCCCTGCTCATCAACATATTTATACAGGCGTTCAGGATGGGGGCGGAGCCCTTCTTCTTTTCAGAGTCGAAAAACAAGAACGCCCCTGAAACCTACGCCCGCGTGATGAAATACATTGTTATCGTCATGACTACCATGTTCCTTTTTGTCACACTGTATATTGACTACTGGAAGCATTTTATACAAAACGAAGAAATGTGGGTGGGCCTGAACGTAGTGCCCATACTGCTGATAGCCAATATGAGCCTGGGTGTGTACTATACGCTTTCCTTCTGGTACAAACTGTCGCAGAAGACATATGCAGCGCTGGTCATTACCTTTATAGGTGCAGCTATTACCCTGTCGGTCAACTTCCTGTTTATACCCAAGTACGGCTATATGGCATCGGCATGGGCTACACTGGCCTGTTACGGCGGCATGATGGTTATCTCTTACTTCTGGGGCAGGAAGGTATATCCTGTGCCTTACGAGGTGGGCAAGCTGGGCAGGTTCTTCTTTGTGATGCTGGCATTATACTTCATCAACCATTTTGCCGGTATGTATATAGATAACATCTGGCTGCGTACGGCTTTGGCTACAGTACTCATGTTTGCCTACCTGGCGTATATATTCCGTACAGAAAAAGAGGATATGAAAAACCTGCCGTTTATCGGCAAGCTGATACGTTAGGCAAGCAGCTCGCAGGGCTTAAGGCCTGTAGCTTTTTTAAACGCCGTGCTGAAATGGGATATACTGCTGTAGCCTAAAGAATTCGCCACATCCGATACTGATACACCATCCTGCTTCAACAGCTCTTTGGCTTTGGCTATGCGCAGTTCCTGTGTGTATTCGTGTATGGTTTTACCGGTCAGCGCTTTGAAGCCTTTTTTCAGGTAGCACTCGTTCATGGCTACTTTGCGGGAAAGTTCTTTAATGGTCAGCGGGCTGTCTAAATGTTCTTTAATCACTATCTGTGCCGTAATCACCTTTTCCCTTTCGGTATCGTGCGCCAGGAAGCTACATGCAGGAACAGGACATACTGTAAAGGGCACCGTGATGCACTCCATAGCCCTGCGCAGCAGGTGGGTGGCGGTTTCGGTGCGTTGCAGTATTTTAGTGAACTCCGTAGGCTCTACCGCTCCTTTCAATTGCTCCAGCAGGTTTTCGCTCTGTGTGCAGATGCTGAACTGCTGCTCCGTCACCTTGTCGAAGCGAAAAGGCATATCAGCCGTAACTGCGCCTATGGGGTATTGGTCGAAGAACTCGGGTTGAAATTCCAGCCAGCAGATGCGGCCTGTTTCCTGCTGGTCGTCTATCTGCAGGTACAGCAGTTGTACGCAAAACCTTTCGTCTGCTATGGGGAAGAGGTTGAGCCGGGCATGCTCTTCGGGCCAGGTATTTTCAGGGTAGCTTACTTCTATATACTCGGCGTGTATGAAGTTGTTGACCTGTAGCGGCGTACGCCCCAGCACGTGGACCTGCTGGCCCAGTATACGCTCTATGGGCGCTACCTGCTTGGGTATATTTTGTACAGCTACTCTTGCCACGGCTGCAAATATAGGTTATTCTCATTAGCCCTATGTTACGCATGCCTGTGGCGGGGTATAGGCACAATCTATATCTTTGGGTGTGGTTGATTTTCTGTTTGAGGTTGTTTTAGGCAGTATTTTTCAATTTCTGCAATGGTTATACTTCAGATTGAGGTATCCGAACAAACATTTACGCGCTAAAAAACTGGCTGAATACGATGACAGCTTACCGTTGGTTAACAGGGTGTTTGGTTGGTTTTTGATATGTAGCCTGCTATTGATACTCTTACTCCTGTTTTATAAGTTAACAGGGATTTTTGAATAGTGCTTATTCTTCCATCCTATCTTTGCCACCGTATGAGGTACTATATAGCAGCCATATTGATATTGTTTTTAGCAGCATGCGCTAACCCCCGCCAGCTGGAATACCAGGATGTGAAGAACTTTCGCCTGCTGGAGCTGAGTATGCAGCCCACCGTGGGTATGGATGTGCAGTTTTACAATCCCAATAATTTTGGCATGACCATGAAGGACGCCAATATAGACCTGTACCTGAACGGCAAGCTGGTGGGCAAAGCCACCCTGGCCGAAAGCTACCAGGTGCCGGGGCTGGATACGTTTTTACTCCCCGTCAACCTGAAGGCCGACCTGCAACAGGTATTGCCCAATGCCCTGGCCATACTCGCCAACAACAAGATAGATGTGGAACTGAAAGGCTATGTAAAAGCGGGCAGGGGTGTGTTCATCAATATACCCATTAACTATAAAGGGACACAGGAGTTGAATGTGATAAATTGACCCCAAACCCCTAAAGGGGCTTATTGATAAAACTTTTGTCTAGTATCGTAAATATTCAGGATATAGACATTTTCCCCTCTAACTGTATAGATTAACCGGTTATGTTTTGTGATATAAAGACCGCGGGCACCTTTGTATTTATGGGATGGTGAGCCGATAAAGGGGTGGTGTTTTAATGAGTTAATCCTGTCATTTACATTATTAAAAAAATCCCGGGCAACTTTATCGCCCCATTCACTTTCAAGGTATTCTACTATTTTATTCAGCTTAGCTGCAAAGCATTTTTGTACTACTATTTTGTACGCCATCTGGCAGTAGCTTTTTTATATTCTTCTTCAGTTAAGACGTCTTTGTCGGGTTCTTTTAAAAGGCCTTCCAGTTCTTTAAGGTCTGCAGGTGAAAGCCCATCCGTAATGTCTTTGGATTGATTAGTAAAATAAGAAAGTGACTCTTCCAGCATTTCCAATGCATGTTCGTCTTTAATTTCAGTAATCTGCTTGATAAGCAGTTCTTTCCTTTCCTTGAGCTTCATAGTTTAAAAATACAAATAATAGTAAAGCGATATTGTTAAAACACGGGACAAATACTAATTTTAGGATATTAGCGGGAATAGCTCAGTTGGTAGAGCATCAGCTTCCCAAGCTGAGGGTCGCGGGTTCGAGTC
>CALEZD010000072.1 GCA_937928385.1 uncultured Bacteroidota bacterium
AATATATACATAAGTATTTAATGGTAACATACTTTGTGGTCAATCTTGTAATAACATCAATTATGCAAAAAAGTTGTACAGAAAAGAGACTATTTTTTCTTCTTTTTAGACTTTTTTTGCCCCGTTTTTTCAGCTTCTTCAAGCAATAACTGCCAGTTAGTATTAGGTACGTCCTGCGATAAGGCAATAGTTTCAGAATAGCCTGATTTGTCAATCTTCATTTCAGCAATTTCCTTACCTAAAAACTGTATTATTTCGTCCAGCACAGGCTTTTCTTCGGTACTGCAAAATGATACAGCATGCCCCTTGTTTACCCCCCTGCCTGTACGGCCTATGCGGTGTACATAATTTTCGGCCACATCGGGCAGGTCGTAGTTTACCACGTAATCTACATCGGGTATGTCAATACCCCTGGCATTTACATCAGTAGTTATCAGTACCTGTATTCCGCCTTCTTTGAATTGCTTCATCACCGCCAGCCTGTCGTCCTGTTCCTTGCCACCGTGCATCTGCAAAGTATCAATACCTATCCTGGCCATGGCGGCTCCCACACGCTCTGCCCTTACTTTGGTGCGAACAAATACCAATATTTTTTTATCCGGGAACTCACGAATCAACCTTTCCAGGAAGAAGCGCTTATCGTCCATTTCTACATAGGCTACAGAGTGGGTGATGTTTTTAGAAACAGGGTCTTTGGGCGATATCTGTATACGTATGGGATTATTTACAACGCCGTATGCCAGGTCTTTGATGTTTTTATTAATAGTGGCTGAGAAAAATAAGGTCTGATGTTTTGGGGGCAGGTGCCTCAGCACATCTTGTATATCCTTGTTGAATCCCAGCGCCAGCATGTGGTCGGCTTCGTCCAATATAAGCACGTCCACTTTGCTGAGGTCGAGGTGTTGTTGGTGCACCATGTCAAACATTCGCCCGGGTGTAGCTACCAATACATCTATTCCTTTATCCAATTTTTTTACCTGTGCGTCCTGCTCCACACCTCCATATAGCCCCAATACCTGTAGCCGTGTGTATTTACCTATTTGTTTAAAGACGTCGGCTATTTGTATAGCCAGCTCGCGTGTTGGCACCATTACCAGGCAGCTTACGCGGCCTTTGGTTTTATTAGGGCCGCGCATCTGCAGACGGTGCAGTACCGGTATGGCAAAGGCTGCAGTTTTGCCTGTACCCGTCTGGGCTATCGCCATCACATCATCTCTTTTCAGAATAGAGGGTATAGCCTTAAACTGAATATCGGTAGGCCGCCTGAAGTTCAGTTCTGCCAGGCTGCGTTTAATTTCCGATGAGATATTATAGTCTTCAAATTTCATTTTGTCATCGTTTCAGCAAAGCCTGTTCAAGCACTTCTTTCATTTCTGAAACATAATGGAAGGTAACCCCCTTGATATATGCTTTGTTGATTTCCTCTACATCTTTACGGTTCTGAGCGCAAAGGATGATTTCTTTTATGCCGGCACGTTTGGCTGCCAGAATTTTTTCTTTGATACCCCCTACCGGCAGTACTTGTCCACGCAGGGTTATTTCACCCGTCATTGCCAGGTAAGATTTCAGCCTGCGTCCTGTATATGCCGAAGCTAAAGCACTGAGCATAGTAATGCCTGCGCTCGGGCCGTCTTTAGGCACTGCCCCTTCCGGTACGTGTATATGTACGTTGCTTTTGTCCAGTTTTTCCGGGTCGATATTATATTCGGCCGCATGTGCTTTGAGGTAAGACAAGGCGGTGGAAGCACTCTCTTTCATCACATTACCCAGGTTGCCGGTCAGTTCCAGCTTGCCATTACCTTTTGACAGGGCTGTTTCAATAAATAATATATCACCACCTACGGATGTCCATGCCAGGCCGACTGCTACGCCGGGGGGATGGCCCTTTACATACAGGTCGTTGATGAACTTGGGTTTTCCCATTACTTCTTCTACCTGTTGTTCGCTCACGGTTTCAGATACTTTTTCCTCAAGTGCCACCTTTTTGGCTATAGAGCGCATCATAGACGCCAGTTTGCGATCAAATTCGCGTACGCCCGACTCCCGGGTGTACTCCTGTATGATTTTGGCCAGCACTTTGTCGGTAAACTTGAGTTTCTGCTTAGCCAGGCCATGCAGTTCTTTCTGTTTGGGTATCAGGTGGCGTTTGCCTATCTCTATTTTTTCTTCCAGCGAATAGCCTGTCAGGTGTATAATTTCCAGCCTGTCGCGCAGGGCGGGTTGTATGTCGCCCAGGTTGTTGGCGGTGGCTATGAACAATACTTTTGACAAGTCGAACTCGAGCTCCAGGTAGTTGTCATAAAAGGAGTTGTTCTGCTCAGGGTCGAGTACCTCAAGCAACGCGGAACTGGGGTCGCCACGAAAATCTTTGCCTACTTTATCTATTTCATCCAGTATAAATACCGGGTTGGAGGATTTTGATTTGCGCAGGGATTGTATGATTCGCCCCGGCATGGCACCAATATATGTTTTGCGGTGGCCGCGCAACTCACTCTCATCGTGCAGGCCACCCAGGCTCAGGCGCACATATTTCCTGTTGATAGAGTTGGCTATGCTTTTGCCCAATGATGTTTTGCCGATACCGGGAGGGCCTACAAAGCAAAGTATGGGCGATTTCATATCCCCTTTCAGCTTCAGCACGGCCAGGTATTCCAGTATGCGGTCTTTAATGGTATCCATACCGTAATGGTCATGGTCCAGTATCTTTTGCGCTTTTTTCAGGTCGTAGCTATCTTCGGTATAGGTGCCCCAGGGCAGGTCCAGCATCAGGTCCAGGTGGTTATATATTACCGAATAGTCTGGCGTAGAAGGGTGCATACGCTCCAGCTTCTCTATATTTTTCCTGAACAGTTCTTTGGCGTCTTCCGAAAACTTCACGCCTTCTGCACGTTTCTGCAAGTCTTTTATCTCACGGTCGTTGGGTTCTCCACCCAGTTCCTCGCGTATCGATTTCAGTTGTTGTTGCAGGAAGTATTCACGCTGCTGTTTATCAATATCAGCGCGTGTTTTATTGGTAATCTCGTTTTTCAGTTCCAGCAGTTGCAGTTCCGATTGCAGTAGTTGCAGCAGCTTCTCTGCTCTTTTTCTCACATTATCTTCTTCCAGCAGCATTTGCTTTTCCGCCAGCTTGGCCGATATATTGGATGAAATAAAATGTATGAGAAACGACTGGTGTTCAATATTGCGCAGCACTATACTGGTTTCGTTGGGCAGGTTGGGAGACAGTTGTGCTATTTGTTCCGATTGGTCTTTAAGAGAGGCAACCAGTGCAGAGAATTCAGGGTCATCCTTAGGGAAGTGGTCTTCCATATAGGTCACCCGTGCTTTGAAGTAGGGGTCAGTCTGCGTAAACTCTTCCACCTTAAAGCGCATACGGCCCATAATGAATATGGTGGTATTGCCATCGGGCATTTTTATCTGCTTTACAATCTTGGCTACCGTACCTGTATGGTATATTTCATCTGTAGCGGGGTCTTCTTTGTCACCGTCTTTCTGGGCCAATACACCTATCCATTTGCCATTATTCTGGGCATCGGTTATAGCTTTTACAGATTTCTCCCGGGCTACGGTTATGGGCAATACTACGTTGGGGAATAATACGGTATTGCGCAGTGCTATTACCGGTATATCTACCGGCAGGTCGCCTTTCTCCTGTTCGTCCATCTCCTCTTCTCCCAGCGGCACGATAGGCATGAACTCCATTTCATCTTCGGTATTTCCTAATATCATTTCAATCTTTGGCTTCATTACAGACATTTTGGCAATAATCCCGCAATATACATGTTGTGGGAATTAAAAAACTTTATTGGTCAATAGCCATGCCAAAGGCATAACAACTGTAATATTTGCAGTAGCTTGCAGCTTTTATATCTTTACTAAAAATATAAAGAACATGAGATTTCGCCGGATTTTTGTTTTGGCGCTGCTGCAGGCGGCCATAATACCCGTTTCATTCGCACAGAATGAAGAGATTGTGTTTACCTCCAAAAAGTTTTATTTCAGTAACAACTTCGATGGAGCTATTATTTCTACCGCATTTGATAAGGGCGTTTTCCCCCTTAATGGAGGCATACCCACAACCGTTGGTACGCCGCGTTTTACGTATTTCTTCAATACCGGTTTTAATGTTAATTATGATTTTAACCAGCATATAGGCCTGTTTACCGGCCTGGGACTGAAAAATATAGGGTTTATTGAGAAAATAACCCCATTGGACAGTACTATCAAAAGGCGCGTATATACTATTGGATTGCCGCTGGGTATCCGCGTAGGTAATATAAAAAAGAAGAATTATGCATTTTTGGGTGGTGGTGTAGACCTGCCTTTCAACTATCGTGAAAAAGGCTATGTACGCCGTGGTAATAAGGATAAATTCAATGAATGGTTCAGCGACAGGACTCCTTCTTATATGCCTTACGGTTTTGTTGGGGTAAGTTTTAAACCCGGCTTTTATGTTAAGGTGCAGTATTATCCCGGTAATTTTATGAACTCGGGCTTTACCGAAACCATTACGGTAGGAGGTGTATCAGTTCCTAATACCCCTTATGCGAGGTACGATATTGAGTTACTGATGTTCAGCATAGGGTTGGACATACGTTACAGCAACAAAATGAAAATAAAAAAGAAAGAGGCTTCTGAAACAATGATGTAGAGGGAACCC
>CALEZD010000073.1 GCA_937928385.1 uncultured Bacteroidota bacterium
GTAGGGCGGCATCTCTATACTATGGATAAAAAGCCTTGCGACTCATTGGGCAACTATTTACTATCCTCTTCCGACAAGGCCCTTACCTTAGCCAATACAGGCAGCCTGATAATATGCAGCTTGTTCAGCAAAAGGATTATAGGGTATATCGGGTCTATCTCGTGCCACCTCACCCCGAAATTAACTGATGAAGGATACTTGTGGTGATTGTTATGGTAAGATTCACCCAGCATCAGCACATCAATAAAAAACAGGTTTTCAGAAGTGTTCTTGAGTATGAAATTCTTATACCCGAATTTATGGGCGAACCAGTTGATAATTGCACCATGAAATGCTCCCATTGCTATTATTACAGGCAGCAATAAGAACCACCATGGCGATGAGGCAAAAATGATAAAGAATGCCACATAAGCCAATACCCATAGTGTCCTGGACAATAAAGAATTTGCCAGGCGGTCGAATGCAGGCCATTCAGGCAGGTTTTTAGTGAATTTTTCCTCCACTTCTATCTTGCCCTTATATATATCAGTATATATCTTCTTCGTACGCCACATCATAGAAAATATATTGGACGAAAAGTTAGGAGAGTGCGGGTCTTGTTCCGTATCAGTGTGAGCGTGGTGCAGGCGGTGCATAATTGCATACGCCCGCGGGCTCATATAGTGCGACCCCTGGGTGATATAAGTAAAGATGAAAAAGAACTTCTCCCATCCCCTGCTCATGCGGAATGCTCCATGAGACGCATACCTGTGGTGGAAGAATGTTTGTGAGAAAAGCGATAAGTACCATATCGCGCCGAAAAAAATGAGGATAGCCATAATAATGCTTTCTTGTTTAGTTTTTAAAAAATACCAGAGAAAGAAAACATAATTGGAAATGCTACCGGGATGAATAAAAACGTGTAGCCGGAAATTAAATCTAATTGTCTGATCAGTTACAGAAGTAACGATAATAAATGTAAGAAAGGCAATGTTAAGGTAATCCTTTATTAGGCGTTGCAAAGAGCGGATTTTGCCTAATAATTGTTAAAAAGCACATAGGCTCATTATAATGACGCACCTTTTTTCTCAGATCAGGAATGAATACCTTCGCAACCAATATGTCGTTGTACGAAAAAAAGGGTGCCGTTATCATTACCTGCAATAAACGGCTTGCGCCCTACCTGGAACAGGAGGTAAAAGAACTGGGCTTTGCTATTGAAGAGGCTTTTGTAACAGGCGTGCGCGTCAACGCTACAGTTAACGAATGTATCAGGCTGAACTTAAGCCTGCGTTGCGCCAGCCAGGTTTTATACAGCCTGACAAAATTTGAAGCAGGTGATGCTGATGATGTCTATAGAGAGGTATATAGCTACCCGTGGGAGAACTTGCTAACAGCAGACGGGTATTTCTCAGTGACAAGCAATGTGTTCAACGACACTATCAACAACAATATGTTTGCCAACCTGCGTGTAAAAGACGCTATAGTAGACCGTATGCAGGAAAAAACAGGTTCCCGGCCCTCAACAGGTGCTGAGTTGTCGGGGGCTGTAATACACCTCTTCTGGAAAGGGGATGCCGCTGAGTTGTTTATTGATACATCCGGCGATTCGCTGGCCCGGCATGGATACAGGAAAATACCCGGGCGCGCACCTATGCTGGAGGCCCTGGCTGCGGCAACCATCCTGGCGGGGAAGTGGGACAGGAAATCCCCCTTTATCAATCCCATGTGCGGCTCAGGGACCCTGGCTATAGAGGCTGCCCTCATAGCCACCCATACAAGTCCCGGGTTATTCAGGGAAAATTTCGCCTTCATGCACCTGCAAGGGTATAACGAAGCTATATACCTGGAAGAACGTGGCAGGCTGGAGAATCAAATAAAAGACAGCATCCCCGGCCTGCGAATTATTGCCACCGATTATGATGCACAGGCTATTGTAAACGCTACCAAAAATGCCAAAGCTGCAGGCGTGGCCGATTTGATTGAATTTAATAAAGTTGATTTTGCTGAAACTCATGTACCTCCGGGCAAAAATGGCGTGGTATATATCAACCCTGAATATGGCGAGCGTCTGGGCGAATTGAATGAACTTGAGGCGACTTATAAACGCATTGGCGATTTTATGAAGCAACAATGCAAAGGCTACCATGGTTATATATTCACTGGTAATATGGAACTGGCAAAAAAAATAGGATTGAAGGCCAGCCGACGTATTGAATTCTATAACAGCAAGATAGACTGCCGCCTGCTGGAATATGAATTATATGCCGGAACTAAAGCCTAACCTGCTGACAAGTCCTGTATAGCCGTCACAAGTTGATCCAGTTCCTCTGTAGTGGTGAATACATTAGGCGTAATACGGCAACCATGCACACCTGCATTATCTATGGCCACGGTGTATATTTTATATTCCTTCAACAATCGCTTAGCCATATCAGACGGCTTCATACCCTTGATACCCACATTGGCAATGGCACAACTACGTTCCGGGGCAACGGGTGTATATAGCTGTACACCCGGCATTTCCCGTACTTTGTCTGTCCAGTAGCGTTGCAGGTAGCGCAGGCGTGCTTCCTTCCGTTCGGCACCCAACAGCCTGTAATAATCAATGGCATCTTCAATAGCCAGGTCGGTAGCTACGGGGTGGGTGCCTGTATGGTTTAGTTTCAGTATATCATCGTCTTTCTTTCCGTGTTCAGCCAGCAGGGGCCATACATCGCCTGCCTTGCCTTTCTTCACATACAGCATACCCGCTCCTAATGGTGCTGCCAGCCATTTATGCAGGCTGCAGCCGTAGTAATCACAATTCAGCTCGGATATCTTAAAATTAATATGCGCGAAAGCATGAGCACCGTCTACTAATACAGGTACGCCTCTGCTATGAGCCATATCGCAGATTTTCCGAACGGGTAATATCTGCCCTGTAATGTTGATCATGTGACAGACCATCAGCAGTTTTGTCTTCTTAGTAATAGCCTTTTCGTATAGTTCTACAATCTCTTCATCGGTTTGCGGGTTTACGGGTATGGATATAATTTTATTCTTAACGCCATATCGCCTGCCTACTTGTTGAAACATATCCAGCATAGCGCCATAATCCTGTTCAGCCATTACCGCTTCATCACCAGCTTTCCAGTTAAGGCCGCTTATCACCATATCCAGCGACTCGGTAGTATTGCGGGTGATAATCAGTTCATCCTTGCTACAGCCGGCAAGTTCCGCCAGCTTGCCTGCAATCCTTTTTTTATTGTCAAACTGTACGGTGCGCATATAATACGCACCCTGCATATTCACATCCCTTATATGTTGCAGATATTTTTCTAGTATGGGTTGGGGCAATATATTGTAGTAGCCGCTTTCCAGGTTGATATACTCATCTTTCAGCCTGTAGTGACCTCTTATAGAAGACCAGAACTCTTCATCGGAAGCCAATATATCAACGGGGGTATCTTCCACTGATTGCAACAATTTTCCTAAGGCAGAAAAGCTGACCAAACTACCCAAGCCAAGCATAGTTGTGTTTTTCAGGAATGTCCGTTTGTCCATTGTAAGAATATATAGACTAAGATAACGAACCCAGATATTAAATTATATACCTGTTTACAAATATTAAAGCGTTGAAGAGGCAAGCTACCCCTTCAACGCTTCGTGCTATAATAACAATTAATTACTTCTTAGCCCTTCTGTCCCTTATGCGCTTAATACCATAAGCACCACCCGCCGCAGCCAGGAAACCGAGGCCTCCGTCTAATGGAATTTCGTTGGTATCGTCATCGTTGTAGTCGTCATCACCGTTGTCATCATCACTATTATAATTGCTGTTGTCATCATTATTATAGTTATTGCTTTCATCATCACTATCATCATCACCACTACTGTTCCAGGTCTTTACATCATCTTTAAAACCCGGGCCACCTGCATATACTATGGCGGGTGATGAATACACTGCAATCATCAACAGCAAATTTGTTATCTTATTTAAATATTTCATCGCGTGTATTTTTTATTATGCTTTGATAATTATTGCTTCACCAGTTTTTCTACTATCCTTGTGTTCTTCGCATTCAACTCAACTATATAAATACCGGAAGGCATATCCACATCAGGTATAGTAACACTGCCCTGCCCTTGAGCAACCTGTGTGGCATATAATACCTTACCTGTAATGTCCATCAGCTTTACCACAGCGTCATTGCCTTCTATTTTTTCAAATGCCACTTTTACAGAAGCCTGTGCAGGGTTGGGTATCAGTTGCATAGTGGCTTTTGTGCGATGGTTGAGTACGCTTACATCTGCAGGCGTTCCCACCATGTTGATAGAAAACCTGTCATGGCCATAAGAATTACTATCAGCAGTAGCATCAAACCAGTATTCAAATCCTTCCAAGAGTTCCTCAGTCTTATTCAGGAACTTATCGTACAGGTACAACTTAACACCTGCAGGCACAACCATAGAAGGCACTTTCAACACAAACTTCTGCTCCATATAAGGCATAAAACCCAGCCTGATGGTTTTATTGTCTTCGTAAGGGCGCATGTCTATTGATAATGGTTGATTGTCTTCCGACAATGTATAGAAGTCCACATCAGGGTTGTTCAGCTTAATCATATCAAATGTATCCTGAACAGCCATACCTGTGCTGTCAAAATCGATAGCCAGCATATCCCAGAATATAGTACTGTCTTCTATCGCCAGTTCCACTTTAAAATCAGGAGTAGTCGGTTTGAGCAGCCCTGCAGGTGTAGAGCCTGTTTTGTGCGACTCCAGGAAGTTGATATAACCAACCGTGCCGCTATATATTGCAGTAACAAAGGCACCATAAGCCGGCAGTACATAGCCCCAGCTATAGTAACGTGAGGTATAACCACCACGCTGTCCCTGGTAAGGGTCCCATACTACAAAGGCAGAGGAAATATTCGTTCTTACCAACTGGCTCATCTGCACGGGCGATGCATAAGGGTTGCCGCAAATAACGAAGTAAGAGTTGTTGCCTTTTGCAATGCCTACAAGCTGGTCGCCCTGGTTTAGTTGACCTGTCATGTCTATTGTTACAGCTTTTGCAGTATAGGTATTACCTGTCAGCCCCTGTCCCTTCTCGCCGCGCATCAGTATGCGTGCCATTTCATACTTGTCCCAGTAAGCTCCATATACATTCGGGAAATCTTTCCAACCAGGGTTGTTGCCATAAGTGCTGTTGTCTGCGCTGAACTGGTCGAACCAGAAAGCAGAAGGCGCATTTACCGGCACTGTGGTGAAACCATTGGTAGTACCACCATCACCTGTTATGTCTATATCATCCATCAACTGTTCCAGTGCTATGGAATTGCCAAACGGATGGCTGAGGAAACGGAATGCCCGCCTTCCGGGTATGTAACGCTCAACTGTTACATTTCCATCAATATAGTTGCCGGAACCGCTACCCTGTGCAATGCGGGCTGTGCGTGTTGAATTACTTTTCAGCACAAGCTTGTTATTGGTAGTGAGCTTCCCTGCTGTAGGATAATAAGTATCTGTAATCTTCAATGTATCTCCCAAAGAAGCTCCTGCGCTGTTGTCCAGCTCAAAATAACGTACTGTATTATTCTTGAATGCACCTGTTGGAACAGTCTGCACTGTGGACCCCACCAGTTCAATCCTGCCATCTTCTGCATTAAATACACCACTATTGCTGATACTGCCGGTAATACGCAACGTACCACCGTCAACGGTTACGGAAGCACCGGAGACTATCTCAATATTTTTACAATTGGCAGTCCCTGATGTTATGTCGGGATAACGACTGCGCCCTGATGGTATTTTTACATTATCAGATGCTGTTGGTACTGCATTGGTTGACCAGTTGCCTGCCGTGTTCCAGCTATCGCTGCTATTGCCTGTCCATGTATTCACCAATGGTGGTGCTCCTGCATGTTTCATCACGCTGGCTTTCTGGCTCACTGCATTGTCTTTGAAGCCCACGTAAATTGTATTATTACCCGGGTCTATAGCTATTGATGTATAATCCACTGTATTGGATGAAAAACCTGCACCTGTTACCGCCGACCAACTGCTGCCGTTAAACGTCATTACAGTTGCTTTCTGGTTATTGCCATCATCCCTGTACACTACATAAGGTGTATTGTTACCGTCAACAGCTATGTCCGGCGAGCCGATGCTATTGGCTGACAAACCTGCACTGCCCACCACAGCCCAACTGCTGCCGCTATACGACTGTACAGTAGCTTTGTTGCTTTGCGACCAGTCTTTATATACCACATAAGGCTTGTTATTCCCGTCAACAGCAATAGCTATTTCTGATATACCGCCGGAGGAAAAACCTGCTGAACCCAAAGTAGACCAGCTGCTGCCGTTGTACTTCATTACCCGCGATTTCCAGCCGATGTTATTGTCCCTGTATGCTAAATATAAGTTACCGCTGCCATCAATACACATATCCAGGTAGTCCGTCTGGCCCGAGGTAAATCCCTTGCTACCTACATATACCCAGCTACTGCCATTGTACCTTTTTACGGAGCCCTTGCTTCCTGCTGTCTGGTCCTGGTAGGCAACATATACCGTGCCTGAGGCATTTACCCCAACCGACACGTAGTATGCACTTCCATCAGAAAGGCCTGCACTGCCCACTGTTGACCAGGATGAGCCGTCATATTTCATTACAGTCACCTTCCCACTTTGTGCACCATCCCTGAAACCGACATAAATATTATTAGAACCATCAATAGCAATAGAAATATGCTCGGCCACACCTGAAGAAACACCTACGCTGCCCACTGTTACCCAGTTAGAACCATTGTATTTCTTAACCGTAAGTTTATTGCTTTGGCCATTGTCTGAATAGGCTATGTAGGGGGTATTGCTGTTATCTACAGCCATAGCCGTATAATTGGCCACCGAACTGCTGATGCCGGCACTCCCAACCAAAGACCACTGGGCCAAAGCCGGAGCAACAAAAGCCGATGATAAGGCAAATACCAATAGTATGGACGTAGATATCCTTTTCATTGTGTGTGTTTTATTTTTTATCCGAATGACACAAACACCTTATTATCAAGCATTCATGTCATAAACCTGTACGTACAGTATACGGGTTAATATCAAAAGTAGGGTGCAGGGGTATCATATATCAAAAAAAACATTGGACTTAACAAGTGAATAACATAGGGACTATAAGCAGATACCTGCAGAATAATAATTATATCGGGACATCAAACACTTGCCTTTAATAACAATAAAGTTTAATTTTATTTTTCTGTGAATATCGGTGCATCAAATAAATGGCATTGGAGGCTTACTCTTTGCTTATGTCTTTTCATCTTTTCTTGCGGAAAAGATGAAGGGCCGTCTACAGAGTTTTCCATAAACGGACTACATGATATAGACCTGCCTGAAAGCAGTTCTATAGAAGTTGACGTTACGATAGAACTGGAATCGCCCAATGCGGAGCAGGTAACGCTTTCCGTTACAGGCGCTCCTGAGGGGCTGTCGCTCACCTTCAACAGGATTACGGATAAGCCGACCTTTACTGTCAAGCTGTATATCAAAGACGATTCCACCGAAGGCGGGGTCTACCCTATTACTGTCAAGGCCCGCAGTGCAAAGGGTGTGGAACATGTCACCACATTTAATATTACTACGCACAATAAAACATGCATCGCCAAAGCATCGGGCTACTACAGGGGCACCAGTATATGCAAAGATGGCAGTGGGCTGATATTCAACAATATGCAATTCCTCACAGACCCCGATGATGATACCAAACTGGTATTCCTGTGGCAGGACGCTGTGATATATGCCAATGTGAACTGTAATAAAAACCGGCTGACAATTCCGCTGCAAAGTACCGGCAACTATACTATAATCGGCGAAGGTTATCTTGACAAAAACTACACCATCATCAACTTCGACTACAAGCAGCACCACCACAACGGCAAAATAGTGGAGTGCAATGCGCACTTCATCAGGAAGTAGCTTATCCCTCTACCCAACGGCGGAAGGCGGCTGCCTTTTCTTTACTGATGACAATGTCCTCGCAGCCGGGCTGTTTCATTTTCAGGTATATCTTACCACTTTCATCGCTGTGCATAGACGCTATGTAGGGCAATGATACTATATGCTGCCTGTTGGCACGGAAGAACTGCGCCGGGTCCAGCAATTCCTCTACCTCATCTAAAGAACGATAGTCGGTGATGTATTTCTTCCCTTCATCGTTAACCAAATAAATCACCTCCTCTTTACTGAAACAGGCTACCTCGTCAGACGGTACGAGTATGACATTGCGGCCCAGGTGCACGGCAAATCGTTCTTTGTGTTTCTTACTACCCTGGAAGTCCTTGAACAACTCACCTATTTGTTGCAGATATAACGAGTTGCCAAACTTGCTTTGCAGCAGGTGAAATTTATCCAACGCAGCTTTCAATTCAGCTTTGTCTACGGGCTTCAGCAGGTAGTCAATACTGTTTACTTTGAAAGCGCGTATGGCATACTCATTGAAAGCGGTGGTAAAGATGATGGGGCATTGAATATTATAATCAGTGAATACATCGAGGCTGATACCATCCGCCAGTTGTATATCCGATATGATTAAATCGGGTGTCTGCAATTCCAGCCTTTTGCGGGCTTCCTTTACACTATCTACGGGACCGGCAATAGTTGCCCCCGGCTCCAGTTGCCTGACCAGTTTCAGCAGGCTCTCCGCCACCAACGGCTCATCTTCCAATATCAATATATTCATCTTCAATCTTTTATAGCAATGGCATTTTTATGGTATAACTGTCTTCTTTATCTTCTATAATGATTTCCTTATCCGTAAGGTATTGGTACAGGTGCTTTAGCTGTGCCAACCCCCTGCCATTAGATGTTTCCATTTGTTTGCGCAGTTGTTTGTTGTTTCTTACCACCAGGTAATCTTCTTCATCCGTTATCGTTACGCGCAAAGGCTCGGATTGTTGTATCATGTTGTGTTTTATGGCATTGTCTATCAGCATTTGCAAGGTTATCATCACTATTCCCTTCTCCCGCCCTTCATCCGACATATCTATATCAATCACTAATCCGCTGCCATACCGGATATGCAACAGCTGAATATAGTGCGCTATAAATTCCAGTTCCTCATCTACATTCACCACCTCGCTCTCTTTGTGCTGCAACACATAACGGTACACCTTGGACATGTGGCGGATGAAATCGGATGCCAGCTCCGGATTGGTATGTACCAGCCCGTCCAGCGAAGTGAGCATATTGAACAGGTAGTGCGGGTTTACCTGGTTTTTCAGATGATGATACTGCAACTCCGATTTCTCGCGCTCCAATTCCGCAGCCTGCACTTCCAGTCTGGCTTTGTCCTGTGTGGTAGTTTGCCAGTTATCGAAAAAATGGAATGTGTAGAAGGCGAAATTGAACATGAATATCACTACCACAAACATGAGCAGCATACTGGCCTGGAACTGGGTATTCACGAAATCGGGTATATAGTCCCGGCCGAAATACAGCCCCCCGATAACCAAAGGTGATATTACCAACAGTGTCACGAGGTTTTGCAGCGCCATCCTTTTCAACGGACCTCGCTCAAAAGGATAATATTTATTCAGCCGTTTGTTGATATACTTTATCAGGTGCCAGAAGCCCGTAAACAGCAGCACCTGGTAAGCCAGCAGCGGTAGATGCCACCAGCCCCACTCGGGCATCAGGTAGTAGCGCAATATCATAGCGAAGGTGGCGAAGACCACTATCATCACATAAGGCGCTTTTTTCAACTGCATTTGTTGCAGTTCCCTTGCCGCTTTGTCTGTTGCCAATATGTTCCCTTTTGTTGCCTGCACAAAATACTAATTAATTAATGGGCCGGTATAGCCCCTGCCTTTGATATGCTCAATATCCGCCCGTCTTCCATTTCCATAATACGGTCGCTGCCGGCGGCGAAGTCGGGGTCGTGGGTAACGGCAATGATCGTCTGGTGGTTCTCAGCTGCCAGCCTTTTGAATATTTCAAATACATTCATTGAGTTAGCTTTGTCCAGGTTGCCGGTTGGTTCATCGCCCATAATGATGGCGGGATCGTTGATGAGTGCACGGGCAATAGCTACGCGTTGCTGCTGGCCGCCCGACAATCGAGACGCTCCTTTCAACGCATATTCGTCCATACCTACCAGTTTCAGCTTTTCTATGGCGCGGTGCTCTATTTCTTCTTCGCTGTATTTACCCAGTTTCAAGGCGGGGAGCATCACGTTTTTCAGGGCAGAGAATTCAGGCAACAGGAAGTGGAACTGGAATACGAACCCAAGGTGCTCGTTGCGGAAGGCGGAGAGGGCGTTTTGTTTCTGCCCGGTCAGCTTATCACCTTTGATGGTGAGCGTACCTTCATAATCCGTATCCATAGTAGAGAGGATGTACAACAAGGTGCTCTTGCCGCAGCCCGACTTGCCCACGATAGAGAAAAACTCCCCCGTGTTCACTTCAAAGTTCAACCCCTTCAGCACTTCAAACTCCGATGGCTGGTAGAACTTCTTTCTTATATTTTCCGCTTTCAATACTACACTCATAATATTCAGTTTTATCCCCTGATGATGGCTACGGGGTCAATTTTAGCAGCTTTGCGCGAAGGGAACCAACCCGCAAACAGCGTGGTAAGGAAGCCGAAGAACAAGCCTATTAAATAATGCGCGGGGTTGAAGTTGACAGGGAAAGTATCTATCCTGAAAAACTCGCCCGCAGGGAAGGGCGTGATGGACAGGAGGTAGCTGAAGAAGAAACCGATGCCCAGCCCCAGCAATCCACCCGCTATACCTATCATTACCGACTGCAACATGAATATACCCGTAACATCGCTGCCCTGGAAGCCTGTTGCTTTCAGTATGGCTATATCTTTCATCTTGTTAATGATATTCATGTTCATGATATTGTAGATACCGAAGCCCGCTACTACCAGCAGGGTAAGGCATACCACAAAGGTCATGATGTTGCGTATCTGCTCGCCAGCCAGCAGCGATTGGTTGGCTTCTTCCCAATCCTCAATCTTGACACCGCTGATGCGGTTCTCCAAATCCGCACGCAGGTCAGCCGCCTTGGTTACATCGTTCATCTTCACATTCAGGTCGGTGATGTAGGAGGGGTCTTTCTGCAATATCTTCTGCACTGTTGCCAATGTTGCATAACTCTGTGTTTGATCCATAGCGGCTATGCCGAAGGAGAATATACCTACTACCTTCAGGTTAAGGTTACCACCCTCGGGTGTTGTCACACTCACCCTGTCGCCGAGGGTTACGTTCATCTTCTCAGCCAGTCCTTTACCCATTACTATTACGTCCGATGCCTTGAGCAGTTCGTCCAGGCTGCCCATGTCCATCTTCTTATCCAGGTCAAACAGTTCCGCCTGCCGCTTGACATCTATGCCATATACATTGCCCGGTATCTTTACGGGGCCATTGTTGTAAAACACCTGCGTAGATAATTGAGGAGCCACACCCCGCACACCCGGCATAGCTTCTATGCTTTCCATCAGCGCAAGGCCGTTCTTTATCTTGCTCAATTCGTTTTTGGGGCGCTGGTGTTGCACTACGTACCAATTTGTTCCCTTTTGTTCCCTGTTCAGCGCAATTATTTTTTTGTCCTCAATTTCCAGGGGCTTATATATATGTATATGGGGCGTATTGTCCATAGCCATGTCTTCGGTAAACTGGTTCACCCCGGTCATGAAACTGATCATGATGATGAACATGGAAATACCGAAGGTTACCCCCAGCATAGCCACTATACTCTGCTTCTTTTTAGTGAGCAGGTGCGTAGCGGCAATATTAAAAGCCAGTTTCCAGTTCATTATTTCAATATTATAGTTGATGATTTATCCAGTCCGCCTTTTATCTCCACCCATTGGTCGTCAGCCATGCCGGTTTGCACGGGCACTTTTATTTCTTCTTTGTCTTTCTTTATCCATACGCTGTCGCCTTTCAGCAGGGCACTGCGTGGAATGACCATTACTTCCTTGTTTTCGGAGAGTACGATATTGGCTTCGAGGTTGAGGCCGTAAACACCTACCGGCAGTGTATCCTCAAACACGGCATCTACCCTGAAAGATTGCTCCACCTTGTTGAGTACGGGGTATACTTTTTTGATATGCGCCTTGAATACCTTGTCTTCGTACGCATCCATAGTGATGAGCACCTGCTGGCCTTCGTACACTTTGTCCAGGTCGTCTTCATCCACCGACAGTTTGGCTATCATATCGCCTGCACCTATGAGCGCCAGCGGTTGATTGGGATTTACCAAATCGCCCTGCTCTTTGTAGATATCGTACACAATACCGTCTATAAAACTCTTCATTTGCCCAACGTTCTGTTGTGCGCGTGTTAGCTGCAACTGATTTTGCGCCTGCTGCAACTGCAGCCTTCCGCTCAACTTTTGTTGCTCATACTGGCGCTGTATGTTCTGATAGTCCTTCAGCGAGCTCTGGTATTGCAGATAGTATTTTTCGTAGGCGCTTTTGGATATGGCATCTTCCTCCAGCAGTTTTTCATAGCGTTTGTATTGCAGTTCGTCCTGCTCTTTTTTGATGCGCGCCACTTCCATACGGCCTTCCAGTTCTTTAAACACAGGGGCATTTTCATTGACTGTAGCCTGAGTGTATTCTACCACGGCACCCGCACCCTGCTCCTGCACTTCGCGCACTTCGTTGCTGATGGAGAAGAGCAACTGCCCTTTCTTTACCAGGTCGCCTTCTTTTACATACACCTCCTGCAGGTAACCATCTACCGTAGGCACTACTTTGTATTCCTGCTCGGGCAATAAAGTGCCTGATGCATATACCGCAGAAGTGAGTTTTTTAAACTGCGGCTGCACGGTATTTTCTTTGCTGCCACAACCTACGCCCGCTATTATGAGTGTTGCCGCTACCGCTGAAGCTATTATGATAACTTTCTTGTTCATCTGTATTAAAAATTTTGTGTGCTTAACAGGTGATATAATATACCGTCGGCCAGGTTTTGGATGTATTCCATCCGGGCGCGGTTGTAATCCATAAATATGTTGTTGAACTGGTCGAACTCCATAACACCCTCTTTGGTGTTGAGCTCTGCTATGCGCAGGTTTTCTTTAGCCGTAGCCAGTTTGTCCTGCAATACCTTGTGCTTGCTGTAGGCTGCGTGGTATTGCGACAGCCAGTCCTGCTGCTGTTGTTTCAGGGCTGCTTCTGTACGTTCCTGTTCCAGCCTGGCCTGCTCCAGTTGCAGCTTGTTTTTGTGTTTGGCGGCGCGGTAGTAGTTACCCTGGAAGAGCGGTACGTTCAGCCGCAGCCCTACATTGGCTACATTGAAATCAATATTCTTAAAGCCGGGTTCGAAGTTGGTTTGCATATTGTAGGTGTAGCGGCTGGTGAGCATCAGCTCGGGCAGGCCGCCGGTGCGTCCCTGCCGCAGAGACAGTTCCGCCGTGCGTACTTTCCATTCGGCCTCCTTCCATGCCGGGCGATTAGCTACCGATGCCCCATCGTACAGCAGCGGCCATGCAAAGTCGTCCAGTTGCTCTTTGAGTATTACCGTGTCCACCGCCAGCAGCGACTCCAGGTTGTTGATGCTTTTCTGCAAAGCCTGTGTGTAACCTATGCGGGATGTCTTTACATCCAGCGAGAGGTTTTTGCTGCGGTTGTAGTCGGCGGGTTCTACTACGCCCTGCTCATTACGTGCTGCCATGATGCGCAGCATTTCGTCGGCGGTGGATTCGTTTTCCACGTTCAACTCCAGCACTTCGCCGTTTACCAATGCCTGGTAATAGGCCTGTATCAATTGCAGGTGCAGGTTTTCCAGGGCCGATTTGCTGCTCCATTCACTCTGCTCATATTGCGCCTTCGCTTTTGCCAGTTTGGCCCAGTTTTCCAGGTTCACCACGGGAACTGTCAGTTCTGCCCCGGTAGTAAATACATAGGGCAGGCCGAACTGCGCCTTGAGGTAAGTGCCCGGCGCGCCGCCCAGCGCCTCGGCGGGGATGAGTTGCGTAGCCAGAATGGGATAATAATCGCCGGTAGCAAAGGCATTGACGCGGGGGTACAGCACCGATGCCTGCGTTTGCTTGTCCTGCCGGGCTAATTGAGGTTGCAGCAAAGCCTGGCGGGCGGCGGGACTGTTTTTATCAGCATAGTCCAGCAGCTCGTCCAGGCTGTTGATGGCGGGCTGCGCCTGCGCCACCTGTGTTATCACTATTAGTATCAATACATATAAAAACCGCATTGCGCTATTTTTTATACAAAGAGAGCATAAATGCCAAGTTTGTACAAATGATAGTCAGCGAAGCGGAAAAAATGAGCAGGGAAGCGGGGAAAAGGTAATAACAAATTTATATCTATAATTAGTACAAAATTTCCCATAGATTGTACATTTGCAATCAACTTCAATACTAGTAATCATCATTAAGTAATCAACCTTTCTTTAATTAGTCGTGATTACTAATAACAAATCAAAATGCAGGACACCAACGACATAGTCTCAAAGAATAGAGAAAAGATATACGAAAAACTTAATTATCAACCCCAACCTGAAAACTACAATTCTAATATTCCTTGGGTTGTACAACAACAAATATCAGCCACAAACGGAATCCACTATATTGATCGTATTGGCAAAATTAAAGACTATCCAATATATGAACTACCTGTACCATCCACATCAGGAGATGATTTATTTCTTGATATTGGTTGTGGATGGGGAAGATGGCTAGTTGCTGGAAGTAATAAAGGATATATTCCAATAGGTATTGATCTTCGATTAGAATTCTGTGAAACAGCTAGAAAAGTATTAGCAGACTTAGGGAAAAGCGGCTATACTGTTGTAGCTGATTTAGAAAACATTCCTTTACAGGATAATCTTTTCAAACTTGTTTGGTCGTTCAGTGTAATACAACACACGCATTACAAAAGGTTGACTAATTGCTTACAGCATATTAATAGAGTTCTAACTTCCGAAGGCTCTACCAAGCTTGAATTCCCAAATAAGAAAGGAATAAGAAACAGACTCTCTAATGTTCAGTATAGTGAATCCAGAAAAGACGACTACAATAGTTGGTGTGTAAGATATTATACACCGGATGAATACAGAGATATTTTCAACACATACCTTGACAACTTTTCTTATACAAACCATAGTTTCTTGGGTATTGGCGTATTAAAAGAAGACCTGAAATATGTTTCCTTTAAAAACAAATTAATGTGTTCAGCTTCTTTATTGGGATCTGCCCTCACGCATGTCATACCAGGTTTACAGAAGTATTCAGATAGCATATATGTCAGTTCGACCAAGAAAGATAGGAACGTCTCAATTAATAGTGTGGTTCAAAATTTCATCAAACTTCATAAAGCTGACCCCAATAACAATTTAAACATACTCACTTTACTACGTTGCCCGATTCATGGAAGCGAAATTGAGTTAAGCAGTGATGGCAAAAAGGCAATATCTAAAGGCAACGGAATATATTATCCAATAGAAAATAGTATTCCAATAATGATAAGTTCAGAAGCTCGATCATTATAGAAGGTCACGGAAAATCTATTCGCCAGGCTCTTAATACCCATCTTAATAATGTGTAAGAAACAAATATTATCGCAATCCAAAATAAAATCGTCTTTTCCTTAGTCAATACTGCGTTTGTCTCATTGCAATCTGTAATGTTCATAGTCAACTTTTCAATCGCTGCACGATTAACCACCTGTTTCTCCCTGTATAGGAATATGGTATCGGTAACACGCAGAGGGGGGCAGGGAATTTTGAGTTTCCCTACCCTTTTATCGGCTACTGTGTCGCAGTCGGCATATACATATACCAGTTCGGACACGGCACCGGGCCTATATACAATGCTGTCACGTGTGTATTCAAGCGGCGGATAGAGGCCGGCACAAGCTTCAGCCGTTGCAGCCGGGTGCACCGCGTGTAGTTTCAATATTTTCTTTACCGCAGCCCGTTCTGTTTGACATGAGGCGAGCAGTATGGCCGTTATAATGAATATGCTGTATTTCATGGTGTGTTTATTTTTTCAACTATTATTTCTAATCTTTCCATCCTGGTTTGCAGCAGCTTTATTTCCAGTTTCTGCAGCGCCAGCTCTGTACGGAAACCATAATATACGCTGAGCACTGTGGATACGCTGACGGCGGTACAGACAATGAGCGCCCAAATAGCCCGCAGGTTGATCCCTTTCAACTGGCGGTCGATGATATTAATTTCCTGTTGTGTCATGTTGTTTGTTTTTATGTTCACCAAAGAATATTACCCCTATGGCAAGCAATACCTGCACGCTGTCCAGCATGTAATCCGTCCATTGCATGGCCAGTTGCTTGCCCGGGGCAGAGAGCAGGGGCAGGCCGTTGATGAGATGATGCTTGGCGGCTATGGCTATGGCCACTAAAGAAGTGGCATTGATGAGCCAGCGGGGTGCATAAGTGTTCACCTGGCTGAGCCCGAATTTGAGTTTTGATTTCATGGTTAAGTCTTTTATCAGTTTAAAAATCGGATAAGGCGGTGCGCCTCCAGCCTCCGGCTGTTTTGATGTAGAGATAATTACCATCCCAGGCTATATCACCCGTATTTCCGTTGGCATCGGCCGTAGAAGATGGCGTGTAAGAGGTGCGCAGCCTCAACTGGTTGTACCCCGTCGTGCCCGCCACATCGAGCAATGCGGTGGGCGATGTATTGTTAGACATGTAACCCGTGCCTCCTTTTATATACCAGCGGTCGGTAAGGGTTTGCAAATCGGAGCCCGAGGCTGCAGCCGTTCCCGTAGCGAATATGACATCCGGCGGGGTAGCCGCGCCCGTGCTTTTGCCAGCAGCCAACCTCAGGTAACCACCTGTCTTATCCGTTCCGTTGCCGCCCGAAGCATTGATAGTAACAGGGGCACCGAGCCCACCGCTCAGGCTACTTTTGGGGCCGGAGCCGAAAAACACCTGCCGGTAACCACCTATAGTTGTGTTGGGGTTACCATCGGCAATAATTAATTGATTATCGCCGGTAGTCTGCTGGTTATTGCCCATTACAGAACTATACCTATGTAACACAGAGTTATTAAGACCGAAAATAAACTGACCTCTACTCGTTGTAGTAGCTGCATAGTTGAGCGTATTGCCAAAACCTACAATAAATTGATCTGACTCCTCTGTTAGAATATTATTGTAACTCCCAAAAGCAATTGCATCACTTGATGCTGCTGATAGATTGTTGCCTTCACCGATAGCATACTGCCATATTTTGGTGGCATTGCTGCTGTTGTTGTTACCAATTTTTATACCACGCCCGCCGGTACTGCCGTTGTTGCGGCCTATCAGTACAGAGGTGTATGCACCTGTGCTATTACCATCCAGTATCTGTATGCCCTGGGTGTTGTTCTGGAAAACGAGGTTTTTCTCGACATAGGTATGGTCCGTAATGCGTACTGTTCCGGTTACACTCAGGCGGTAGCCATCATCGGTATTCGTGTTCAGCAATACATTTCCACCGGTAGTGATTACCAACCTATTGGTATTGCCCCAGTCCCTGATGGCGAACTGCCAACTGTTATTGGAGGCATACCTGAAACCTGTATAAGGAGAAGATTCAAATGTTGAGAGGTTGCCCAACTGTAAAGTTTTGCCTGTGCCTACTACCACATTCTGGTTGAACTGCACCTGGTTATCCGTTATTTGCAGCACCTTATTAGTTGGCTTACCGAACACTAATCCGTAGCCGCTGGCAAAGTCGCCGTTGTAGCCGCTGATATAAGTGAGGTAACCGGTGGAGGCATGGTTAAGGCCATACAATTCGTAACCCGTACCTATACTTAACGGAATGCTGTTGGTAACATCAGTACGGCCATATTTTGTCCATACGCGTTTGTTATCCAGGCTGACGGCTACGGTATCATCTACTATAAAGTTAACACCCTTGTTATCATTGGTACCGATAACTGCAGTAGCACCGTAGCTGTTGCCACCGTTTTTATAATATGCGCTGAGGTCAGGCGGATTGGCAGCTATCAATTGTTTTATCAACACCGTATCGCGGTAAGTCATGTATCGCACGCGTTTACTTCCATCAAAATGATAGAGTACGGAATCCTGCAGGTCGTACACATAGAATGCGCGGGCACTGGTCTGTATGCTGTCGAGCAATACCTTGGGGAACATTAAACCCCGGTTGGTGGTGTCGTTGCCCAGCTGCAGCCAGGCCGAGCTATCGGCAAAAGCCCTGCTGCTCTGCCCCACCGAGAGAGAACCCGATATATAATAGCGTTGCATCAGCAGGCCTGTTTGCGCAGTAGCAACGGAAGAAATGAAGAGTGAAATAGTGATAAGTAATCTGTACATAATTGGTCTATTTGAAGTAAATAATTGTTAACTTTTGTTGTGCAATAAGGGGTGTGTTGAAAATGATGGTAGCGGCTACGCTGTTAAATTGATATTCGTCTTCAGCACCGCCTTCGTGGCGCATAGCCCCTTCTACAAATACAGCTACCTGTTTGGCGTTCACGAGTTCCGTGTGTGTTGCTTCGGCTTGCCCCTCCACAGCCAGGAACTGTATTTTGCCCGTGCTGATGGCAGCGCCTGCTTCGGGGTCAGGATAGATATATTCTGCACCGGGAAAGATTGGGACTGTTTTGGCGATGTAACCGCCATCGTGCAACAAAGCATTGCCCGGGGTGTACAGCCTGATGTGGTAAGTATAATCTTCGTTGAGCCTGACGGGGACAACCAACTGCTGCCCTGAGGTGGCTGAAAACTGGACATATTGATATGCATTGTTAAACGAAGTAAGAAAAGCCCAGGTGCCTGTTTCTGTTGCCAAAATGGGCAGGGCTACGGCTTCACTGCATACAGGCACTTCGCCCAGGTGTATGGCATTGGTGATACTCATGGTTGAATGGTTTTTAAAAAGGTTCGGAAATACAATTGATGGGGATAAAGGTTTTGGACACACTGAGCGACAGGCGGATGATGGTTTCGTCCTTCAACCTTTGCAAGGTGGCGTTTACATCTTCCATACGCATTTTTGCCAATTCGGTAGCTACCACCTGTTCCCTGTTCCACGATGCGGTGACGGGGACGACATTTAATGGCGCATAAGCCAGGGCGGTGTTGCGCAGGTTTTCTATCAGCTTGTATGCATCGGCGTTATTCACTACCGCCACCAATTGTACGCTCATAGTATCGAGGAAGGTGAGCCTTTGCGTGCCGGTATCGGTCATACGTTCCGGCTCTTTGGCTTCGTGTTTCATCCAGGCATCATTGCGCAGGTAGAAGTAGTTGCCCAAAGTATCGACAGGCAGCAGGCGTTTCATATCCCCACCCTGCCGCACCCATACGGCATGTGTCGTATCATCTTTATAGGCGTTGGCAAATCCCGCGCTGAAATAAGTATTACGCAACAGGATAAAGTCTTTCAGTTGTTCAAAATCTTGCTGTAGCATTATTGTTGTTTTTTATCATTGTGAAACTGTTTTTTTATCAACCGCTTTTTCTTGGCGGGTTTTGTTAAGTTTTGTTGTGGTGGTTGTACGTTTTCCATGCGTTCGGTCAGCGTATGCAGGTAGGCTTCGTATTCCGCCAGTGTCATGCTCATGACTGAAAGAGTTTATGGATGAAATACAAAGAGAGGTTGGTGCCGATACCCACATACACTAAGTACCAGATGATATTGATAAGCCAGGCGGCGGGTATGCTCTCAACAGGTGTAGTTATCCAATAGCCTAAAACATGCTGCATAAAAAACAGGTAGAGCCAAAAGCTAAGGAAAGTAATGAAGTGACTGAAGCATAATTCACAAAGCCCGCCCGCCTTCGCCAGGAACTCCTGCCCTGCCAGATCCCAGTTGTAGAGCCTATTCTGCCAGTTGAATAGTTTGTCCATCCATTGACCGGGTTGTATGCTGATGTACAGAATTTTTGCGAGGCAAGCATTGGCCAGCCATGCCACTACGGTATATAAAAGGAATGTTATCATGGTTCAGATTTTTTGACTTTTTAATTTTGACTTTTGAATTATAAGTTAGTTACCCACCTGATACCGTTGCATTGCAGGCAGTCATCATTGAATTGTTTGAGTATGCCGGGCATGGCATTGGTGAAAGTTTTCCATTTTTCGCGGTACTGGTTCTCGAGGTCCACCAGCCATTCTTTGGCTTCTTCCCTGCCATATACCACCCAGTTGTTCAGCCTGTTGGTGCGCAGGTGTTCTTCCATCAGCAGCACGCGGCTCTTCAGCCATACTATTTCGCCGATGTATGTTTGTGCCAGGTCGCAGAGCAATTGCTCATAATCGCATACGCAACTGAACTCGAGATTAATGCCGAAACCTTCTTTGCTGCTTATTTCGCGCTCATCGTACCAGCCTTTGGTATAGGCGCAGTCGTTGGGCATCGCACCATTACAACCTGTAAAGCAGGTGAGATAGGTACCCGCCACCGGCACATTGGTGCCATCCAGTAGCACCCGGGCGAATGTGCCTTTCACTTCATACTCCAGCGGGAAGCTGTTGGCCTTGTTGGCTTCCAGGTCTACATTATACGTACTGACCATACCGCCTGCGTAGTCGTCATAAATTTTCAGCACAGCCCCCTGTACATCGGCTAATGCATATACCTCTACATTGTGTAAAGTCAGCTTGCGCAGCCTGCCTTTTATCTTCCTGTTTTTGTATAAAGTCAGCCCACGCTCTTTTGGCTCCATCGGATAATTGATGGTGGTTTTAAACTCACCTGTTGTGTGTTTTTTTACAGACAGGTTTGGTATCACCTTGTTGGCGGCCATCACGCTCATCATATCGTTGCGTACTAGTATAATTGCCTGTTCCACTTTTTTCTTAGCCAGGTTCAGGCCGGTGGTATATTCTTCGTTGGCTATGTTGGCGAGGTTTTTCACTGATATTTCCGGTGCGTCCATCAGGTCGAGGCCGCTGAGGGATTGCTGTTGCTCGCCAGCGCATACATCGCGTACCGAAATGATATTTTCTAATTTGCTCATGGTTTTTGTTTTTCCGGTTAAAGAGATAGAAAGGCCCCCGCGCTACTGTACGGGGGTTACTTTCATGGTAGGACCTATTAAGGGGCTGCTGTGAAGGAAATATCAGTAGCATCATTTACCTGGCCGGACAAAGCGCTATAACCAGTGTAGGTTATCTTCGTTGTATCCACGCCAAATACATATCCTGTTACATTCGCATTGAACAGGTCTTTCAACTCTGTTACATCAGCGACGGTTTCATTAGGGAATGAGGTCTGCCCTGCCAATACCAGTTTGTTCACATACAGCGGGAAGGTGACTTCACCCGTTGTATCCCATTCGTAGGTATCACTAGTACCGCCTGTCAGTGGTGTACCACCTTCAGGACATTCAAACTGTACCGGGGCGCAGGTAGTGAAATGGAACAAGCCATTGACACCGGGTATATTGCACACCATCGGCGGCATGAAGAATATATCCCACTCCAGTTTCCATTGGAAAGTCCAGCGATAGTTGCACTTGTCATAGTTCACATCCAGGTCCCAGAGCAGGCCTGTAAGCGGGTCGGCCATTACGCCCTGTATATAATCAGTACCGCCGCGCTGGTAGATAGCATCAATCGCGTCTATGTTCTGCAGGTCGGTGGCGAATATGCCGGCGTTGCGGTTGAAGCTGACAAATTTCAGCATCTGCGGGTCGAAGGCCAGAATATGTTCCGTAGTGGCATCGCCAAAAGCATCGTTCACCAGGTTGTCATAATAGGCATTGGCACGACCCATGCGACTGATGTTCTGGCCTTGCTCGTTGAGGCCGCCTACTTCCGTAGCCTTGCGCCAGTGGAATACATCGGTACCCCCTACGATAAAAGGATTAGCAAACCCGGCATCGCGGTAGATGCGTTCCACTTCCCAAAGGCCCATAGGATTGATATTGCCATTGGTTTTATCCAGAAAGGGCAACATGCGTTTCTCGTTACCATCGGGCAACAGGCCTACACCTGCTACCATCAGCGCTGCGGCCTCTGTAGCCAGCTTGCGGCGGACTGCGGGCAGTGCAGCATTGATGGCCGCCTTAGCATGGTCGCTGAAGGTATAGTTGCCATCTACAAAGCGGATATCATCACGGTTGAGCTGGTACACGGCAGATGCGGTAGTACGGGATATTTCAAAAAATACCTGTTTGGGTTCCACCACTATACCGGGATCGCAAATACTCTCGTTGCCGGTGCCCGCATCGCTGCACACAGGCGGGTAATAGTTGATCTTCAACTGGCGTTTCTTGCCCGCTTCAGCCTGCAGGTCTGTTTCCGTTATGGTTGTATTGAATTGTCTTGCTGCCAGCAGTGCTGCCAATACTTCGTATGGCTGGCCTTGTTTGGCATATTGCAGTATACTCTTTTGAGTTGCCTGCATGGCATTCTTAAAGCTCATGGCTTTCGGTTATTAATAGCGTTAAAAAATGTTTTCGGTGTTCCGCTCAAGGCGCGGACTTTAAGAATAGCCTGTAACGTATTATCAGCGCCGCGTCCGGCTACGTAGGAAAGTTGAGGGTATTATCCCTCTGCCCAAGCCTCTATAGCATTCATTGCGCCGGGTGCATGTTCATCATTATCCGGCAATACGCCTGTATATCCTCCATGCTGTCCTGCCTGAACATCAGCGGGTGATATATGACGGTTATCCTTTACCAGTATGCCGGCTCGTTCGGCCCATTCGCGGGCAAAGTCTTCATCGGTTACGGGTTCATTATTCTCTGTGGTTGCGGGTTTACCTTCTTTGTACAATTCCAGTCGGCGGGTGTCCTCATTATAACGCACTTCGTACGCCTTCTGTATTTTATAACTCAGCATCTCAGCCTGCTCCTGCAGGTCGCCGCCTTTGCGGGGAAGTTTTTCTACAATACCCAGGCAGCGTGCGGCTATATCTCGTTGCACAAATTTTGCACGTTCAGTCTTCAGTGCTTCTTCATGTTGTGCTTTCAATTGTTCCAGTTGTTGTTCATATTCACGCATAGTAACTTCCAGGCCCGTCTGCTTTTCCGCGTCAGTTTGTGTATAGCGGCTTTCCAAAGCACCTTTGCATTTAGATAGTAATTGCTCTACACTTAGTTCTTCCAGTTCGCGGCGGGGAATATTAAATACCCTGTGAGCGGCACTGCGTAATGCACCCAAGTAACGGGCAGTAAAGGCAGCGTCTGAGCTTGCTTTCAGTTCTTCTTCCAACGATGGGCGTATGGCTTTGCCTACCACCAGGCTGATGTTATTGAATACGGCTTCGATGTCGGCATTTTTGTCAGCATGCTGTTTATCCGCCACAACTGTTACACCGGCGGTGAGCTGAGAAAGTAATTTGTTGGCTTGATCTATAGAGAGTTTCATAATGGTGATTGTTTAAAATGGTTAATGTGCTTTTTTTTTGATAGAATATTTTGTTTTGTCCCCGTATATGCGTTGATAGTTTCTTTCCGGGTAAAAGAACCCACTGTTTCCTTTTTCTGTGCCGTCAGCGTTCAGCCCTACTATATATACGTGGCCGGGCGGCACCTCGATGATTAATTCTTTTGCTTTTTCTGATTCTGTCTGGGTCACGCTTACCGGTTCCAACAGTTCCGGTGGTGATGGATTTCCTTTTGTTTTTCTTGGCTTTGTCATATTTACAGGATTTTAAATTCTCGGGGATATTTGTTGTTTAACAGGGAAGCGGCCTTTGTTGACATATTTATCAACCTACCGGTTTTGATGTTTGCCAGTTGCACAAAACCTTTT
>CALEZD010000074.1 GCA_937928385.1 uncultured Bacteroidota bacterium
GAATGAATTTACGGAAATCCCGCCGCCTGTCCCGACCATTTCGGGATACGGGGCTGTAGTAAAACAAACAACCTTTAAAACAAGGTTACCACCACCATGAAACGAAAACTAAATAATCACAACCCGGTTAACAGATATTCAGCAGCCCCGTATCGCAGCGGGGCTTTTTATTATATCTCGTTTCGCCTGCAAAACACGTTTTGGTTAACAAAAGTTAACAATTCTACCTGCAATACACTGGTAGTCAATTACTTGGAAAGAAGTGAGACTAACTGCAGGTTAAACAAAATTCCGCAATTAGTTAACAATTTCAGCGTTGACTTAACAAAATACCAAAGAAGCACAAGTGTATTAGAAACATCAATTGTCGCATTGCCGCATTATCGAATTGCCACATTACAAAGTATTACCTTTGCACCGTTTATGACGCAGGAACAGATAAAAGAAATGCGCGGGCGGGTAAGGCACCTGCACCGCTTTTTACGTATAGACGAGCGCACTGCCAAAATGGAAAGCGATAAGCAACTGACGCTTTCCCCCGGTTTCTGGGACGATAACGTGCGCGCTACCGGCATTCTTAAAGAAATCAAGGTCAACAAATTCTGGACAGACCTGTACGATAAAGTGAATACGGCTGTAGAAGACTTCGCCGTACTGTTCGACTTCTGGAAAGAGAACGAGGCCACAGAAGAAGAAGTAAAAACCGCCTACGAAACCGCCCTGGATAGTATTGAAGATGCCGAGTTCCGCTCTACGCTCAACGAGCCTGAAGATGAAATGCCTGCCGTGATGGTCATCAACAGCGGTGCTGGTGGTACCGAGAGCCAGGACTGGGCGGAAATGCTGCTGCGTATGTACCGTATGTATGGCGAAAAGCAAGGCTGGAAAGTATCTGAACTGGACCTGCAGGATGGCGAGGGCGCGGGTATCAAACAGGCTACGCTGGAGTTTGACGGAGAATTTGCCTACGGACTGCTGAAAGCTGAAAGCGGTGTACACCGCCTGGTGCGTATATCACCCTTCGACTCCAACGCGCGCAGGCATACCTCGTTTGCATCAGTATTTGTTTACCCCCTGGTAGACGACAGCATAGAAATAGCCGTGAACCCCGCCGACGTGGAATGGGAATTTTTCAGAGCGGGCGGTAAGGGCGGACAGAATGTAAACAAGGTAGAAACAGCCGTGCGCCTGAAGCACATACCCTCGGGCATCATTGTAGAATGCCAGCAGGCGCGTACACAGGGCGACAACAGGGATAAGGCCATGACCATGCTGAAAAGCCGCCTGTACGAGGAAGAACTGCGCAAGCGCGAAGAACTGAAGAACGCCGCCAATGCCGGCAAAAAGAAAATAGAATGGGGCTCTCAGATACGCTCTTATGTATTTCACCCCTACAAAATGATAAAAGACCACCGTACCGATTATGAAGTGGGCAATGTGCAGCCTGTAATGGATGGTGAGATAGACGGATTTATAAAGGCGTACCTGATGACCATAAAAGAGGAGCAGGATTAATTGGCAAAGAATAACGACATAAAAAAGATATTCGACCTGGGGCTGCTCAGGCGGTTATTTTCATATACCGCACCCTACAAGGGCAGTTTCTACCTGTCTATCTCCCTGTCTGTAATACTGGCAGTAGTAGCCCCGTTGCGCCCATGGCTGATACAATTGTCAGTAGATAAATACATCAGCAATAAGCTGCTGGAAGGGCTGATATGGATATCGGTGATACAACTGGGTATTCTGTTAGTAGAAAACCTGTTGCGTTTCTGGTTTATGTACCTGATAGGTTGGTTAGGCCAAACAGTGGTAAACGATATGCGCAAAAAGGTATTCCGCAAAGTATTGTTCCAGGACATAGCCTACTACGACCGCACGCCTATCGGCACCCTCACCACCCGCACCATCAACGACCTGGAGGCGGTGAACGAAGTATTCGGGCAAGGGGTGATTTCGATTATCGCCGATGTACTGACCATTATCGCCATCATTGTAGTCATGCTGGTGACCGACTGGAAACTGGCGCTGGTATGCCTTACTACTTTCCCGGCTATTATATTGGCCACCTACATATTCAAAGAGTCGGTGAACAAATCGTTCCAGCGGGTACGCAATGCCGTGGCGGCCCTCAACGCATTCGTGCAAGAACATATAGTAGGCATGTATATAGTTCAGGCATTCGGCGCCGAGCAACGGGAGTTGGATAAATTCAGAAAAATCAACAAAGAGCATCGCGATGCCAATATCAAAGCCATTTTCGCATATTCGGTATTCTTTCCCGTAGTGGAGATAATAGCCACTATAGCCATAGCCCTGCTGGTATGGTGGGGAGCAGTGCGTATGATGCATTTTGAAACCAGCCCCGGTGTTATTATCGCATTTGTCATGTACCTCAACCTGTTGTTTCGCCCGCTGCGTATGCTGGCCGATAAGTTCAATGTACTGCAAATGGGTATGGTAGCGGCCGAGCGTGTGTTCGGTGTGCTCGACAGTAAAGAAAACCTCCACAACAAAGGCACTCATGCACCTGAAAAGATAGAAGGGGGTGTTGCTTTTGAACAAGTCCACTTTGGCTATAGGCAGGATATACCTGTACTGAAAGGAGTATCATTTAAGTTGGACAAAGGCAAGACACTGGCCGTGGTAGGGCATACAGGTGCGGGCAAAACATCCATTATCAGCCTGCTGAGCCGTATCTATGAAGTGAACAGGGGCAGTATAAAAATAGACGGCACAGATATCCGCGACTACGATGTGCACAACCTGCGCGGGCATATTGGTATCGTGTTGCAGGATGTGTTCCTGTTCTCCGGTTCGGTGTTCGACAACATCACCCTACGCAACAAAGACATCAGCATGGAAGAAGTGCAGCGTGTGACCAAAATGCTGGGTATGCACGAGCATATTATGAAACTACCCGGCGGGTACGGCTTCAACGTGATGGAGCGGGGCAGCAGTATGTCGCAGGGGCAAAGGCAACTATTGTCATTCGCCAGGGCTTTGCTTTACAACCCGTCTATATTGGTATTAGACGAAGCTACATCATCTGTTGACAGCGAGAGTGAGCAACTGATACAACATGCCATTGACACTATGATACAGGGGCGTACCTCAATAGTAATAGCCCATCGCCTGTCTACCATACGCAAGGCCGATGAAATAATAGTGCTGGACAAAGGGCGTATCATAGAGCAGGGCAACCACAAAGAATTGCTGGAAGCCAAAGGTGCTTACTACCAGTTATACACAGCAGTTGAAAAACAGAAGGAGGAAGTGCTGTAATGATGCGTATTTTGCATAATTATTTTTTTTAAAACATCATGAACTGCTATAAGTATATAACCCTTTCATTATTCTGCGTTCTGTTCCTGTTTTCTTCTTTCCGGAATGAAAAAGAGCGATACGGTGAAACAATCATTACTCAAAGAGGTGATGAAATCACCTTCAGCAAGCCTAAGGAACGTGAAGTAGTGGTAGGCAAATCTAAAATAAAACGAAGCGTAACTACTGAGTCGCCAGTACCCATATTGCTGAACGGGAAGAAGATTCATCAGTTTAAAGACGACCCCGATAATGACAGGTTGAGAGAAATCAGTGCATTCAAAGAAGCAGCGAATGATTACCGTATGTTTCAAAAAATGATAGATAGTGCTATAGTAAGGGAAAAAGCACATTTGCAGACCGGTTATTATAAATACGAATTGACCAATATGGTGGTGGACGAACGGGGCTATATAGCTTATTACGAAACAAAGGGGATACTCCGGCACAACCCTGCAACTAATCCATTTACAAAACCTGTTACATTTCCTGTTAACCCTACCAGTGCGTATATTATCAATGGCATCATCGCCAAACAAATCAACCGGATGCGTTATACACCACTGATTATCAATGGCAGCCCTACTGCTTATCTTTCATCATTTCAATACGGTTTTGAAAAGAAATAGCAGGCATATAAAAATTTTACTTGCATTTTTCAGTTACATAACGTAAGTTTACGTTATGAAGCGAAAAAAGACGATATCACAACTAACCAAGGCGGAAGAAGAAATCATGCACATCATCTGGCAGATACAGCCCTGCCTGGTAAGAGATATAATAGACCGCCTGGGCGACCCGGAGATACCACATAGTACGGTTTCGTCGGTAGTACGCATACTGGAGCGTAAGGGCTTCCTTGACCACAAAGCTTATGGCAAAACTTACGAGTACTTCCCCATCGTTTCTAAAGAAGAATACGCCCAACATGGCGTGCAAAGCTTAGTAGAAAAGTATTTCAGCGGTTCGCCAAAGAAATTAGTCAGCTTCCTGGTAAAGAATGAAGACATGGACCTGAAAGAACTGAACGACCTGCTGAAAACTATTGATAACAATAAAAAGAAGTAGCTATGCTGCAATACATCATCAACTCAACGGCTATATGGCTTACGGGCCTGATTGTCTTCGACTTGTTCCTGCGCAAGGAGGCAATGCACGGTTACAACAGGTTGTATTTGCTCATCCTCCTGCTGGCGGGCGCTCTGATACCACTATGGTCGTGGGGGTACGACTCTGTTATCTACAGCAGTGCAACTGGCAGGCCCTTAGCCGAGCAAACAGCGGCAATGCGCGAGGCTATAGTTACAGGTTCAGAGTTGGAATTGTTAGGCTGGGAACAATGGTTGCAAATAATCTACCTGTCGGGTATTGCTCTCTTTAGTTTACTATTATTGAAAGATATAGTAGTAATACAACGCATGTACCGTAAAGGTGATAAATCGAAAGACGGCACATGGACCATAATAGAAACAGGAAAAAGCATGAGCCCATTCTCTGCATTCAGGATGGTATTTATCTGTAGCAGGGAAGAGTATTCTGAAGAAGAGCTGCGTATGATACTGGCGCATGAAGAGCAGCACGGCCACCTGCTGCATTTTATAGATGTACTCCTCATCCGCTTATTCCATATCCTGTTCTGGTTCAACCCTATGATATACCTGCTGGAAAAACGCCTGCTGCTGGTACATGAGTACCAGGCAGACAAGGCGGTAGAAAATAACCCATCCGAGTACGGGCGGTTCCTTGTGGAGCAATCCGTACTGAACGCAGCCCCTGTACTTGCCCATTCATTTATTCGTTCACCCTTAAAAAAACGCCTTCTTATGCTGACAAGAAAAACAACCACCCTGGCCAGGGGCAAACAACTGCTGATAGCCCCTGTATTACTGCTATCCCTGTTATGCTTCACAAAAAATGCCTTCTCTGGCGAAGAACCCCAAAAGGACGGGAATAAGATAACTTATAAGGGGAATGTGTTTGAAACACAAGCATTCCCTCCGGATACCATGCAGGTAATGGATCCTGCTACCGGAGAAATTAAGATAATAATTACTCGCAGAGACGTGCCCGACTTCATCAAAAAAATGAATGGTGAAGAAGTATATAATACAAGTCACCAGAATGCTACTATAGAGATGCGTAACTCAGAGAACAAAATAAAGATGGGAATAGGTGTGGCGTTAAGTAGCTACGCTAAAAAACTGGGTAAAGGTAACTATGTTTATGACCTGGATAACGTAATAGTAGACAAAAAGGGAAATGTGGTTTATTACGAACTGGATGGGATAGAGCCATATATGACACGTTACGGACAAAGCACTGATGAAACCCCAATTCCTGACGATGTAAAGACTGAAATAGACAAGGTAATAGTAAAAACACTGGAACAGACAAAAGCAGAACAACTGGTAATAGATGGTAAGTCACAGATTTACTCTATAAGAATTCAAGACAATTTTACGGTCCGGTAAATTATAAGATTATGTTGCAGTACATCATCAACTCAACAGCTATATGCTTTACAGGCCTTGCTATTTTCGACCTGTTACAACAATGGTGACTTTTCGGTGCAAGATGGAAAGTTGATTTCGTTGTAAGCTTATATTGCATTTTCTGCTTAATAGCAGTAACTTTAATTCAACTAAAAAGTTACGCTATGCAACCAATATCATTAAAATACGCAGGAGTAACATGTTGCATGTTGCTCCTGTTATGCCTATCGGTTGCCAACCTTTACGCACAAAGAAAGGAAATAACCTACAAGGACAATAAGCTGGTATTATTTGTACACACGAAAGACACCACCGAAGTAGTGAACCCCTTGACAGGAGAAGAAAAATTCGTGGTAACAAGTAAAAGTGACGATGTAATCAGCCTGAATAGAGAAAAGGTGCATAAAACAGATGATGAACAGGCAATTGAAACGCTTAAGCGTGCGATAGAGCAGAAGATTAAGGCTACGGCAGGGAAACTGGGTAAAGCAACCTATAATTACTATACAGAAACTGTGGTAATTAATAAACAAGGGGAAGTTGTTTATGTACAACCCGGAAGCATATATCCTATATCCGTAGTAGACATTGATGGCAAAGAAAAACAACCCAAAATTCCTGATGATGTACGCACTCAACTAAATGAAGAAATAGTACAAATCATTGAATCAACAAAAGTACCTCCAATAAAAGTAGACGGTGAGCCTGTTAATGTGGTTGTACATATCAATGGGAATTTCGTTGTAGAATAAATCTCATTACAGTACTTTTATCTAAACACCACTGTAATGCGGGTAAGACAAAATATTCATAAAGGGATAGCTGTAATAACAACATCCCTTTTTTTATATACTTCTTTCAGTGTATCAGCACAGGTAAGCACCATCAACTATAAAGGGAATGTGCTGGAGGTAAAAAACATGGCCGACACCACCGAACTGCTTGACCCGGTAACTATGGAAACTTTGTGGGAAATCAGGAACCCCAACCCCATACCCCTGAAGCTGAACAATATGAATATCTATGCAGTACAGGAAGTAGAACAGCAGCCATCCGTAACAGGCGAAACTGTAAGAAGGTATATTATCCATCAGCTCGGCAGCCAGCTAAAAAAAGACGGTGAATACAGGCTGATGCTGGACAATATCATCATCAGCGACAAAGGAAAGATTGTGTACCACAATTTCAACGGAATAGAAAAAAAGACTACTATAACAACTACTGGAGAAACCACCGTACATACAGGTGGCGCATCTCGCAATATTGTTCACTCCTACAGGTGGAAAGAAACAGACAAAAAGCTGAGTACTACGCTCTCTGTGCAAATAGAAAAAATAATAGACAAAGCCCCCGTGTACACGCCCGCTACTGTATATAACCAACCTGTGCCCTGCCTGCTGGACACTAAGGAACTACAGCGGCCCTTCACTGTAAAAGCCGGTGTGATACAATACTAATAAAGAGGGCCGCAAATCTGCGACCCTTCTTCTATCAACTATTCATTTCTTATTAATTCTTTACCGGCAGGTAGCCATAGTTCTTACCATATTCCATCATCTGGCCGTAGAAACTTTCAGGATATTCTACTTTCACATCAGTGATTTTATCACCGCTCTTCACTGGTACCAGTTTAGGCTGTATAAAACCTGAGTATGGTTTGTCGCCCAGTTTGGCATAACGCTCCAGCACTTCTTTGTGCAGTTCGGGGTCCACTTTTACACCATAGGTTTCTACCAGTGCCTTACCTGCTGCATAGTCACCTTCTGATTTGATGCGCTGAATCTCGCGCAGCAACTGGCCGAACAGGTCGCGCAGCTTGTTGTAGTCATTTACCTGCACATAGGTTTTACCGTCTTTTTTTACAAATTCCACTACGTTGTCAGCCTTACCTTTTTCATATACCCAATAAGCGTTCAGGGCACGGTTGCGCATGTGCGCTTCTTCAATGTTGTCACCCAGTTTCAGGCGGGTAAGTTGTGTCATCAGGCCGTTCATCATATAGCTGTCGTATTCGGCCATGCCCACTTCAGTAGTAGATGCCACGCCTATATCTACCAGTTTCTGGTCCATAGCATAATACAGTGCCACCAGGTCGGCGCGTGCCTCTTCCAGTGTCGATGCATAATTTTTCAGTGTCTTATCTGTTGTTTCCACACCGGGGTTTATTTGGCCCGATGCATGGCCTATACACTCGTGCATATCTGTATGCAGGTCAGATGCCAGGTTACCATGCTCTTTCATACGCGCTTTCACTTTTTCGTCCGTTACAAATTCATCCAGGAAACCGCCTTTTGATTTGGCTACGTTATAAGCGTGGATAATATTGCTCAGCGATACAGACTTGGAACCATGGTTTTTACGTATCCAATCGGCGTTGGGCAGGTTAATGCCTATAGGCGTGCTGGGGGCTGCGTCACCACTTTCTACTATCGCAGTTATTGCTTTAGCAGTGATGCCTTTTACTTCCTTCTTTTTGTGCTCTTCTATTAGGGGCGAATTATCTTCAAACCACTGCGCCTGCTGCGCTATGGCGTTGATGCGCTTGGTAGCTTCCATATCTTTCATAGACACTACACTTTCAAAGCTGCCCTTCTTGCCTATCGCATCCAGGTACACCTCGATAAAGCCATTTACAACATCTAAGCGGGAAGCAGTATCATTTACCCAGGCTATGCTGTATTCGTCAAATATTTTCAGGTCGCCGGTTTTATAATACTCTACCAGCAGTTCCAGCGACTTTTTCTGCTGCTCGTTTTCTGCAACAGGGATAGCTTTTTCTAACCAGTAAACAATTTTCTCGATAGCCGGAGAATACATGCCGCCTACTTTCCATACTTTCTCCACTACCTGGCCATTCTCCTTCATTGTTTTGCTGTTCAATCCCCACGATGGTGCATCGCCTTTGGTATCAAACTTATCGTAGAAAGCTTCCACTTCTTTTTGTGTTACGCCTTCATAAAAATTATTGGAAGAATTTACTACGTTGTCTATATCTGGGCGCTGGTCAACGACTTTCGGCTCTATGCTCATATCGTACACTATGGGTGTGATACGTGCTATGAAAGCATCAACTGTTTCACCTTCTTCCAGTGGCAACTGCGCTGCATCACTGTTTTTTATCACCTCTGCAAAGTATGCTTCACCACATCCGGGGGCAAACTTCTCATTACCATAGTGATGGTGGTAACCATTACTGAACCAGAAACGGCCGCAGTATTCTTCAAACTTTTTCCAGTCTTCAGCATTCTTGTCGCCTTTATAAGTGCCGTAAGCCGCTTCCAGCGTTTTGCGCAGCATGATGCCGTACTTACTTTTCTGGTCGTAAATGATGTCGCGGCCGCAAAGTGCTGCTTCGTACAGGTAGTAAGCCAGTTCCTTCTGCTGGGCGCTCAGTTCGTCCCAACCCGGCACCTGGTAGCGCAGGATTTTGATGTCCGCGAATTTTTCCGCCTCTACAGTGAATTCTTTTGCTTCTGCGGGCTTTTCCTGTCCGCCATCTTTACATGATGCCATAAACATTTGTGTACCTATCAATGCCATAACAGGTAATATCCATTTTTTCATTTGACGCATACGTGTCATATTTGCTTTATAATTATTTTTCAGGGCTTAAAAGTAGCCCATTAGCATCAGTATTTAAAACCACAACAGTAAAATCCCCCTTTTGGCGTAAATATTTAATCCAAGTTCTACTTTTGCCCCGCATGAAAAAATTAGCATTGATACTGATACCCTTGCTGGCAGCTTGTGGGGGCAGCGACAGCACAGAGGATATAGTACACTTCTACGCACCTGCCGCAGGCACCGTGGTTGCGGCAGACAGCACGCCCATTACCGAAGACAACCTGAACGATTTATATTATTCAGTACGGCTTACGGCGACTGATTCCAGCCACGAAGGGCGGTACTACCTGGATGCAGCTTACGGGTTTAACGAGGCGCATAGCATAATGACGTTTCCCAAACTAACTAAAACTATAAGGCCTGCCATACGTCCCGACACCACGCCTTATTCCTACATCATTGGGTTTTATTACGAAGGCGAACAGCAGTTTAATGACTATGCCCGCGTATCAGCCCGTAAAGTGGACGTGCTGCAAAGCCAGATAGAACTGCGCTACCTGAAAGCTTATTATACAGATACTGTAGAAAAAAAATAGCCTCGCCGGGCGGCGGGGCTACTGTTACCCTAAATCGTATGATTGTATGAACCTTCATGGCGCAGAGTGTGTAAGTCCTGCTTCAAGGGTAAAGGTCTGACATATACATTATCCGTATTTTGATTAATTGTTACCTGCCTGTTATCCTTATGTTGATATTATGCTATATCAACAAGTTGTTCTTATCCGTGCCAAAGCTTATCAACATTGTATGTACTGAAAACATGAAAATGGCATTCATTTTAGTTTTTTGCCCCGGGGATTTATACTTTTGATATATAAAACTGGGGAACCATGGGATTTGTAGTATTAGGCGCTATCATATTGTTTATTTCTTTTATCATTGGTAAAGGCGGGCCTGAGCTGCGCAAACTACAGGCATTTGTAAGAGGTGCCCGTTTGCTGGGCCTTATACTCATACTGTTAGGAGCGCTCACGGCCAGTATCGTGCAGATAGACGCAGGGTATATAGGCGTAAAAAAACTCTTCGGAAAGGTGCAAAAATCGGTGCTGCCCAGCGGCCTGCACATGATTAATCCCCTGATGGAAATAGTAGAGGTGGATATACGCACCATGAACTATACCATGAGCGGCATGACCGACGAGGGTCGCCAGAGCCAGGACGATGCCATACACACCCTGTCGGCAGATGGCCTGGAAGTAACAATAGACCTGACGGTGCTATACCGGGTCATTCCATCAGACGCACCCAGGCTGATAGCCCAAATAGGTATGGACTACCAGGATAAAGTAGTACGCCCGGTGGCGCGTACCATGATACGCGACAATGCTGTGTATTACGATGCTGTGGCGCTCTACTCTACAAAGCGCGATGAATTTCAGACTAGAATACACAATAGCATAGAAAAGGAATTTAAGAAACGTGGGCTGGTGGTGGAGAACCTGCTCATACGCAACATTAGCCTGCCTGCATCTGTTAAACAGGCAATAGAACAAAAGATAAACGCGGAGCAGGAAGCGCAGAAAATGCAATTCGTACTGCAGAAAGAAAAACAGGAGGCTGAGCGTAAGCGTGTAGAAGCACAGGGTATAGCTGACTACCAGCGCATCATCGCCACCAACCTGACCGACAAGCAATTGCAATACGAACAAATAAAAGCCATCAAAGAACTGGCTACATCGCAAAACTCGAAAATTGTGCTGATGGGCAGCGGAAAAGACGGCAATATAATACTGGACGCAAAATAGAACTGAAGACTGGCTGTATGAAGAAGTCTGGATTATTGTTATTCATTACCATACTCTTGTATGCCTGCGGCGGAGAGGAAAAACCCTTTGCCCGCCATGAGCAGGTAATAAAAGAAGAAGGTTTTACTACCGATACCATGTGCGGCGTGTACAAGCGCTATACCGGCACTGTGGCAGGACAGCCTGTGGTACTGCATTATATGCAATACGGCAATACTGTTACCTGCCAGTATTATTATGTACAGCACGGAAAAAACATACAGCTCTATAATACTACTGATAACCCCACCAGCCTGCCATTGATATTTGTGGAGCGCCCTGAAACTGAACGCAAAGAAAACCTGGCTACCTGGCAGGTAGCCATTGCCGGTGACAGTATAAAAGGCGAATGGATAAGCGGAAACGGAGATACAACATACCCCATATTGCTGAAAGAAGATTTCAATAAAGGTGCACAACAGTTCAGTATTGTATGCATGACGGATAGTATGAACTTTACAGATAGCCTGCCTGAACCTAAAGCATCAACCACCTACGAGGTGCTGCTGCCTGTAGGTGATGATGAGGGCACAAAGTTTGTACGTACTGCGATATACAACTGCATTGGCTGCGATACGATTGCCGGCGATGATATGAAAAGCTGCCTGGATGGACTGAAGGCAAAGTACTTCGCCGACTACAGGCATGTAAGCGATGAAGAGAAAAAACTATATACAACGGCTACTTCTTTTGGCAACTGGAGTGAGCAAACCAACTTTTGGGTTGTATATAATGAGGATGGCATGATTGTACTCAACCATCATGTATATGCTTATACGGGTGGTGCCCACGGCAATTATTCCAGTCACTATCTCTGCATTGATTCCCGTGATAAAAAGCTGCTGAAGCTGAGCGACATACTACAAGCCGATACTGCGCTGATGGTAAAACTGCTGGAGAAAGAAGCCAGGCACCTATACAACATAAAAGACGAAGCACCCCTGTACGAAAACATGCTGACCGAAGAACTGTATATACCTGAAAAGTTTTACATCAGCAACAAGGGCATCACTTTTGTATATGGTATTTACGAAGTCGCATCTTATGCCGATGGTGAAATCAATCTGTTCATCCCGTACAATAGAATGATGAATATGCTGACACCCTGGTTCAAACAAAGGATGAAACTAGAGCAGTTAGCCTTCAACAAATAAGCTATGGATACATTGGAACAAATAAAATACCCCATAGGGCGTTACAAAGCGCCGGCAGATTATACACCCCAACTTATTAACGGGTGGGTTAGCGCCATTGAAGCCATGCCCTCGTGGCTGGACCCCTGTATCGAAAACCTGGACGAGGCCCAACTGGAAGTGCCCTACCGCGATGGCGGCTGGAACAGCAGGCAGGTAATACACCATATTGCCGATAGCCATATGAATGCCTACATCAGGTTGAAACTTGCACTAACAGAGGATAACCCTACGATAAAACCATACGATGAGAACTTATGGTCTGAATTACAGGACGTAGCTACCGTGCCCGTAAATATATCCATCACCCTGCTGCATGCCCTGCACCGCAGGTGGGCTGCTTTATTGCGCAGCATGGACGAGGAAGATTGGAAACGCACCTACTTTCATCCCGAACAGAATAAAAGCGTGCCTGTATGGCAAATGACTGCACTCTATGCATGGCACGGCAGGCATCATATGGAGCAGATAAGGTCGCTGAGAGAAAGAATGGGCTGGTAACCTGTTTTTTTTGCCTGTGGGGTTGTAACTTAGCCCTGCACAAAAAACACCACATCTTATGTTGACCGGTATTCAGCACTTGCACAATTTCCTGCGTTGGTTCATACTGTTATTCGCTTTATGGACAATTTTTAAGACCATAGGCGGCCTTAGTGGCGCAAGGCAATTTACCAAATCAGACAAGCGCCCCGCCATGCTGCTGATGATAACGGCTGATATTCAGTTGCTGCTGGGGTTGATACTGTATATAGGTAATGGCTGGTTCAAAGTACTGACAGGCGGTGGTTTTATGAAAATACCAGCTGCACGCTTCTGGGCTATGGAGCATTTACTCGGTATGCTCATTGCTATTATCCTGATACATATTGGCTATAGTGCTGTCAAGAAAGATATTCCGGACACTGCCAAGTTCAAAAAAGTATTCTGGTACACATTGATAGCGCTGATTGCTATCCTCATCACTATCCCATGGCCGTTCCGCGAGATTATAGGGCGTCCATTATTCCCGGGAATGTAATTTATGCTCAGCAAACTGTTGCAGCCGTTTTATGCTGCCTGGGTCATTGCCACCTACCTGCTGTGCCTGGTAGCTGCATTTCCTGTCATATTTTTCCTGGGCTTGTGGGATAAGGCATGGGGCCGTAAGGCGATATGGTATATTGTACACTACTGGGCTATGGGCTGGCTCTTTTGTATGGGTATGCCTGTACGGCGTATAGGCAATCGTCCTGGCAAAGAAAAATATGTGTATGTAGCCAATCATATTTCTTACTTAGATACGGTGCTTATTTACGCAGCTATACCTTATTATTTCCGTACGTTGGCTAAGAAAGAAATGGCGCGCATACCTGTATTTGGCTATGTCTACAAACAAATAGCCATATTGGTGGACAGGTCGAGCACGGAAAGCCGCGCCAAAAGCATGAGGCTGATGTGGCGCGCCATAAAGCATGAATGTAGTATCGCCGTCTTTCCTGAAGGGACGTTTAATGAAACTGAGAAGCCC
>CALEZD010000075.1 GCA_937928385.1 uncultured Bacteroidota bacterium
ACCTGAAGCCGTTACCGTGGATATTTACGATTTCTACTGAGCTGTCTGCTTTCAGGTATTTGCGCAGCTTGGCTATGTACACGTCCATACTGCGGCCGTTGAAGTAGGTATCGCTGCCCCATATACGTTTCAGCGCATTTTCGCGCGGCAGCAGGTCGTTTTTGTATTCGCACAGCATCAGCAGCAGTTCGTTCTCTTTAGGAGAAAGCGTTTGTGCATTGCCTTCAAACTCCAGGGTACGCAGCTTGCTGTTGAAGCTGTAGCCGCCTATCTGGAACTCTACCTGCGAATGCTGTTTTTCCTGCATTTCCTGGTTGCGCTTCAGTATGGCTTTTATTTTGTGCAGCAATACTTCGCTGTCAAAAGGCTTGGTGATATAATCATCAGCCCCCAGCTTGTAGCCGCTCAGTATATCTTCCTTCATGCTCTTGGCAGAGAGGAAGAACAGGGGCACATCCGGATCTACGTTCCTGATTTCTTCCGCCAGGGTGAAGCCGTCCATATTGGGCATCATCACGTCCAGCAGGCATATATCAAATTTCTCGCGGCGAAATGCGGCCAGGCCCAATATACCATCTCGCGCCAGTTCTACAACGAAGTCATTCAGTTCGAGGTAGTTTTTCAGTACCTGTCCGAAGTTGGTATCATCCTCTACCAACAGCACTTTAAATTTTTCATTTTCCATGTCTGTCATATATATATGTCTCAAAAGTAATACCCAGCAATTTATAAATCAGGTAATTTTTTGTTAAAAGCGTGGGCAATTCATTTTATCACGGTCTCCGCTGTACATGCCTTCGTATATCAGCGACAGTTCCAGGGCGCCGTTATACTTCACATGGTCTGATAAGCCGGAAAGTGTAACATCATAAGAGGTGATGAATTTTACACCCGCCCACTGAAAGCCCAGCATAGGTATCACCGCATCGCCATACCTGTGGTAAACCCCGAATATTACATTAGTGGGGTTGCCACTGTTGTCTTCGCTGATATACGCTTTGGCCTGCAGGCCGTACACAATCTCCTGTGCGCTGCCCTGGCGTGTGTAATATACCGATGGGTTGAGTGTGAACAATGAAGCGGTAACGAATATAGCGTCCAGGTTGGCGGTGGGCCTCATCTGCACCTTATTATCCATGTCGTAAAATGACTCGGTGGGCTGATTGACATGCGACACACCTACGCCCAGTTTGATGTAGGTAAACTCGTTAGGGTAATAAGCATAATTGACACCTGCACCCACATCTATAAACGATGTTTCGGCTTTCCAGCCTGTTTCTCCGTTGGGGGCGGCTCCGTCAAACTTGAAACCATCCCACTGCCTGTCGAAGGTGAGTCTTGAAAAGTCAACACTACGTTGTACATACGCGCCGGACAAGCCTACGGAAAACATGCTGAAGTTGCCCGTTTGTATATGGTAAGCTACAAAACCCTCGTACCTGCCAAGAGACAATTGCCCGTCGCCCGCCTTGTCGCTGAACATGGCCAGCCCCAGGCCCAGCCAGTTAGTCAGGTTGCGGTTGCGCAATACCTGGAAATCGGCAAAGCCTGAAAATGTATTGAAAGGCACCGGTAACCCCGCCCATTGCGTGCGGTAATTGACACCCAGCCTGAAATCCGCATCGCTCATCAGCGCGGTATTGGCAGGGTTCAGCAACATAGGGGCGTTGTAGTACTGAGAAAAATGCATACCCTGGGCCACCGCCTTATCCTGCATGGTTATCAACAATGCTGCAACTGCACAATATGTATATAAGCGTTTTATCCGCATGAAATTATCTTAACAAGGTAACATTTCCTTTCTTGTAAAAAGTGGTCCCGTCTACAAAGGTTACGTTCAGTACATAGCCATAAGCTTCTACAGGGGTTTCTGTGCCTTTGTATTTTCCATCCCAGCCAATACTTATATCGGTAGATTCAAACACCAGCTCACCCCAGCGGTTGAATATTTTCAGGTCTATGGTTTCGATACCGGCACCACGCACATACAGTATATCATTTTCACCATCTCCGTTGGGGCTGAATGCCTTGGGTATATCAGCCAGCGGGTACACATCCGCATCTACATACTTACATATTGTATCTGCGCATCCTACTTTGTTCAATGCCTGCAGGCACACCCTGTACGAGCCCGTGCGCCTGTAGAATTTAGGCGCAGGTGTTTCCAGCGTAGTGAAGGTGTTATCGCCAAAATCCCATACCCACGATGTAGCACGTTGAGAAAGATTGGTAAAATTAATAGGCTCGTTCGTTACAGGTATTATAGGGTCGTGCCTGAAGTTGGCTATCGGTGTGCTCTCTACCTGTATAGTGTCAGTAAGAGAATCTACCCCATTGCAGGTGCCGGGGTTGTAGGCATACATAGTGATGATGTATGTGCCGGCAGTATCGTATATATGATTAGGGTTACTCTCGGAAGAAGTTTTGCCATCGCCGAATTTCCACTGGAAAGTAAGCGCGTTCTTTGAGCGGTTATTGAATTGTGCACCTGTTTTTTCGCAAACTATCGGCGGGCCTTCAAATCCGGCTTCTACATACAGCGTATTGAAGCTGATGGTCTTTCGCATAGTATCGTTAGGGTTGCAGGCTGCCGGGTCGTTTAATATCAGGGTGATGGTATATGTTCCGGTATCTGCATATTCATGCGAACCCGGGTTTTGCCCGTTAAAGGTTTTGCCATCGCCGAACAGCCAGGTGTAGGTAGTGCTTGCGCCCGATTTTGATTTGTTGGTAAATGTCGCTTTGAAAGGTTTGCAACTATCTGTCTGTACCACGTCAAAATCTGCATTGATGGAGTTGGTGTCCACACGTACGGTAACAAAAGCAGTATCACTTGTTTTGCAGGCATTGGGGTTCATGGCTATCAGCCGTACATTGAACGTTCCGCCCGTAGCGTAGGTATGCGATGGGTTGGGAGTGCTGGTGGAGTTGCCGTCTCCGAAATCCCACATAAAATTGGTAGCATTGGTAGAGCCGTTTGAAGAAAAATTAAACGGGTCGCCCAGGCAAACTGAAGCAGCGGGTTGCACGGTAAGATTTGCATCTACCGAGCCTAGGTTGAAGGCTATCTTCAGCGCAAGCAGGTTGCAGTTGCTGCTGCCGTTTGTCGTGCTGAAAACATTCGGCATCATGGGCACTGCCGATGAGCCGCCGCAGCCACCGCAAATAGCCTGGTACACTACGCCATTTTTGTCAAAACGGCTGGTGCCGCCGTCTACATGTTCGCCCAGTGTACTGCCTCCGTAGAAGGCCGCAAATAATAATGCTGCTGCATTTTTAGAGAATACAATGAAATAAAAATCATCACCGTTGGTGGTAGACGAAACTATATTGGCAGGTGTAGGTGGGGTAGCGCCCAGGAAAGTAGCCATACCGTTAGTATTGCCTCCATTGCCTGCAACAGCCCCGCCCCAGCCGGATATATAGATATTCTGGCAGGTATCTACCAGGAAGGCTACCGGTGTAATATTGGTGACTGCCGATGTGCCCGAACCATACACCGTTGAAAAAATATTCGTACTCAGGTTGCTGTCCAGCTTCATAACGAATTGGCTGGAGCCTGCGTTATTGTACACGCCTGCTGTTACAGGAAAAGTGCCGCCCAATGTGTTCCCGGTTACATACACGTTGTTCTCATCATCTACCTGAATACCAAAACACTGGTCGTAGCCACCCCTGCCTATCAATGTAGCACGTTGCAGGCCATAGGCGCCGCCATTTGCATACTTCTGTATAAACCCGTCTGCTGCGCCGCCCTGGTAGGTATTCCACAAACCACCCGAGCCTGTAAAATTGGCGCTGGCCGTGCCACCCGATACATACACCGATGATTCAGATTTATTCAGCGCAAGCACATAAGCTGCATCCACGCTATTGCCACCTATATAGGTACTCCATAGTATACTGGTCAGCGCGTTATTCAGTTTAAACACTACGCCATCCTGCACGCCGGTCAGGTTGTTTTTAGTCGCGTTCACCATCGGGAAATTGCCGGATTTGGTAGAGCTTGCCACATACACGTTACCGCCATTGTCCAACAGTATCTCGCTACGGGCATCATCTGCATAAGTGTGTTTCAGCGATTGGATAACACCATAGGCTGAAGATATATTCACCCCATCGTCAGCACTGCCGCCTACAAACCTCGATGCGTTTAAAGTTCCGTTGGGGTTCAGTTTTACCACTACTATGTCCGACCTGCCGTTGTGAGCAGTGCCCGTACCTTGTATGGGGAAATCCTGCGAATAGGTGCGCCCTGCTATATACAGGTTGCCTTGCGCATCTACCACCATACTATGCGGCTGGTCCTGGCTGATACCGCCCAGGTAGGTTGAATAAACATTCGTTGTGCCTGTGGGGTTGAACTTGGTAATGCCCATATCGCTGGGTATAGCTGCAGCGTTGCTGTCGGCACCATCGCCCCCGGCGTGGGCCAGCGGGCCTATTGTACGGGGGTAGCCTGTACTACCACCTGTAGTGGCACCGCCTACAATACCACCTGCATAAAAATTGCCCTGGTTATCATACGTGGCTGTAAAACCCCAGTTATCATCTGTAGAGCCTGTAAATGTGGTAAACACAATTTGGGGGTCGATAATCAACGCGTGGTTCTTATCGTATCCTTTGGTGAAGTTGTAGGTCAGTACATTGTTTTTCAGCCTGTATTTGCAGGGAACTTCCTTTCTTTCTCCGTTGATATACTGGTAGGCGTAGGGGGCCATTTCCTGTATGGTACCTACAGATGTAGTAATGAGCAGGTTGCCGTCTTTTATATCCAGTGCATCTGTACCTTCAAAGGCCAGTTGTATATCATCAGCATTGGCACCGGCATTTACTATAAAATCGTATTTGATATTCCTGCCCTCCGACGCTATATGCAGGTCAATACCTGTGTACACCCCCTTGTAGTCTACCACCAGGTTAGGATAAATAAAACTTTTCCACCTGTTGGTATCGCTGCCCAGGTAGTAGTTGTAATAATGTTGTTGTGGTTTGCTGCCGGTTATTTCGGGGTTGGGGTTGGCGTTTAAGATATGCACCTTGTAGGCGTGGTAGCGCATCACCGGTGGTTCTTTAGTTTTCAGGTGTTTATAGTCAAATATTTTATGAGCGTTATCGGCTGCGCCTACCAGGTATGTAAAGGTGCTGTTCTCTAAAAACAGTGTTATGTTGCCATATTGTGCCCTATATGCAAACGGCCCATCCCATTGGCCTTCATTTTTTACAAATTCAATGGGCCTGAAATCCCCTTCGTGCCCCATTGCGCACAAGGGGACAAGAAAGCATAGAATAGCTGCCAGGTACCTGTAGTTTATTTTCATACGTTTCCGGAAAGTCGGTAGTCTTTACTAGTAAATGTAGCATTTTTTACTCATAAATAAACACTTAAAGAAGCTTAAATAGCTATTAATCCTTGCTTTAACCGCAAGCAATACTAAACCGTGAATGATGAAAAAATGCCGGAGAAAAAGGGTGAAAAGTCCGCTATGATGATGCGATCATCAAAAAAAAGGAAGGACAGTAGTGTGCGTTATCAGTTCACGCACTTATTGGCGCAGCTGCTGCTGGCAAAAGCTTCGGGTTTGGCCTTGAAGGCGAAGCCCATACCCAGTATATAGCCCATAGCCTCGCGCAGGGCTTCGTTGCTTTTAAACTGGGGGTTGGTGTTGATGTCGGCATGCACCTCCATATCCACATCGTATTGTGTAAAGAGGTTGCACAACTCGTAGGCAATTTCAATGCTCTTGGCCACTTCTACCAGCATACGCTCTTTGATGCTGTAGCGCTTGGTGGTCTTGTCGTTGTTGATGAACATGAAGCCGCCATGCTTTTCGCGCAGGAAAACGATTACGGTAGCAAACTCGGTTTCTTTGCCATGTACCTGCGAGTCGGTGCCTATGCATACCTTCAGTTTATAGCCTGCATTGGTTTCCCTGATAATAGCATTTTCCACAGCCTGCTTCACCGGCAGCTTAATCGGTTCTCCTTTAAAGGTTCGCCATATCATATTGATTAGTTATTAGTTATACTAAAGATATGCAGAAAATTGTTATGAAATCATTACGGGAATGTTAGCTTACAATGAAATGCACAGGTTATGAACATTGTCCGTTAACGAATTATTTACAATTTTCAGCCCTGTACCGGCGGGCCGCCATTTGTCTGTAATGGATGAAAAATCTATCTTCACGCTACAATTATACAACCGGCATGGGCAACGAATACCTGCCCAATGCGGGTTGCTGTATAGAGAGAGCAGGGAGATATACAATTATCTCTTAAAGAACGAGCATGACAACCGGTAAATCCGGCCCTAACAGGCCGGGGACTACACAAACAAGCATCTGGTCGGCCAAACAATGGTTCCTGTTATACGGGGCTATATTGCTGGCATGGGCAACACTTTACCTGCTCTGCCACAGCAGTTTGGGTATACCCGGCTACGAGCATGCACGTTTCTCTTCTGCCGATATCAGGCATATCAACAGTATTTTAGTATCGCAGGCTGCTGACAACGCACAGCCCCAGTCCTCATACAACAGGCAGCGTATTACCAATACCAACGATGGTTTCCTGGACAGCTACAACGACGATAGTACCGAATCTGAATACGAACCTTATATCGCTACTTTCCCTGAGAGTAATACCATCAATAATTATTCTGAAGAACAGGACAGGAAAGAAAGGGTAAAAAAGGCCATGATCTACATCAGCAGCCAGTATGGCGAAGAGATAGACCCGAAGCAAATGGCTACCATTCAGCAGTATCTCGGCACCTTTACCCCGCGTGAAACAGGTATTTTCCTGGCTGATTACCGCCTCAGGCTCAGGTCTTTCTTTTGGCTGTCGGGCAAGTTGCTCTATGCTGAGGTGGTATCCTGGGTGATATTCGGTGTATTATGCAGCCTGTTGTTTTTTATTGGCAAAAATGTGGGAAGAGGAGACGGCATCAGCTTCCGGGTAATTATCTACCAGTCTGCCAGGTTGCTGTATGCACCTTTTGCAGCTGTCATACTCGTACTGGTGTACAGCTATATCAAGGGCAATGCCACACTCCATATTGAGGCCAGCGAACTGATTATCATATTCGGCTTTATACTGGGCTTTTATTCGGGCACTGTGATGGACTTGCTGGACAGGCTGAAGGGCAATTACGTTCAGTCCAATAATAATGTCCCTGCTGCCGCACAGCCCATAGCCGAAACGGCAATACCGGGTACAGACACCGCCGCTGCAACCGCAGCACCGGTACCCGATGCGGAAGAGGAGTACACCGAGCATGAAGAAATAAATGGGGCAGAAGGTGGTACATATATACATACCGCAGCGCCATACACGCCTGTGGCCCCACTCACGCAAAAACGCAGGGTGATGAATGACGACAATGAAATAAGCGAAGTAGACATAGACCTGAAGCTTGATTTCAGCGGCCTGTTCGACGAGGAGCGTGCGCAGTTACAACGCCTCGGGTTCAGCAGGGCGATAGTGACCCTGCACAACGTGAATGGTAAAGACATAATACCTGCTAAAAAAGTGAGTGAGGACATGACCACCTTTGTGGCCAACGATGTGAAGCCCGGCATATACATAGCCCGCGCCACCCTCTCGCAGCGCCTGCGCGACGACCAGATTGTCAACCTCTTCGGCGAAAAAACAGCCTACATAACAGAAGACAAACCCGGCCTTGAGTTGTTCGTAAAGAAATACGAGGCGGCGGATTAAATTCCTTACTCCCCACTCGAATACATACTTACTTCAATAGACATACCCAGTTCACCGGCCAGGCGAACCAACTCAGGGTCCACGTACAAGCCCTGGCGAAACTTGCCTGCATGGCGTACTCCGAAGTCGAGGTTGAAGTATTGTACTTCTTTCACGCCACTCACCAATTTCAATATATCGTAATGCTGCTGCAGGTAAGCTATTACGTCTTTAACCTGTTGCTCAAATGCGTAAAACCCCGCCTCGCTCACCGTGGTGGACATGTAGGAATAAGGCAGCTTTTCTTTTTCAGGTTTGGTCCTGTACCTCGGCGCGCCTTTATAATTTTTATGAAAGCCGGGTAACCCCAACTTTGCGTCCAGTGCGTCTACATCCAGATCTTCGCCAATTATACTCAGGTTGCAACTCATGGGGTAAAGATAAATTGTTTGAGGTTTTCCCATTCGCGATTTGGTTTGTTGCAAAGAGAAAATAACTATATTGGCGAAAAAAAATCCTATGAGATCGCTTGTAACCTTACCTGTAGTGCTATGTTTGATGCTGTTCAGTTGTGAAAAGGCGCCTGTTGACACCAATGTAACCGAAGATACAAAGAGCTACCTCCAACTTAGTTACCCCCGTGAAAATCCCGCACAATCACTCACCCTGAAGCTATACCGTAACAAGGAAGATTATTATAGTGACCGCAATGTCGTTCAGACATTCACTTTTCCGCCGGGTATTGATAGCCTGGAAGTAGATTTCGATAGCGGAATAACTTACTATTACGATGTGTTTTCTGAAGACCGCACTATGACTAATTGGGCAGTGTGGCCCTACGTCAACATCTTTTTTAAGACGGCCGGACCAGGTCGTAAATACGTCATATCAAATAACACGGGCAATATACATAGGCCGCTGTTGTTGTCGGGCGATGCCGATAGCAGCAAGTGGATAGCGGTGGGCAGTTTTACCAAAGTGGGTAATTCCTGGGACACTATGAGCGCGGCGGGAAGGAATAAGAGCATCGTCTTTAAAAGAAGCCAGGTAGCCATATTTAAAGACGGGAACGGTACGCGTGAATTCCGTTTTGGAGTTTCCGGTAACCTGATAGCCAAAAACGCTTTTGCCATCAAATTTTACGATACAGAAGACCTGGATTTTATAGACCACCAGTATTTTCAGCCTTATATGACCGCCAAAGGGCCCGTTTCGCCTGAATACAAGATGTTGAGCCCCAATTCATCGAACTCAAGCGTTTTGTTGCCTGTTACCGATACTTTTTACCTTACCAGCGATGCTTTTAAGCATACTTTCATTATGGTACGTGAAAAATAGTATCCGGACATATTCATCGCCCGGTTGATCTGGCGGGGGGGGTTAATTGACAAACACAAAACATTAATGATATTTTACTTTTCAAAACTAAAAACTCTGTGAAAAAACTAACCATTCTGTCAACAGTCCTGATGTTATCCCTCCTGGCCATCTGCTCGTGCGTAAAGTCCGGGAAGGTTGGGTCCGTTGACGACGTGCCGTTCGACTACCACATAACGTTTTCAGACCAAGTACACCTGCCGGGTCAAGGCGGCGACCGCGAATTAACGTTTACCATATCAAACTTATCCAGAACCAGGGCTGAAGAGGTGGAAGTGTGGCTGGAAGGCATACCTGACAATGTAGAAACAAGCATAGAGCCTCAAAAGGTAAAACCCACGGCCAATGTTACCCTAACATTCAGGCATAATTATGCCAGGCCGGGCCATTATACCGCTGTATTGCATACAAAAAGTTCGTCGGGCATCAAAAAGGAATATCCTTTTACGTTTACTGTCATGGAAAGACTGTGTATTGATAATTTTTCAGGGTTTTACGAAGGCCCCACCAATTGTATGCAAGGCAGTAGTGGAACTGGCATGCTGGACTTTACCAAACAACCAGCAGAAAAAAACCGGTTGTTATTCTGGTGGGGAGGGCTACGATCTGCTATCGTAAATTGTCACGAAAGGACGATGACGTTTGTAGAGCAGCAGTTGGGCGACTCTACTTTTTCCGGCCACGCAACGTATTCTGAGGACTTTAAAACCGTGACCATGACTTATAATATAAAGCGTGCTAATGGAGACAATTATAGCTGCACTACCACCTACATACGGCGATAGCTGATCTTACAACTACTGCATGTAGGGCTACGGGACTATTTCCATCCTAGGCGGGTCTCCGATTTTGAGACTCGGGGGCAATCAAGTTAAAACAGTTTAATTTTATTGTAACACTTATCAATGTTGCCACCCATTCCTTTTTGCTAAACTCATGGAAAAGATCGGGTTGTTAATAATAGCAATTTCACGTATATTTGAAAATATCAGCCTTCCCCGATAAGGCAACCTGAAGCTCTTTGAAAACTAGTGATAACATCCCCGTCTTTGTGCTCTAGCGGACAATGCAGTAAGTCCCCCGTTGGGGATACCGATAGCAATCGGTATAGGGGGCCAACTCGAGGCGGACAACCACCAGCGAAGAATTGTTCCAAATTCAAAAACCTGAATTTTTGGAATCAAAATGGAACATTTTCAATTAAACAGTTGTCAATCAGTTATTTGAGGCAAGGGAAATTGTTCCAAAAATGTAAGTAAGTGGCATCAAAACGGAACAACTACCGCATTGTCGGATTGGCTAATTAACCTTCACCTCAGGCGGTACTATCCGGCTCACATCGCCCCCGTTGCGTATCACATCGCGCACGATGGTAGAAGATATGGTAGAATACTCCGGCGAGCAGGTCAGGAAGATAGTTTCTATCTCCGGTGCCAGCAGGCGGTTCATATCGCCAATGGCTTTTTCATATTCAAAGTCGGATATGTAGCGGATGCCGCGCATCATGTATTGGGCGCCTATCTCTTTGCAGTAGTTGATGGTGAGGCCCGTGTAGCTGGTTACCTCTATCTGCGGGTAGTTTTTGAATATCTCCTGTATCCAGGCTATGCGCTGCTCTATGCTGAACATGGGTGTTTTACCCGTATTCACCCCAATGGCTATCACCAGCTTGTCAAACAACGATACTGAACGCTCTATAACGTCCACATGCCCCATGGTTATGGGGTCGAAAGTGCCGGGAAACAAACATATCTTGTCCATAGTTGCTACTCGCTTGGTTGTTTAAAAAAGCTGAACACCGTAGTCCCGTAGTTCTTCATCCGCAGGAAGTTGGGGTGTTGCTGGTAATCGTTGCGGGGCGTATGCTCCAGTACAAATATACCATCATCGGCCAACATCTGCTGCTCAAATACCAGCATGGGTATGTCATCAATGTTCTCTAATGCATAAGGCGGCCCGGCGAATATGAAGTCGAACTTTTGGGTGTTCTGTTTCATGAACCTGAACACATCGCCTTTGATGATGTGAAACTTTTCAGGAATGCCCAGCTCTTTGACCGTCTTTTTGATGAAGTTGATATTGCCCATGTCGCGCTCTATCAGGGTCAGTTCGCCCGCCCCACGCGATGCCAGCTCGTAGCTGATGCTGCCTGTGCCGCCAAACAGGTCGCAGGTGCTGATGTCCTCCAGGTCCAGCATATTGGTCAGTGTATTGAACAGGCCTTCTTTGGCCACATCGGTAGTGGGGCGCGCAGGCGTGCTGGTGGGCGGACTGAACTTCCGTCCCCTGAACTCGCCTCCTACAATCCGCATGCGTACAGTTGTTGTATCAGGTAGATATTGCTCACCCAACTGCGGTCGTTGGCCACTACGGTGCCCGTGCCGTCTTTCAGCCCGGGGAAGAACTGCAGCATTTCGCTAATATGCGTTGCCTGTGCTTTGTTGGCCACAGTGCATTGCATAGCCATCTGCGCATCGTTGATGTCAAACTGCTGCGCAGCCAGTTTTACCTGGTACACAATATCTTCTGATGATTTGAAAGGAAATACCTGGTGCCAGTACAGTTCCCGGTTCTTATACAGCGTGGCAAATGCCCTGTCTGCTGTCAGGCTGATTTGCATACTGCATTCGGCCTTGAACGGTTTGTAAAACTGGTAGGTGGCAAAAGGCAATATCTTGCTCTTGGTAAAGTAGCGGTTGATGAGGCTTTTGATAGCCGATGGCCATGCGTACAGGTAGTAAGCCTTGTCTTCGCGCAGGTGGTGGGTGGTAATCACCTCGTTGGCCTCTATAAAGTGCAGCTTGCGTAGCCATGCCTCCGAATCGTGGGGTTTGTACAATATCTCGGGTACTACCAGGGTCTTGTCGCTTGCCACGAAAACCGAAGTCACCTTGTGTGGTGCGCTCAGCATCTGCTCGTTGAGAAACTGGTGTTCGAAGAAATCAATAATCCATGAGGGTAGTGTCTTCTTGTACTCGTTGTTCTTAATCATCAGCAAGTCTCCACGCTCGCTGAACCCTGCCACGGAAATACCCCTCGGCATCAGTACGATAATCACCTTCGCTATCTGCGATATGATATTATCCCCTGTATGCAGTTTATATATTTGCTCCGCCGCCGGGCTGTTTGCAATTTCTGACATAGATAGCACACAATTATAAAATAATTTCCCGACACTTGAGCAATCAAAGCCACAAGTTGTGCCGCGAAGACTATTTTTGCAAAGCTAATACAGATAACAGACTTTAACGGTCATACATCACATTTTCAAGTATTTGTAGTGCAATTATCTATCAGTAACAGGGATATCATCAGGCTGGCAGCACCCATATCTGTGGCCATGCTGATACCGCAAATCAGCTTTCTGACGGACACCGTCTTCCTGGGCAGGCTGGGCGAGCGGGAGCTGGGTGCCAATGGTATGGCCGGTATCTTCTACATGATACTGGCTATGGTAGGCGTGGGGCTGACGAGCGGCATACAGGTGCAGATGTCGCGCAGGGCGGGTGAGCGCAACTATAGCGGGCTGGCAAAGACATTTACCAATGGTATGCTCTTAAGCCTGATGTTTGGTATAGGGATGATGGTAGCGGCTATGTTTATTGCACCCTACATCTTCCGCACCACGCTGGACGATGCTGTCAACGCACAGTTAAGTATTGAATTCATAAATATGCGTGTTTGGGGATTGCCCTTCCTCATGCTCACACAACTGGCCAACTCGTTCTATATAGCTACCGGGCAATCGAAGTACCTGATACACGGGTCTATTGCAGGCAATGCCGTGAATATAGTGCTTGATTATGGATTGATATTCGGTAAGCTGGGCCTGCCCGAAATGGGTATGGTAGGTGCTGCGCTGGCATCGGTAATCTCTGAGGTGGTCTTTGCTATCACTATGTACAGCATTTTCTACATAAAGAACATGCAGGTAAAATTCCCGATACTGGCGACGGGGCGTTTTGATGTACAACTGGCTAAGAAGTCTTTAATTATCGCGTCTCCATTGATTGTTCAGTTCATGTTCAGCATAGGGGGCTGGCAAGTGTTCTTTATCTATGTAGAACATTTAGGAACGCGCGAACTGGCTGTGAGCCAGATACTGCGCAGTGTATTTGGCGTTGCGGGTATAGGGCTTTGGGCTATGGCATCAGCGTGCAATACGCTGGTGAGCAATGTGATAGGACAAAGCAAACAAAGACTGGTGATACCGGTGATATTGCGGTGCATGAAACTGGCTGTCATTTATGCCATTACCCTTGGGGCACTACTGGTCATATTCCCCTATGAATTCCTCTCCCTATACCGCAACGACCCCGACCTGGTGCGCTTTGCCATACCCAGCCTGAGGGTGGTGGCTGTATCATCTGTGCTTATGGCGGTATCTACTGTAATGTTTAACGGTGTGATGGGTACGGGCAATACTCGTGTCAACCTATTTATCGAAGTATTGTGCGTGGGCAGCTACATTCTGTATTGCTATATAGCCATTGAGCGTATGCGCCTGCCGCTATACTGGGCGTGGATGTCTGAGTTTGTATATTGGGGTACACTCTTTACTGCCTGCCTGTTGTACCTGCGTACGGGCAGGTGGAAGAATAAGGCAGTGTAATTGCGCAATAGCTCAATATGAAAATGTCTCAATGTATCTCAAAATGATAATTGGCATTGAGGAATTGAGCCATTAAGACATTGAGTAACTATACCTGCTCCGCCAGTTCATCCATCCTGATGCCGTTGTGGCTTTCTTCGTAGGTGCATTCGCCATCTTTAATCAGCAGCAGTTGGGGGCTTTCGTGTGGCACGTGGAAAATTTCCGCCACTTTGTTGCTGATTGGCCGTTTTGCTATTACGTCCAGGTAATAAAACTTTATGTTATCAGGAGCCTGTTCGCGCTGCAGCCTGTTCATAGCCATAGCGCTGATGTGGCAGCGGGTGCTGTGCTTGTAGATTACTACGGGTTGTGTCTTGCTCTCTTCAATAATGCTGTCTAATTGTGCTTCGTTTGTCAGTTCTGTCCAGTTCATAATACAATAATGTGCCAATTTGCTAATGCGGCAATGCGATAATTAATATGGTGCAAAGTTATGATTGAACTCATTGGCACATTATCGTATTGTCCTATTGCCGCATTAGTTTTACTTTCGCCCCAGCAAACAGATTATTTATGATGAAACACGCTTATGTATTCCCGGGACAGGGAGCACAGTTTACAGGTATGGGCAAAGAGCTGTACGACAATAATACAGTAGCCCGTGAGTACTTTGAACAGGCAAACGAGATACTGGGTTTCCGTATTACGGATATTATGTTCACAGGTACTGCAGATGACCTGAAGCAAACCAAAGTAACGCAGCCGGCAATCTTCCTGCATTCGGTTATCAGGTTTCTGACGACCGAAGGTTTAGTGCCCAATATGGTAGCGGGCCACTCGCTGGGTGAGTTCTCTGCATTGGTGGCAAATAAGGTATTGAGCTTTGAAGACGGACTGAAGCTGGTGTACAAACGTGCCATGGCTATGCAGCGCGCCTGCGAAATCAACCCCTCTACGATGGCAGCGGTGCTGGGCCTGGAAGATGCAAAAGTGGAAGAGATATGCGCTTCGTTTACAGACGAGGTGGTGGTACCTGCCAACTATAACTGTCCCGGCCAGTTGGTCATCAGTGGTAGTATAGAGGGTATTAACCGGGCCTGCGAGGCTATGAAGGCTGCTGGTGCCAAACGTGCATTGGTATTGCAGGTAGGCGGTGCTTTCCACTCGCCACTGATGGAGCCTGCTAAAGAAGAACTGCAGGCGGCGATAGAAACAACACATTTCGGCAACCCCAGCTGCCCTGTATATCAGAATGTAGATGCTAACCCATATATAGACCCTGCCATGATACAGCGCAACCTTATCAACCAGCTTACCTCACCCGTGCGCTGGACGCAGAGCGTAGAGCATATGGTAAAAAATGGCGCTACTAAGTTTACAGAAGTAGGCCCGGGCAATGTGCTGCAGGGACTGGTGAAGAAGATTGCCAAAGAAGTGGAGACTGATGGGCTTTCCTAATTTGATAATTCGGCAATTTGACAATGAGATAATTTACGGGTGGTTATTGACCGCCCGTATTTATTTACCCTATCCTGTATTTATTGAACACTTCTGTGACTTTGTCTTTGTACGTATTGCCTATGGGTATTTCGTGAGATGCTGTATGTATGTTACTCCCGGCCAATTCTGTAATATGCCTGATGTTGACTATGTACGACTTGTGAACACGCACCATTTGCGGATAGCTCAATAACTGTTCTTCCATGTTTTTCATGGTGCTGAGTATCATTAGGGGCTTATCTCCCACCCATAGCTTTACATAGTCTTTTACGGCTTCTATCAATTGCAGTTCACTAATGTCTACCTTAACCAGTTTACCATCAGTCTTTACAAATATGCTGTCATCTGTTTGCCTGTGTTCCAATTGCTCTGCTGCTTTTGTAATAGCTTTTTCAAAACGTGAGAATGCAAATGGTTTAAGCAGGTAATCTATTACATTCAGTTCATAGCTTTCAACAGCATATTGCGGGTAGGCTGTAGTAAGGATGACCAGTGGAGGATTAGCCAATTGCTTTATCAGTTCCATACCCGACATGCCGGGCATATTGATGTCGAGCAGCAGCAAGTCAGCGGTTTCGTTGTTGAGAATGTTCATTGCTTCAACGGCGTTTTTGCAGGTGGCTACTATTTCTAATAGTGGCAACTTAGCGGCATATACTTTAAGTATATCCCTGGCTATAGGCTCATCGTCCACTATTATTACCCGTACAGTGTGCATTACTATAAATATACGGTTAGTTCTGTTTTATACATATCATTATGCCGCCGTGTATTGAGGATGTATTTGCCGGGATATAGTATATCCAGTCTTTTGCGCAGGTTAGTTAGCCCCACGCCGCCATGTTCATGATTAGCAGGCACACAGTTGTTGGATGATGTGATATACAACTTATGGTTGTGGATAGTGCAGCTGAAATCAATATGATATTGGTCTGCGATAAAGCGCGTACCATGTTTAAATGCATTTTCCAGTATAGGCAGCCAGAGTAACGGTGGCAGGCTATAGTTGTCGTCAGCCTCAATGGTGAATTTTAAACTACCCGTGTCCTGCAAACGGAGCAATTCCATATCAATATACGCCTGCATGATTTCTTTCTCTTTTTCAAATGATACCTGTGGTACATCTGTATCGTAGAGCATATAGCGCATGATAGATGAAAGCTTGAGTATGGACTCGGGAGCTTTGTCTGATTGTTGCAGGCTGAGACCGTAAATATTGTTCAGGGTATTGAACAGGAAATGCGGGTTAAGTTGGTTGCGGAGTAACTCCAGTTCTGCTTCTGTTTGTTTATGAGCTGCCTGTTGCGCCAGTTTTTCCTGGCGGCTATGGTCTTGCATATACCAGGCCATAGTAAAAGCGCCCAGCCACAGTGCCAATCCAAAGGCATAACCTACTATTTCTTCCGTGAGCGCCTCCGTTGTCCATTCGGGCCCAACCGGCATCGTAATGATGCTGACTTCATAAATCTCTGCAAGGGGATATCGCCCCAGCATTTGTTTGAATACCAGCACAAATCCTGCAGATGTCAACAGCAGAAGGATGGCCGCTGCTATTGTATAGAGTAACCGTTTTTTCTTCGCTAACAACTTTGGCACTAATAACAGGTTGTTGACATAAGTAAGCACAAACAACAAAGCTGCCAATGCACCTTTATAAACCAGGTACACAGACTGGGGGTATGTATCAACGCCCGAATTGAGTTTATAAATAAAGAGGAGTGCGAATAACCAGAAATAAATATTCAATGCCAATCGGCTGCCGAAAACAGGTTTCCACTTGTTGGTTGACGATACCATAATACAAAGAAACTGACAAGCGTGGATATTTCTGTACGAGTTCGACCAAATGTGCATTTTTACCGACCAAACTCATCGGGCGGCATTACGTCGGGAATATGGTGCTGTTGGTCGAATATGATTTTTGTGTCCGGAAGGTATAGCTTTACTTCGCTGAATAAATGATAAAGACTATGAAAAAACTGCTTATTCTTACCGTCCTCTCTGTTTGCTCATGGCAGGTAACAGATGCACAGCTCAATGGTGCATACACCCAAAGGCTGAACGATGTTTTCGATAGCGTATGCAACAGGTTCAATTTAAAAGGAGCCACTGCCGCAATAGTAGTGCCCGGCCAGGGTATATGGGAGCGTGCCCATGGTATATCTCACCAGGGAACGCCTGTCACAAAGGATATGTATATGGGCATTGGCAGCAATACCAAAACCTATTTTGCTGTATTGATGCTGAAACTACAGGAGCAGGGCAAACTGGACCTGGATGATACAATAGGGCAGTGGATACAACACCAACATGTGCCCGGCAATATCTCCATCAGGCAACTACTGAACCATACCAGCGGGCTCTACAGCTTTACCTCCAACCCCGACATAAATAATTATATTCTTGCTGACTTCACCAGGGTGTGGCCGCCTGACAGCGTGCTGAACCTGGTGAAAGCACCGGTTGCCGCTCCGGGTGGCGCATGGGATTATTGCAATACCAACTACCTGCTGGCCGGATTAATCATCAGGAGCGTAACGGGTAAAACAATGCAGCAGGCTCTGCGCGATGAGATACTGACACCGCAGGGGTTGAGTGAAACTTATCTCTTTCCGCAGGAAACTCCGCCGGGTGTTATACCACACAGCTGGTCGGCCAACCTGAGTGGAAATGGCACGCATGAAGACCTGGTAACAGTACACAGCTATTCGCACAATGCCATGTTCAGCCTGGCATCATCAGCAGGTGCTATCATGGCCACTGCTAAAGACAATGCTTTGTTTTGGGATAAACTCATGTCCGGGCAGATACTCAATAGTGGCTCTATGGCAGAATTTGAAACACTGGTACCTATATCAATGGGGCAGGGTTATGGCCTGGGTATGTTCAAACTCAATAGCTTTAACGGGCGTACAATTGTATCGCATGGCGGTACGAACATAGGTTTCATCAATGAAAACCTGCACGAGAAAGTATCAGGTGTCAGTATCACTATGCTTACCAACCAGGATAGTATCGGCAATAACATTCTGCTGGGTTATTGCATAGGTGCGCTTCACAAAGTGACTATTCAGTACACCGACGTGCCTGAATTTGAAAATTCCAATGCTCAACCGGTAGTGTATCCCAACCCGGCACGCGACTTCCTGAAAATAGCTGTGAACAATAAGAGGGCAGAGCAACTGATGATATATGATATGACGGGAAGAATGGTGTTAAGTACAGTGCTGCAGAATGGCGAAAACCAGGTAAGCATTACAGATATCAATTCCGGTACTTACATATTAACAGTCACAAACGAAGAAAGAATAATACACAGGCAAACAATACAAGTGGTGAAATAAAAAAGCAGGGCGAAAGCCCTGTTTTTATGCCAGGTACAGGATAGCCATAAGGCTGGTAATGGAAACCAGTGCCCACAACAACACACCCTGCAACAAAGGTTTGCTGCCTACCGATTTCAATGCCTTTGGCGAGAGGCCGGAGCCTATCAGGAAAAGTGTAACCGTAAATCCTGTTTTTGCTGCACGTACAATATAAGGCGTTACTGGCTCCAACTGAGGAACATTGGAACTGATAAGCATCGCCAGTACAAACAGGCCTATGAACCAGGGGATGCTTGTTTTAGTTCCTTTCTTTTTAAAGATGAAGGCAGTGAGCACTACCAATGGTATAATCCATAATGCACGCACCAGTTTGATGGTTGTGGCAATGTTCAAAGCTTCCTCTCCATAAGTGCTGGCGGCGCCTACTACCGAGCTGGTGTCGTGTATGGCTATTGCCGCCCATACACCGAACTGCGATTGGGATAAGCCGAGCCAATGTCCGATGGCGGGGAATATAAAGAGAGCTATCGCATTCAGTACAAATACCACTACGAGCGATACACTGATTTGCTCTTCTTTCGCATTGGTCACGGGGGCTGTGGCTGCAATAGCGCTTCCGCCGCATATAGCGGTACCGGTGGATACAAGGTAAGATGTAACCTTATCTACTTTAAACATCCTGCCCAGTAAAATACCAACCAGTAAAGTACCTGTTATAGATATAATAGTATATATAAAGCCATCTTTGCCAGCTTGCAATGCTGTGTGGATATTGATACCAAATCCCAGACCTACGATAGATGCTTTCAACAGGAATGCTGTGTACTTGCTGCGCTTTTTCCCTAAAGGATTGGTAATAAAAAACGACAACAGCAAACCAAGGAACAACGCATAGGGCGGTGTCATAAAAGGCATGGCACATAAGATGAGTGCCAGCCAGAAAATTATTTTACCAACCATACCGTTGTTCATTTTCCTGTTTAAGGATTCGATTATGACTGTTAATATACGACAGCGAAGATATAACTCTTACTTTCTTATTTATGTATCCGCTGTTACATTAAAAAATTATCTGTAAAACCAATCAATAACTAATTGGTTAGTATCTGTAACTACTACGTACCCTTCTGATTGCCCAGGTCTTGAGCCATAATAATACTGATGCCTGTTACCTGGTAATGCCTGTGTTTTTAATGGTTCGCCTATCAATTCCTTAACGTCAGCTATCGTCATCCTGTATTTTATTTTGTCGAAATTATCAACAACAGTTCTCATTGTATATTTGATATAAGCCAGGTATATGACAAATGCAAAAACTAAGGTTATTACAATCAGCATTGCCCCAAGAAATATGTTACGAAGTATTGCCATTGCGACAGTTTAAAACTACCATGTCACACCGGCTTTTTGCATCACCTCCCTGATAGCCTCGTAAGACTTGAAAACTATAAGCGGCAAATCCTCATCCTTAACCCACCGCACTTCCTGTATATTTTCTTCTGCCTGCGGTACAGGCTCTTCTTTGATAGTTCCTTTCATTTTATACCAGGCGGTGCGTTTCAGCAGGTTTTGTTTGTTCTGGCTGTACACATGATAAGTGTCGCATATTTTTTCACCCAGCTTCAGCTTGTGTAGGCCGGTTTCTTCGCTCACCTCGCGCAGGGCGCAGGCGTCTATTTCTTCCCCCTCGTCACATTTGCCTTTGGGCAGGTCCCATTTACCGCGGCGGAATATCATCAGCACTTCGTTATCCTCGTTGGTTACCACGCCGCCGCCGGCATCTATAGGGGTAAACAGCTCATATAATTCTTCCTGTAATGATTCGGGTGAAAAATCTTCAATGATAGCGCCCAGGGTGCCTGCCTTGCCTATATGTTGCAGTGCCAGCCTGAAGTGCCGGGGGAAAGCCCCTTCAAAATACATATATCCTGCCGCTACGGGGTTCCCCGCTATATAAGCCTGTGCATCGGTAGTGAGGATGAGTGGTTTATTATTGATATATATCTTTTGGGCGAAGTTCATTCTTTTGTAAAATTATACATTTGGCGTAGGTTTGAGCGGTTATGAGTACTCAAAAACATTTTGCCGAAAAACTAATGCAAATTAAGGCATTACAAATCAACCTGCAACAACCGTATACATGGGCCTCAGGTTGGAAATCGCCCGTATACTGCGATAATCGTAAAGTATTGTCTTACCCGTACATACGCGACTTTGTGAAGAGCGAGCTGGCCAATATGGTGCTGGAACATTTTCCTGATGCTGAAGTGATAGCGGGTGTAGCTACTGCGGGTATACCGCATGGCACAATGGCTGCCGACCTGCTGAAACTGCCGCTGATATACGTGCGCAGCAAACCCAAAGAACATGGAATGGGCAACCAGATAGAAGGTGTTTTACAGCAAGGGCAAAAGGTAGTGGTAATAGAAGACCTGGTATCGACAGGAAAGAGCAGCCTGCAGGCGGTAGATGCTATACGCGAAGCGGGTGGCGAAGTGATAGGCATGTGTGCCTTGTTCACTTATGGTTTTGACGCGGCTGCAGAGGCAATGGAAAAAGCCGGCGTGCCTTTGCACACCATCAGCAATTATACCGCGTTGATGGAAGTGTCCGAAGAGCAGAACCTCATCACGGCAGAACAAAAACAATCGCTGGAAGAGTGGAGGAAAGACCCGGCGACCTGGGGAAGATAAGCCCCTCCCAACCCTCCCCCAAGGGGAGGGCTAATTGGCACATTGCCTAATTGTCGAATTATCGAATTGAAACATGGCCTGGCTGAAACTGGTACGTTGGCAGAATTTAATCATCGTTTTTCTCACGCAGTTGTTTGCCTGGGGTTGCGTTATTATGCCTATGCAGCAGTACTCGCCCGTGCCGCTGGTGCTCAATTGGAGTAATTTTCTGCTCTTGTCATTATCCACTGTGCTGATAGCCGCTGCGGGTTATATCATCAACGATTATTTCGATGTAAAGATTGACGTTATCAACCGACCCGAAAAACTGATACTGGAAAAACGCATACCCATCAAGCTGGCCATACTGGTGCATACCCTGTTGAATGTTATCGGCATTTTCCTGGCAATAGTAGTGGCACGCAGGGCGGGGCACTACAGTTTCGTAGCTATGCAGTTGGGCTGCACCCTCATGCTCTGGCTATATTCTACTACGTTCAAGCGCAGGTTTGTATCGGGCAATGTGGTGGTATCTATTCTTACCGCATTTACGATTGTGGTATTAATGCTCTACGAAAACGCTATACGCTATTACCTGTACGAAGACTTTTTTATACATACCGGTTATGCGCTGATACCTAATCCTGTATGGGTGCTGGGTACTTATGCTTTCTTCGCCTTCATGCTCACCTGGATGCGCGAGATAGTGAAAGATATGGAAGACTTCAAAGGCGATGCCGAGCAGGGCTGCGTGACCATGCCTATAAAATGGGGCCTGTTGCGCAGTGCCAGGTTTACGCAACTATTGGGTGTACTCACCGTTATCCCATTAGTAATCGGCGCTGTAAAACTATTAAAAGAGCAATGGTATGTATTAGGTATATACGTGCTGGCAGGACTGGCAGTGCCTATACTGGTGTGGATGTATTATCTGCCTAAAGGCGCTACTACCAAGCATTATGGTAAAGAAAGCCGCTACCTGAAAATCATTATGGTATTAGGTGTGGTTTCGCTCATCATTTATTATTTTCAAACCAATGACTGATATAATACTGGCATCACAGTCGCCCCGCAGGAAACAACTGCTGGAGCTGGCTGAAATAGCATTCGAGATACGCATTGCTGATATTGACGAAACGCCACCACCAGGCATGCCGGGGGAGGAGGTGCCTGAACACCTGGCACGGGAAAAAGCGGCTGTAATAGCAAGGAATAATCCGGAAGCAATAGTAATAGCAGCCGATACTATCGTGCTGCTGGATAATGAAATACTGGGCAAGCCTGTGAATGAAGATGATGCGGTGGCTATCCTGAAAAAATTATCAGGCCGTATGCATGAAGTAGTGAGCGGTGTATGTATTCAAAAAGGAAATGAACGACACAGTTTTTCCGCTGTTACCGAAGTGTATTTCCGCAAACTAACAGAAGAACAAATCAGGCACTACGTGGCCAACTACCACCCCTATGACAAAGCAGGTGCTTATGCCATACAAGAGTGGATAGGCATAATTGGTATAGAAAAGATAAACGGCGATTATTACAACGTGATGGGGCTGCCGGTAGGCCAGGTGGTGGAGTATTTAAAACAGTTGAAGTAATTCACCTACTCAATACTCGGGTACACATCTACATAAGTAGGTTCATCCTTCAATTCAGCAAAGTAGAATACGATAAACGCAAAAGCGCCAAAGGTTGTGAGTATCACCATCCAGAACATCTTAGTGCCTGCAGCCATACTCTTCAACCTGGCCAGGTGTACTATGAAGTATAGCAGGATAATACCTGTAATGGCACAAATGATACTCAACGTTATCCATAGGCTGGTGTAGTTCATAGTCATGGCTGTTACCCATGCAAAATGGTCGGATATACTGGAGGTAACCACCTCTTCCTGTACCAATGCAAAGAAGTATATAGTCCATAATGTGAATAATGCCATCGGTGCGAAGCATAGTAGTTTTCCGTGTTTTTTCGCTATGTTTTCCATAACAGTAAGTTTTAGTGAATAATGAATATTGCCTGCGATAACAACACATAGGGATGAAAATTGTTTTGTTAAAGAGCGTAAACCACTGATTTACAGTAAATAAAATAGTGAGGACGTAAATACTATCCGTTGCCCGGCTTCGTTATTATTCTGTCATGTATATGTAATATGATACAATGTTTGTTGGTATAACTACTTATACTTTGCGTAATTTATCATTACAAAATAAAACCCTTATGAAATGTCTTTTCCTTACCCCTTTATTGATGCTGAGTATAACAGCTTCAGCACAGCCTGCCCTGGTAAAAAACATTATGCCCAATGTGTTTTCCTCCAACCCCTCCAGGCTTACGGTTTTTAATTACCGGTTATACTTTTTTGCTGACGACGGGTTCAAGGGTTATGAGTTATGGGCCCACGATGGGGTGAACACTGATATGGCGAAAGATATTTACCAGGGGCCAACCGATTGTGCACCCAACAGTCCTGCCCACAGAATGGCGGTGCTTGACAACAAGCTGTACTTTCCCGCAGATAATGGTACCAACGGATTAGAACTATACAGCAATGATGGAGGCAGTAACACAGTATTAGTGAGTGACATAGCCACCGGCCTGAACAGTTCAGAAATAGATGAGATAATTGCCGCAAACGGTAAATTGTATTTTGACGCTACCAATGGCACCAACGGGAAGGAATTATGGCAATACACCCCCGCTATAAATACAGCGGAACAGTTAAGCTTTATCAACACTGGCCCCGGCAGCGACCCCGCATGGATAACAGAAGCTAACGGAAGAATATATTTTACAGCACTCGACCCGGCAAAGGGCAGGGAGTTGTTTGAATACAACCCCGCCACTACACAAGTGATAATGGTTGCAGATATTTATCCCGGTATTACTAGTTCTGACCCGTCCAGCCTGGTTAATGTATCTGGGGCATTATACTTCACTGCATCCTCGCCCGACTATGGCAGGGAGTTATATAAATACGATGGCTCAGGCCTGCAACGACTTACCGACCTCAATGCCGGCCCGGGCGATGGGTTGGCTGCACACTCAGATGGCCTGCCGGTTATCGGTGTTGTCGGGGATGAATTATATATAGCAGGCAACGACGGCACGGCAGGTTTTCAATTGTTCAGGTATAACTATATAAACAACCAATCTGCACATGTAGCTACCATTAATTCAGGAGGCAACAGTACACCTGCAGGATTTATCCGATATGCTAATAAATTATTCTTTACGGCAGACGATGGTACACATGGACGCGAACTATGGATGAAGCATGGTAATAACCCGCCCGCAATGGTGGCAGATATCAACACCAATTCAGCCGTCAATATTCAGCCAATGGGTATGGTAGAATATAAAGGTGGTCTATACTTCAGTGCTTATGGCGCCGATGGTAATGAACTGTATAAATACAGTGATGCGGCAGCGGGTGTAGTCAGCTTCAACCAGGGTATAGATGTAAAAGTATTTCCCAATCCCACTGTCACTGAGGTGTACTTCAGCCTGGATATACAGCAGCGGGATGAACTATCCATCCGCCTGACTGATGCCACAGGCAGGCAAGTATATAAAACCCGTCATGAGGAATACCTGCCCGGTGTCAATCTTACATCTATCCCGGTAGACTGGTTGCCTGCCGGCCAATACTATTACCAGGTAAACAACGGTTCAGGGCAGACATTTGCAGCGGGTAGGTTGGTGAAGTTGTAGTAACCGGGGACTTGTTAATCTTTATGGAAATTCCTCACTACACACGCTGAAATGCAGGTATTGGTATAAATTAGCTTTTCTATTTATTGAATATATGGGCTGGATACAAGACCCACTCGTTTTAGAAGGGCAAAAAGTGACGTTGCATCCGCTTACGTCGGAACATTTCGACATACTTATCCCACTGGCAAAAGACCCCCGGATATGGGAATACTACGGCCGAAATGGTGCAGATGATACTGTTATGCGGGCCTTTCTCAATGAAGCTTTAGTACTTAAGGCAGAACACACACAATACCCCTTCGTTATTTTCAATAAAGAAACCGGTGACGTAATTGGCACCACCCGGTTTGGAGAAATTACCCCAACACACAAAACGCTGGAAATAGGCTGGACATGGTATATTCCTTCCGTATGGGGGAAGGGATATAATGAAGAATGTAAACTGCTGTTGCTTTCGCATTGCTTTGAGCAGTTGGGCGCTAACCGGGTACAACTGAAAACTGCCCATTTCAACAAGCGCTCTCAGCGTGCTATAGAAAGAATAGGTGCCACCTACGAAGGCACCCTGCGCAACCACATGATAAATGGCGATGGTGCTCTACGACACACTGCCATGTTTAGCATCATAAAAGAAGAATGGGAAGACCGGAAACTGAAACTGCAGCAGATGATGGAAGATAAATATGCGTCTTTATAAACCGTTTTACCGTATTAACTTATTCCCCTATTAACTTATTCCCCTATTAACCTATTATCCTATTAACACTACCTTTGCAGCTTAAGCATTGCCACATTGACAGCGCCGGTACTATTAATAACACCCCCGTTTACACAGCTCAATACGCCGTACCCGGCTACAGCTTACCTTAAGGGTTTCCTGAATACCAAAGGTATCCCTTCTGTGCAGGCTGATATGGGTATTGAAGTGACGCTGGCATTATTCAGCAAAGATGGGTTAAGACAGCTGTTTGCACAGGTAGATGCCGGTAAGGAGTGGAGCGAAAACGCACAGCGCATACTGGCTTTGCAGGATGATTATATCAATACCATAGACGCGGTCATACATTTCCTGCAGGGCAAAGACCCCACACTGGCGCATCTTATCTGCAAGCGCGATTTCCTGCCCGAGGCCAGCCGTTTTGAACAGCTTGAAGGGCTCGACCTGGTATTTGGCAGCATGGGCATTCAGGATAAAGCCAAGCACCTCGCCACCATGTACCTCGAAGATTTGTCGGACCTGGTACAGGAATGTGTAGACAGCCATTTTGGGTTCAGCCGCTATGCGGAAAGGCTGGGCCGCTCTGCCAACAGCTTTGACGAATTGCACGAAGCACTGCAACAGCCATACAGCTATGTGGATAACCTGCTGGTAGATATCCTCAGTAAAAGAATGGCTGATGTACAGCCGCGCATGGTAGCACTATCGGTACCTTTCCCCGGCAACCTCTTTGCTGCTTTCCGTTGCGGGCAGTGGCTCAAACAACATTATCCCGGCGTGAAGGTTGTAATGGGTGGCGGCTTTCCTAATACAGAACTGCGTTCACTGTCCGACCCCCGGGTGTTTGAGTATTTTGATTTCATAACACTGGATGACGGTGAGAGCCCCGTGGAGCAACTGCTGCAATACATGGAAGGTAAATGCGCGATAGAGGAATTGAAACGCACCTACGTATTAGTAGATGGTAAAGTAACGTACTTCGATAACCCTTCCTGCAAAGACTATAAACAAGGACAGGTAGGTACGCCCGATTACAGCGATTTTTTACTGGACGGCTATATATCAGCTATAGAAGTGACCAACCCCATGCACAGCCTGTGGAGCGATGGACGTTGGAACAAACTCACAATGGCGCACGGCTGCTATTGGGGCAAATGCACCTTTTGCGATGTATCGCTTCCTTATATCAAAAACTACGAACCCATATCCGCGCAGATATTGTGCGACAGAATGGAGGAGATTATTGCACAAACAGGGCAAACGGGGTTCCACTTTGTGGATGAGGCGGCACCGCCTGCATTGATGCGCGAACTGGCGCTGGAGATCATCCGCAGGGGTATGGTGGTCAACTGGTGGACCAATATCCGGTTTGAAAAAAGCTTTACCCGCGATTTATGTATGCTGCTCAAGGCTTCGGGCTGCATAGCTGTATCGGGTGGGTTGGAGGTGGCTTCAGACCGCTTGCTGGCTTTGATCCAAAAAGGCATTACTGTAGCACAGGTGGCGCGTGTCAACAGGCATTTTACAGAAGCGGGTATCATGGTACATGCCTACCTGATGTATGGCTATCCTACACAAACAGCGCAGGAAACTATCGACTCGTTGGAGATGGTGCGGCAGATGTTTGCGGCCGGTGTATTACAGTCGGCATACTGGCATCGCTTTGCTATGACGGCGCACAGCCCCGTAGGGTTGGAGCCTGAAAAATATAGGGTGGTGAAAGACAGCTATATCCTCGGCACGTTTGCCAACAACGATATTGAATTTACCGACCCTACCGGCACCGACCATGAGAGCTTCAGCTTCGGCCTGAAAAAGTCCCTGCTCAATTTTATGCACGGCGCTTGTTTCGATTATCCCCTGCACAAGTGGTTCGATTTCAAAATACCGAAAACAACAGTCTCCACGGATTACATCGTCAAAGCGTTGGAGGAAGAAGAGCCCGGCATCGCAAAACCCACATCCAAAGTAGTATGGTTAGGCATGCAGCCGGTGGTTGAGTTGTTTGTTAAGAATAAGAAGGGCGAACAATACGAAAAGGCATCACTGACCTTCATCAATAAGCAAGGGAAACACAGTATAACAGTGGATAAACCACAGGGCCTGTGGCTGGCTGCTATGATGCAGCAACTATCGTTACATAATACTAAGACGCTTACCCTACAACAGGTAAAAGAAGATTATGAAGCCGCAGGTATGGAAGATTTTGAGCTCTTTTGGGATAACAAACCTGTAAATACACTGTACAGGCAGGGATTACTGGTGCTGTAACCACGGTTGCCCCACTCATTCTAATATGTATGGTTATACAACGAGTATCCCGACATCAAATTGTCATATTCTTAATACCTTTTTTGACTTAAGGGTATATTTGGCTAAATTTATTATTACAAAATAACCTCCTATGAAAGTCAGGCTTCTTTTACCCGTTCTATTCTACTCTTTTTCGCTATGGGCACAGCCGAGGGTTGTTGCAGATATATACCCGGGCGGGTGGTCTTCTCGTCCCTCAAAGCTCACTGTTTATAAGGACAAGCTGTGCTTTTTTGCGATAGACCCGTCTCATGGTGTTGAGCTTTGGGAAACGGATGGCGTGCAAACAACGCTTGTCAAGGATATTTACACAGGTGGCGGCAACCTGAAAGCGCCTATCATAGATAATAAACCAATGGCGGTAATGAATGGGAAATTGTACTTCCCGCCTGAAGGCACCTACATCGTGTTGTATAGTTACGATGGACAGGATGTAAACTTTGAACATAAAGTCACAAATAGGGTTCAGTTTCCCGGCATAGCAGATATGGTTGTGTTGGACGATAAACTGTACTTCAATACCAACACGGGCAACAGTGGAGGAAACCAGCTTTGGGTGTACGACCCTTTTAGCGACCAGGCCACGCAGATCAGTTTTGAATATACATTCGAAGGTGCGCAGTCACTTACAGCTTTCAAGGGCAGGTTGTATTTTACTGCCGGCAGTTCGTCCGCCAAAGGAAACGAGTTATATGTATATGACCCCGGCACTAAGACGGTGAGCCTGGCAGCGGACATATATCCCGGTGTATACGATAGCTATCCTATGAACCTCACTACAGACGGAAATGCATTGTTTTTTACCGCTACTGGCCCTGACTACGGACGGGAATTATACAGCTACAACGGGCACAGTGTTCAACGCTTGACAGACCTGAATCCGGGGTGGAACCCAGGGTTACACAGGGATGAAAAAGGATTGCCCACAATAGGTATAATAGGAGACGTGATTTACTTTGCCGGCTCAGTTACCGGTACTTTTCAGCTATACAAATATGAACTGCTTACAGGCAATACTTCCTTAGTGGCTACTATCAATAATTCCGGTCATAGTATGCCGGCTGGTTTTATATACTACGCTAATAAAGTATTTTTTGTTGCTGATGACGGTGTACACGGCAGAGAGTTATGGGTATTAAACCACGACAACACTGTCTCAATGGTAGCGGATATCATATCCCCACCAACCACAAATGAGCAACCCGATAACCTGACGGTGTACAATGGCAAATTGTATTTTACTGCAATGGGGGACCTGGGTGACGAGTTGTATGAATACGCAGATCCCGAGGCGATTATAAATGACGAGGTTAAAAACAATATAACAGGCGCATACCCCAATCCCGTTGCTACTACTTTGCATTGCAATGTCAATATAAACAGCGGGGTATCTTTATCCGTAGTACTCTACGATATTTCGGGCAGGGTTGTTTACAAAAGTGGGATGAAGGAATACGGCCCTGGAAACCATACCATTTCGATTCCCGTAGCTACGCTGCCTTCAGCCATGTATTATTATAATATCACCAAAGACCACGGCGAGGTATTAGGAAAGGGCAAAGTTGTAAAGATGTAGTTGCGAGATGTACATGTATCAGCAACAAGCATATTTTGTTTTGCATACTCATGTTCGCTGGCGCTGTTCCGGTATGTAGCTAATAGTGTGACTATGCAAGGTTCCCTGTCTTTTTCGAAGCGGCAGGCTTCGAAAATTTTGAACTTTTCTGGGACAACAAGCCAGTGAACACGCTGTACAAACAGGGCTTGCTGGTGTTGTGAATTACTTACTTCATCAGTGTTTGCTTTATGCTGAATAATTTATCTGCAAACACACGGGCGTACTCAGGCATCTCCCCGGTGTAATCCGAAAAGTACCAGGTGTACGCTACACCCTTGATATGTGCTGTTAGTTGTACCCCTCCCGCGTCAGGATATTTGTCTGTACCATACTGTTTCCCATTTTCCTTCAATAGCGCTCCCGGTACTTCTCGTAATATATATGCAGCCGCGTTGTATTTCTCCTGTCCTAAATCAATATCATACATATTATCAGGAGGGGTGCTGGTATCCTCAAGTACAGTACCGTTTGCCAGGGAATAAATACGCAAATCAGCTACAGGCGTGAAACCACCGTTGTAGCGCATCTTCATACTGTCTGCTGTATTATACCGTTTGGGGTTATCTTTTTTTCTGCAGGAGGTTATTCCGGTTGCGAAAATCATTACCAGGCAGGCGTAGAGCAGAGTTTTCATAAGTTGTTAGTATTATATATTGTTGATTGAGTTGCAATTATTATGCCAGTTAAGCACCAAAAACGAAATGTTAAAATATACCACACGGGGTTTAACAGGGGGTTTAAGCTGTATATTTATTACTATCCTGACCGCACCATTTTTATTACAACATATAGAGGAAGACAATGAGTGGGAAAGAACTCGTAATGGCAGTGGTATGCAAGCCACTCAGCAGCCGCGATATATTGCAGGCTGAAAAGGAAAATAATGTGGTGATTTTCCGCAAAATCATCTATGATGCGCGTGAGGGCAGGGATGCGCTCATCAGTCAAATGGAGAAGCTGCGCATGCCCCTCAAATATTTCTTCATCTTCGGCCTTAACGATTGCCTGCTTGTGAATTGTGCAGAGGATCTAAAAATTGCTTTGGAGAGGTTGGTGGCAATTTGAAAGGGAGGCAATATCACTTAACTAAAGAGCTATTTCCCATACTATTGGTACTAGTATAGGAAATAGCTCTTTTATTGTTATGCCAGATTGTTTTACAATTTGACCATCTTGTTATTAAATATTCCAGATTCAGTAATAATCATTACATTATATAAACCTGGGCTCATTGATGCAGTTTCAATTTTTATGTTGTTATCTCCGCTGTTATATGACTTCTCATCCAATGATATTACTAGCTTACCAGTTACATCTAATATCTTAAGTGCAACTTTTGACTCTGACTCAAGGTAAAATTTAATATTAATGATTTTGTCAAATGGATTTGGCGCGACTTCAAGCTGCATTACATCCTCAGCTCTTTCTGCAATACTATTTGGATGCCCTGGTTTGGGTAAGGACATGCATGGAGTGGTAGTCATCCAGTTACTCCATGTTCCACAGTTACATTCACGTACTTTATACCTGAACTTATGCAGAGCAGGGAGACCGCTTATATCCAATGACACAAAACCCGGACTATACATTGAAGGCGTAAAGCACGAGATAAATTCGGTATTGGTATTCACGGAAGAAAGCAGGAAATCGCAATTGTCCGCTGTTTGGAAAATGATTTCATAATTCGTGAGTGGGTTACCTTGCCATATTGCCTTAACCGTGCGGGGAGCCGGGGCTGGTTGAATTGGATAGACCAATTGTGCATCAACAAAGGTTGGAGCAGCTCCACCTGATGGTTTTACTTCAATATACATGGTTCTTTCATTCCATTGTGGACTGCCGACTGCTATTTTTAGCGCATAGAAGCTATTTGCATTAATGGCAAATGCTGGTACAAGCGCATTTGTAGCGAATTTTCTAACATCGAAATGTAGCGGTCCTCCTAGTGCCTGGTATTGACTGGTGTTAAACCACATACCCTGCCTAGTGCCTATTACATTCCAGCTTGCATCGCATTCTACCAATTCAATATATACATCGGTATGGCTCGAGTTGCAGAAATTGCTGCTACTAAAGTCCATGATTATATCATCGTCAGGACAAATTTCTAATGGGGGCCAACTGCCAACAGGCTGAGGTACGACATGATTGGTAATTGTGGCAAATGCTACCGGGTCACGGCTAACGGATTTGGTTTCAATATTATCACAACCTCCAATCTGGCCATGAACATCTACTGTTATCGTTCCTGAACAAGCTGCATTTATGGCCGGTTTTACTTTTATTTTTGTTGTGCCTTGTCCGGAAATTATGTTCCATCCTTGCGGTGTTGTCCAGGTGATGCTGGAGAAACAACTGGCAGGAACAGTATACTCTACCTCGGGCAATTCATTTGTCCAACCAGTTACTGGCGTTACAACAGATGGCCCTGTTATTCCCCCTGAAGACGGTTGCCTATGGACTGTAACGGCGAGACTACATGTGTTACCTGGACCAGGCAGGCCGTTAGTACAAATGACAAATGCTACACCTGTACAACCGGAAAAAAAAGTACTGTTCCAATTGACAGTATATACATTACCTACACGCGAATTGCCTGTTGATGCTGAAGATGGAAAAACACTAAATTGAGGGATGTAGCCTCCTAAGCCTGTAACCGTATATTGTTTTTGGTCGCCGGCACATACTGTTGTCCAGCCGGTAATATTGCATTGGGCGTTGATTTGATTTATTACAATAATGCTTGCAATAAATGTCATAATGATTTTGAAAAATTGTTTTTTCATGATATTTGTTTTTTGATGATGCCTACTCTGTTTTCGGTTTTTCGGCTTATTCCGGGAAATTAGACAGGTGGTGGTGATAAAATCCAGAATGAATTTCAGTTAATCCATTTTCACCACCTACATGCACTTTATAGCCGGTACTGTTAACTATATATCCGGGATTGTTTTGCACATATTAGGGAAGCAACCGGCAGGTTATTGTCAATAGGATTCATGATAAAATTTGAATATTTCGTCTATTTAATGTAATTTTGATATGTAAAACCACATGACATGACCCTGTCCAATCGAAAAAAAATATGCGCCACATTCCCTCCCCCCGCTTCTACGGGGGGATTTTTATTAAATACACCTCCCTGAAAAAAACAGATGCAGAGTTAACAAAAGTTAACAAACCAGTTATAACACATTCATCTGCAAATAATTATAACTACATGTTATTGCTAACAGTTAAACCCGGGTTTTCAGTAGTTAACAATTTAACCGGATTATGGAATCCTATTTCATTGTTACTTGTCGCATTAGCACATTATCGTATTAGCACATTAATATATGCCAATCCCCGCCTCGTTAAAATTTTTTACCTTCGCCCCGTATTTTAAAAGAAAAGCAATGACTCCCGATAAGAAAGTATATGACAGTATTCTACAGACTATAGGCAATACCCCGCTGGTAAGGCTGAACAAAGTAACGGCCAGTCTGCCTTGCCCTGTATATGCAAAAGTGGAATATTTTAATCCCGGCAACTCTATTAAAGACCGTATGGCCATCAAAATGCTGGACGTGGCTGAGGAGCAGGGGCTCATCAAGCCGGGAGGGACTATTATTGAGGGTACGTCAGGCAACACAGGTATGGGACTTGCTTTAGGTGCTATCGCACGTGGCTACAAGTGTATCTTCACCACTACCGACAAACAAAGCAAGGAGAAGGTGGATATACTCAAGGCATTTGGCGCGGAAGTAATTGTATGCCCTACAGATGTGGAGCCTGAAGACCCGCGTTCTTATTACTCAGTTTCAGCCCGTTTGGCGAGGGAGATTCCCAATAGCTGGTATGTCAACCAATATGACAACCTGGCCAACCGGGACGCGCATTATGAGCAGACCGGCCCCGAGATATGGGAGCAGACAGAAGGGAAAATTACACACCTAGTTGTAGCTACAGGTACAGGCGGTACGCTTACGGGCACGGGCAAGTACCTGAAGGAGCAAAACCCGGATATCCAGGTATGGGCTATAGACAGCTACGGCTCGCTGCTGACCAAATGGCACCGCACGGGCGAACTGGATATGAACGAGGTGCATAGTTATATTACCGAAGGTATAGGCGAGGATTTTCTGCCAAAGAACTATATACGCGAGGTGGCCGACCACTTCGAGCAGGTAACGGATAAGGACGGCGCTGTAATGGCCCGTAAGATTACAAAGGATGAAGGCATATTTGTAGGTTACTCCGCCGGCAGCGCTATAGCAGGCCTGCACCAGTTGAAAGACAGGCTGAAACCTACCGACCTGGTGGTGGTTATCTTCCACGACCACGGCAGCCGCTATGTAGGCAAAGTGTACAACGACGAGTGGATGCTGGACAGGGGTTTCCTGGATGTAGAAACCGTCCGCGACCTGCTGGGTGGCCTGGGCCGCCGCAGGCTGGTAACTATTGATGAAGATGCTAAAGTCAGCCAGGCTATTGACCTGATGAAGAAATACGATATAGAGCAGATACCCGTGATGAGGGATGGAGAGATAACCGGCTCTGTAACACAGGTTGGCCTCTTCAAGCGGATGATTGACAACTACGAGGTAAAAGATTTTAACGTGGCAGATGTAATGGACGCACCGCTGCCGGTGGTAGAGTTGTCGCTCAGGCTGGACAGGCTGGGAAATTTCATCAACAAAGAGAACGGTGCTGTATTGGCAAAAGACGATAGCGGCCAGTATCATATCCTTACCAAGTACGATATTATTAATGCCCTGAGCAAGTAAATGAGCGCACCATTCTATAAACGTATCTGGCAAAAGCCACCTGTCGCCTTCCCCTGGATAGCTGTAGGGCATGTTGCTCTCTTGCTCTACTTGATATATGATGTAATTATTGGTCAGATAGATGGCTGGTTGTTAATTCAGCCTCTATTTGTCCTGTGTTATACTATCGCCTGGCTGTTCGTGTGCGATATGAAGAAATGGGCTGGATACGTATATGTTGGGCTTACCACATTAAACCTGATGCTCCACCTGGCATTAACCAGTGAAATAGACAGGGCTTATTTTGTGAGTATTATCTTTCCGGCAGATATTCTGTTTACCTTCTTCGTATTGTTTTATTATAAAAAGTTGGACTGATGCAAAGGACAGTGATAGACCAGTTGGGCAGGGAAGTGACCTTCAATTATTACCCGGAGCGTATTATCAGCGTAGTGCCTTCGCAAACAGAACTGCTGTACGACCTGGGGCTGGATAAAGAAGTGGTGGGCATCACTAAATTCTGCATTCACCCCGATGAATGGTTCAGAACGAAGGAAAGGGTAGGGGGTACCAAAAAGCTGAACATCGAAAAGATACGCAGCCTGAAGCCAGACCTCATCATAGCCAATAAAGAAGAGAACGAGAAAGATCAGATAGAAGAGCTGGCCAAAGAATTCCCGGTATGGATAAGTGATATACACAACCTGCCGCAGGCCGTCAATATGATGCAGGCCATAGGACAGGTGACAGGTATGGAAGGCCGGGCCAACCAACTGGTAGAAGAAATCATACAAGGCTTTAACGACCTGAATAAGGCTACGAAGCCTAAACGTGTTGCCTACTTTATATGGCGCGACCCGTGGATGAGCATAGGCAGAGACACCTTCATCCATAGCATGATACAAACCATGGGCTGGCAGAATGTATTGGCCGATAAAGACCGCTACCCTGAGTTGACACTGGAAGAATTAAAAGCTTATAATCCTGAATTGATATTGCTTTCATCAGAACCCTTCCCGTTTAAGGAGCAGCATATAGCTGAAGTAAAAGTGGTATTCCCTGATAAAGAGGTAATTCTCGTAGATGGGGAGATGTTCAGTTGGTATGGCAGCAGGTTGAAAAAAGCGGTACAGTATTTGCAGGAATTAGCGGGTAACGAATATTAACCTTATAAAACAACCTCAGATGAAAAACCGCACACTTCTATTTGCTATTAGTGCAATTATAGCATTTACATCCTGTAAGAAATCCTATGATTGTAACTGTACAACAGTGGTAACCACGAGGGTAACTCAGATTTTTGTTGATACTACTATTACAGAAACTTTTAACGAAAACAAGAAGATAGAAGCCGGTAGTAAAAAGAAAGCCCAGACCACTTGCGACGAGCATAAGCGGAATATGGAAAATGAGTACGGCAACTTTCAATTAAATTCCCCGGATTATTCGGCATCAGCCAGCACATCCTGCACAATGACTAAGCAATAGCGTAACTCTGTCGCCTAGAAGTCTGTTTCGATAAACTCAGTAGGTAGCTTCTTTAACTTGATGATACCTGTGGCATTGAACAGTTTAATGAATGGGTACACCGGGTCCAGCTCATATTTCCGTACGCCGAAGTTGGGGTGTGAGGCTCGCTTGTGGTGGTTGTTATGATACCCTTCGCCCAGCATGATAATATCCACCGGCATCAGGTTTACCGCAGTGCTTTTGAGTTTGAAGTTCTTATAACCGTATTTGTGCGCATACCAGTTGATGATGGCACCATGTATAGGCCCGATTGTGAAGTGAATAGGCAGCAGCAGGAACATCCACCACGACGTAGCAAAGTAAATGTAGAAAGTGGTGTATGCGGCAGCCCAGAATATGCGGGGCCCCCAGCTATGCGCAAAACGGTCGAAACTGTCCCAATCAGGCAGGTTTTTAGTAAAACGGGGGTCTATCTCTATCTTCCTGTCGAAGATGTTGGTATAAACGGTCTTGGTGGCCCACATCATAGCAAATACATTCTTATGATGGAGGGGAGAATGGGGGTCTTTATCTGTATCGGCGTAGGCGTGGTGCATCCTGTGCATAATAGCATAGGCACGGGGACTGAGGTAAGATGAGCCTTCCGTTATCCAGGTAAAAATGAAAAAGAAACGCTCCCAGCCTTTACTCATGGTAAAAGCTCCGTGAGCACCATACCGGTGCTGAAAAAAGGTTTGTGAAAAGAGGGAAAGATAATGATGCGCAATAAAAAATATCAGGATAGCCATATATGGCAAAAGTTCTTTTTAGTAATGGATGGCAAAGATAAGGCATCTGTTTCGTCTGTTGCATAATGGTTTTCTGTTATTTGTTTTGGTTTGTTGACTATCGGGCATGCGGTACTTCTGTAAGGCTGTAATAAACAGGCAAAGATTTGGATGCTACGAGATCGCGCTCGCGGTTGGCACCGGGGCTTTCAGCTATGATCAGCAGAGCTTCACATTTGTCTATTACAGCCATAGAAATCTTCATAATAGCTTCGTAATGGTTGTCGAGGTTAGCATGCTGAACTATCGGCAATGCCGCATTGATACCGATAAGCGGTGTGTGCCCCATTTCCAGCAATCTGGCTGCAGCTTTGTTCATATTCTCCAGGTTTTGTTGTCTTTGTTCTTCAGTTTCTGCTGAATAAGGGCCTGCTACACCAATTATCATAAAATGTATGTTTATTTCTATCTAAGGTATAGATTTACGTAAGTATTTAATGTTAAAACCTGTTATATGCATACACCATTTCTCGGATTAAGAACTGCTATATACAAAGTGCAGGATATAACTGAGGCTACCGAATGGTACACAAGGGTGCTGGGTATAGAACCCTATTTCAATGAGTCGTTTTATGTGGGTTTCAATGTAGGCGGGTACGAGTTGGGGTTACAACCACAGGAGGGTGAGATAATGAAGCCTGACAGTGTAATAACATATTGGGGCGTTGACGATGTGAAAGCTACCCACGCTATGCTGCTGAGCGCAGGTGCGTCGCCACACGAAGAGCCGACAGAAGTAGGCGGTGGTATCATAGTCGCCGCGGTAAAAGACCCTTGGGGGAACGTGTTTGGTATTATTTACAATCCTCATTTTAAGTTGTAATCATTCTTTAATGCATTTGTCATGGTGAATTACCAACCCTGTTAAAATATTTGCCCCGAAAATATGTTGTTCAATTCGATGACGTTCCTTGTTTTTTTTGCCGTAGTGGTACTTATGTATTACTCGCTGGCGTATAAGCACAGGTGGGTGTTATTGTTTGTTGCCAGTTGCATATTTTACAGCGCCTTTGTACCTGAATATCTGCTCATATTATTCGCAATTATCCTTATTGACTATTGGGCTGCGCGCATTATTGACAAAGTGGATGATAAAAAGAAAAAGAAGATATGGTTAGGGGTGAGCATACTTTCTACCTGTTCCATCCTGGTCCTGTTTAAGTATTTCAATTTCTTTTCAGTTAATATCAGTGCGCTGGCCACATTTTTTCATTGGAACTACGACCCGGTTTTGCTTAAATGGATTTTGCCAATAGGCTTGTCTTTTCATACTTTTCAGAGCCTGAGCTATGTGTTCGAAGTATATCATGGCAGGCAACAACCTGAAAAACACCTGGGAATTTACGCTACTTATGTGATGTTCTTTCCGCAACTGGTAGCTGGGCCCATTGAGCGGCCGCAAAATCTTTTGCCGCAATTCAGGGAAAAATACCCGCTACTGTATAAGAACTTTTCGATTGGTTTCAGGCTGGCACTATATGGATTCTTTAAAAAAATGGTGATAGCTGACAACCTGGCTCCTTATGTTGACCAGGTATATAACAACCCGGATAATTATGGTGCGGGGGTAACGGTATTAGTTACTTTCTTTTTTGCCGTGCAAATTTATTGCGATTTCTCAGGCTATTCAGATATAGCATTGGGTACAGCCAGGATTATGGGATTTAAATTAATGACCAACTTCAGGCAACCGTATTTTTCTACATCCATTCCGGAATTCTGGCGGCGCTGGCATATATCCTTGTCCACATGGTTCAGAGATTACGTTTATGTCCCACTTGGAGGAAATAAAGTGGACAGATGGAGATGGTATTATAACCTGTTTATTGTCTTTCTATTATCAGGTATATGGCATGGGGCAGGGTGGACGTTTGTTATATGGGGGTTGTTGCACTGGGGATATTATCTGTTCTATTATAGTACTAAAAGAGTAAGGACCCGCATGGCGCATTTGTCAGGATTGTATAATTATCCTGCAGTTAATTCATTAATCTCAGGACTGGTCACATTTCTTGCAGTAGTGTTTGCATGGATTGCCTTCAGGGCAAAGGATATTGCAACTGTGAATGATATGCTGCATAACATGATAGCACTGAAAGGTTCTTTCGCAAGTGATATTAAAAACCTTGTAAGGCAAGTACAATTAGCAGAACCTGCATCTTCGGCCATGCATTACATTGTTTGTTCATTGTTAGTTTTTATTATTGTAGAAATCGCAATCTCATACAAAAGAACGTTGCCCGTATTCGTATCTGCGCCGCGTGTGTTAAGATGGGGAACATACTACGGCCTCTTGATATGGATTTACTTATTTGGCGTGTATGATAACGCGCCTCATTTTATTTATTTCCAATTTTAAGATGATGAGCGGGAAAAGTAAAATTCTGAAACGGATAGGTTTATTTATCACCCCTATAGTGGTGTTTGTGGTTATCCTTTTTGTCATGCCATTTGATAAAAAAATCAGCTACGCTCTTCTAAGAGATAATTGCATGAACAGGAGCAGTTGGCTGCACGAAAGGATTTTTATCAACAGGGAACCCATAGACATAGCATTTATAGGCACCTCGCATACTATCGACGCAATAGACGAAGATGTGTTCCGTGTATGTCTGCAAAAACAGGGGATAGAGGCAACGCCTGTCAATATGGGGTATTGCCGCATGGGTAGAAATATGGATTATGCAGTGATAAAAGACCTGTTTAAACACAAAAAACCACAATATATTGTACTGGAAATACGTGAGAAGGAAAACAGGGACGGGCATATAGATTTTGGATATGTTGCAGATGGCAGAGATGTCCTGGCGCCTGTGTTACTCTTTAACGATAATATCGTGACTGATATCTATAACGCAGTTGTGGTAAGGATGGAGGCATTGAAGAATATGATAATTGCGCGAAATACTGTTCACCTCACTTCTCAAGCGCCTTATAAAAAGCTGCCTGACAGCACAGTGGCTCACAGAGCCTACCTGGAAGATAGAAAAGAGCGTAATCGCTCATGGAAGTATGCCACAGGTTTCTCAAGATGGTTTTATAATCAATATTCATTCAGCTATATAGACAAGATTATCGAGTTGGCAGCAACCAATAACTGTAAGGTGATGTTTTTATATCTCCCGGAATATGGGTCAATACCCACACCGGAAGAGATGGATTTTTATACCGTTCGTGGTAAGGTGTTGCTCCCGCCTGCAGATATTTATGATAATCCAGCATTTTGGAAAGATCATGAGCATACGAACTGTATGGGTGCACAAACGCTGTCGCAATGGCTCGCGACAGCGTTTAGAGAGGTCAACCCCCAATAATTTATATTACCTGTTGACTGTAAACCTGGTATTCCGCTGGTATCCGTTGGATGATATACGGAGTATGTATATACCGTTGGCCATGCTGCCTGTTTCAACCGTTTCAGTTATATGTCCCTTTGCCGGAGAAACATACCTGCGGTGAACAATTTGCCCCATAGCATTTACTATTTCCAGCATTACATCACTCGTTACGTTGTCGGCAGTTATTGTAATATTATTCTTAGCAGGATTAGGGTAGAGGTTCAGGTTGTCCAGCTTCAGTTCATGCACAGATGATAATATTCTCACAACAATACTGTCGCTTTGTGCGGTAAGGTCAGCAGGACAAGGGTTGCTGCTGGCAACTACTACATGTATTATATCGCTATCGTTCAGTGTATTGATGTACAAGGTGTCGTCGGTAGCCCCCGGTATTGAAGTGCCGTTCCTGTACCATTGAAAAGAAGGGGATATTCCTGCATCAACCGGTGTGGCAACAAAAGTAATGTATTGGTTGGCAGCTACAGGGCCTGAGGGTGTAGCGGCTATCGTAGCTGAAGGAGTAAGTGTAGGGTATATGCCAAATGTTGAGCTGACATCAGAATAGCGCACAGGATTGCTGCCAACAATGCGCACCCTGTATCCGTTGCCGGGAGTAAGCCCTGTAGGGGTGGTGCAAATAATTGTACCTGCAGCAGCAGAAGCAATTGTGCCTATGTTTTGTGGGTTGGCAAAGCTGCCCGTGGCATCCGATAACTGTGCGGTAAATACATTGCTACTCCCGAAATTAGGAGAAACAGTATAGGATAAATGGAAGGTATCATCTCCGCATAGTTGTTTACCGGATAGGTTTGTAGTGATTGTGATTGAGGTATCGAACAGGTTGCAAAAGCTGCTGATTTCTGTGGGTGATAGTACCCTGTTATAAACCCGCAGGTCGTCAATGGCGCCGTTGAACCAGTATGGGTATTGTGTATAGTTGCCAAACCTGTTGGCACCGATGGCCACAATATTGTTTGACGTACCGATTGGCACCGGGGTATTCCTCCATGCAGTTGAAACGTTCACTCCATCAACATACACCTTTATATAAGTGCCATCAAAAGTAGTAATAACACAATACCATCTGCCTGTACGTGCAGTAGGTGTATATTGCCAGTGTGCGTGCGGGATTGTGGTATTATTAGGACCTGCCTCGCCATAAAATGTGAATTTGCTGGTATCCCCCGTTACAGTGCATGAACTATCATAAGCATTGTCGAAAAGTGCCAGCCCCCAGTTGCCGGATGTATGTCCACCCCCTCTTTCCACGATATAGCTTGCCTGGCAAAGGTTTGTATAAAAACCGTTTATCTTAACCATGGCAGCTATGGTAAAATTAGTAAGGTTCCAGTCTGTAGAGTTAGGTACGGTGATGAAACTACTGGTGCCATTGAAAAGGGCTGCTGTATTAGCTACTCCCATTTTTCCTGCAGTATATATTACATTCGTAGCTGTACCGTTGTGGCCATTGCTCGTAGCATCGTTGGCATTACCACTAAATTGCCAATGAGCTACCAGGCCATTAGTAAGTTGGGCATTGGCAGATAATGCAAATAGGATAAATGCAACAAGGGTAAATATTCTTTTCATAATCGTTCAAATAAGTAATGCAATATACGCAACAGTGTTATGCGTTCCGGTGTCATTCAACGGATACATTGTTTCATTCAACGAAAGGTTGGTTTGGTTCAACGAATGAACCGTTACACCACCACATTAATCATCCTGCCGGGTACATAGATGAATTTCTTCAGCGGTTTGCCTTCCATCCATTTTATCACCACTTCATTACTCAACACAGCCTTTTCTACGTCGGTTATGTCCATATCCAGCGGGAACTCCATTTCTGCCCTGGCCTTGCCATTGATGGCTATAGGGTAGTTCTTACTGTTTTCTTTCACATATTGTTCTTGCCACTCAGGATAAGCTGCGTCTACTACGCTCCCCTCGTGACCAAGCTGCTGCCATAGTTCTTCAGCAAAGTGTGGTGCGAATGGCGCTATTAATACAGCCAGAGGTTCGAGTATTGCGTGCTTGTGGCAGTTCATTGCTGTCAGTTCGTTGACGCAAATCATGAACTGGCTGACAGAGGTATTGAAAGAGAATTTCTCTATGTCTTCGCTGATTTTTTTGATGGTTTTGTGCAGCACTTTCAGTTCTGCATCGGTAGCGGCTTCCTCGGTTACTATCCAGCCCCGCTGCTCATCGTTGTACAACCGCCACATTTTTTTCAGGAAACGGTGTACTCCTTCTATACCCTTGGTATCCCAGGGTTTGCTCACATCTATAGGGCCGAGGAACATCTCGTACATGCGGAAGGTATCGGCGCCATATTGCGCTACAATGTCGTCAGGGTTAACCACATTGTATTTGCTCTTGGACATTTTTTCTATTTCTGCACCGCAGATGTATTTGCCATCTTCCAAAATGAATTCGGCATTAGCATATTCAGGTCGCCATTGTTTGAATGCTTCGGTGTTCAACTCTAAACCGTCTACGTATTTTACATCCACATGCAGTACGTCAACCTTGTGTTCTTTCTTCAAGCCCGCTGATACAAATGTATTTGTGCCATTGATGCGATACACAAATCTCGAACTCCCCTGTATCATACCTTGGTTGATGAGTTTTTTAAATGGCTCATCAAAGCTGATATGGCCGAGGTCGTGTAATGCTTTGGTCCACATACGGCTGTACAGCAGGTGGCCCACGGCGTGTTCCGTACCACCGATGTATATATCCACCTCGCGCCAGTAGTCGGTAGCTTTCCTGTCTGCAAATGTTTCGTCATTGTGCGGGTCCATGTAGCGGAGGAAGTACCAGCTGCTGCCGGCGTAGCCCGGCATGGTGTTGGTTTCGCGGTTGCCCTCGCCTGTGTGCACCCAGTCTTCGATATTTGCCAAAGGCCCTTGCCCTTCAGGGCCAGGTTTGTAGCTATCCACATGCGGCAGTTCTACCGGCAGTTGATTGATGTCGCCGCCTATTTCGTCTATACCGTATGGGATACCCTCCCGGTACACAACAGGGAATGGCTCGCCCCAATAGCGCTGGCGGCTGAAACCTGCATCGCGCAGTTTATAATTCACTTTCGCGTGGCCTATGCCTTTTTCAACTATTGAATTAATAGCCAGTTTGATAGCCTCCTTCACTTCTTTACCACTCAGGAAATCACTGTTCTCAATCGTACCGCCTTTGTCGCTGTATGCTTCTTCGCCATTGTACTTGTTGCCAAATACATTGGTAATGGGTATGTTGAAATGTTTGGCGAAGGCATGGTCGCGGTCATCGCCGCTGGGTACAGCCATAATAGCGCCTGTGCCATAACCTGCCAGTACATATTCTGATATCCATACAGGAACTTTCTTCCCGGTAAAGGGGTGGATAACATGTGCGCCTGTGAATGCTCCTGTTACCTGCTTCACCTCCGCCATACGCTCGCGCTCACTGCGGCTCTGCACGTATTCTTTGTACTTCGTTACTTCCGCCTTGTGTTCGCCCGTGGTGATGATATCCACCAGGTCGTGTTCGGGTGCCAGTACCATAAAATCAACACCGAAGATGGTGTCAGGTCTTGTGGTAAATACCTTTATTTTTTCGGCGTAGCCGTCTATGTCAAAACCTACTTCAGCTCCCGTGCTTTTCCCTATCCAGTTGCGCTGCATTTCTTTCATGGCATCGGTCCAGTCCAGGTTGTCTAAGCTGTTCAGCAGGCGGTCGGCATATTCCGTTATCCGCAGGAACCACTGGTTCATACGCTTCTTCACCACAGGATGCCCGCCACGTTCTGATACCCCGTTTACCACCTCGTCATTTGCCAGTACCGTGCCCAGCGCCTCGCACCACCATACCTCGGCATGGCTCAGGTAGGCTATGCGGTACTGCATCAGCATGTTGCGCTGCTGTGCGGGTTTCATGTCTTTCCAATGCCGGGCGTCAAATTGCAGGCTTTCATCTTCGGGGCAGGGGTGATTGCTATTGCCCTCTTCTTCAAATATGGCTACCAGCTCGCTGATTGGTCTTGCCTTCTGCCGGCTGCGGTCATACCAGCTATGAAAGAGTTGCAGGAATATCCACTGCGTCCATTTGTAGTATTTGGGGTCGCTGGTGCGCACTTCGCGGCTCCAGTCGTAGCAGAAACCGATATTGTCTAATTGCTCACGGTAGCGTTTGATGTTCTGCTCGGTAGTTACGGCCGGGTGCTGGCCGGTTTCCAGCGCATATTGCTCCGCCGGCAGGCCGAAAGCATCGTAGCCCATAGGGTGGAGTACGTTGTAGCCGCAATGGCGTTTGTAGCGCGCCAGTATGTCGGATGCGATATACCCCAGTGGGTGGCCCACATGCAGGCCTGCACCGCTGGGGTAGGGGAACATATCCAGCACATAAAACTTGGGTTTTGTACTGTCGTTACCGACTTTATATACCTCTTTGTCTTTCCAGTATTCTTGCCACTTCTTTTCTATATCGCGGTGCGCGTACTCCATAAAACTATAATCCGTATTTGCTACAAGGGGGCAAAAATACAAAACGGATGGTAGTTATGCGAAAAGGCTTTATGAGCCATATTCATATATTATTGCTACTTGGCCGTTTAGCACTACCAGGCTTAAAGTGCCGGTTATTTCGGTGTCGTCAGCTGAAAATGAAATGCTTTCAAGGTTCCCGTCTTGTGAATAGGATAATTCCGTTTTCCTGTAATTGCCATTTATTCCCCTCTCGCTGCTGCTTTCCAGAGGAAATTTGTCCTTTCCAGGGATTAGCAGATTAACCGGTGACAGGTTTTGGGCAATAATAAAAGCTTGTTGGATAGTTATACCCGGAATAATTAAACTCTCTGACAGGTATTCGTAGTTGCTGTGCTCTATCAAAACCATGCCATTCTTGTACAGGGTCTTTTCATCCTTCAGGTCCTGATTCAAGTCGTTTACTTCTTCATAGATACTAGATGGCGATATTGCTTCTGATATTTGATCCGCGTAATGTTTGAAGTCAGTATTAGGTAGTGAAGGGGGAGGAATCGGCAACAAATACGCTGCAACTATATAGCCATTTGCTCCCTTACCATTATTAATAGGCACCCAATGCGTTTTAAAGCCATTGATAATAACCGTGCTTGTTTGTTCCAGTCGAATTACAACTTCTTCGCCGTAGGCAAGTTGGGTAATGATATTGCTAGTGTCGTTGCATTTTTCATGAACATTCAATCCGTTTCGCAAAGCGACGTGCATGGTTTGGTTAAAAGTAGCCCCTGCATTGTTACAGAAAAAAACAAGGAGCATCAATATGTTCTTCATCAGAATGATTTTGATACTTCTAAGTTAGTATTAAGTACATTATTCCAGTACCACGGCATCCGTACCCCGGTACTCATATTTGGGTGGGTCGTAGTTGAAGAAGAAATTCATCCTGAACACTGTGGTGGCATACTCTTGTTTGGCCTTGCTCATAAAGCCTTTCTCAATGTTAATCGGGAATATCCACATTTCGCACATGGGCGATTTCAGTTCGAACGGGCTGATGTAGTAAATAGCTGCGGTGCCGTTTTTCACTTCTTCGGCCAGCATTTTCAGGTTGCTGTCAATATTCACCTGTTTGATGGTAATGCCGTTAAAGGTAGTATCGCGTATCTCCTGCAGCCAGGTTTGTTTGGCTATATAGATTGTTTTTGTGTTTTCAGAAATTCGCCCTTTAGCAGCACCTTTCAGTTCCCCATTAGCACCTTTGGTCAGCTGATTAAGAGCATATACCTGGCAGTCGCTAATTTTCCAACCTTCAAAAGAGGGATCGGCATTCGTCTTGTCTTGTTGCGCAGATACTGCAAATGGTAGCAGCAGTGCAAGTAACAGTCTTTTCATGCAGCCAATTTAAGACAAAGATTTTTACTTTGCATCATGTTCAGTTACTGGGAGCGGGAAAGCTTTTTTAATTATGGCCATATAGTAATAGGTTCCGGGATAACGGGATTGAGTGCGGCTATTGAGTTGAGGGCATTGTACCCTGCAGACAGGATATTGGTGCTGGAACGTGGAATGATACCCTCTGGTGCCAGTACCCGCAATGCCGGATTTGCCTGTATGGGCAGTGTTACAGAGCTTTTGGCCGATTTGCAGACGATGGAAGAATGCGAAGTGGTGAGCCTGTTTTCTGAAAGAAAAAAGGGGCTGGAAATATTGCGAAATAGACTGGGAGATAAACCGATAGGTTATGCAGCCAATGGCAGTTATGAACTGATAGACGCGAGTGCAAAAGAAGCGTTAAAAAAAATTGATTACCTGAATGAACTGTTACTGCCGGTTAATAATCGGCCATCGTTCAGGTTGGCGAATGAAAAAATCAGGTCCTTTGGTTTTAATGAACAGTACACAGAAGCATTAATAGAAAACACCTGTGAAGGTGAACTGCATACAGGTAAAATGATGCGGTCGTTGACAGATTACACATTAGAAAATGGCATTGAAATAAAGACAGGAGCAGAGGTGTTGCGGTACGAGGAAGAACGCAATAGCGTAATGCTGGAATTGGCCGACAGAATACAGCTGCGTTGTAAGACTCTGAACATTTGCACTAATGCCTTTACGAAGCAATTACTACCGGACGTGGATGTAACACCGGGGCGTGGGCAGGTATTGATAACAGAGCCGATAGAAGGGTTAAAACTGAAGGGTATATTCCATACGGATGAGGGTTATTATTACTTCAGGGAAATAGATAGTAGGGTACTGATTGGCGGCGGCCGCAACCTGGATGTTGAAGGTGAAACCACCACTGAAATGACGGTAACCGAGGCTATACAAAACAGCCTGGAAGAAAAACTGAGGGAAATAATACTGCCGGGTGTACAGTTTGAAGTAGCGCAGCGGTGGGCAGGAATTATGGCGTTTGGCGCGACCAAGCAACCCATCATTAAAGCATTTTCTGACAAAATATTCGGGGCCTTCCGCATGGGAGGTATGGGCGTGGCACTGGGTAGCAGGGTAGCGCAGCAATTAGCTGATTTGCATAGAAAACAGCTATAGCTTATTGCCTTTCTGCGGACTCGTTTATCCACTGCACCAATGGGTGCAGCCATTCTTTATAAGGCTGGTACAAAAAGCCATGGCCGTTGCCCATATTCAGCTTTACTTCTTTAAAACCACTAACACAGGAGCGGTTGAAGAGTAATTCTTTGCATGAACCCGGCCCGTCTGATGACTCATACACTGAAAAGAAATTGCCGCATATCTTCTTCTGCTGGTACTTGCGTGGGCTGGTGTCGCTGCATACACCCATCAGTGCGTAATTGATTTGGCGGTTGCCGGTAATCATGGCTATCTCCAACGCCATAGCAGCTCCTGCCGATGCACCTATTACCGTAATGTTTTGGGGAAGTATGCCTGTCTGAAGCAGTGAGTCTATTTGTACCGCTACCTTACCGGAATAGCCATCAAAACTGGCATCTTTAGGCCTTACTTCACTGATGATTACGAACCCGTTTTTATTAAGGCTATCCACAATAGCGCGGTACATGTATTTGCCATAGGCGCTGCTTACGGCGTTTTCGCCCTGCTGCTGTACTATGGCGCCGTGCAGGTAAAAGACGTATTTTTCAGAGCCTGTTTGTGCTGACACGCATCCTGCAACGAATAACAAACCAGCCAGGACAGATAAAAATCTCATGATATAAAGATAGAGATACTTGTCGTTATCACACAAACAATTCGCCTGCTATATAGTCTGCAAAGAGCCTGCCTTTGTTCGTCAGTACGAGCGAATTGTTGTTGTGTATAAGTTTTTTCTCTTCAATGAAACGTTCACTATCTTTCAGTATTGCATCAGTGTAATCACTGCCCCATTCACGGGTTGCTTTTTCAATGTCCAATCCCCACGACGTACGCAAGGATGTCATAATATACTCATTCAGCCTTTGTTCGGTTGTCAGTATTTCTTCTTCAAAATTTATCTTCCTGTCAGTCAGCAGGCTTTTTATGTAGAGGGCGTTATTGGCAATATTCCATTGGCGGGTAATTCCGTTGAATGAATGTGCAGAAGGGCCTATGCCGATGTAGGGTACACCCAGCCAGTAGTTGGTATTGTGCAGTGCCCTGTGCCCGGGTTTAGCCAGGTTCGATATTTCATAATGCTCAAACCCTGATTGTGCTGCAAAGTCCATCAGTATTTCAAATTGGTGTGCAGATTGCTCAGGATTAACAGGCTGAGATTTGCCTGATTTTATGTTGTGATGCAATGCAGTTTTTTCTTCAACAGTCAATGCATAAGCAGAGAAATGCGGTATACCCAGGTTGTTTACTTGTTGCAGGTTATATTGCCAGTTATTATCAGTCAGCCCCGGTGTGCCATATATCAGGTCGATAGTGATATTGCTGAACCCTGAATCTTGTACAGCTTTGATTGCATAGTCTGCCTCCTGTGCATTGTGTGCACGGTTCATGTATTGCAAGTCACTGTCAAAAAAGGATTGTGTACCGATACTGAACCTGTTGACAGGGGTGCTTTTCAGGCTTTTGATATATTGTTGTGTCAGGTCATCCGGATTGGTTTCAATGGTGTATTCTTTTAACCCACTGATGTTGTAGTGAATCGCGATATGGTCGGTCATCCGGTTGATTTCATCGGCAGTAAGCAACGAGGGGGTGCCCCCGCCCAGGTATATGGTTTCTATTGCAGGGCTCTCCAGGTAGTGTTTTTGCAGTTCCAGTTCGGTATGAATAGCTGCCAGCATCTCCTCTTTCCTGTTCAGTGAAGTGGAAAAATGAAAATTACAATAGACGCAAGCCTGTTTGCAAAAAGGGATGTGGATGTATATGCCCGCCATAAGGGGCGAAATTACAGTCAAATTGCACCGCATGTGGAAAACATATTCCCCGCCGGGATATATTTTTTTTATTTTAGTGCTGAAAGGGAGATGTCACTAAAAGCGCTACTTACTATATTGTTCTGCATCAGCAGTCCGTTCTTGTACGCACAGGAGCTCAAAAATTTCGACTTTTATTATTCCCATCCGCAGGTGTCGCAGGAAGCCAAAGAATACTACGCAGGTATGTATAGTGTTAACAGCAGCGAAAAAGCTTATAATGTGATGGACAGCGCATTTACACAAAATGACGAAACCCGTCCTTTTTACATATACCTCGTTTGTAAAATGCTGGGCGAGGCAGATGATAAAATGTTGTCTGACCTCAGTATTATCTGCCGTTACGTGGCGGAGATACACCCGACTACTCTGATGGCCGTATTGTATGCGGGACGTAATTATGTAGAGGATAAGTACAAAACAATATGGGCGAAGCGTATTTCAACAGAGATACGTGTTGCCTGCGACCAGGACCTGATGGACTGTTTTAAACTTTCTCGCACTACCGCTATACAGGCCTGCACCGAAACGCAGAAACAAAGACTGGAAGTGCTTTATAACATGGTACGAAAAGACCTCAATCTCTTTCAGCAAGGGTGACGCAAAGTTTGCCTGCTAATACTAACTTTGCATATCGGGTAAATATTTATGGTGTTGTTCAAAAAGATAATCCTGTTTCTTATTGTTTTTGCATTGCAAAACCGGGCCGATGCCAGGGTAAATGTACAGTCTTACGACAGCAGCATTGTAGTGAATAAAGCCGCGATAGAGGCAATTGCTGTCAATGCCACCGACAGTATAGTGCAATCACATCCCGCTCTGCAGCCTGGAGTGTACGTTGCACGTGAACATCTGCGTTTTTTTTACGATAATACCTTTGATTTTTACATGGTATTGGCTTTGGTGTTAGGGTTTGGCCTGATGAGATTTGCTAACCCAAGGTATTTTCAATACCTGCTCAGAGCTTTCCGCAGCCCTTCTTTCGGCAGCCAGCAGCTTAAAGACCAGATGGGTACCGCATCGGTGCCCAACCTGCTTATGAATATCTTCTTTGCTGCATCGGGCGGAGTGTACCTCTATTACATATTTAAATTGAATATGCCCCAACGTTATGCTATCTACCATCCGTCATTATTGGTAATTATACTGATTTTGAGCCTGGTAGGACTTTATGGTGCTAAATATGCGGTCATGCGTTTCAGCGGGTGGGCATTTAACGTGCGTGTCATTATCAGCCATTACATGTATAATGTGTTTCTTATCAACAAAGTAATTGCTATCACCTTACTGCCGTTTACTGTATTACTGGCTTTTGGCCAATCTGAAATAGCCCAACCCGCTATGATTGTGTCACTTTTCCTGGTTGCATTGTTGTTAGCCAACAGGTATGTCAGGTCGTGGCAGGTGCTGGCGCCATTCTTCCAGTACAGCAAATTCCATTTTTTTGCGTACCTTTGCGCTTCCGAATTATTGCCAATGGCACTATTGACGAAGTTATTGATACGCGAAATGTATTATTAACAATTAGTTATACAGGTAAAATTATACAATACGTTCAAATCAACCCGTTCGACCCATATGGCTAAAGCAGAACGCGCAACAAAAAATAACGGTAAGAAAGAGAGCATAAGCAGGGTGTTGGTAACACAGCCCAGGCCTGTTACTGACAAATCGCCCTATTTCGACCTGGCAAAGAAGTACGGGTTGGAGCTTGATTTCCATCCTTTCATCAAGGTAGAGGGCATAGATGGCAAAGAATTCAGGAAGCAGAAGATTGATATTGCTGAATATACTGCCATTATATTTGCCAGCCGCAAGGCTATCGACCACTTTTTCCGTATATGCGAAGAGTTGAAAATAAAGGTATCGCAGGATATGAAATACTTCTGCAGTACAGAGGCCGTGGCTTTGTACCTTCAGAAATTTATACTCTACAGGAAGCGCAAGGTGTTCTTTTCAGCAGACGGAAGTGCGGATGGCTTGCTGGAAGTGATAGCCAAACATAAAAATAACGAAAAGTTCATCGTCCCTACTTCTGACAACGGCAAGAACGAAATAGCCCTGTACCTGGCTGCCGAGGGTGCGAATTATATAGAAGCTACACTGTTCAAAACTTTGTCTAACGATATAATGCCTGTAATGAAGAATAGCTATGATGTTATCCTTTTTTACAGCCCGAACAGTGTGCAAATATTGTTTGATAATATACCCGGCTATCAGCAAAACGGCACTATGATTGGCGCTTTTGGCCCAACAACATCCAAGGCTATTGAAGATGCAGGACTTACCCTGAACATCAAAGCACCTGCGCCTAATGCACCCTCTATGATTGCAGCTTTAGAGATGTTCCTGGAAGACAGAAAATAAAATAATCAGCATAATGCTTTCCCGGCCTTGATTTGTTGTACAAATCAAGGCTTTTTTACGCCTTCGGGTTTAGGTATCTTGCAGCCTATGGCTAACAAACTGATAGGCGAACAAAGCCCCTACCTGCTGCAACATGCGCACAATCCTGTGGATTGGTACCCATGGAGCGATGAGGCTTTTGAAAGGGCTAAAAATGAAAATAAACCCGTATTGGTGAGTATTGGCTATGCCGCATGCCACTGGTGCCATGTTATGGAGCGGGAAAGCTTTGAAGATGAGGCTACAGCCCGATATATGAATGAGCATTTCATCTGCATTAAGGTGGACAGGGAAGAGCATCCTGATGTGGATCACCTGTACATGGATGCCGTGCAAGCTATCAGTCAGCAGGGCGGCTGGCCGCTAAATGTATTTGTAACACCGGAAAGAGTGCCTTTTTACGGTGGCACCTATTTCCCGCCAAAGCCTTTGTACGGACGGCCCTCCTGGCTACAGGTGCTGCAAAGGATGCACGAAGTATGGACTACGCAAAAAGACGAAGTGCTTAGCCAGACAGGCCAGATGTTCAACTACCTGAAACAATTGTCGGTAGTGGCAATGGATAAGGGCAGGCAATGGGATGCTGAAGATTGCCGTACAGTAGCTGATAATATGCTCTCAACGGCAGATAAGGAATATGGCGGCTTTGGCAATGCGCCCAAATTTCCGTCTGCTGCGGCTATTAATTACCTGCTGGAACATTATCACTTTACAGGTTATCAACCCGCACTGCAGCAGGCATTGAAGAGCCTGGATGCCATGGCTGAAGGGGGTATTTACGACCAACTGGGCGGCGGTTTTGCGCGTTACAGTACGGACAGGTATTGGCTGGCGCCCCATTTTGAGAAAATGCTGTATGACAATGCATTGCTGATTGTTTCGTATGCCTTGGCTTATGCGCTTACAGGCAAGGGTTTATACCGGAAAGTTGTGGAAGAAACCATTGCATTTGTAAACAGGGAATTACGCTCGCCTGAAGGTGGATTTTATTGTGCTTTGGATGCTGATACAGAGGGAGAGGAAGGCAAGTTTTATACATGGACATGGGAGGATTGGCTGGCCGTAACAGGTGGCGATGAATTAGCTGAAAAATACTTTGGGATAAGCAAAGAAGGTAATTGGGAAGGAACTAATATCCTACATGTAAACACAAGCCCCGATGAGCTTTCGGGCATGTATGGACTTGATGGGAATGAGATAGAAGAAAGGATCGAAGAGGTAAAACAAAAGTTACTACACGCCAGGGGAAAGCGTATCCGTCCTGCTACGGATGATAAATGCCTGCTGGCCTGGAATGCCCTGATGAACATGGCACTTTCTAAGGCGGGGGAATTGCTGGACAATAGCGCTTATGTTGAGCAAGCCGGGCAACATATGCATTGGATGATTGATAGTTATAGTGCGGAAAGCGGACTGAAACACACCTGGAAAAACGGAGTGGCGAAAATAGAAGCCAAGCTGGATGATTATGCATGCCTCGTATCCGCAATGCTGCAACTGGCGGCTATTTCAGGAGACAATAGCCTGATTGTGCAAGCTTCTTCTTTAGCGGAAGTAACCGAAAAAGGATTTCTGCACGAGGACAAAACTTTTTTCTACTACAGTTCCGACAAACAGACAGATATTCCGGTGAGAAAAACGGACCTGTATGATGGTTCCACACCCTCTGCCAACAGTATTATGGCAGTTAACCTGTTATGGCTGGGTATGCTGATGGAGCGTAGTGCATGGGCTGAACAGGGGAGGTTTATGCTCAATAATATGCTTGGGTCAGCTTGCAGGTATGCTACCTCATTCTCAAATTGGGCTATAGCGGGGCAGCGAATGCAGGCCGGCTATTATACGGTCGTTGCTACAGGTGCAGGAGCTAAAAACATGGTAATTGAGCTAAAAAAGCTGGTTTTGCCTCATTGCATGATTTTTTTGAGCAACTCCGATGAAAATAATATTCCCCTATTTGCGGGCAAATATGGAGGGGAAGACACCCGGGTTTATATCTGTGATGCTGATTCATGCAGGCTTACAACGCATGATATAGGGCTAATTAAAGAAATGCTGAGAAATAACGCATAAGCTATTGCATGTTAATTGTTTTTTCGCCATATTTACCAATCACGATTATTAACAATTTTTTTTTTGAAACTTGCATTTTTGGAAAAAACTTTAAATATTGTGCATCGGTTGTGGCTCATATTAGCTTCTTAACCAAAAAATTACTTTATTTGCCTAAACGCAAAAAAAATTAACAAACGTAGTATGAAACAACTTTCCCTGAAGATCTCAGCTGTAGCGTTACTTGCATTTGCTGCAAGCTGCGGAACCCCGGGCAACGGTGGCCAGCTGGTTGGAGAGCCAAACGTGTTGAACTATAAAGCGCCCGTTCCGTTAGGCATGGTTTATGTTCCGACCGGAGTTTTTAAAATGGGAGCAAGCGACGAAGATGTTCGCGGGAAACAAGACGCGATGATCCGCACCACCCAGGTTACGGGTTTCTACATGGACGCTACAGAGATAGCAAACATGGAGTATCGTCAGTTTACCAACTGGGTTAGGGACTCTATGGCGCATGTTCAGCTTGGTGACTTCATTGACCTGGATGATGGAAGGCAACAGGTTGACATGAGGAAACGAATCAACTGGAATGATGTTGACCTGCAGGATCAACTGGCAAACTTTTACATTACTGCCGATGCTTCAGGCTGGGGTAAGAAAGAGTTTGATAATTCAAAACTCATATTCCATTATGAAACCTACGACTACGGAGCTGATGTAAGGAATCCAGGACAGTCGCGTGCTGATTTTGTAAAGAAATATGATATAGCTGTTTACCCCGACACGACTGTATGGGTACGTCAACTGCAATATTCTTATAACGAGCCTATAGCTCGCCAGTACAACTGGTTCCCTGCGTTTGATACTTATCCTGTTGTGGGTGTAAACTGGCACCAGGCAGTAGCGTTCTGCCACTGGAGGACAAACTTGTGGAGGTCTGAGCGTGAAAAGAATAAAATGTATTTCGAAGGTGAATTCAAACTGCCAACCGAAGAACAGTGGGAATATGCAGCTCGTGGCGGACGCACAGAAGCTCCTTACCCATGGGGTGGCCCTTATATAGTTAACAAAAAGGGTTGTTACCTGGCTAACTTTAAGCCTCAGCGCGGCGACTACGCATCTGACGGTGGTTTGTACACTGTTCCTGTTGACCGTTACTGGCCAAACGACTACGGTCTGTACAATATGGCAGGTAACGTTTCCGAGTGGACTGCTTCAAATTATTTTGGAACGGCTTACGCTACAGTAGCAGATGTTAACCCGACAGTTGGATATCAGTTGCAGGAAGATGATCCTCAATGGATGACACGTAAAGTAGTACGCGGTGGTAGCTGGAGGGATGTAGCATTCTACCTGCAAAACGGTACCCGCGATTATGAATTTGCTGATACATCTAAGGCGTATATCGGATTCCGTTGTGTCTACCAGCAAATACAACCAGCATTAACTAACAGACGTTAAGTATTTAACTTTTAGTTAATAATAATATTGATTGAAAGTAGTTTAGAGAGTATAAAGAATAACATATAATTTTCAACCCTTAGAAAAAATAAAATAAAAATGAATTCAGTAGCGCTGTTTTTCGAAACCAAACAGGGGAAATACTTCAAGAATTTCATAATTGGCCTTGGTGCGGCTATAGTATTGTTAGGTGCCCTGTTTAAAATACAACACTGGCCCGGTGCAGGTATTATGTTGACTGTGGGGATGATTACTGAGGCATTTATATTTGCCATGTTGGGTATTCTGCCTCCTCATAAAGATTATTATTGGGAAAGGTTTTACCCCAATATTGATGAAAACCCTCATGTTGAGGCTTACCGTAAGGGTACAAAATTCGATTCAGCAGCAGGTAAAATTTCTCCCGGTGCATCTTTGGATAAGATGATGGAAGACGCACAGATAACTCCTGCTAACATCAGGAAACTGGGTGATAACTTCCAGAGGTTTGGTGCTGTGGTTGACCAGATTAAGGATATCACAGAGGTTACATCAGCTACCAATGAGTATTCTCAGAGTGCACGTGAAGCTGCCGGCGCATTAAGCGAAATGAAAAACACGTTTATCGGTGCAAGCAATACCATGCAGTCATTTAATAATGCTGCTGACGATACTGCGAAGTTCCACGAGCAGGTTCAGGTATTATCAAGAAACCTGGGATCACTGAACCAGATATACGAGGTTGAGCTGCAGGATGCTAATAACCATCTGAAAGCAATGAATAAATTCTACAGCAACCTGGTGAATGCGTCAGATGCTATGGCTTCAAGCGCACAAGATGCCGTAGCTGCTAAAGATCAGATTGGGTTGTTGTCTAAGAACCTGACTACTTTGAACCAGATTTATGGAAATATGCTTGCAGCGATGCAAGGCAGGTAGTCTGTCATTATTTGATTGGATTGCGTAGAATGATAGTAAAAAAAATTAATATAACCTTAGAAAAATTATAACAGGATGTCTCTACCTAAGGAGCCGCGGCAGCTAATGATCAACCTGATGTATCTGGTGTTGACCGCTATGCTGGCACTCAACGTATCGTCCGAAATCCTGCACGCTTTTGAAGTGATAAATGAAAGTATTACTTCGTCAAACACCTCAATAGAGGCTAAAAACGATGAGATATACAAGAATTTTCAATCAAAAGAGGATGACCCGGTACAGCGAGACCGTATTAAGAAGTATAATGACAGAGCTAAGATAGCTAAGACTAAGGCTATGGCTATGATAGCCAAGCTGCAGGAGTGGAAAGAAAGGGTAATTGAAGAAGCCGGTGGTTATGAAGACGACGGTGAAATCAAGAGGAAAGACAACATTGACGCCAGTACATTATTGTTGGTTGAGCGTAAGGGCGGTGATACATTGAAGGGTCAGTTACAGCAATTGAGGGAAGACCTGCTGAACCTGGTTAACCCCAACAATAAAGCTCAAATTGCCAAGGACCTTCCAATTAAAGTAGCGGAAGTACAGAAAAATGATAATAACCCCCAAGGCGACTGGGCTACTGCTTACTTCTACAACATGCCTACAATGGCTGTGGTAACACTGATGTCTAAATTCCAGAACGATATCAGGAACAGTGAGGCATTAATACTGAATACCCTCGCTGCTGAAGCAGGTGAAGAGGTAATCAAATTCGATGCGTTCGAAGCTATAGCTGTACCAACGACCAGTTATGCACTGGAAGGCCAGAAAATAGAAGCTAAAATATTGTTGGCTGCCTATAACAAGAGCCTTGACCCCGTAATACAAATTACAGGTGGTGGTGGTAGCATCAAAGAAATTAAAGATGGTGTCGGACTGTATGAAGTTACAGCATCGGGTATTGGCCTGAAGACCGTTAAAGGCCGGGTGTCAATTGACCTGGGCGGACGTAAAGAAGAACGTGATTTCACCTTCGATTATATGGTAGGCTCTACCGGTGCTTCTATACAGCTCGACAAAATGAACGTGTTCTATATTGGTGTACCCAACCCGATAACTGTATCGGCTGCAGGTTATTCTTTGCAGGATATATCCGTAGCAATTGACGGGGCACAGGTTAATCCTGATGCTCAGGCAGGTATAGGCCACTATATTGTTACAGCTACCAAGCCCGGCAAAGTGATGGCAAATATCAATGCAAAAACTGAAGGCGGTGTTAAGAAGGTAGGTGCAATGGAAGTACGGGTTAAGTTTATACCAGACCCCGTGGCTAAAGTAGGCGGTAAAACCAGCGGTGGTATACCTTCCAGCACACTGAAGGCACAGATTGGTGTCGTAGCAGATTTGGAAAACTTTGATTTTGATACACGTTTCGTAGTGACAGGGTTTGAAATAAGTATGATACCTAAGCGTGGTGAACTGCAAGGGCCGTTCTCATCTGATGGACCATATTTAAATAAAAATAAAGATATTATTGATCTGATTAAGAGGTCTAAGCCG
>CALEZD010000076.1 GCA_937928385.1 uncultured Bacteroidota bacterium
CTTACCCCGATGGCTTTGTAGAAACCTACAAGGGCGAAACTACCCTGATACGATAGGTTTAGATTGATTATAATATATAAAACATTAAAAGGCTTGCTTATGCAAGCCTTTTTGTATAAAAACCAAAAAATACCTATAAGAGTTTGTTATAAACAGCCCAACCATTAACTTTATATTAATGTCCTGATATATTATGGATAACATTCTTAATTAATATCGTATGAGAACATTCTATGCGTTTTTTGTTTCATTAATACTATTAACTACAGTTAGCGCAATAAGGGTAAGTGCGTGTCACTATGCTGCTGCAGATATTTATGTTACTTACATAGGCACAGGTGTAGACGGTTGTGGTACGCCGGATTATAAATACGAAGTAACATTGACGGTTTATTATGCCTGCCAGACATGCTACCTGGATGCCGGTATAAATGAGACGGTTTATTATAAGTCATCTAATCTCGGTGCACAGGGAAACCCCGATTCTATGGGAACGATACCGGTGCTTCATAATAGTACTAACCCTAATAATGCACCTGACACTTCACATCAGCTTTGCGCTGCTTTTGCTGACAGTAATAGTTGCAGGCAATTGTCAACGCGTGAAAGATTTCCGGCGTTTAGGGTACGCACCTATATAGGACAAGTAACATTGCCCAGTGCACAAACTGACTGGCGCTTCTATTGGTCTAATGGCGGCAGGAATGTTAGTAACCTGGCCGGTTGTGGCTCTATTTATATAGAAGCAGGATTAAATAACCTGACCAAGTATAATAACAGTACCCCCCGGTTTTTAAGTAATCCGTTGCCATATATATGTATCAACCAACCTACTACTTATTTGAACGATCCCTGGGACCCGAACAGCGATTCGGTGTATGTGTACCAGCAAATACCATTTACTCCTACAGGCTTTGGAGCAAATCAAACCGGCCAGCAATGTGCTTATAATGCCGGCTTTAGTGTTAATGACCCCATAAGCTCCGCAGCTGGCAACCCATATAAACTTAATCCCATTACCGGCGCGGCTACATTCACGCCTACTGCACAAGGTTTCTTTGTGTTTGGTTTCAGGGCCGAGGATTATGAGCGCGGCTCCGGTACATTGCTCAGTTATGTATATCGTGATGTACAGGTATCTGTATTGCCTTGTACAGCTCCTCCTCCGGGTATAGATTCTGTTTCCCAACTCATCACCTCTGTAGAAAATGCTACACTGGTAAAAACGCCAAATCAGGGTGATGTTTTCTATGTTTGCCCCGGAAGCGACATGAAGTTTACGGTTAACTCAAAAACCGACAGCGTTACCCATAATGTGTACATGTATGCAAATACCAGCCTGTTGCCCGGCTCAAATTTCACAGTAGCTGGTCAGGGTACCAACAATGTTACAGGTGAATTTTCATGGACACCTACACAGTCTCACTTAGGAGACCACTCCCTGGTAGTTCAATCTAAAGACTCTACATGCGTTGTATGGCAGCCTATTGTACTGACCAATTACAGGGTATTTCTCATAAGAGTTGTAAATGGAATTGACGCAGGGCCCGACCAGCCGATATGCGAAGTAAATCCTGATTCGGTACAGTTATTTGTGAGAGACGCAGATTTCCTTAAACTAAAGTGGAGTGTAAACGGCGGGCCGGCAAATGGAATCAGTAACGATACCATTCATAATCCCAAAGCAATGCCTATGGTCACAACGCCATACACAGTATCTACATCCGACCTGACTGCTACATGTAAATCTTCAGATACAGTTACAGTATATATTGATGAAACAAACAAAGTATCTATTGTTCCGAAAAACCCTGTAAACCCTGAAAATGCATTGGTAATGTGTACTCCCGGATACTTGCAACTGGAGGCGTTATTAGATGGCAAGCCGCCTAAAAATAACGTGTCTTGTGGCATAGGAAATCCAACCCTGTGTAACAATACTGACACGCGTACGGTGTATGGTTCGTCAATATACGGCAACCTGGTATATGATACTGTTGGAAGGGTTACACCAATTATGTATAATAACCTTCGTACTTCCCGTATGCAATATTTAATTCGCAGGCAGGAAATGGAAGAGTCAGAGATTTATTCTGCTACAATACGCAGTCTGTCATTTGAAACCAAAGGAACGACTACAGGCACTTATGAATATTCTAACTTCAGGATATTTATAAAATGTACCGACAAAGAAGAACTGAGTAATTCAGATGGTTTTGAAAACTTTGGTATGACACAGGTATACGCAACTCCTGTTGTCACTTTCCCCGATGGTGTGCATACTTTTTCATTCAGTACCCCATACAACTGGGATACGGCCAGGAACCTGATAGTACAAATATGTTACAGCGATAATGCAACGGTAGATACCGGCTGTGGGGTAACATCCTCACCCCCTGTACTCAACTTTGTGCCTACTACGTATGTGTCAGGACTTGTGTTAAAAGGTAACGGGGCCGGCGAAGGTAGTGTTTGCGGTATTGACAAACGTGCTGATATAGAAGCAATACAAGCAAGGCCCGCATTTGACTTCAGTTTTTGCGAGGCTGACCCGCTTGATTTCGGAATTTCCTGGAACCAGGGTGAGTACTTGTCTGATAGTACGATAGCGCAGCCATTGGCTTATGTGCCCAAGTCCACTACCTTCATAGTGCAAACTGTAGGCCGCAGCAA
>CALEZD010000077.1 GCA_937928385.1 uncultured Bacteroidota bacterium
ATCGTGTTTATAGCTATCAGAAAGTACAAAAAAATTGTCGTGTTAATATAAATTTTATGAGGAATCTTCTACTAATTATGATGGTTTGCTTTGTTGGCTTACCCTTTGCTGCACAGGCTGTAGTGCCCGCTGTCAGCATAGTTTCTAACAAAGGAACGGTTATTTGCTCCGGAGATACAGTTGTATTTACTGCAACACCTACCAACGGGGGAACCAGCCCAAGCTACCAGTGGAAAGTGAACGGCAGCAATGCAGGTGCCAACAGTGCTACATTTTCCACCACATCGCTTTCTAATGGAGATATGATATGGTGTGTGATGACCAGTAACGACCCTGCGGCCAACCCCACCACCGCCAACAGCGATACCATTACTATGACCGTAAACGCCAGGCTGACTCCGATAGTGGCTATTTCTCTAAGCCCGAATGATACTATATGTGATGGGACCACAGTGACTTTTACAGCTACGTTCGCCAACGGGGGAAACACTCCTTCATTTCAGTGGAAACTGAATGGTTCGAACGTGGGTGGTGACAGCGCCAAATATATTACATCAACCCTGGCTGATGGCGATGTGGTGAGTTGCATATTGACCAGCAGCGAAACATGCGTGACTGTAGCTTCCGACACCAGTAACAGTATAACGATGAAGGTGAACCCGATATTAACACCTGTAGTGAATATTACTGTCAGCCCGAACGATACTATTTGTGCCAATACATTTACAACGTTCACTGCCACTACATCCAACGGTGGCACGTCGCCAACATACCAGTGGCGCAGGAACGGCGTAGTTGTAGGAAGCAACAGCAGCACTTATAGCACCAATACACTTGCAAACGGAGATGTGGTACTCTGTATTCTTACATCCAGTGAGCTATGTGTTTCTAAAATGCGTGATACAAGTAGTACAATTACAATGACGGTACTGCCTAACCTGGTGCCTTCTGTATCTATTTCAGTTAGTCCTAACGATACAGTGTGCTCTGGTACACCACTTACATTTACTGCTACACCGGTAAACGGAGGTTCTACTCCGGTGTATACCTGGAGGGTGAATGGTTCAATAGTGGGAGGTAATAGCCCTACTCTTAATGTAAGCCTGACTGTAAACTCAACAGTATGGTGCACTATGGCCAGCAGCGAACAGTGTAAAACATCTTCGCTGGTGTTCAGCAACTTTATATTTATGCGTGTCAACCCGATACTGACACCCGATGTCACTGTTGCGGTGAGCCCTAACGATACTATATGCGCAGGTACCATGACTACCTTCACGGCTAATCCTGTGAACGGGGGTACTACACCAACATACCAGTGGCAACTGAATGGGGTAAATGCCGGCACCAACAGCAATACATACAGCAGCAGTACACTGAGCAGCGGCGATATGGTAAGGGTAATTATGACCAGTAGCTGGCCTTGCCTTACCAAACCCGATGATACCAGTGCCGCCACCACAATGACGGTAATACCTAATGTGACGCCGGTAGTGGTGATTACCCGCGCCCCTAGCGATACGATATGCGAAGGGACGAATATTACATTCTCTGCCACATCTGCAAACGGTGGAACAACACCTGTATACCAATGGCAGGTAAACGGTGTGAATGCGGGTAGCAACAGCACTACGTTCAACAGCAATACTTTGTCTAACGGCGATGTGGTGCGTTGTATCATGTCCAGCAGTATTACCTGTGTTACTAAGACAGCCGATACCAGCAACGAGATAACAGTAGGTGTAAAAGTGAAGTCAGAACCGGATGTTGTCATATCTGTAAGCCCGGATGATACTGCCTGTGCGGGTTCACTGGTTACATTTACCGCCGCGGCCTTGCATGGTGGTCCAACGCCAACTTATCAATGGCAGGTGAATGGTGGTGATGTGGGCACTAACAGTGCTACTTTCGCTACAACATCGCTGACCAATGGCGCAGTAGTAAGGTGTATACTCACTACTTCAGACACCTGCGTGACTAAGAATATTGATACCAGCAATAGCGTCACTATGGTGATAAAACCAATATTGACACCTGATGTAACTATCACTGTAGCACCCAACGACACAATATGTAATGGTGACCAGGCTACTTTCACGGCTACACCGGTCAATGGTGGTACGTCACCATCTTATCAATGGAGGGTGAACGGCGTGAATGCCGGTACTAACAGCAATATGTTCGCAACTACACTGGCAGATGGAGATGTGGTGGATTGTATATTAACTACCAGTGAGCAATGTGTTTCCAAAACAATGGATACCAGTACATCTATTACAATAACTGTTCTGCCGAAAGTGACCCCTGAAGTGCAGATTGTAGTATTGCCTGACGATACTATTTGTGATGGAACGAATGTGACATTTGTAGCTACGCCTATTAATGGTGGTACAACTCCTGTATATCAATGGCAGGTAAATGGTGTGAATGTGGGCAGTAATGCGACATCTTACTCAAGCACTGCCCTGGCAAATGGAGACGTGGTAAGGGTTATCATGACCAGCAGCGAACTTTGTGTGACAAAAGCGGCTGATACCAGCAACGAAATAACTATGACGGTGAACCCGAACCTGACACCGGAGGTGACCATTACAGTTAGTCCCAACGACACTATATGTATTGGTACTAATGTGACATTCACTGCATCTATTTCTAATGGCGGTACTTCGCCCGCTTACCAATGGCGCATTAATGGCTCAAATGTTGGCGGCAATAGCAGTACATATTCAACTTCCGCATTGGCAGATAATGATGTGGTGGATGTAATACTTACGAGCAGTGAGGTATGTGTGACAAAATCTATGGACACCAGCAATGCTATTATGATGGAGGTGAAACCGTATATCACACCTGGTGTGACCATAACGGTTAGCCCGAATGATACAGTGTGCGATGGCACGAATGTTACGTTCACAGCTACACCAACTAACGGTGGTATTACGCCTGCATACCAATGGCAAATAAACGGTACTAATGCAGGTACTAACAGTTCAACCTATTCCAGCAGTGCGTTGGTGAATAACGACGCGGTAAGGGTAATACTGACCAGCAGCGAGATGTGCCTGACACAGGTAATGGATACCAGCAATGTGATTAATATGACTGTTGAGCCTAACCTCACGCCGGATATCACCATCGTGGTTAGCCCTGACGATACGGTATGTGCCGGTACTAATGTTGTATTTCTGGCCAATGGCATCAACGGTGGTACATCGCCAACATACCAGTGGAAGGTGAATGGCAATAATGTAGGTATCAATAGCAGCGGATATACCAGCAGTAGTTTTGTAACAGGCGATGTGGTGACCTGTGTACTTACCAGCAACCATACATGCTTAACCAAGACGATGGATACCAGCAATGCTGTTACGATGACAGTGAACCCGCTGACAACGCCGGGAGTAACCATAACTTCTAATACAGGAACTTCATCCTGTGTGAATGGTGAAGTGACGTTCACAGCAGTGCCGGTAAATGGCGGTACCACCCAGGCGTATCAATGGAGGTTGAACGGTACTGATATTTCGGGTGCTAATAGCACTACGTATATGACCAGCAGCCTGGCAACAGGAGACATAATAACCTGTAAGCTAAATATTACAGCAGTATGTCCTGCCCCCGACAGCGCTATAAGTAATACAATAGTTATGAATATAGTGGCGCCTTCGGCTGTAATTGCAGTATCGCCCAACGATACTATCTGCGAAAATCAGTCGGCGGCATTTACTGTAGCTGGTACCAACGTGGGTAACAATCCTACATACCAGTGGATGCTGAACGGTGTAGACCAGGTAGGTGTAACAGGCACATTGTTTACAATGAACTCTGTAGGACACCAGGATATAATCAGCATCGAGTTTACAGGCAGTGATAACTGTATCAATGCACCTGTAGTGCCGGGCGCTAATACGATTACAATGACTGTGAACCCTGTGGCTGCCCCAACAGTAGGTATTGCTGCTAATCCGGGTGCCGTGCTTACCAACAGCGATATAGTATGGTTCACCGCTTCGGTTAATACTCCAAATGTTATTTACCAATGGCGCAAAAACGGAGTAGATATACCCGGTGCCACCGGCATCACTTATACAGATCTTGACCCGCAGGATGGAGACTCGTTCTCTCTCTGGATACAGACAACAGACAGTTGCCGTACGCCGGATACCGCAGTAAGTAACATTGTTGTGTTAAGCGTAGGCGTAGGTGTGAAAGAAGTAGCGGGTGAGTTGTTTGATAATGTGAATCTTGCCCCTAACCCCAACAACGGTACTTTCGTTCTGAAAGGTAAACTGGCACAGGGCAGGAATGATGAAACCGTAATGGTAGAAGTGGTGAATGCTGTAGGTGCTGTGATATATAAAGAAGAGGTGCAGGTGCGCGACCACGAATTGAACACCCGCATAGAGCTGGGAGACAGGGCGAACAATGGCCTGCATATAGTACGCATTACTGCCGAAGGCAGGGTGCATGTACTTAAGTTCATTGCCAACAGATAGCAAGAGAAGAATATCAGGATATGTTTGAAAGGCTGCTCATTAGAGCAGCCTTTCTTGTTGAATAAGTATCATCTTTTTATGTGATAGCTCGAATTTCCCTGCCGCCGATGGCGGGATGCGTTACCGGAAAATAAACAGGGGTATCCAGTTGGATACCCCCTGTGTTGTTCTTGTCGGGACGACAAGATTCGAACTTGCGACCCCTTGCACCCCATGCAAGTGCGCTACCGGGCTGCGCCACGTCCCGAACTACCCGTTTTTTCGGACGGCAAAGATAAGTGAAAAATCTTCTTTTCCTAAGATTTTATCGCAGGTCAGCACTGATTAATCTGAGGAATTCGGACCTGGTCGAGTTGTTCTGAAACTGCCCGCTGAAGGCTGATGTGGTAGTAACACTGTTCTGTTTTTGTACGCCGCGCATCATCATACACAGGTGGTTGGCTTCTATCACTACAGCCACCCCCAAGGGGTTAAGTGTTTCCTGTATCACATCCAGTACCTGGTGTGTCATACGCTCCTGCACCTGCAGGCGGCGTGCATAGCAGTCTACTACACGGGCTATTTTACTCAGGCCGGTAATATAACCGTTGGGTATATATGCTACATGCGCTTTTCCGTAAAAAGGTAACATGTGATGTTCACACATTGAGTATAATTCAATGTCTTTCACAATCACCATTTCACTATAGGTTTCATGGAATTTAGCGGATTCCAGTATAGCGCGGGCATCCATCTGGTATCCCTGTGTCAGGTATTGCATAGCTTTAGCCACACGTTCAGGTGTCTTCTCCAGGCCTTCGCGGTCTATGTCTTCACCTAAATCTGTGATGATACTACGGTAGCTGTTTTTCAGGCTTTCCGTAGTGGCTTCGCTGTATTCTTCCTTCTTTTTGTAAGACATATATATGTTCTGGGTTATCCGTAATACTCTACATATATACGGGGAGTTTCCTGTAGTTTGATATGGTGCAGCATGGCCCCTTCTTTCTCAATATGAGGCTTTAGCTCATTCCATATAGCTATGGCAAAATTCTCTGCACTCGTAAATTTCCCTTGCATAAAAGGCACATCCAGGTTCAGGTTACGATGGTCAACCTGTTCAACTATCACATCCTTTATCAGGTCGCCCAAAGTTTTAGCATTAAAGATAAAACCTGTTTCAGGGTGTGGCTCACCTTTAATTGTTACAAACAACTCGTAGTTGTGTCCGTGCCAGTTGGGATTGGCACATTTGCCGAAGACCTCGATGTTTTTTTCTTCGCTCCAATTTTCGTTATACAGTTTGTGGGCTGCATTGAAATGCTCCACTCTCGTCAGGTAAACCATTGTCAGTTTTTAAATTATCCTGCAAAATTAGCTTTACTGTAGCTTTTACACAAAAATGTAGTTATTTGTAGCATGAAAATATTGGTGACAGCAGCCACAGAGGCTGAAATAGCCCTATCAATAAAACACATAGCCTCAATAGGAAATGAGGTAAAACCCCTTGTTTTTGAGTACAACGGGCATATTATAGCTTTTGCAGTTACGGGAGTGGGCATGGTAGCTACAACATATCATCTTACCCGGATATTGAACGCAGAGCAGTATGACATGGTGCTTCAGGCAGGGATAGCAGGTACGTTTGACAGGGATATAGCTTTAGGAGAAGTGATGGCAGTACGGAGCGACAGGCTGGCCGATATGGGAGCGGAAGATGGCGATAGCTTTATTGATATTTTCGATTTGGGATTGACAGAGCCCGACGAAGCGCCCTTTACCCGGAAAATGTTGGTTAACCCGTATAATATGGATGAGTTGGAGGTACGGTTAAAGGCGGGGGATGCTATTACCGTCAATACAGTTACAGGTAGCAGGAATTCGGTGGACAGATTGCAAAAACTATACCCCGCTATGCTCGAAAGTATGGAAGGCGCTGCATTTCATTATGTTTGCCTGTGTGAAAATGTAAGGTTTGTACAGATTAGGGCAGTATCTAATTATATAGAACAACGTAACAGGGATGCCTGGGAGATTGGACTGGCCATCAACAACCTGAATGAATGCCTGGTGAAGTATATAACTGAAAAAACTGGTGTATGAGCTATGTAATAGAAGGTGGGGAAGAAGGTAAAGCCAGGCTGAATATACTGGGGCAGGCTATGAATAGTTATTCGACGGGTATGCTGCTGAAAGCCGGCTTGAAGCAGGGCAGCAAATGCCTGGATGCCGGTTGTGGTGGTGGTACTATGACTTATGCAATGGCAGAAATAGCAGGGCCATCGGGCCGTGTGACAGGGATAGACCATGATGCAGAGATAATCAGGCTGAATAATGCTGAATTAAATGTCCTGCAGCCGAACAATATCACCTTCAGGCATGAGGAAATATATGATATAACGGAAGTGGGGGAATACGACATCATATTTGCACGGTTCCTGCTGTCCCATCTTTCTAATCCGTCATTGGCCATCAATAAGATGATGGCTGCATTGAAACAGGGCGGATGCCTGGTTACTGAGGATGTACACTTTTCAGGGCATTTTTGTTATCCGCCCAACCAGGCATTTAATACCTACCTGGAATGGTACACAAAGGCTGTAAAGTATAACGGTGGCGATGCTGAATTTGGTGCAAAACTGTATGAACATCTTGTTGCAGCAGGATTTCAGGATATACAGCTTGAAATAGTGCAGCCGGCAGGTACGTCGGGCCCTGCCAAACAAATGAGCCTGGTGACATTGGAAAAAATCAGACATTCGGTACTGGCTGCGGGTCTGGCAACTGATGAGGAGTTTAACAAGGTGGGCGAAGAGTTGAAAAAGTTTACCTCAGACAAGCATTCAATCATCAGTATGCCGCGCATATTCCAGGTTTGGGGGCGCAAAGATTAGATAAATATTAAAAAATAAAAATTCTGCTATTTTTAACTATTGTCCTGCTATTATTTATAAGATAAAAAATATATCTTGTACGCTTGTATGAAAATTCAGGTAAGTCAAAATATTTGGACAAGTAAGTATCTTAATTAATTTTGTTACCACTCTAACATTTTAAAAAAAACATAGAACTGTGGCGTACGAGAACAAAAACTTCAGCGACAACCGTAACAACGAAAGCATTTACAGTAAACGAATCAGGGCAGGCAAAAGAAGGACGTATTTCTTCGATGTACGGTCAACACGCGGAAATGACTATTTCATCACCATTACCGAGAGTAAAAAAAGGTTTGACGATAACGGCTACGAAAGGCATAAGATGTTCCTGTATAAGGAAGACTTCAATAAGTTCATCGGCGCATTGGCAGAGACAGTAGATTATGTAAAGACTGAACTGATGCCTGACTTCGATTTCGATGCATTCAACCACGATAATGAAGAAGGCGAGGGCCATGAGGGCGAATATGTACAAGCCAACAATAACAATACTTATGCTGCTGCGCCTGCACCACAGGAAACAGTAAAAGAAAGCATAATAAACGAACCTGAAGCTGAAACATCAGCAGTTGCGTCTACCAACGACGACAGTAATGTGGACGATTGGAAGATATAATAACCAAGCATATTAATATAAAAAAGCCGTCCGGTAATACCGAGACGGCTTTTTAGTATTATGTAAATTAAGTTAGTATTAGATTTCGCTGTTTTTTGCCGCCGGTTTTTTCATAATAGCGTATATTTCTATGGCGAAGCCTATCAATATCATCAACGGCGCAATGGTTATGCGTGTGGTGCTGTAGATCTCGTCGTAATTGAACTTGTTTGGGTCTTCGCTCTTGCCGCCTGACATCAGCATAAAACCGATAACAACCAGCACTACACCGGCCAGCATCAATATATAGTTACTCTTGTCAAACAGGAAATCCTGTTGAGTCGCTTGTTTTTGCGCCGTAGTAGCAGTGTTCTTGTTTTTTGACATAATAGCAATATTACTTAAAGATTTTTAATAAAGATCATCCACGTGCATTTTCAGGTATTTGAGCACCGAGCGGTGGGTGCTGACTACAGATATGAGTATGCCCAGCACTATCATACTGAGCATGAGCAGTGCTATGGATGAGGTTTTGTGCAATATTTTGATTGATGGCAGCATGTTCTCAGCATAGGCTATTACCATCCACAGGCCGGCCATGGCAATAATACCGCTGATGGCGCCGTTGATGATGGCCCGCCTGTCGAAGGGGCGGGTAATAAACCAGCGGGTGGCGCCAACCATCTGCATAGTCTTTATCAGGAAACGGTTGCTGAACATGGCCAGGCGCACTGTATTGTCTATCAGTATCACCACTACCACAAACAGCAACAATGCTATAGACCCCAATATGATACCGATTTTGCGGAAGTTATTGTTCATATTGTCTACTATGACGTTGGGGTAAGAAACATCGCGGACAATATTGCTCTGCATAACGAATTGCTTGATTTCTTCCAGGCTTTGCGGGTTGACATAATCCGCCTTCAGGTTGAGTACGATGGATGGATAGAGCGGATTATAATCCAGTAATTCAGTAAAATCTTCGCCACCCGATTCAAAAAACTTCTGAGCCGCTTCTTCTTTGGTAATCACCAGGGTCTTCTTTACAAAATCCTGCTGTTCGAGCACCGCGTTCAGCTTCAGCATCATCTCGTCGCGGGTATTGTCGTGCAATATCACTTCTACCTGTACGTCTTCTTTAAACACCCTGGTAAGCGTACGCCCGTTAAGTACCAGCCAACCTAATGTGCCCAGCAGGAACAATACAAGTGAAATGCCGATAATAGCGTATATATATGAAGGTTTTGCTTTCTTGCTGCTTGCCATGATTCTGAATTGCCAAAAGTATAAAATTAACAACAGAAATAGAGTGTGGCTTTCCGGTCATATTTATTTTAACAAATTAGCATCTCGACGGGTTGAGCCATGCGGCAATTCCCGCGATTGAGTATCTTAGCCCCATACAAGAGATATATGCAGGACCTGAGACAATTTTTTACCGAGCAACACTTTATAGAAACTGTGCCCGAAGGCAGCTACGAGCCCATGCAGTGGGGCGCCAATATCAGCTATGCCATAGGCGATGATTTTGACTGGGAGCAAGCCGACATAGTGATAGTGGGCTGTGGCGGATACGACAGCGATGCCGGCAACAGCGGCCCCGATGCCATACGCGCCGAGCTATACCGTATGTATGGCTGGCACAGTAATATAAAAATAGCCGATGCCGGAAACATACTGAAAGGCGCCAAAACAAGGGACACACTGGCTGCCCTGAGAACGGTATTGGCCGAACTGCACCAGGCGGGTAAAACCGTACTACTGCTGGGCGGCCCGCACGACCTGACTATGCAGCAATATGAGGCTTTCAAGAAATCGGAGCAACTGATACACGCAACGGTGACCGATATGCTGATAGATATGGACGAAACTGAAGAGGTGACTTCCCGCAGCTTCCTGATGGATATGCTGACCGGGCAACCCAACTTTGTGCGCCACTACAACCATATCGGTTTCCAGAGCTACTATGTACACCCCAAAATACTGGAGACGCTGGACAAACTGCGGTTTGACTTTTACCGCCTGGGGGTGGTGCGCGAGCATATAGAAGATATGGAGCCTGTATTGCGCGCCAGCCATTTGTACAGCTTCGACATCAACGCCATCAGGCATGGGGATGCACCCGCCAATATCAATGGCTCGCCCAATGGTTTTACGGGCGATGAGGCCTGCCAGCTGATGCGTTATGCAGGTATGGCACCCCAATTATCATCGGCGGGTATATATGGCTACAACCCTGCAGACGATGTACACAATATGACCGCCAGGCAAATAGCCCAGATGATATGGTACTTTATAGACGGCTGCTATATACGCAAGAACGAGGCTGTGCTGACAGACAGGGAAGAGTACTTCAGCTTCAGCGTGAACTTTACGGAGAATGACACCATCTTCCTGAAGAGCAAACGTACCAACAGGTGGTGGATGCAGATGCCCGACGGCTCGTTCATACCCTGCTCATACAAGGATTATCAGCTGGCCAGTACAGGCGATATACCCGAGCGCTGGCTGCGCGAGCAGGAGCGACTGGTTTAGCGCCATGTGGTGATACCGACAAATTACCGTAATTTTGTATTTCAACCATCCCCGGTTACGGAGGTGGTTTTTTTATCTATGATTGAACAGAAGAGTATAATTAACAACGACGAAACCGCTGTACTGGTGGGCCTGATACATCAACACCAGACGGAGGAGCAGGCGCAGGAATACCTGGCCGAGCTGGCATTCCTGGCGGAGACAGCCGGCGCGAAGACCCTGAAAACATTTACCCAACGCCTGCCGCACCCTGATAACAAAACCTTTGTAGGTAAGGGCAAGCTGGAAGAGATAAGGGATTATGTGCAGAGCAAAGGCGCTACGCTGGTGATATTTGACGATGAGCTGAACGGCTCGCAACTGGGTAATATAGAAAAGGTGCTGAATGTAAAGACTATTGACCGCAGCGACCTGATACTGGATATATTTGCCAGTCGTGCCCAGACAGCATCGGCCAAAGTACAGGTAGAGCTGGCCCAGTACCAATACATATTGCCCCGCCTGCGTGGTATGTGGAAACACCTGGAACGCCAGGGTGGTGGTATAGGCAGCCGCGGACCGGGTGAAACGGAGATAGAAACCGACCGCCGTATAGTAAAGGACAAAATAACCCTGCTGCGCAAGCGCCTGGCCACTATCGACAAGCAGAGCGAAACGCAGCGTAAAGAGCGGGGCACTTATATAAGGGTGGCATTGGTGGGCTATACCAACGTGGGCAAGAGCACCATCATGACGCTGCTGAGCAAGTCGGAAGTGTTTGCGGAAAATAAACTGTTTGCCACGCTGGACACCACTACGCGGAAGATAGTGTATGAGCAGACACCCTTTCTGCTGAGCGATACGGTGGGTTTTATACGCAAGCTGCCCCACCACCTGGTAGAGAGTTTTAAAAGTACACTGGACGAGGTGCGCGAGGCTGACCTGCTGCTGCATGTGGTAGATATATCGCACCCCGGCTACGAAGACCAGATGGCGGTGGTGAATAAAACCCTGCAGGAAATAGGCGCCTTCGACAAACCAATACTGACCATATTTAACAAGCTGGACCTGTACGAAGAGAAAGTGTTTGACCCCTGGCTGGAAGATGAGGTGAAACAAGACCTGATGCTGCAATTAGTAAACCGCTGGGTAACACTGACCAATGGCAACTGCGTGTTTATATCAGCCCTCGAAAGGCGGAATATAGACCAGTTTCGCGATACGATACTGAAGAAGGTAAAAGCCCTGTACAAAGAGCGCTACCCGTATATGACGCAGTTTTATTGATAGTATCATTTGATACTATCATACCGCCAACTTTTCCTGTTTTTATTTATATCATAAGGAGAAAGGACGCGCAGTTAGGAGATATGACTTTTAACCCACTATACTCACCACCGCCCGGTACACCCTCGTTACTACCGAACTCATGCGCAGGTAATCCAGCGTTTCGGGTGTATCGTCTTCGGTATGGTAGTTCTTGTTGCGGTAAAAAGCCCCGTCGGTTATCATCAGGGCGGGCCATTTGTACTGCCAGTAGTTGCGGTGGTCGCTATAGTCTATACCCTGTATCCACCTCGGCCCTTTGAACACTTTTACATCCACACCACCTCCCCTGCGAAATTTTCGGGTAAACAGGCGGGAGAAACGTTTGTCAAATGTCTTGCGCACTACCGTGATATAATCGCCACGGCTACCATAAAACAACTTCATGATGCCGAGGGGATAATCCTGCGAACCTTTTTTATCATCGTAGTAGCCAATCATCTCCATGCTCACCATACCCACTACCGGTGTCTTGTTGTTGAACAGCGCCGTAGCGTGTACCGAGCTGCCCATGTGTTGGGTGCCAAAATAGGGTGGCTCTTCCAGGCTGTAGGCTACCAGGTCTACACGCATCTCCCATTTGCTTTTGTCTGTTTCGGCCAGCATACGCGCCAGCTCCAGCAGTCCGGCTACGCCACTGGCGTTGTCGTCAGCTCCCGGTTTATCGCCCTGCACATCGTAATGCGCGCCTATTATCACACGCGGTGCATTTGCCGGGCCAAATGTGGCATAGACATTATAATAGCGCACGCCATTCACCGTAAAGCCCTGCATATAGGCTTCCTTAGTCACAGCCGAAAACTCCTTGTTGATATAAACAGCAGTACGGTTCAGCGCAACGGTGTCCCTGTAGTTGCGGTGTCCCTGCCCCGTAGTGAGTTTGATAACATGTTTGCGCAGGGCGGCTTCGCTGGCTTCATTAGCCGTGGTAGTTATGTGCAGGAGTATGAGTCCTGCTGCGAGCAGGAAACGAAAGGGGCAGTAAAACATATATCGTGTTTCTTAGTACCTATGTTCAGGCGCCGTCCTTGTGCCCCCACAGGTACAGGCATGCGTACGTGCGGTATGGGCTCCACTTAGCTGAAATCTTCAGCATCCGTTCCCTCAGTTGTTTTTTGTCGGCCGGGTCCAGTTTATACAACTGTATCATGGCCTGCTGTATGCCCAGGTCGTCTGCGGCAAACACATCTTCCCTGCCAAGGGCAAACATCAGTTGCATCTCCACTGTCCACTTACCTACGCCTTTTATCGGCAGCAGGAAGTCCATCACTTCTTCGTTGCTCATCTTGTATAGCTTCTTATCATCCATACCATGTTCTAACGCATAGCGGGCTATGTTCTGTATATAGCTCACTTTTGCGTTCGACAGGCCTATGGCCCGCAGTTTTTCAGGAGCGGTATCGGCCACTTGTTGCGGCGTGGGTTCTTCTTTGTTATACAGGTCGAGGAAGCGGTGGTAAATGACTTTGGCCACTTTGGTAGACAGTTGCTGGCTCATGATGGATGCCATCAGGTGCAGGCATACGTTTTTGTGGCGCGCTAGTTTTTTAGCGGGCTGTGTTTTGAGCAATGGCGCCAGTTTCCTGTCTTTCGACAGGTGCTCCAGGTATATTGGTTCTTTCCTTGTTGCCATGAAAGGATTAAGATAATAAAACTTTCTATCAAGCGAAAGGATTGCAGCTTATCTGAATACATACCCTACACTAAAATTAATCGGCATAGCTAATGCCATATTAAAGCCCGGTTTATCCGCCGCAGCAATGAACATGCCGTGTATATATGTAGTCCTGCCATCATCATACCTGTTGTGCCGGGCAGATGTGTATTTTAGTTTTATTCCTAACCCGGTATGCAAACCGACAATAACATGTTTGCCTATAAACCGCTGTTTCCCAAACACGATTCCGGCACCTATCATTTTTTTGGTGAGTACAAAAGCATCCTCGTAAACCTCATCATGCTCTTGCGAATAGTATTCATCAAACCTTGGTGTTTGATAGTAATTCGCAAACAGCTCTACACCTATGTACACCTCCCGTTTCCCGGGGATAAAGTTGTTACGTAAGGTTTTGTATTTTCTAATTTCAGCCCTTATTGTGTACCATTGTGCATATCCTTTTATCAACTGACTGTTTAACGTATCCTGCAACGCATAGTACCTGGGTATCATCATACCGGTTTGCAACTGGATACCGATGTTTCCGCTCCTTTTTTCAATAGCCGGTAAGAAAGTAAATGGGTAATAACCTTCAGGCGAGGGGCCCATGGCCAATTTTACAGTGTTGTAAGTCTGCATATCAGCGGTGCTGTCCTGTGCCAGCAGAAGGATGGGTAGCATGATAATGACCAAAATCGTCAGATATGGTTTCATATATAGGTATTTATATGAAGGTATGAAATACGGAGAAACACTCCATGAGCTGACTTGACCGGCAATTGTTCTATTATCTGAAATCTAATGTGTTTTGGGTTTAATATATATTCATGCATTTCTACCGTCCAAATCTTATCTTTGCGCCCATTAATATTAAACTATGAAGAATACTCCATTTACAGATAAGCATATTGCATTGGGTGCCAAGATGGCCGAATTTGCAGGTTACAACATGCCTATTTCTTATACCGGCATCAACGACGAGCATGCTACGGTACGCAAAAACGCAGGTGTGTTTGACGTGAGCCACATGGGCGAATTCATATTGAAGGGCCCCGATGCCCTGGACCTGATTCAAAGGGTGACCAGTAACGATGCGAGTAAACTGAACGCACCCGGTAAAGCACAATACAGCTGCCTGCCCAACGAGCAGGGCGGTATAGTGGATGACTTGCTGGTGTATGCCATAGAGCCCAACAATGTATATATGCTGGTGGTGAATGCATCGAACATAGAAAAAGACTGGAACTGGATAAGCAAGCACAATACCAAAGGCGTAGAGATGCACAACATATCTGACAAAACCGGGCTGCTGGCAGTACAGGGCCCCAAGGCTGTAGAGTATATGCAGGAGCTGACGGATATGGACATAACCAACCTGAAATACTACACATTTGTAAAAGGCAAGTTTGCCGGTGTAGAAAACGTGGTGGTGAGCGCAACAGGCTATACAGGTGCCGGTGGGGTAGAAATATACTTTGAAGACCAGGACGGTGCAGGCGAGAAAATATGGGAAGAGGTATTCCGCGTAGGCGGACCGAAAGGGATGAAACCGATAGGCCTGGGTGCGCGCGATACGCTGCGCCTGGAAATGGGTTTCTGCCTGTATGGTAATGATATTGACGATACCACATCTCCCTTAGAAGCAGGACTGGGCTGGATTACCAAATTCACGAAGGACTTTACCTCTAAAGAAATATTTGAAGCGCAGAAAGTGAATGGCGTAAGCCGCAAGCTGGTGGGCTTCGAAATGGTGGACAAAGGCATACCCCGCCACCACTACAAAATACAGAACAACGCAGGCGAAGAAATAGGTTTCGTAACATCGGGTACACAATCCCCCAGCCTGAACAAAGCTATAGGTATGGGTTATGTGCGCAAAGACCTGGCTACAGAAGGCAGCGAAATAAATATCATGATTCGTGATAAGGCGGTGAAAGCCAAAGTGGTAAAAATGCCTTTTGAATAACCACTGAGTAAATCATATACAAAGCCATCATGCCTTAGCGTGGTGGCTTTTTTGTTGTACCTTACTTTTTTTACAACTATATGCTATCTCGTGCCACTTACATCTTGTGTACTGTTGCTATCATGTACGTGTCGCTTATCTATCTGCCCAAGTGGAAAGCAAAGGGTACGGAGAGCAGCCTGGGCTGGGATGCGGCCACTTATTACTGGTACCTGCCCGCTACGTTTATTTACCACGACCTGAAGGAGCAGCAATTCGGCGACAGTATTATTCAGAAATACGGGTTCACACCTTCGTTTTCGCAATCGTTTACACACAGCAGCTGCAACAGGGTGATAGTGTACAGTTCGGGAATGGCATTGCTCAGTATGCCCGCTTTCCTTATAGCTCATGCAGTGGCATCGCCACTGGGTTATGAGGCAGATGGTTTCTCGCGGCCTTACCAGGTAGCGGTACAGTTATGGGCTGTTATCGCTGGATTGTTCGGCTTATGGTATTTCAGAAAATTACTATTGTTATATTTCAGCGATAAAGTAACTGCTATACTGCTGCTGATGCTGGTATTCGGCACCAATTATTTCAATTATGCCGCTTACGATGCCACTATTACACATAGCTGGCTGTTTACCATTTATGCATTGCTATTGCTGAATATCCACCACTTTAATAAAACACCCGGAAGAAAAAATGCAATCGCCATCGGGCTGCTCACGGGGTTGGCCATACTTGTGCGGCCTTCAGAAATGGTAGCTATATTATTGCCCTTGTTCTGGGGGCTGGAGGGTTTTTCCCGCAAGGCAATAAACAAACACGTTGCTTTCCTGAAAGCGAATGTGAAATATATCGGGTTGGCAATACTGTCAGGGTTATTGGTTTGTTCTATACAAGTGGTGTATTGGCTATACGTCACAGGCAGTCCCTTTGTATATAGCTACGATGATAAAACCTTTTCGTGGCTGGCGCCGCATGTACAGGAGTATCTCACCAGTTACAGGAACGGCTGGCTGATGTACAACCCTATGGTACTTTTCATTTTTATAGGTATCATTCCGTTTATTAAGTATGGCAGAAGCAAAGTAGCCATACTGGCTTTTTTTCTTCTGAACCTATATGTCATTTCAGCCTGGGATATATGGTGGTATTCCGGAATCGGCGGCAGGGCTATGATACAGAGCTATGCTGTGATTTTTATTATCGCCGGGTATTGTGTAGACTATATACTGAAGAAAAAATGGCTCATGTATATAGCGTTGCCGTTTTTCTTATTGTCTGTTTATATCAACGCATGGGTATTTTACCAGGCGCATGCTTCCGGTGGTTTGTACAATACCTCAGATATGTCCGGCAAATATTACTGGTCAGTTATAGGCAGGTGGAACGTAGATAAAGAGGTATTGAAACTACAGGATGCAGCGGATATATACACCGGCCTGTTGAATAAAAAGCAGGTAGTGTACGCGAATGATTTTTCTGGAAGTACAGGGGGAGTGCTGCAGATTTCCGGAGGTAATAATTCTGAAGTAATAACTGTTCCTTATACAGGTGACAACAAAGAATGGGTAAGGGTGGAAGCAATGTATAAAGACAACTACAGAGAATATGATGAATGGAAAATGCTGCGGACACGTATTCATTTTATGAATGGTAGTTGGGAAGTGAAAGGTGAGGATTGGAAACCGCAAAGATTTCTAGAAGGTGGCGCACCACGGAAAATCTATTATGATATAAAAATACCGGACGAACTTTTCGACAGGATAGAAATCAGCTTCCTGAATAATGCCGGGGAACAGGATATAATTATCGATGATTTAGTGGTCACAAGCTATAACAGTACCGGTAACTAAACATTATATTTGATATCAGACTTAATTTATGTTATCACGAATCTCCTATATACTATGTACTGCCCTGGTATTGTATGCGGCATTTGTTTTTTATCCCAAATGGAACAATAAAGGGCCTGAAACCAGCCTGGGTTGGGATGCCTGTAGTTATTACTGGTACCTGCCGGCTACCTTTATTTACCAGGACCTGAAGGAGCAGAAATTTGGCGACAGCATTATTGATAAATATGGTTTTGAACCTACGTTTGAGCCTTTTGTGCATGAGCGAAGCGGAAATGTAGTCATAACCTATACCTCGGGCCTGGCGCTGATGCACCTGCCTGCCTTCGCCATCGCGCATGTATTGGCAAAACCTTTGGGTTATCCGGCAGACGGATTTTCATTGCCCTACCAGGTGGCGGTGCAGCTATGGAGCCTGCTGGCGGCATTAGTCGGGCTATGGTACTTCAGGAAGTTGCTGTTGCGTTATTTCAGCGATAAGGCCACAGCCATTTCATTATTGTTGTTGGTGTTTGGTACCAACTACCTGAACTATGCAGGCATAGATGTTACACTTACTCATAGCTGGCTGTTCACCATCTATACATTGCTGATGCTGAACGCGGGTAATTTTTACAATAATCCTAATAATAAGTATGCTATAAGAGTAGGTTTGCTTACCGGGCTGGCAATATTCATACGTCCGTCAGAAATGATTGCATTGCTGATACCGCTGCTCTGGGGTATGGAAAGTATCTCATTCCGTGCAATAGGCAAGAGGTTTAGTTTCCTGTTGAAACATTACAGGCAGGTATTGCTGGCGGCATTATGTGTGGGGCTTATTGGTTCTGTGCAAATTCTATATTGGTTGTACGTGACAGGTGAACCGTTTGTGTACAGTTATGGCGATAAAGGCTTTTCGTGGAAACAACCTCATTTTTTTGATTATACTTTCAGCTACCGCAGCGGCTGGCTGGTATATACACCGCTGATGTTTTTCGCTTTTGCAGGGCTGCTGGTGTACTTATGGAAGGGCAAAAATAAAGTGGCAGTTATCAGCTTCTTTCTGCTGAACTATTATATAGTGGCCGCATGGGATGTGTGGTGGTATGGTGGCATGGGTGGCAGGGCTATGGTGCAGAGCTATGCGGTAGCATTTTTTATGATAGCAGCTTTGGCGGAATGGCTATTGCATACCAAATGGATTAAATGGCCGGTATTTGCTGTCATGCTGGTGTTCGCTTACGTCAATATCTGGTTTACGTACAATGCACATGACCTTAAAGGCTTGTACGACCCCACAGGCATGACCAAAGCATATTATTGGGCCGTAGTGGGGAAGTTTAAAGTACCGGACGAAACCAATAAGCTGAAGGATACGGATGAGTTGTTTGAGGGAGAACCGAAAAACATGCAACTGATATACAGTTATGGTTTTGAGGATGACACAACTGCGTCTGATGTCAATCCTATATCCGGGAACCGCTCGTTGTATTTCCCACCTTACCGGGAATATGCTCCTGAAAAGAGATTTGGTTTTGCAAAGGGTAATGCTGATTGGCTGCGCGCTAAGGTGACTATGAAAACAATGGATGACGAATGGGTGTACTGGAAAATGTTACAGTATATTATTTCTTTCAGCCATAAGGGTGAGCCTGTAAAGTCGAATATGATCAGGCTACACAGGTTTGCTGTTGAAAAAGAACCGACTGAAATTTATTTTGATGTAAAAATTCCGGACACACCTGTTGACACTGTACATATACTGTTCTGGAACCCGGGGAGTGGCACAACATTCAAACTGGACGACATCGAAATCTACTCTTTCGAAGAATAACTACCTGTCTTTGTACACACTGTAGTGGGTGCTGGTATCCCTGAATTTGAAGTACTGTGGGTTGAGGTCTTTGTAAGGATATACGCCCCAGGTAGTTACAAAGCCGCGGTACTGGTCCCAAGCCCAGCCTATTTCATCTACATTTTTATGTATAATGATGGAAACCGTAGTGTCTTTTTCAACCGTTGACAATAACCAGAATTCATAAGGTGAAGCCCATTCTATCAGCAGGCTACCCATGGGCTTGTCGTGCAGGCCTACCATCATTTTTTCTTTGCCATACTTTTCAGCATAGCCCCTGTACCAGTCTATCCTGCCGCGGTAGTCTTTGCGTATCATATTCACACGCAGCAGTGCGGTAATAACTACCAGGCCCACTATTGCAGGTACAATGATTTTATTCTTATTAATAGCGGGGAACAGGTCGAAGACAATTGGCAATGCCAGGAACAGGCATAATGTGGTATACATATATTCCCAGTGAAAATCGTAGGTGTTTTTGTATTCAGGATAAGAGATGTTCACTATCTGCGAATACACAAAACAGCCCAGCAATACCAGCATGAATAACCCCCACTTTCTTTTCACCACATAAAAAGCGAGTGTGGCAATATAAAATACCGGCAGCCAGTAGTACACGTACAACCAATTATCAACAAAGCGGATATTGGAATATGTCTTGAAATAGTCCGGGTAGTACCATTTGAAATTTTCCAGCAAGCTCATGGAGTTGTTTTCATAAGTGTCGGGCAGCAGGAAAGTCTTTGCCAGGAAGCCTGCTGTAAACAATACGGTTACAGCCGCCGGTAGGCGATTGTCTTTGTTCAAACTTTTATTCAGCCATACAAAGGCGCAGAAGAAGTAAAAGGGGAATACTATAAGCGGGTGTGAGAAAACGAGCAGGGATACCCCAATTACCGATAAGATGTACAATACCGGTGCGGATAATTTAAGCTGCCTGTCAGTTATCAGCGCAAAGAGCGGGAACATTAAAGATATGCCCAGCCCCAGCTCAGACAGGTGCCAGAAAAATGTGTGGGCTACTATGAGTGTATTGACCAGCAACAGGGCAATGCCCAGCCGGTAATTCTTTAGCAAGCCGCACAATACATAACATACCAGATGATAGAGCATATAGCCTACAGAATAGCTAATCATCACCCACTTGAGTGATAAAGCAAGCTTGGTAGCCAATAGGGGCAATAGCTGGGGGAATATTCCAATAATCCTGTTACGCCCGATGGAGAAGTCTCCATCCTTCAGCATTTCAAACAGCAGTAGCGAGTTGTCCAGCAGTATGGTGCGTTCTTTATAAAATACCATGGACAATGCCAGCAGGGTGGCGTAGGCTAAAAATCCGGTATAGTATAATTTTTTGTACATATAAATGCCAGTGCGCCGCAACAAATAGATATCAGGCTACTATAAATAACCCTTATTATTAACGGGAAACGCGTTGCATCAATAAAACTATTCATTTGCATCAAAATCATGCCACAAAACGCAAAGTTTTTTCTTTCTTTGCACTCAATTCCAAATCAGATATACATGCTTCCTAAGTACAGCCGCATCCTGCTCAAATTATCCGGTGAATCATTATTGGGCGACAGCAAATACGGCATCGACCCCAAAATGCTGGACCAATACGCCCAGGACATCAAAACCATTACCGACCTGGGAGTGCAGGTAGCTGTGGTAATAGGTGGCGGCAACATCTACCGTGGCATGAACGAAGCCGAAACAGGGATAGAGCGTGCGCAGGGCGACTATATGGGTATGCTGGCCACACTCATCAACGGTATGGCATTGCAGGCTGCTTTGGAGAGAATTGGGGTAAATACCCGCCTGCAAAGTGCCATTAAGCTGGACCAGGTAGCAGAGCCATATATACGCAGGCGCGCCATCCGCCACTTAGAAAAGGGCAGGGTAGTGATATTTGGCGCAGGTACGGGCAATCCCTATTTTACAACAGATACAGCAGGCTCGCTAAGGGCTATAGAAATAAAAGCGGATGTAATACTGAAAGGCACCCGTGTAGACGGTATCTACACAGCTGACCCCGAAAAGGATTCGACAGCCACCCGCTACGACAAGCTTTCTTTCAGCGATGTCATCAGCAAAGGGCTGAAAGTGATGGATATGACCGCATTTACTTTGTGCCAGGAAAATGACCTGCCGATTATTGTATTCGACATGAATACCCCCGGCAACCTGGCCAATGTGGTGAGCGGCAAGGCGGTAGGTACCTTAGTGAGCTAAGGCCTAGCGCATACGTTTCTTCTTATTATTCTCGTAATCTTCAAATATGAAGTTGCCCAGCCCGTCCAGGCTTGAGTAGAATGCTTTGCCATTATTCACCTCTGTAAAGTTGCGCACGAAAGATTGCAGGTAAGGGTCGTTGGCTATCATGAAGGTAATCACAGGTATTTTCAGTCTCCTCAACTGTCCCGCCAGGTTCAGGGTTTTGTTCAGTATTTTACTGTCTATCCCAAAGCTGTTCTTGTAGTATTTGTTCCCTATTTTCAGGCAGGTAGGCTTGCCATCGGTTATCATAAATATCTGCTTGTTGGGGTTTTTGCGGCGGCGCAGTATATCCATCGCCAGCTCCAGCCCGGCCACCGTATTGGTATGGTAGGGCCCCACCTGCAGGTATGGCAAGTCTTTCATCTCTATTTGCCAGGCATCGTTGCCAAAGGCTACAATGTCCAGCGTGTCCTTAGGGTAGCGGGTGGTTATCAGTTCGCTGAGCGCCATAGCTACTTTTTTGGCGGGTGTTATCCTGTCTTCTCCATATAGTATCATGGAGTGGGATATATCTATCATCAACACGGTGGAGGTCTGTGTTTTGAAATCCATCTCATGTATCTCCAGGTCTTCCTGGTGCATGTTCAGCTCCTCTATACCATGGTTGATGTATGAGTTGCGAATACTGCCTGAATAATTAATCGCATCCAGGCTGTCGCCAAATTCGTAGGGGCGGGTTTCGGGGTTCAGTTCATCCCCGTTCCCGGTTTTAAAAGTGTTGTGGTTACCTTTTTTACCCTTCTTCAACTTGCCGAACACCTCCTCCAGCGAGCGTTGGCGTATGGTTTGTTCCGTCTTCCCGGTAATGGCATAAGCCCCGTCGGCCGGGTTTTCACGCAGGTAGCCTTTTTCTTTCAGTTCTTCTATAAAATCGCCAATACCGTAGTTGTCATCGGTCAGTTTGTATTCCCTGTCCAATTGTGTCAGCCAGTCCAGCGCTTCCGTAGCATCTCCATTGGTAAACTGTAGCAATTCCATGAACGTATCCAGCAGACGCTCAAACGGCGGCTTCCCTTTCTGCTCAGTAAACTTTGTAAACAATATGCCCTTCATACTATTATTAAAGTTACGCCCTTTGGTAGTATACAGGAATAATGATTGCTGATGGAGCTATCATTAACTTGCAAGAGTATGCCTGCGGCAAATATTTCAGTAATAATCTTTATTTTAAACGGCTAAACCTATAAAAATTGTACAAGAGACTGTATAGATATGGATTTGTTGTGTACCTGCTGTTGCTGGTATTTGCCATAGTATTTTATGTTGAGCGGACTATTTTCCTTGATATAGCGTATCATTTGTTTTCTATAGTCAAAAACAACGGATTTGCTATCCAGGCATTTCGCTTTGGTGCGGCATTTACGCAGGCCTTCCCGGTGGCAGGGGTAAAACTTTCACTTCCGCTGGAGAGTATTATGCTGATGTACTCAGCCGGTTTTATCATTTACTATACTGCCTGTTATTGGATATGCGGCTCTGTGCTGAAGCAATATGAAATTGCCATCGTCCTGCTGCTGTTCAATATCATGTTGGTGTCCAAAACCTTCTTCTGGATGCAGGCGGAATTGCCGCAAGGTTGCGCATTTATGCTGGTGATGTTTGCTATGCTCAAAAGCACAGCTTTGTCCGATAAGGACAAAGGCAAATTGATTATGCTGCTGCCGGTTATTTTAATGGCTGTGAGCTTTCATCCTATCATCTGGATACCTGCATTTTTCGTCATAGCCTATTTCAGTTTAAATACTCAATACCTGGTGGACAAGCGATTGTTCTGGGCAGGCAGTATATTATTTATCATTCTTTTTTACGTCAAGACAAAAGTCTTCGTTAATCCCTACGACGCGGTCGCTATCAGCCAGCGCGATAACATGTTGCGCCTCTTCCCCAACTGGATTAACCTGGCCAGCAACAGGATATTGTTAGCTAACTTTTTGGGCAAGTTTATTTGGATGCCTGTTTCTGTGCTGCTGATAAGCGGCGTGTATATAATGCAGCGTAAATGGCTAAAGTTGGTATTAGTTGGCGGTGCGCTGGGGTCTTACCTGTTGCTGATTAATACCACCTATCCGCACGATAATACGCCTGAGTTTTATATAGAGAACCTCTACCTGCCTGTTGCGCTTATATTGGGCCTGCCATTGGTGTATGATGTCTTTCCTGTGTTGGAGAAGCGTAAGCTGCTATTGCCAGTATTCCTCTTAATAATCCTTTCGGGCCTGGGCAGAATATATATGTCGCACCATCATTATACCGAACGTGTTAATTGGGAGAGAAAATTCCTTGCCCAACATAAAGACGAAAAACTGCTGGTAGCTGCCACCAAGCCCATGCTGGATACCCTGACCATGAGCTGGGGTACACCTTATGAGTTCTGGCTGCTCTCCACTACAGAACATGATAAGACAGCCTCAATCGTTATTACCGATGATATTGAGGGTATTGAATATGCGCATTGGGAGAGAATGTCTTTTGTGACGCAATGGGGAGTATTTCCCTACACAGAACTGCCCGCGCGATATTTTATATTCACTGATACGGTGAATAGGTACAGGGTAATTAAGTAAAAAATCCGCTCCTTTTCGGGAGCGGATTTGTATTACGCATCAATCACTAAAAATTCATCTTAGCTGCAACCGGTGGTCGTACCACAGTTGGGGCACATATAGCAGGTGCCGTTGCGCAGTGTGATGTTACCGCAGTTGCGGCATACAGGCGCATCAGCGCTGGTACCCATCATCTTTTTGATGTCGGCAGAGTTCTGCGCGGCCACGCTTACCGGTTTGGGGGCGGGGTTCACATTCTTCTGCTTCTGTGTAGCCGGTGGCGTTATACGCACCTGCGACAGTTCCTGCTTAGCAGCTGCATCTTCTGCGGCTATCCTTTCAGGGTCCTGTACATGCACCAGGTCGGTACGGTCCAGGTATTCAAATGCCAGCAGGCGGAAGATAAAGTCGAGCACCGAAGTAGCCGATTTGATATTCGGGTGGTCAACAATACCCGCAGGCTCAAAGCGGGTGAAGGTGAATTTATCTACATACTCCTCCAGCGGCACACCATACTGCAGGCCTACTGATACCGCTATCGCAAAGCTGTTCATCAGGCTACGCATAGTAGCGCCTTCTTTAGCCATATCCAGGAATATTTCACCCAGCGTACCATCGGTGTACTCGCCCGTACGCACGAACAGTGGTTGCCCGCCTACTTTGGCCTTGATGGTATAGCCGCGGCGCTTGGCCGGCAGTTGCTTACGCTCTACTATACGGCTCAGTTCGCGTTTCAGCTGCGTATCAGGGCTGGCCTGTACACGCTTGTTCACTTCTTCCAGCAGTTCTTCTACAGTCAGTTTGCTCATGTCCACTATCTGGCTGTCTTCAGCAGTAGCAGAGGTATCTTCTTTTGCTTCCTTCTTCTTCTTGTCGCTCTTGTTGCTCAGTGGCTGGCTCAGTTTAGAGCCGTCGCGGTACAATGCGCAGGCTTTGATGCCCAGCTGCCAGCTCAGGTAGTAGCAATCTTTTATTTCATCAACAGTAGCCTCGTGCGGCAGGTTGATGGTTTTGGATATCGCACCGCTGATGAAAGGCTGTGTAGCACCCATCATGCGAATGTGGCCATGTGCGTGGATGAAGCGCTCACCTTTTTTACCGCACTTGTTAGCGCAGTCAAATACAGGCAGGTGTTCTTGCTTCAGGTGAGGTGCGCCCTCTACCATCATGGTACCGCATACATAATCATTGGCTGCGTCTATTTCTTCGTCGGTAAATCCAAGTTCTTCCAGCAGGTTGAAGTCTGGCGCGAAGTATTGCTCCGGTTCGAAGCCCAGGCGTTTCAGGCACTCTTCGCCCAGGTTGTAGGCGTTGAATACAAAACCTATTTCGAATGCGCTTTCTACTGCATTGTCCAGTTTTTTCAGTTCCTCTGCTATAAAGCCTTTTTCGCTCAGGCTCTGGTGGTTGATATAAGGCGCGCCGGCAAATGTGGCGTGGCCTTTAGCGTATTTTACTATATCGTCTATCTGCTGTGCATTGTAACCCAAATGTTTCAGCGCCTGTGGTATTGACTGGTTGATGATTTTGAAATAACCACCACCGGAGAGCTTCTTGAACTTCACCAGGGCGAAGTCAGGCTCTATACCCGTAGTATCGCAATCCATTACCAGGCCGATAGTACCGGTAGGTGCTATCACGGTAGCCTGCGCGTTGCGGTAGCCATGTTGCTCGCCCAGTTGCACCGCATCGTCCCATGCTTTGGTAGCTGCTTTCAGCATATAGTCGGGGCAATACTTAGCGTTGATACCCATTGGTTTTGTTTCCAACCCTTCATAAGCTTCAGCAGCATCGTAAGCGGCGGCACGGTGGTTGCGCATTACACGCAGCATGTGCTCGCGGTTTTCTGCAAAGCGAGGGAAAGCACCCAGCGCCTCAGCCATTTCAGCCGAAGTGCGATAAGCTACACCCGTCATGATAGCTGTGATAGCGCCGCCGATAGCACGCGCTTCTTCACTGTCATAAGGTATGCCGCTTACCATCAGCATAGAGCCCAGGTTGGCATAACCCAAACCGAGCGTACGGTAGTCGTAGCTCAGTTGTGCCACTTCGGGAGAAGGGAACTGTGCCATCAGTACCGATACTTCCAGCACTACCGTCCACAGGCGTACCATATATTCAAAACCTTCTACGTCGAACCTGCAGGTGTCTTCGTCAAAATAACGGCGCAGGTTCAGCGATGCCAGGTTACATGCTGTGTTATCCAGGAACATGTATTCAGAACATGGATTGGATGCGCGTATCGGGCCACCTTCGGGGCATGTATGCCATTCGTTGATGGTAGTATCGTATTGCGTGCCGGGGTCAGCGCAGCGCCATGCAGCGTAAGCTACTTTATCCCATATTTGTTTGGCAGGCATTTTCCTCATCACCTTGCCATCGGTACGGGCTACCATTTCCCAATCTTCGTTGTTGGCCAGGCGGCGGAAGAATTCGTTAGGGATACGTATTGAGTTGTTAGAGTTCTGGCCTGAAACCGTGCGGTAGGCTTCTCCTTCATAGTCAGATGCATAGCCGGCGGCTATCAGCGCTGCTACTTTTTGCTCTTCTTCTACTTTCCAGTCAATGAAGTTAATTACCTCGGGGTGGTCCAGGTCCAGGCATACCATTTTGGCAGCACGGCGGGTTGTACCACCACTTTTAATAGCACCCGCTGCGCGGTCGCCTATTTTCAGGAAACTCATCAGTCCGCTGGAGGTACCGCCGCCGCTCAGTTTTTCACCTTCTGCACGAATGTTGGAGAAGTTGGTACCTACGCCTGAACCGTATTTGAATATACGTGCCTCACGTACCCACAGGTCCATGATGCCACCTTCATTCACCAGGTCGTCGCTGGTGCTTAATATAAAACATGCGTGTGGTTGGGGGCGCTCATAAGCATTTTGAGAACGCTCCAGTTGGCCGGTTATGGGGTCAACATAATAGTGCCCCTGGGCTTTGCCGTCTATGCCATAGCTGCTGAACAGGCCGGTATTGAACCATTGGGGCGAGTTAGGCGCACAACCCTGGTTCAATATACTATGTATCAGTTCATCATAAAATACCTGTGCATCTTCTTTGCTCGCAAAGTACCCGTATTTTTCACCCCATCCGCGCCAGCAGTCGGCCAGGCGATGCGCTACTTGCTTAATAGAAGTTTCCCTGCCCAGGCTGCCATCCGGCTGGGGAACACCCGCTTTGCGGAAGTATTTTTGAGCCAGTATATCCGTAGCTATCTGAGACCAATGCTTGGGCACCTCTACGTTGGTCATCTCAAACACCTTTTCCCCGTTGGGGTTACGGATTACTGAAGTACGGTAGTCGTACTCGAACATTTCGTAAGGGCTCACCCCGTCCTTAGTGTAGTGACGGGAGAAAGTTAACCCTTTACCAGACTTATTTTTAGTTGCAGCCATGGGTATCAAATATTTTGTGTTATGTAAAAGTTAATCGTTAGAAAAAATCCTCGGACAACGAAAGTATCCAAAAGAACCTGTGAAGGGAAAAATAAAAACTCACCAATTGTGGAAAAACAAAGTGGATAATTCAGATTGTTGATTATCAATCGTTTTTGTCCACAATAACACCCTTCACCATATCCAACGCTTGACTTTCTGAATGTTTTTCGATATATTTTAAAAGCCTTACAAAAATACGATTTTTTTAAGAGGCGGGAAAATAAAAAACCCGCACTTAGTGCGGGTTGCAAGGGCTTTATAATACTTCTACCTGGTTGCGCAGCAGGTCTTCAAATTCATCCCGCTCACGAACAAGGAAGGCTTTTCCGTCCTTTATCATCACTTCGGCAGGCTTCAGCCTCGAGTTGAAATTGCTGCTCATCTCGAAACAATAGGCGCCGGCGTTGTGGAAAACAAGTAAATCATTCTCCCGTACTTCGTTCAGTACCCTGTCCCAGGCAAAGGTGTCTGTTTCGCAGATATTGCCTACTACGGTATATATACGTTTTACACCATTGGTATTGGATATGTTGGTTATCTTATGATAAGCATCGTAAAACATGGGGCGTATCAGGTGGTTGAAGCCTGAGTTGACACCTACGAACACAGTAGCCGGGGTTTGTTTTATCACATTGGTCTTTACTATGAAACTGCCTGCCTCGCTCACTAAGTATTTACCGGGTTCAAACCATATCTCCAGCGGGCGGCCGTATTCTGTTTCATATTCTTTTACAGCATCTGTCAGTTGCCTGCCGAGTGTATCTACGTCCGTTTCAATTTCATCGTCGCGGTAAGGCACTTTGAAACCACTGCCCAGGTCCAGGTATTCCAGGCTATCGAAATGGCGGGCTATTTCAAACATCACCTCCAGCCCGCGCAGGAACACGGCCGCGTCTTTTATCTCGCTGCCGGTATGCATGTGCAGGCCTTTTACATTCAGGTTGGTGGTCTTTACCACGCGCTCTATATGGCGCATCTGGTGGATGGATATACCAAACTTACTGTCTATATGCCCGGTAGATATTTTGTAGTTGCCACCAGCCTCAATATGCGGATTGATGCGGATACATATAGGGTATGAGTTGCCATACTTGTGGCCGAACAGTTCCAGTATAGATATATTATCTATGTTGATGTTCACACCCAGTTCAGTACCCTGTACTATCTCGTCAAAGTCCACACAGTTGGGGGTAAACAAAATGTCTTTGGGTTCAAACCCGGCTTTCAGCGCCAGCTTCACCTCATATATACTTACACAGTCTATTGACGAACCGAGGCTCTTCAGGTACTTCAACACATTGATATTGGTCAGGGCTTTGCAGGCGTAAAATATCCTGGTAGGATGGCCTTTGAAGGCATCCTTCAGCTTATGGTATTGCTGTGCTATCTTCTCAGCATGGTACACATAAGTGGGTGTGCCAAATTCGCGGGCTACCGCTATCAACTGTTCATTCGTTATTGGTTCGTACATAAACTATGTATAAATAAGGGGTGCAAAAATAGAAAAACAGCAGGGTTAATGCGTTTTACCTGCTGTTTTTTTATCGTATGAACTTTAAATCAGTTTTTCCCTTTGATAATCTCCTCCACTACACCTGGGTCCAGCAGGGTAGTAGTATCGCCCAGGTTTTGCGTTTCCCCCTCGGCTATCTTGCGCAATATGCGCCTCATTATTTTGCCGCTGCGTGTTTTAGGCAACCCGGTTACAAACTGTATTTTATCCGGACGGGCTATCGGGCCTATAATGCGTGATACCGTTTGCGCTATATCATTACGTGTATGCGCTTCATCCACATGTATATGATTAGCTACTACATAAGCGTATATGCCTGTGCCTTTTACATCATGCGGGTAGCCCACTACCGCGCTTTCAATCACCCCTTCGTGCATATTAATGGCATTCTCCACTTCGGCGGTGCCTATGCGGTGGCCGCTCACATTCATCACATCATCTACCCTGCCGGTTATGCGGTAGTTGCCGGCATCGTCGCGCAGGCAGCCATCGCCGGTAAAGTATTTGCCCGGGTAGGTGGAAAAATAGGCCTGTTTACACCGCTCATGGTCGCCCCAGGTGGTGCGTATCATCCCCGGCCAGGGGAATGTGATACACAAATTGCCGGTAGTATTGTTTTCGGTTATCTCGTTGCCGCTGCCATCCAGCAGCAGGGGTCGTATGCCCGGCAGGGGTAGCGTGGCATGAGCAGGCTTGGCAGGTGTAACACCTGCCAGGTTCGATATCATGATGCCGCCTGTTTCCGTTTGCCACCAGGTATCTACTATCGGGCATTTTCCTTTGCCAATATTTTTGTCAAACCAGTGCCAGGCTTCTTCATTAATGGGTTCGCCCACGCTGCCCAGCACTTTCAGGCTGCTGAGGTCGTGTCCTTCTACATATTGCAGCCCCGATGCCATGAGGCTGCGGATAGCTGTAGGCGCTGTGTACAGTATGTTCACCTTGTATTTATCTACAATATCCCAGAAACGGCCTGCATTGGGCCATGTGGGTATGCCTTCGAACATGAGGGTGGTAGCACCCGCCGCCAGTGGACCGTAAATGATATAACTATGCCCCGTTATCCAGCCAATATCAGCCGTACAGAAGTATATATCACCGGGTTTGTATTGAAATACATTGACGAATGAATAGGTGGTGTACACCATATATCCACCCGTGGTATGCACTACACCTTTGGGCTTGCCTGTTGAGCCTGAAGTGTAGAGTATAAACAGCGGGTCTTCCGCATCCATTTCTTCAGCGGTATATTCGTCTTCCTGCACTTTGGCCATCTCATCCTGCCACCATACGTCCCTGCCATGTATCATGCTTACCGGGCATTGGGTACGCTCATACACTATCACCCTTTTTACAAAACGGCATTGTAACAACGCGTCATCCACTATTTCTTTCAGGCCTATTTCTTTATTACCCCGATAGGCACCATCGCAGGTGATGATATATTCAGCATGAGCATCCTGCACCCTGTCGGCTATACTCTGTGCGCTGAAACCACCGAAGATAACAGAGTGGATAGCGCCTATACGTGCACATGCCAGCACTGCGACAGCTAACTCGGGCACCATGCCCATATAGATGCATACGCGGTCCCCTTTTTGTACACCATTGTTCTTTAATACACGGGCGAATCTGCACACTTCTTTATGCAGCTCTTTGTATGTTATCCTTCTTTCCTGTTCGCCAGGATTATTTGGCTCCCAGATTATTGCCGTCTGCTCACCATGTTTAGCCAGGTGCCTGTCTAAGCAGTTTTCTGTTATGTTTAACTTGCCGTTAATAAACCACTTAACTGCAGGTTGTTCAAAATTCCATTCCAATACCTTATCCCACTGCTTCCTCCATACAAATTGCTCTGCTATTTCAGCCCAGAATGCTTCAGGGGCTTCAATACTGGCAGCATATTGTTGTTGATATGCTTCAATAGTTTTTACCTGGTAAGGATATGCCATGAATAGTGATTTTAAATGCTGCTTAAACTACCAAAATTCCCACTTATGTTCAAAAAATTACCAACTATAAAGTTTTATTAACCGTCTGCCCATAACCGGTGGTAATGTTTTAAGAATTCCTTAACTTTAATATACGAAAATCATTATTTATAATACCTATGCTAACGATATGAAAAACCTGCTTATACATTGTTTATTCATCTTCTCAGCTTTATTGTTGGGGACGACGGCATTGGCCCAGCCCAATCCGAACTTTACGCCTTCAACCACCAGCGGTTGTGTGCCATTACCGGTTCAGTTTAAGAGTGCCGACAGTACGGGTGGGCATCAGTGGACTTTTGGCAATTCTAATGGTTCATCGTTTCCCAACCCCACAGCTGTTTATACTTCGCCGGGAACTTATACTGTAACACATACACACACTAAAAATGGTACATCTGCGAGCACCAGCATGACCATTACGGTTCACCCCTCACCTGTAGCAGACTTTACAGCAACAGCTACAACCGTATGCCCCGGCGATAGTGTTAGATTTACATTCAGCGGAAGCCTGGGGGTCAGCGGCCCTGCCAGTTACAGCTGGGTATTTGGTAATGGTGCAACTCCTGCCACCGGCTCCGGTTCCCCCGTCACTACTACATATACCAGCCCCGGCACCAACCACGTAACCCTCACTGTTACCAATAGTAAGACCTGTTTTGGATCTATCACCAAACAGGCTTTTGTCACCGTTAAAGAAAAACCGATAGTCAACTTTACAGCCAGCCCTAAAACGGATTTTTGTGCTAATGAAACAGCTCAGGTTACATTTACTCCTGTAATCACAGGGAACGCCCCGAGTCCCTATACCTACGCATGGGAGTTGGGCGGCGCAAGTAATCCTCAAACTAATGTTACTAGTCCCACATATATTTATCCGGGACCAGCCCCTGCATCGTACACGGTTAAGCTGACCGTAAAATCCAACAATGGTTGTTCTGAAACCAGGATAAAAACTAATTACATTAACCTGCATAAACCTGAGGCCTCTTTTACTGGCCCTGCCAAGGCTTGTGTATATACTACTGTCAACTTCAACAATACCTCCACCCCACCGGGGGCAGGTTATACATGGGATTTTGGAGATGGCTCCCTGCAGATGTCTGCACAACATGCGTCGCATATATATCATGCTCCGGGTTTTTACACGGTCATGCTCATAACATCTGCCGGTGGATGTGTTGATACCGCAAAAAAAACAATTGAAATACTACCACAACCTAATCCCCAGATTGTCACCAATCCTGACTCACTATGCCCGGCACCGCAATTGGTATGCTACAGTACCATACCACTTATGGCATCTTACGACTGGAATATTGAAAACGAAAATGGTATTCAAACATTTACCACAGCTAATCCATGTGTGCTGTTTGGTAAAAACGGCTGCTGGCCATCGGTGGTAAGGGTTGTTGATGCAAATGGTTGTAAAGACACAGTGGGGCACATGTTGCCCATACACGAGCTGAATATTGTTACTAAGGTCAACAATAAATATACTCCCTACCCCCAGTATTCCGATTCGGGTTGTGTGCCTTTTTATGCAGCATTTACTGTAGGTATCTTCAAAGGAGACCCATTGCTATATCCTTGCAGCGATACCAATCGGATATATCCTTATGGGATTAAAAGAGTAAAATGGAAATTCGGCAACGGAGATTCATCTACGCTGCAAAACCCTGTTTATATTTATACCGACAGCGGCCACTTTAAAGTGACTGTAGAAGTGGAAACCAACAACGGTTGTATTATCCGGGACAGCCTTAGGGTTAAGGCCGGGTATAAACCCACCATCGATTCAATATTTATTTCCGACACGGTAATATGCCCCAAAAGTTGGGTGAATTTTGTAGCGCATGTCCGGGGCTACGATACTTTGGTATACCGTTGGGATTTTGGCGACTATACTGTCAGAACGCGCTTCAGGGATTCTACTTACAGCCATTACTATTTTGGCGGACCGCCATGTATTGATTCTCATGTAGTCAAACTTGTTGCATATCATAAAGGTTGTAAATCAGATACTTTTAAATCCAACGATACTGTTAACTCAAATAAAACTAAAAGATATAAGAATGTGGTTATGTTGCCACCATGTGCTGAATTTGAATGGGAACCTGTAGGATGTACAGATTTACTCAAAATTCAATTCAATAACAGGTCGAAGGGGGATTCATCATGGATATGGCATTTTGGGGATAATAGTACATCTACAGACAGAAACCCTATTCATACCTATGCTACTAAAGGTTATTATACGGTAAAATTGATTGTACATAACGACAGTACGAATTGCTATGATACTATGTCGAAGCGAATATTCTTTGGGGATAATTCGCCGGATGTTATTGCCAATAAAACCACGTTGTGCGTTGGCGATTCAGTTGCCTTCTGGGCATATCAAACAGGTGATAGCAGTTCGGCTATTTTCTATTGGTATATTGATGGGAATTTTGTGGCATCACACCAGGATGTGTTGACGTATACGTTTAGCAGCCCGGGTGTGTACACTGTGATGGTGACATCATACAACCTGCAAACGAAATGTACAGATACGGTAACAAAAGTTGACTGGATAACAGTGGGTGGGCCTACAGCAGGGTTTACATCTGCCGAAACACATATATGCCGCCCTGATACCATTCACTTCACCGATACATCGTATGCCGGCGAAGGCACTTACCTTACATGGAGGAGCTGGTCCTTTGGCACTTCATCAAATGACTCCGCAGGCACAGCGGATACTTTTATATCCAAATACTACGACACAACAGGCGATTTTGACATAGGCCTGATTGTAAAAGATAACCTGGGTTGTAGCGATACCCTATACAAACAGCAGTACGTGCATGTATTGAAACCCGTAGCGCATTTTTCTGTCAGTTCGCCGGTTTGTGTCGGTGCAGAAATAACATTTACAGATGCATCTGTCAATGCGGTTTCATATAGCTGGACATTTGGTGACGGTGGTACTAATACTACAGATAAAGACCCCAAGCATACTTATCAGACAATGGGTGTATTTAACAGCCAATTGATAGTTACAGATTCACTGGGTTGTAAGGATACATCTGATATAATACCCGTAACCACCACAAAACCAATTGCTGATTTCACCGTATCAGATTCAATAACTGTATGCGCCCCGCTGATTGTCAACTTCGACGGAAGGCCTTCGCAGAGAGAAGTAGGCTATGAATGGCATTTCGACGATGGCTCTTCACCTGGCTCCAAGAATACACACACAGTGGCCTACTCCGACCCTAAAGAATATAAGGTAAAACTGATAGTGAGGGATAACCTCGGCTGCAAAGACAGCATCATAAAATCTGTACGTGTGCTGGGATATGCAGGGGCATTCTCTTACTCACCGGTTGAGGGTTGTGTGCCACTCACTGTGAACTTTACCAGTCATATAAAGGGCAATATACCTACCATAATATGGGATTTTGGAGATGGCAACTCGCTGCTGGGCAATTATTTGCAACCGAATGTGTCCTACACGTACACAAAGCCCGGCAGGTTCCTGCCGCGCATGATATTCAACAATGGCCTGGGCTGCCAGGTGGGCAGCGAAGGTTTGGATACCATACTTGTAGATGATGCTATTGCCGACTTTGAAACCGGCCCGGCCTGCGAATATTCAATAGTGGAATTTATCAATAAATCGGTGGGGGTAATAAAACCGCTTACGGTGAACCACTGGACTTTCCACGATGGTAGTTTCAGCGCGTTGAACAATCCTAAACGCAAATATGGCGCGCCGGGGCAGTACCTGGTAAAACTGTATGTCAAAAATGCCAACGGTTGCGAAGACTCAATAGCCAGGGAGATTACTATTCATACGCCACGCGAAATATTTGCAGGAGGAGACACCATAATATGTATGAACGATTCGGCACAGTTGATGCCTGCCGGTGGTGTGTCTTATCTATGGTCGCCGGGGGCAACACTTAGTTGTACCAACTGTCCTAATCCTTACGCCTTCCCCAAGGTGAAAACACTGTACACGGTTATCGGCACTGACATAAATGGTTGCCAGGACACCGCAACAGCAGAGGTGGATTTGAAGACGCATGTAGAAAGCATAACAGGTAATGGAGGTGAAATATGCCAGGGCGAAACATTTACGTTAAACGTTTCCGGTGCGCGCACTTATGTATGGTCGCCATCGGCCAACCTGGACGATTATACGAGCCCAAATCCCAAGGCATCTCCATGGGAAACGACAAAATACAGGGTGATAGCTTATGAAGGTAGCTGTGTGCCCGATACCAGCCATGTAGATTTGGTAGTGCACCCTAAACCAACTGTTACGGTGCGCGGCGAAAATACTATAGTGGCGGGTACCAGCGCCGACCTGCTGGCATCGGGCCAGCATATAGTACGCTTCCTATGGTCGCCGTCGGCTACTCTGTCTTGCGAAACATGTTCTAATCCCATAGCGTCGCCGTACAAAACCACGAAGTATACGGTTAAAGTGTTCAGCAAATTTGAATGTGTTGACTCAGCCCATGTAACGATATATGTATTGTGCGATGAAAGCCAGTTGTTCATTCCCAATACATTTACGCCAAACGGCGATGGTATAAACGATATATTTATGGTACGCGGCACAGGTATTTCTACGCTTAAGTCGTTCAGGGTGTACAACCGTTGGGGACAGGTGATGTATGAACGTACCAACGTAGCTGTAAACGAAAAAGAGTATGGTTGGGACGGTAATTTCAACGGGGCGCAATTGCCGCCCGATGTGTATGTATGGACAGTAGAAGCCGATTGCGAAAACGGCGACCTGCTGAAGCTGAAAGGTGATGTAACAATTATCCGTTAACCCATTGATGAAGGAGTAGTATGAAGAAGTTTTTGAAAAAGGCAGGTTGTTTATTTATCATATTCGGTGCGCAATATGCACAGGGCCAGGATATACACTTTTCACAGTTTTACGAAACGTCTATCCTACGCAATCCAGCGCTCACGGGCATATTCACGGGCGATTATAAAGTAGGTGTTGTGTACCGCAACCAGTGGAGCAGTATCAGTAAACCCTTCCAGACGGCGGTGGTAAACGCTGAAACAAGGATACCGGTACGTGGAGAAGCCAATGACTTTGTAAGCGTTGGCCTCCTGGCATATTATGATAAAGCCGGCAGTGTCAGCCTGCAAACTACCAGCCTGTACCCGGCTATTAACTACAACAAGTCATTGAGCAAGGAGCAGAATACATTTTTGTCTGTAGGTTTCACAGGTGGTTTTATACAGCGCAGCTTCGACCCGTCTAAAGCTACTTTCGACAACCAGTTTCAGAATGGAGAGTACGACCCTGCCAACCCCACAGGAGAGGTATTGCCCGACCCCAGTTTTACACAATGGGACATTGGCTCAGGTATCAGCCTGAACGGTACCACGGGACAAAACAATAACGTGAGCTATGTAGTAGGGGTATCAGGTTATCACTTCTCAAGACCTAAATATTCTTTTTACAGCGACCGGAATATCAACATAGGTATACGGTGGAATGCCAATGCCGGTGTAAGTGTACAGGCCAGCGAGGTGCTCAGCTACCAGCTGCACGCCAACTTTATGCAGCAGGGCACTTATACCGAAATCATCGGCGGCGGGTTACTTGGCTGGAACAAAATGCCACCCAGTTCCACAGCCATATTGTTCTCTATATATGGAGGGGTATTTTACCGTATAGGCGATGCTATTATACCCGTAGTAAAAGTCCGCTACAAAGATTTGTCTGTTGGTGTGAGTTATGATACCAATGTATCTAAGCTGACCAATGCCAGCAACCTGCGCGGCGGCTTTGAACTGAGCCTGTCTAAAACCGGCCTCTTCCGCGACCCCATGTACGAAAAGAGCCGTACGCTATGTCCGCATTTTTATTAGTTGTGTCTAATCACTTCCTGAAATGTTTAGACAGGGAGCTTATACAATGCAGACCACCTATAAGGACGTACTTAGAATTTTTCTCTAGTTGTTCTCGGGACATGTTTAAATAAGATGCATCATTTCCGGTGTATAGGCCTATGTTACATGTCCAGCTATTGATTTCCTGGAAACTGGTGTAAATGTCATAGTTACTATGCCTGGTAAACAGGAAAAAGATATTGCCCTTAATGCCATCCACCTCAATCTGATGATTAGATTGGAATATGGCACAATCGGGCGTTACAATCTTGATTAGCTTCCCTATAACGAGGTTGTCACCATCCGGCCCTGTGAAATTCCATGGTTCGCCCACACTAATGTAGCATTCACGAAATAGTTCTTTTTCTATAGCAGCTTTTTTGCCCGGAGTTATTTTGCTTACTGAAGGCCTGTTGCGGGGATTACCAGGAACATTGCGGTTACGCTTCTTTTTAAGAATGAGATAAACAAAAAGAATACATAAGCCTAGAATAAAGTACACAATGAAGAGAGTGTGTTTAGTTCCTTTAAATATCCGACTTTATGGCCAAATATTTAGGTTCAGTTACGAAAATGATGACCAGATAAAAACATCCCGCCAGTGGCGGGATGTTTTTGTTTAATCTATTACCTTATTAACCTGTAGACCTGGTATTAGTAACCCATGCCCATACCGCCCGGCATACCGCCATGGTCGTGGCCGTGGGCTTCTTTAGGCTCAGGTTTGTCAGCTATCACGCACTCAGTGGTCAGCAGCATGCTGGCTATAGAAGCAGCGTTTTCCAATGCTACGCGGCCTACTTTAGTGGGGTCTATTACACCCGCAGCCATCATGTTTTCATACACTTCTGTACGTGCGTTGAAACCGTAGTCGCCTTTGCCTTCCCTCACTTTCTGCACTACTACAGAACCTTCCATACCTGCATTCTCCACTATGGTACGCAGCGGAGCTTCCAGTGCGCGGCGGATGATCTGGATACCTGTATTCTCATCAGCGTTCTCACCTTCCAGCTTGGCCAGGCTATCGATAGCGCGGATGAAAGCTACACCACCACCGGGTATGATACCTTCTTCTACCGCGGCGCGTGTAGCGTGCAGGGCATCGTCCACACGGTCTTTCTTTTCTTTCATTTCTACCTCGGTAGAAGCACCTACATACAATACTGCCACACCGCCGCTCAGCTTAGCCAGGCGCTCCTGCAGTTTCTCGCGGTCATAATCGCTGGTAGTTGATTCTATCTGCGATTTGATTTGGTTTACGCGGCCATCGATGTTCTCTTTAGCGCCTTTACCACCTACTATAGTAGTATTGTCTTTGTCTAATGTTACGCTCTCAGCTTGTCCCAGGTACTGGATAGTTGCGTTCTCCAGTTTGTAGCCCTGCTCTTCGCTGATAACGGTACCACCTGTCAGTACAGCTATATCCTGCAGCATTTCTTTACGACGGTCGCCAAAGCCGGGGGCTTTTACAGCGGCTATCTTCAGAGAACCACGCAGTTTGTTTACCACCAGTGTAGCCAGTGCTTCACCATCTACATCTTCTGCTATTATCAGCAGCGGGCGGCCTGTTTGTACAGTTGCTTCCAGCAGGGGCAGTATATCCTTCATTGTGCTGATTTTCTTTTCGTAAATCAGGATGTAAGGGTTATCCAGCTCAGCGTTCATTTTCTCTGTGTTGGTCACAAAGTAGGGGCTCAGGTAACCGCGGTCAAACTGCATACCTTCTACCACCTCTACAGTAGTATCAGTGCCTTTTGCTTCTTCTACGGTTATCACACCTTCGTTGCCCACTTTAGCCATCGCCTCAGCTATCAGCTTGCCTATCGTGTTGTCGCTGTTGGCAGATATGGTAGCCACCTGCTCTATTTTCTTATTGTCGTTGCCTACTTTGGTCGACTGTGCTTTCAGGTTTTCCACCACTACGGTTACGGCTTTGTCTATACCGCGCTTCAGGTCCATGGGGTTAGCGCCTGCAGCTACGTTCTTCAGCCCTTCGCTGATGATGGACTGTGCCAGTACGGTAGCGGTAGTAGTACCATCGCCCGCTACGTCAGCGGTTTTCGATGCTACTTCTTTCACCATCTGGGCGCCCATATTCTCGATAGCGTCTTCCAGTTCTATTTCTTTAGCTACTGTTACACCGTCTTTGGTAACGGCAGGAGCACCGAATTTTTTCTCTATCACTACATTGCGGCCTTTTGGTCCCAATGTCACTTTCACGGCGTTGGCCAATGCATCAACACCGGCTTTCATTTTGTTGCGCGCACTGGTATTGAAAAATAATTGCTTTGACATAATCTATTCAGTTTTTTTACTGTTTACAAATTTGTTTTTGTTTCCTTCCTTACAACTCCCCTATGGAGGTCCCGATAGCTATCGGGATAGGGGTACGCGAATTATATTACGGCAAGGATATCGCTCTCACGCATGATGAGATAGTCAGTACCTTCCAGCGCAATCTCCGTACCGGCATACTTGCCATAAAGTACAGTGTCGCCGGCCTTAACGCTCATGGGCTCGTCTTTCTTGCCCGGGCCTGCAGCCACTACTACACCACGCTGTGGTTTTTCCTTTGCCGAATCGGGGATGATAATGCCGCTTGCTGTTTTCTCTTCTGCTGCGGCCGGTTCTACGATCACCCTGTCATGAAGGGGAGTAATGTTTACTTTCTTAGCCATAGTTTATTAATATTTAAATATTTACAATTCCGGTTACAATCCTACCGAGCATCTATTGTGCCATTTGGCGGGGGAGGGCAAAGTTGCGCCATTTTTTCAGCAATACCATATATTTTTTACTAATAACTGCATTTTTTGTCAGGGAAATTTTTTCAGTCTGCCAACCAATTTGACAGGGGTGTTTTCCCTTATCTTTATCGCAAAAAAAGGAACTATGTCTATACAAATCGGCCAACAGGCGCCCGACTTTACACTGCGGGACACAGAAAAGAACAAAGTAACCCTGAGCGAGCAGCGGGGCAAAAATGTATTGCTGCTGTTTTACCCGGTGGCTTTTACCAGCACCTGCACCAAAGAGCTGTGCGGCGTTAGGGACAACCTGGCCTTTTATAATAATGCCAACGCACAGGTGTACGGCATATCTGTAGATTCCCTGTTTGCCAACGGCAAGTTCAAAGAAGAGCAGAACCTGAACTTTCCCCTCCTCAGCGATTTTAATAAAGAGGCCTCTACCGCATACGACACTATATACGCTGAATGGTATAATGATATGAAAGGTGTTTCCAAGCGCTCCGCCTTTGTGATAGACAAAGAGGGCATAGTGCGCTATGCCGAGGTGCTGGAAAACGCCAGTGATGTGCCGGACTTTGACGCCATCAATGCCTGCCTGGCAGGGTTGAACTAATTTCTGCTGAACACTTACAGGTTGCATCGGGTATCTTTTTCAGGGAAATACATTTTGCCGAATGTGCTGTACTGCGGTTGCCCCAATGTGTGGCTCCGTTCCTCCGCGAGGGCGCGGTCCATTTCGGCTATTTCTTCGTCGGTAAGGATATGAGGTGGCGGAGCTTCGGCTTCGGCACGCTTGTGCTGGCTGTACCAGGTGGCGTGCAAGATGTCTTCTTCGGCTAGTTTGCGTTTCTCGAGGATATTCTGGTAGGTGTGGTATAGTGGGGAGTGGGGGGAGACAGGATCAGGATAGGCTGCGGGTGAAAGTGTTGCTCTCGTACGTACGGGATTGCCGTTTTGAGTGGAATTTTCCTGCAGGAGTGTTCCTCGCGAGTCAACCCTTCCGTCACTCACTGCGTTCGTGCCACCTTCCCTAATAACAGGGAAGGAGTCTTTTTCTATGTTTTCACAGTCTTGGCGGGAAAGTGTTGCCGGAGGGTTGCCATTTTCGGTGTTTTCAGCAGTGGCCTCCTGTAACATTTTTTTTGCTTTGCGGGGCAGCATGACGATGCCGGGGGGAAGGTCTGTATTGATGGGGGCGGCGGGGTCGTCGCAGGGGCGGCCGTCAATATAGATGTTGAACTGGGAGAGGACGGGGTCTGTAAAGTTGCGGGCGCGGTTGCAGGCTTCTTCCATTTTCGCATCAGTTTCTATTGCCCTTATCATGTCGCGGGGGCGGGGGTCTTCAAATAGCATACGGAAACGGTCTCCGTCTTTTACATAACGGCATACTTTTACTTCGCCCCTGGCTATGCGGGCGAGTATCTCGCGGCGCTGCATCATGCTGAGCAGGGGCGTACGCTGCTCTTCGGTATAGAGCTTGTAGGCCTCCTTGTATGCCTGGTGACGTATAGTGGCGACGGCTTCTTCTATTTCAGCAGCCATCTCCGGGTGGCGCCGCAGCAGGCGGTCGGCGGCTTTGCGGGCGCTGTTGCCGCCTTTGTTTCCGGGGTTTGCTTTCTGCCAGGCGAGTTCTTTGTCGCCGTGTTTTACCATCTCGAGGATGAAGGTTTGATGACTTGTTTTCATTTTATTTAGGATTTGTGATTGATGATTTATGATTGTCATGAGTTACTGGTGACAATCGGTGAATGGTGTAATAGTTTAGCTTCCCGGCCTCCCTCCCTACCTGCGGTTGGGACACGCAAAGGGAGGGGTGTACGACAGGGTGTGGTTTACAATAAATTTCAATAGCTAAATTACATAAATTATGTTATTATAGCAAATTTATTTTTATTTAAGCGGGACGCTTAGTTTATCTTGGGTCTGAGCGGGACGCTCTGACCAGTGGGTTGAATAATGTGCACTGTGCTGGTACGGTGACAACGCCGACCAGAGAGGAATGCATTGTACATATTTTTAAATAGCTAAATTACATAAATTATGTTATTATGGTAAATTTATTTTTTATGAATTTTATTGGTAGTAGCGTTGCAAACGCTGTACCGTGTCATCCTCGCCTTTATTGATTACTGGTTTAATGGCAAGGCTGTTATAAACGAGGACGAGTAGGGCATTATTATTTTATCGTTAAATACTAAAATAGGGTGTTTTCACTATGTTCTGGTTGACTGAGGTTACGTAGATTGCGTCCTAACCAACTTTATTAAAATGAAAAAACTGAACAAACTACTCCTTGTCACGATGCTTTTTGTAGGAGTAACCTCTTGTAAAAAAACGATTGAAAAAGAGAACAGAAATGTTGACTCAAAGACAGTAAGCTCAACAACATTTACAGAAGAAGAAATTGGACATGGTGTGGTACAAATTCCACAAGCTGTCTCTCCAATTCTGATTAGCAGTTTACGTACCAATCCTTATACTGTAGCTACGATGAGTACCGCTTTTGGTAATTTAGTTACTAATGGTACGCTACAGGCACAAGATTTTGATATTCGAGCTACTCACAAATATGTTCGTTTCTTACCTGCAAATGAAGATGAGTATAATATACTAATTGACGAAGAATTAGAGCTTTACGGAGTTCCTTTTGAAGCAGTAATAGATGAACAAGCAGGTGGTGATTATTATGTCGATGAAACTTTGCCTACAGGACAAACATATACATGGCAATACACGTATGTCCCAGCAAGCTATACACCACCGACTGGCATACAGTATGAGATTCTTGACGACCTTTACCTACCAGACCAAGACCCATACAATCTTCTAAATGGTGAGCTTGACCCAGCTAAAGAAGATATTGTCTATTTATTAGATGAAGAGGCTCTACGAATTACAGGCAACCTTGAGCTGGGTGAAGAGAAGCCTGGTCGTTCTCAAGCAAGACCGAGTAAATGGAATCCAAGCGGTACTATTCGACTATGGGATACACGTTTTAACCAACTACAAAACCTTGAAGGTTTAAAAATTAGAGTTCGTAGATGGTATACCATTAAAACGACATTTACTGATGCTAATGGCTTTTTTTGGATTTCACATCAATTCAGGCGCCCTGTAAATTATTCAGCAGTATTTGAACGACATGATTTTGATATTCGCAATGGAGAATTTGGGCAAGCCTATATTGATGGACCATATCGTAAAGGAGCATGGGATAATGATCTTTGGGGCGGACATCACTATTACTGGGCAACAATCTTTACTAGCCTGAAAGATTACTATTATGGTCATGGGCAATTTGGATTGAATGCGCCGCCGCCGAAAACGTGGAGTCGTCCCAAATTAAAAGTGGCAGCAATGAATAAAACGAAGCAAAACACACTTGGTTCAATAGTTGTGGCAGTACGCACGTTTGGGATTTTTGGAACAATTCGTATTTATTTACCTGGTAACAACTCAGATCGTATATATGCAACAACGATACATGAAGTAGGGCACTACAGCCATTGGGGGCAAAACCCTTACTTTTATAGACAATGCGAAGATAGGGTTAAAGAGAGTTGGGGTGAGGGTATCGAATGGGTATTTACAAGCTCAAGGTATGGTGCATGGGGTGATGACTTGCAAAGTGGACCAGATTTTGTAGATGCATATCAACACAGGACTATGGCACAATTTCCAGAATATACCTCAATCGTTGTTGATTTGATGGATAATCATAACCAACGTGTTGTATTAAGTACACCCGTAGTGCCTGACGATCGTGTTGACGGATATACAATTGAACAAATTGAAGATGCAATGAACAGTAGTGTTTTAACTTTCAATGACTGGAGGGATAGATTGCGTGACAATTATAACAATCCGACTGAAAATAATCTAAATGCATTATTTGGAAGTTGGTAAAAATTTAAAACTATGAAGAAGGTATTATTAAGCACGTTTGTGTTATGTGTTTTAGCGACAATATTTTCTTGTGATAAGAAGAAACAGGAAGACTCTTTAAAAAGTACATACAAATATTACTATCGAAATCTAAGTGACTTTCCGGTGACTGTGACAGCGTACTCTCGGAGTACTGGTCAAGAAACTATGAAATTTGGTGTCGCTGTTGGTGAGACTACACAAGCCCTTTTTGAATTTGAGAATGCAGCAGTACCTGTTTTAGGTGTTAATTTTAATGGTGCAGATTCAGTCGTCGTTGATTACGATGGAAAGAAAAGAATTCATATTCAGCATACAAATGCTAGCGAAAGTAATCCGGTTGAGCCAGGCAATATTTTTTTGAGTGTCTATTATGAGTATGTAAGAGATGAAAGTAATAATATCGCTAAATATTACTATAACTTTACTAACGAAGATTATGCTAAGGCAAATTAAGATGATTAGTCGAAAACCCTAAGGGTTATAAAATGCAAGAGATTGCATTTTATAACTAATATTCAATTGCTAAAAAGAGAGACTCCACTGGTCCGAGCGTCCCGCTCGTGACCTAAGATAAAACAAGCGTCCGCTTGACCTACTAATCAATAAGCACCACATCCAGCATGCCTTTCCCTCCCATATAGTCGTATGCACTGCTCCACAACCAATGATGCGCTTCAGCTACAAAACCTGCACGCACAGGATTTTCATGCAGATAGTTAAGCCGTTGTGTAATCATTTCGCCTGATGAAAGTTCTATAGGATGATTATGCTGCTACCAGAACTGCCAGTCTTCGTTGTTCGCCCTGTGTTTGCCGGCACTTGTAAACATCCACATCATCCAATTCCTGCGGCTTTCATTTGGATGTGATTCTAACAACAGCCTGACTTGACGAGAGGTGTAGCTTTTAAGGTCTCGCATGATGTCCTCTAACTTTTGCTCATCTTCTCTACCAATTATCAAATGAACATGATTGGTCATAATCACCCATGCATGCAGCACCAACCCTTTGTTTTGCTGACTGTATCTCAAGCTATCAACAATAATTTGCCGGTATTCATCACGTGTGAATATGTCTATCCAGTTTACTACCGTCATAGTGACGAAGTATGGATAGTCCTGGTCGTGGAAACGGTATTTTCTTCCCATAACTGAAAATAATAATTTTTATTTCTAAGCGGACGCTTACTTTATCTTGGGTCTGAGCGAGACGCTCGGACCAGTATGGCATGCTCAGACCAGTATGTTTTTATTTGTAAGCGGACACTTATTTTATCTTGGGTCTGAGCGAGACGCTCGGACCAGTACAGATTTTGTCCGATAGCAATTGGGGTTTACTTACTACTCAGTTCCCCGTACAACACCCGTATCAACCCATCGGCCAGGCCTATCTTGGGTACGTATATTTCTTCCGCCCCCGCCCAGCGCATGATGGATGAGTAGATTTGCAAAGCGGGTACGATTACATCGGCGCGGTCGGAGCGGAGATTGTAGAGGTGCATGCGCTCTTCCACCGTGCTGGCGCTTAGCTCTTTGTGGTAGTCTTTTATCAGTTCCAGCGGCAGGGGCTTGCCCTCCTTGCGCTTGGAGAGGGAGAAAATCTTGTTGATGTTTCCGCCGGTACCTATGGCCTCCAGCGGCTGGTAGTCTTTCACATGGGTTTTGATGTACCATTTCATGTGCTCCCACTGCTCTTCCGTCACCTGGTCGTTCAGCATCCTGATGGTGCCTATATTGAAGGATTCTTTGAACACCGTTTGCCCCCCGGCAAAGAGGGTCACTTCGGTACTACCACCGCCTACGTCTATGTACAGGTAAGAGTTGACATTGTTCAGGTTGTCGGCTATATGGGTTTCGTACAGTATGGTGGCTTCTTCCATACCGCTGATGATGTCTATCTCAATACCCGTATCGGCTTTGATTTCCTTCATGATGTCTTTGCCGTTGGCGGCATCGCGCATGGCCGACGTAGCGCAGGCTTTGTAAGACTGCACTTCGTAGATGTCCATCAGCATTTTGTATATCCTGATGGTATCTTGTAGCTTTTTCTTCTTTTTGTCGGAAATAACACCTGTGCTGAAGACATCGAAACCCAGGCGCAAGGGTATGCGCAGCAGTGTCAGCTTGGTATAGTCAACTGTTCCGTCTTTGTACACCGATGCTTCGGCAATCAGCAACCTCGCGGCGTTCGACCCTATATCTATAGCGGCTAATATCAACCTGTATATTTTTTCTTATGCAGGAACTCATATATGGCCATTTGCGAGCGTACTACAGGTTCGCCCTTCTTGCGTGCCGCATATTCGTTCTTCTGTTCGTTATCTAATATACGGGCTTTTACGTTGCCTGAAAGCTGAATATTTAAGATGTGGATTAATTCCTGTTGTATATCCTTATCCAGTATAGGGCAGGCGGCTTCTATACGGTGGTCCAGGTTGCGTATCATCCAGTCGGCGCTGGAAATATATACTTTTGGCTGCCCGCCGTTGTGAAACACGAATACACGGGCGTGTTCCAGGTACTCATCTATAATGCTGATGGCGTGTATGGGTTTTTTGAAGGTTTTCTGGCTGGTGTAGGCACAGCAACTGCCGCGCACTATCAGCTTAACATCTACGCCTGCCCTGGCAGCTTCATATAGTTTGTTGATGAGCAGTTCATCTACCAGGCTGTTGAGCTTCACGGTAATTTTAGCATCCTGCTTTTTCTTTGCCGCCCTTATTTCTTTATCAATCAGGTCGATAAAAAACAGGCGCATATTGACAGGGGCAACCGGCAGCGTCTTGCATTTGTTCAGCAGTGCGAAGTTTTGCACCGGGGCTTCCATGAAAGTAAACATGCGGTTGATATCGGCTATGATATTGCGGTTGGTAGTCAGCAGGCAATGGTCGCCGTAGTAACGTGCGGTATTCTCATTGAGGTTGCCAGTGGAAACAAAACCGTATTGTTTGATTTTTTTGAACTCCCGTTTTTTTATCACGCATATCTTGGCGTGTACTTTCATATCAGGCAGGCCTATGAACACACGCACACCTTCTTCTTCCAGCCGGGCTTTCCACTGCAGGTTGGCTTCTTCGTCAAAACGGGCACGCAGTTCCAGCACCACAGTTACTTCTTTGCCATTGCGTACGGCGTTTACCAGGGCATTAACAATCTTGGAATCTTTGGCCAGGCGGTAACAGGTTATTTTTATGCTTTGTACAAATGGGTCAATGGCTGCTTCGCGCAGCAGGTCGATGATGGGGTCGAAGGAGTGGTAGGGGAAGTTGAGCATCACGTCCCGCTTTTCCATCACCTCCATTATGCGGCAGGGTTGTTGCAGCAGGGGGTGTACAAATGCTTTTGGCCTGGGTTTGATGTCTTCAAAAACGCTTTGCGGAAAATCCATAAAGTCTTTGAAGTTGTGTATGCGGCTGCCGGGTATCAGGTTGTCTTTTTTAGACAGGCTCAGCCTTTTTATCAGGTAGTCCAGCAGGTTGGCATCTATACTTCTATCGAATACAAAGCGGGTGGCGCGGCCGCGTTTGCGGTTTTTCAACCCCTTCTCTATTTTGTCAATTACACTGGTGTTGATGTCGTTGTCTATATCCAGTTCCGCATCGCGCGTTACTTTGATAATATAACCCAGGAAACGGTTGAAGCCGAATGGCGCGAACAGGTGCGGCAGGTTGTAGCGGATAATATCTTCCAGCAGTATGATGTCATGCTGCCCGGCTTTAGATGGCATAATGATGAAACGGGGCAATACACGGGTAGGTATTTCTATTAATGCATAGCGTTGCAGCATGGGGTTGTTGGTGTTGCCCAGTACACATGCCATGTATATCGATTTATCACGGAGCAGGGGCATGTGCGGTATGCTCTCAATCATCAGCGGGATGATTTGCGTGCGTACCTTGTCGTTGAAGTAGTTGGTGACAAAATCTTTCTGCTCTTTGCTGAGTTGCAATTCTGTTTTGATGAATATCTTTTTGCTTTGCAGTACCTGTATTATCTCATTAAAGGTTTCATCAAAAACGGTTTGCTGGTGCATCACTACCTGCTGTATGCGCGCCAGTATTTTATCGGGGTTCTGCTCCAGGTGCACTTTGGCGGTTTTGCCCAGGCGTACCATCCTGTTGAGCGTAGCAACGCGTACCCTGAAAAACTCGTCAAGGTTGTTGGAAAATATACCTATAAAACGCAGCCTGTCGTATATATAATTCTTAGGGTCCTGCGCCTCCTGCAACACGCGTGCGTTGAAGGCCAGCCAGCTGATATCCCTTGCTATAGTATGCTTATTCGATTTCACAAATACAATGTTTTGTTTTACAGTGACGCAAAACTAACCGCTGCATCTTTCAGAAGCGATACAGGCAAGATACGAAACGCAAAATTTACAATTTCTTAATACTGGCGATAACCTCACTGGTAGAGTGGCCATCTACAAAGGGAATGATTTCAACACTGCCGCCGTAGCCCTGTACAAAATCAGCCCCTACTATCTTGTCTATAGTATAGTCGCCGCCCTTTACCAGTACATCGGGGCGGATGGTTTTTATCAGTTCTTCGGGGGTGTCTTCTTCAAACATGCAAACGGCGTCGGTGCATAATAGTGATGCCACCTGGAACATCCTTTCGTGCTCGTGGTTGATGGGGCGGTCTTCGCCTTTCAGCCTTTTTACAGAGTCGTCAGAGTTGATGCCCACCACCAGTACGTTGCCCAGGTTGGCAGCTGCGGCTACCAGGTGCAGGTGGCCATGGTGCAGTATATCGAAGCAGCCGTTGGTAAATACTATCTTTTTGCCAAAAGAGCGCCAGATATTGCATTGCCTGAGCAATTGCTCGCGGTCGCGCATTTTGTTCTGTATCCACTGCAGCTTATCCATGTTTCAGCTTTTTATTGTTATATATGGGCAATAGTATCAGTGCCGCCGCACCCAAAATTACGACTACCCCTGTTTGTACCGTCCACGATACCCAGCCAAATGCCAGCCCGTGTGCTTCGGCTATGCCGTAGTACATCAGTATTTTTCCTACCAGGTAGGGGTAAGCGCCTATGCCGCCCTGTGTGGCTATCATGCCTATACTGCCGAATACCAGCACCACCAATGCGCAAAGGCCGGTCAGGTGGTCGAGCTGGTCCATACTCCAGAAACCCAGCACCAAGAGGAACCAATACGAACCCCATATCAGCAGGGTATACAGCAGGAACATGCCACGCTTCTTCAGCTTAAAGATGGACTTGATACCATCGCCCAGCCCTTTGATGAACTGGCCTACTTTGGTTTGCCTGATGCGTTTCAGCAATAATATAAATGCTATCAGCCCTGCGAAACCTACTACCAGGAATATTTTGAAATAGATAGTGGCAGCCACGCCCTTTGCATTGCTCGACATGGTGCCGAACAGCCCCTCGGCATAATTGCCTATATAGCTGGCCTGGAAGAGGAATGCCGCTACTGTGATAACTACCAGGCAAACCATGTCAAAAGCCCTTTCGGCTACAATGGTGCCTATCATTTTATCGGCGGGTACCTTCTCGTACCGGGCCAGTACGGTGCATTTGGCCACTTCTCCGGCGCGGGGCAGTACCAGGTTGGTGATGTAGCCGATGAGAACGGCAAAGACTGTGTTGGTGGTAGATGCTTTGATGTGTACCTGCTCCAGCAATAGCTTCCAGCGCAGCGCCCTGAAATAATGGGACAGGAAACCAATCAGAAAAATGGGCACCAGCAACCATATCCTCACCCCCTTTATCGCGCTCATCATTGCTGCCTTATCCTCGTCCGACAATTTGCCTGACATATACAGGATAATAGCGATGCCCAGCCCAAGGAAAATAACATACTGCAATACCGTGAGCAGGACTTTTTTATTCATAAGCGGTTGGTTTAGAGCTTATTGCCGGTTTTCGGGAAAATAACTATGGGTGTATGGTTCTTAGCTTCTTCTATATCCATAATGGCATAAGATACTACAATTACAGTGTCCCCGGCCTTTACTTTGTAAGACGCAGGGCCATTCATACATATCATGCCGCTGCCCCGGGTACCTTTTATTACATAGGTCTCCAGGCGTTCACCATTCTCCATATTCAGCACCTGCACCTTCTCATGTTCCAGCAGGCTGGCTGCATCCATCAGGTCCTCATCAATAGTGATACTACCCATATAGTGCAGGTTAGCCTCCGTCACCGTTACATGGTGCAGTTTCGACTTCATTACATGAATTTGCATAGCGGCGCAAAGGTACTAATAAGAAATATGATTTAAGGCAATAAGACCATAGTTTATGGTAACGTTTAGTTAATTGATATTTATAATGTTCTTAATATCGCAGAAAATAAATGATATGGCTGGAAATGAGAAGATACAACTGCTTCATCCTGCGGGTAAAAACGCTCCTCGTATCAGTATGGATACGTATATGCTTATCAGTGATGCTATTGTGAAGGTGCTGCAACAACACCGGCCCATGAGCTTTGCTGATATGGCGAGGGAAGTGAGGCATTATGTAACGACTAATTCACCGGATTTCACCGGCTCCATAGAATGGTTTACTGTAAGCGTAAAGCAGCACTTGGAGGCTGAGGGCATAATTGAAACGGTGGTGGAAAAAGGGCGTAAAATGCATAGGTTGACCCAAAGTGCTTAAAACAAAAAAGCCCTCAAATCTGAGAGCTTCTTGCGGACCGGACGGGACTCGAACCCGCGACCTCCGCCGTGACAGGGCGGCATTCTAACCAACTGAACTACCGGTCCAATTCCCGTTGTTGGGGCTGCAAAGATAAAAGCATTTCCTTTAATTCTGCAAATCTTCTTTTAAAAAAAATCAAAGCTTTACTTTTGTAGTCCATAAATAAAATTTTATGCAATTCCTGGATTTTGAACAACCCATAGAAGAACTGTTTGCGCAGGTGAATAAGCTGAAAGAACTCTCAGCTAAAAACGGTGTAGATGTAACGAAGACACTTGCAGAACTGGAGGCTTCTATAGAGAACGAGCGCAAGCGCATCTATCAGAATCTGACCCCCTGGCAGCGTGTGCAACTGAGCCGCCACCCCGACAGGCCGTATACTTTGTATTATATCGAGCAGCTATTTACCAACTTCAGGGAGCTGTATGGCGACCGCCAGGTAAAGGATGATAAAGCCATGGTAGGCGGTATGGCAGAATTGGATGGTATGCCCGTAATGGTGATGGGGCAGCAAAAAGGTGTGAATACCAAGATGAGGCAACTGCGCAACTTTGGTATGGCCAATCCCGAAGGCTACCGCAAAGCGCTGCGCCTGATGAAGATGGCGGAGAAATTCAACCGGCCGATAATTACATTCATTGATACACCGGGTGCATTTCCCGGCCTGGAAGCAGAGGAACGCGGGCAGGGCGAAGCGATAGCGCGCAACCTGTTTGAAATGTTTAACCTGACTGTGCCCGTAATATGTGTGATAATAGGCGAAGGCGCATCCGGTGGGGCATTGGGCATCGGCATCGGCGACCGTGTGGCTATGCTGGAAAATACATGGTACACCGTTATCTCCCCCGAAAACTGTTCTACGATCTTGTGGCGCAGCTGGGATTATAAAGTACAGGCTGCAGAGCAACTGAAACTGACATCGGAAGATATGAAGAGCTTCGGCCTGGTGGATGATGTATTGAAAGAGCCCAATGGCGGCGCACATGCCAAGCCTGAGGAGATGGTAGCTACGCTGAAGAAATACCTGTTGGATACAATCAGCGAATTATCTGCCAAGGAGCCGGCAAAGAGGGTGGAAGAGCGTATCAACAAGTTCTCTGCCATGGGCTTTTACGAAGAGGCGTAGACGGATATTGGATAGCGGATATTAGATGGTAGATAAGAGATATTGGATTTCTGTTTTTTTGTCCCGATAACTATCGGGATTGACTTTTAAATTTTGACTTAAATAGATATGCATCAATTTGCAGGTACAGGTGTTGCGCTGGTCACACCATTTAACAGTGATAGTTCCATCGATTTCAACTCGCTGGAAAAAGTAGTGAACCATGTAATAGCAGGAGGTGTCAACTTCCTGGTGGCGCTGGGTTCTACAGGTGAAACCCCTACCCTGAGCAGGGAAGAGCAACATCAGGTATTATCGTTCATCGTGGAGAAATGTAACGGACGTGTGCCGGTGGTATGTGGTATAGCGGGTAATAATACCGCCGAGGTGGTGAACAATGTAAAAACCTACGACCTGACAGGTGTATCGGGCATATTGAGCGCATCGCCGCACTACAATAAACCTTCACAAGAGGGCATCTACCAGCATTTCAAAGCTATTGCTACAGCAACCACCTTACCTATAATATTATACAATGTACCGGGACGTACGGGCAGCAATATGGCTCCTGCTACAGTATTGAGGCTGGCCAATGAGTTTAGTAATATAGTAGCTATAAAAGAAGCCAGTGGCAACCTGTCACAATGTATGGAGCTGGTACAGGGCAAACCCGCGCACTTTGCTATACTCAGTGGCGATGATGATTTGTTCATCTGCCAGGCTGCTATAGGCATGGAGGGTGTGATATCAGTAGCTGCCAACAGTTACCCAAAGCAATTCACTACTATGGTGAACCACCTGCTGAAAGGTGATTTTGCATCCGGCCGTGAGCTGCATTACCGGTTGATAGACGGCATACGTTTGTTGTTTGCAGAGGGTAATCCTACCGGTGTAAAATGTACTTTGGACGAGTTGGGTGTTTGCCCTGCTTATGTAAGGCTGCCATTAGTGCCTGCTACCGATGAACTGCGTAAGAAAATCAAAGCATACCTGGCAAATAGTTAAACAATATCGTTGTTTATCATCAGCCTATAGATATAAACATATAGTAACATGCCCATATAATAGGGAATTCCTTACCTTTGCAGCTCTGTAACTATAAAAGAATAAAATATAACAAGTATGAGTACTATGACTCGCTCTGAGATTGATTTTAAATTACCCTACAAGGTAAAAGACATCAGCCTGGCTGAATGGGGACGCAAAGAAATAAGGCTGGCTGAGGCTGAAATGCCCGGCCTGATGGCAATACGTGAAGAATATAAAGGCCAGCAACCATTGAAAGGTGCGCGTATAGCCGGTTGCCTGCACATGACCATCCAGACAGCTGTATTGATAGAAACACTGGTAGATTTGGGCGCTGAAGTTCGTTGGAGTTCATGTAATATCTTCTCTACGCAAGACCATGCTGCCGCTGCAATAGCCGCTACAGGTGTGGGTGTGTTTGCATGGAAAGGCCAGACACAGGCCGAAGCTGACTGGTGCATTGAACAAACGCTGTTCTTTGGTAGCCAGGACCGCCCGCTGAACATGATACTGGACGACGGTGGCGACCTGACCAATATGGTACTGGACAACTACACTGAACTGATTCAGCACATAAAAGGTATCAGCGAAGAAACGACTACCGGTGTACACCGCCTGTACGAGCGTATGAAAGCAGGTACATTACCTGTTCCTTCTATCAACGTAAACGACTCGGTTACCAAGTCTAAATTCGATAATAAATACGGTTGCCAGGAGTCGCTGGTAGATGCTATACGCCGCGCTACAGATGTAATGATGGCAGGTAAAGTAGCCGTAGTAGGTGGATATGGTGATGTGGGTAAAGGTTCTGCGCAATCGCTGCGTGGTGCAGGTGCCCGTGTTATCGTTACCGAAATAGACCCTATATGCGCTCTGCAGGCTGCAATGGACGGTTTTGAAGTGAAGAAGATGGAAGATGCGGTAAAAGAAGCAGACATCATCGTTACCGCTTCGGGCTGCCGCGACCTGATAACTGAAAAGCACTTCCGCCTGATGAAAGACAAGGCGATTGTTTGTAACATTGGCCACTTCGATATCGAAATAGACATCGACTGGATCAACAAAAACTACGGACATACAAAAGATACCATCAAGCCGCAGGTTGACCTGTACAATATTGATGGTAATGACATCATCATATTGGCAGAAGGCCGCTTAGTGAACCTGGGTTGCGCTACGGGCCACCCCAGCTTTGTAATGAGTAACTCATTTACCAACCAGACACTGGCGCAGATAGAGCTGTGGAACCGCCACAGTGAATACGAGAACAAAGTATATGTGCTGCCTAAGCACCTGGACGAGAAAGTAGCCCGCCTGCACCTGGCTAAGATAGGTGTAACGCTGGACGAACTGACTGACGCACAGAGTGCATACCTGGGTATTCCTAAAGAAGGCCCGTACAAGTCTGAACATTACAGGTACTAAAACCTCAGCCCCTAAAGGGGTGTATGGTTTGAAAATATGAAGCCCTCTCCGTTAGGAGAGGGCTTTTTTATGCAATTTTCCGCACATTACAAATAATCACAAACCAAACTATATGAAGAAACTATACATTATTGCTGCTATAGCCTTGCTGGCGCTTTTTGTCAATGATACCCGGGCACAGAGAACAGAGGTGACATTCTATACCACCAACGGCAACTTTAAAGTGCTGTTGTACGATTCGCTGACAACGGTGACTGTTGATAGCTTTCTTGCCCGTGTCAGCCGCAAATTTTATGACGGGCTGATATTTCATCGCGTCATCGCTAACTTTATGATACAGGGTGGCGACCCGACAGGTACCGGTTCAGGTGGTACGGGTACGAAGATTCCCGATGAATTTCATCCTAGCCTCAAGAATATACCCGGTGCGCTGTCTATGGCTAATACAGGCACCCCCAATACGGGCGATTGCCAGTTTTATATCAATGTGGTCACCAATGCACACCTGGATAATAAACATACCGTCTTTGGCACGGTGACGAACAATTATTCGGTGGTGGACGCCATCAGCAAAGTGCCGACTGGTGCCAATAACAAGCCGGTAACCGATGTGAAAATGGACAGTATAAGGGTAACCAAGTTTCCGGCAAGTGTAAAAACTATTGAAGCTAATCAGTCCGTAGCTGTTTACCCCAATCCTAACAATGGTATATTCAGTATTGATGTTCCCGCAGGGAAAACTGAGTTAGTTGTTACTAATATTAACGGGCAGGTGGTATATGCCACGGAAACTGAACAAGCCGGTAAGTTTAGTATTGATATGAGCAGTCAGCCCAAAGGAATATATATGCTTACTATGATGAATGGTAATGCCACTATTCACAGAAAAGTAGTAGTACAGTAATAGCCAACTGTCAAAAAAATTACCAGTCTCCGCAAGCATCGTTTGCGGAGACTATTTTTTTATATTCTCAGATAAACTTATTGTCCTTGGCGAGTTTTATCGCATCGGCTTTTGAGTGTACGTTCAGCTTGCTGTATATATTCTTGATGTGCGACTTAACTGTTTCCAGGTCGATGAACAGCTCTTCAGCAATACGTTTGCGGCTTTTGCCGGTAGCTATCTGTTCCAGAATTTCTGTTTCCCTGGGTGTGAGTGGTGATTCTTCGCTACGCTGGAATGACTGTATTACCATCCTGGCAATGTGCGAGCTCATAGGCCCGCCCCCTTCCATTGCTTCTTTAATAGAAGCCAATATCTTTTTAGGTGGTGTGTCTTTGGTGAGGTAGCCCGCTGCACCATTTGCCAAAGCGCGGAATATCAGCAGCTCTTGTTCATAAACAGTAAGTATAATGATATGCGCCTCCGGCACTAATTTTTTCAGCTTTGGTATGGCATCGATACCTGATATGCCGGGAAGCTCTACGTCCAGCAATATCACATCGGGGTCGCACTTGGCTATCTTCTTAGCAGCATCTTCGTACGATGCGAAGCTGCCGGTTATTTTATAACCTTCATTATTACCTATCAGGTATTCATACCCCTCGCGTATGGTTTCATCATCTTCTACCAGGCATATATTGATGTTCAGGTCTTGCATAGCTTAATATTTACAATATAAAGTTCCTATATCTTAAGGATATTTATATCCCCCCAAACAAGGTATTTAATATTCTTTAACAAGTCACATTATTTACTTTTGCCCGACAGCCTGAAGTGCAGGTTGATAACAGTGCCATGGCCGGGCTTGCTGTCTATATATAATTTACCCTTTAGCCGCTCTGTCCTGTTGCGCATATTGTTCAGCCCGTTGCCTTTTACCACTTCTTCTACATTGAAACCCTTTCCATTGTCTGTGAGCGCTATATGCAGCACATTGCCCTCTTTCAATTCAGCTTCCATAGTTACCAGTGTTGCGTCGGCATATTTCAGGCAGTTGTTCAGGGCTTCCTTAAATATCATAATCAGGTTGCGGCTCATATCCAGGGGCAGCTTATAATTTTGCCAGTCGCTGTCTGTACCCGCAAACTGAAATTTGATATGCGTATCTGCAAAAAGGTCGTTGCCAAAGTCGCGTATGCGGTGCAATATTTCATACAGGTTGTCGTTGGTAGCCTGCAGCGACCAGAGTATGTCTTTAGTGCCACTGTACAATTGCGCCGTGTTTTCCTGTATCTGCTCTATCAGTCTTTTCTTATCAGGCGATACATCTCCCAGTTTTTGCGTAAGGACGTTGGTAAGCACGTTGATACGTGTCAATTTATTGCCCACTTCGTCATGAAAATCCTCCGCAGTACGTTGTCTCACTTTCGCCTGTTCTTCGCGACGCAACTTATCTACCAGCGCCAGCCTTGCCTGCTTCCGTTTATTGAGCATGTACTGTATACTGATGCCCGCCAGTATGCACACAATGAATATAGCGAAGCTGAACCAGGTGGTTTTGTGCAGGGGTGTAATGATTTCAAAAGGGTAAGACAATGATTTAACCTCTTCGCCATTGATGGTTTTACATTCTACCTGCAGTGTATATTGGCCGGGCGGCATAGCAGAGTAGGTAACAGAGTTCAGTGATGTCCAGTCGCTCCAGGGGGCGTCCAGCCCGTCTATGCGGTAGCGGTATAATAGCTGTGCGCTGCCGCTGAGTGTAATGCCTTTAAAAGTAAAGGTGATATTGTTCTTCTTGTGCGGCAATACTAATTGATAAGGAACATTGTACCAGTTATCCAGGCTGTCATAATAAGTGCTGTCACGTATATCGTCGCCAAACAGCTTTACCGATTGCAATACAATACTAATGGGCTGTGGCAGGGTCAGTTCTTTATTGGGGTCTATATGTACAGCACCTTTGGTGGTGCCAAACCATAAGGTGCCATCCGGCATGACGCAAGATGCATTCTGGTTGCTCTCCATGCCCGTTATACCTTGTTCTTTGCCATAAAAGGTGACAACAGCACTGTTGCCCTGCATCTGTATTTTGTGTATGCCGTAGCCTGTACCCGCCCATACATCGTTGTTTTTGTCGGCAATAATGTTATAGATAAAATCTGATTGGAGCCCGTTGCTTTTATTCAGCGTGAAGGATTTGCGTGTTTCAATATCATAGCAAATAACGCCATTGTCATTAGTGCCTATCCACAATTTTTTGCCGGTTATGGCCAAGCATTGTACGTTTGAGCTGTCTGCAGCCGAGCCTGTGGTGAAAACTGAAATGGCGCTGTCGTGGTAGAGAAATACTTTATTGTCGGACGCAATGAGCATACTGTCCCGCCCCGTAGACACAAAAGCGAATACGGGCCTGGAGATACCCTTGACAGGCGTAAAAGTATTGTTGCTGTAAATTATTGCTCCTGAGCCCATACCTATCCACAGGCTGCCATCATGATTTTTGTACAGGGAGAATATAGTAGTGTTGGGGCTGAGACCCGGCACATTGTAGTAAATACGTTCACTGCCCTTCAGCCTGCATAGCCCGCGGCTTTCAGTGCCTATCCATATATCATATTCGCTGTCGGCATACAGGGCGCTGATGTACGCATTTTTAAATTGCAGTGAAACGGGTACGATGTTTTCATTGTCGTAGTAGAATAATCCCGCCTCGGATGTGCCTATATACAGCTTGCCGGAAGGCGTAGGGGCAAAGCTGGTTACCTGCTCGCTGGGTAGCCCGCTACGTTCATCAATGATGGAAAATTGCGCCCCTGAAAACCTGTACAAACCCTGCCCGTTTGAGCCAAACCATACACTGCCTTCGCGGTCAGCCACTATGGTATTGATGGCATTATCTGTAAAACCATTCTTCTTATTATAGAATGTAAACGAAGAATCGGTAAGCCTGTATACGCCTGATGTGCTACCCAGCCATAGCGCGCCATACTTGTCTTCAGCTATTGATATAAACGGTATGTTGACAACAGGGCTGCCATTGTTACGTACAAGTTTTACACTATCGTTGTTGAGGGTAAATATGCCGTGCCCGGTGGTCAGCAGCAGTCTTTTTTTGCTGTCCCTGAATATATGTGTAGTGCGTAGGGGTGCCTTGGGCAATCCGGGAAAATTGTAGAAAATGCTATCCCATGTACTACCGGTATGGCGATAAATACGTCCGTTGTTGGTCGCCACCCAAAGGTTGTCTCCCTCGGGTAAGATGGCAGTTATAGTCATGCCGGAATCGGGAAGAGTGATGGGGTGAATGTTTTTGTCTTGCAATTCGTACACAGCCTTGTCTGTATGACACCACAAGCTGTTATCCGCAGCAACGAGTATTTTTCTTACGGCCTGTGCATTGTTGTCTTCAGGAGATTGCAGGCGGAAATGCTCAAATTTTTTGCCGTTGTACTTCGACAGGCCTTCCGAACCACCCAGCCATATATTGCCCTGCCGGTCGGTAGTGATGGCGTAACAACTGTTATCCAACATGCCGTTGCGTACGTTGTAATTGGTAAAATGCTCTCCATCGTAGCGGGACATACCGCCCAGTGTGCCTACCCAAAGATGTCCATACTTGTCTTGCGCTAATGCCTGTACCTGCGATTGTATCAAACCGTTTTCTACACTAAGGTTGTAGAATGAGTACCGCTGTGCGGCTGTTTGCAGTGCACAGCATAATACAAATAATATAACCGATATAGTCCTCATGTTCGCTACTGTGAAATTAAGTGATTAACCGCACAAGCTTATGTTTTTCACTGCGTATAGAATTATCTTTTTGTAATACAGCGAAAAATTCCCCCTAAACGAGTGATGCCGAAAAATGCAAATCCCCCGACATGGGGTAGATGATTGATAAACACCCGTTCTACATTTGACTTGTCTAAAACACCAAACAATGAAATACGCTTTATTCTTTCTCTTCTGCGGGCTATTTACCTGTTACTCTTCAATAGTGTTAGCAGCAAATGTGACGGGTAAAATAGTGGACGATAAGGGGGAAGTATTAGCAGCAGCAAGCGTGGTGTTGTTGAAACAAGGGGATAACAGCCTGGTGCGTTCGGCTATTACTGATGATAATGGCCTTTTCGTTTTAGAAGCAATAAGTGCGGGAACCTACCAACTGAAAGTAACCATGCTGGGCTACCATACTTATGGCGCGGATGTAACCGTTGCTGAACAAAATATGCTACTGAAAGACATACAACTGGAAGCCAAAGCTAACAAGTTGAAAGAAGTGACTGTGCGTGGACAAAAGCCATTGATAGAAGTGAAAGCGGATAAGCTGATAGTAAATGTAGACGGAAGCATTATCAATACAGGTTCATCAGCATTGGAAATACTGGCTAAGTCGCCTAACGTAACTGTTAACCAGAATGACAATATCAGCATAAAAGGTAAGCAGGGCGTGACTGTAATGATAGACGGCAAGATAATGGCCGTATCAGGCACAGACCTGGCGAATATCTTAAAAGGTATGTCATCTAACAGCATAAAACAGATTGAAGTAATCAGCAACCCCGGTGCAAGGTATGATGCGGCGGGTACAGGCGGTATTATCAATATTGTGACCAAGCGCGATCAGCGTATGGGTATAAACGGCAGTGTGAATGCTTCGTACGCCCAGGGGGTGTACCCAAAGTATAGCGCAGGTATGAATCTGAACTATAGAAATAAGAAAGTGAGCAGTTATGTGAGTTACAACTATTCACGCAGATGGTGGTTCAATCACCTGATGTTGAACAGGAAGTTTTATGATAATACCGAAGCACTGCAGTTTTCTTATGTGCAGGACAACTTCATGAAAATGCCCATGAACAACCACAGCGGTAGTTTTGGATTGGATTACAGCATTGGTAAGAAGACAATAATAGGCATAACAGGTACTGCAGGCACTACTGGTTTCGACCAGCTTGCTGAAAACAGGTCGAAAGCCTTGAACGGCAATAACGATGTGATTTACCATTTCAATACCAACGGCAACCACAGGCAGGATTATTATAATTACTCCGGCAACCTGAACCTGAGACAGAACTTTAATGAACAGGGTAAGCAACTCAGCGTGGATGTGGATTATGCCAGCTATTGGAGCAAAGCCAACCAGAATTTTGAAACCATGTACCTGTTGCCCGATGGTAATAAATACCAGCCTGATTATTTCATGCGTAGCGACTTGTCGGGCTTAACACGCATACGCGCAGCCAAAGCTGATTATACGCACCCGCTGAATGAGAAGATGAAACTGGAAGGCGGCGTGAAATCCAGTTATGTTACATCAGACAACGAACCCCTTTTTTATGAAAAGACAACAGGAGATTTTTCGCTGGATGTAAAACGCAGCAACCATTTTATCTACAGGGAGAATATTAACGCCGCATACATGAACATGAACAAAGAATGGGAAAAATGGAGTACACAAATAGGGCTGCGCATGGAAAATACCAATGTGACTGCTGAACAAATAACATTGGACAGCACTTACCAAACCAGCTATACGCAGCTGTTTCCCAGCTTTGCCGTACAACATGCCGTAAATGATAATAATGATTTAGGGCTTACGTTGAGCAGGCGGATACAAAGGCCCAACTACCAGCAGCTCAATCCGTTCAAATATTTTATTGATAACACTACTTACCGGGCAGGCTACCCTTACCTGCGCCCGGCACTCACGTATGCTGTTGAAGCGTCGCATATCCTTAAGAAGAAGTTTATAACAACGCTTAGTTACAGCGTTACAAGTGATAACATTACAGAAGTAATTCAGCCGAGTGATACTGAAGACTCTGTTACAGTACAGATACATAAGAACCTGGCCAGTGTAGATAATTATTCTATCAGCGGCGCTTATCCTATACAGATTACTAAATGGTGGAGTAATGTGTGTAATGTGGTGTTCTATTATGCACACTATAGGGGCTTCATAGCCAATACTAACCTGAGTGACGGAGCACCCGCATTCAATATCAATATCACGAACAGCTTTACCCTGCCTAAGGGTTTCAGGGCCGAGCTGGGTGGCTGGTACCAATCTCGGCAGTTATATGGCTTTATGGATTTGCAACCTATGTGGGCGCTGAATGCCGGAATACAGAAAAACATACTGAAAGATAAGGGTACACTACGCCTGAACGCGCAGGATATATTCTGGACGGCACCACCCAGCGCTACTTCTTTATACGATTCTTACCGTGAAGACTTTGAAGTAAACAGGGAAACAAGACAACTGACACTCTCTTTCAGTTATCGTTTTGGTAACAATAAAATAGGCCCGGCACGCAGGCGCACCGGTGGTGCAGAAGATGAAAAGAGCCGTGCCGGTAATGGTTAAGCAACAAAGATTTTCGCATATCCTAACCAAATGAGTAATGCCTGTATTTACAGGTGCTGTAAGAGCCCCTTAGCTTAATGCTGTTGAGCATTGAAAGCAAGGGGTTTTTGTTTATTGAAATTGCCTGCCGTCTATACCCAGCCATTGCAGGGCGTTTTCATACAGCAATTTGTCTTTTGTTTTTTTAGGAAAAGAGCCCATACTTTCTATCAGCTTGCCGGGATGATGTTCGCCCAGGGGGAAAGGATAATCACTACCCATGCACACTTTGTCTTCACCCATTATATCTACCACATATTGCAATGCTTTATCGTCATGGGTCAGTGCGTCTATCCAAAACCTGCCGATGTATTCACGCGGGTTTACTTTATTGTCTATGGCGCACAGGTCGGGACGGACATTAAAGCCATGCTCTATCCTGCCGATAGTAAAGGGGAAGCTTCCTCCGCCATGTGCGAATGCCACACGCAGGTTGGGGTGGCGTTCCAACACACCTGCAAATATCATAGAACTGATGGCGCGGGCTGTTTCAGCAGGCATACCTACCAGCCAGGGCAGCCAGTATTTAGTTATGTCTTCCTCGCCCATCATCTCCCATGGGTGTACGAATATGGCGCAACCTAATTCTTCAGCAGCCTGCCAAAAGGGTTCAAATTCCGCTTCTCCCAGGTTCTTCTTGTTGATGTTCGAGCCTATCTCCAGCCCCGGCATTTTCAGTTCTTTTACACAGCGCTCCATTTCTTTTATTGCTGTGTCTACATCCTGCATTGGTACAGTGCCCAACCCGGTAAAGCGTGTAGGGTGGTGGTCTACACACTGCGCTATATGGTCGTTGAAGAAACGTGATGTTTCCAGTCCATGCTCCGGCCTGGCCCAATAGTTGAACAGGACAGGGATAGTAGACAATACCTGCACACCTACTTCGGTCATATCCATCTCTTTGGTGCGTACATCGGCACTCCAGCAGTTTTCTTCCACTTCGCGAAAAAATTTATCGCCTTTTATCATACGCGCACAACATGGCTTATGATGTTCCAGGTGAATGAAATCGCCATACCCGAACTTTTTAAACCAGTCCGGTATATGCTCGGGCATGATGTGCGTGTGTATATCTATCTTTTTATAAGCCACTGTGCTATTCTTTATATAAAACTACTGATAATCTGCTTCATTAAAGGCTCACCTGGTATTGCAGCCAAACAGAGTTGGCGTTGGATGTATTGATGATAGCGCCACCTGGCTGTACTTCAAATACCGGGCGCAATTGATAATTCAGAGAAAGCTTGGCATTATGCTTATCTATCAACCAGTTAACACCCGCGTCTACTACATTCACCGGGTCGGTAAGTTTATTGAAAGAAGACCAGCGATGGGATATGTAAGGCATGAGGGTGCCCAAATCGCCAAACATATCTTTAGGCAACCTTAATCCCATCTGCGAGTAGATATTGGCCCCTGTACCAAACATGGGGTAGCTGTTGCCGGCACCATTAAAAGCAGCAGGATTAATATTTCCGTTTGCAGGGTTCATGATACCGTTATTGCGTACGTAGTTGAACCCATAATCTGTAGAAGTGTATCCTACATAAGCAGATAGAGCGTATTTATTCTTCTTAATGGGCATATCAGCATATACTGCCAGCGACCATAAGAGCATATTGTCAAATACTGTATCAATACCGTTCAGGCGCCATGTAGCATCAGCCTGGTACAACGCTCCTGCTTCTATGTTCAGTACTTTTTTATCACCCAGGTAGGTACCCGCCATATAAGGCGTGGTGTGTGGTTCCCTATCCAGTATATTGTATATCAGCATACCCTGGTATTGTTGTGAATGGCCGTATGTAGTAAACGTAGCATCGGTACTGATAGGTTGTGGCACCTGCCCGTTGGTTTGTATCGGGAAGGGGTCTGAAAAAATGATGCGATAATCAAATTTACCTATCTGCCCCCTTGCATATAGACTCAACTTGCGCGAGAATTCATCGGTCTGGTCAACTGTTGTTTGCAGGAACACAGGAACATCGGTTGTCATGATTGTTCCGATACTGGGCTGTGAGAAGCGTGAAACGCCATTAGCTATTGTCAATCCTCCGCCCAGTTTCAGCGCATCGTTCTTTTTGAATACTTTAAACTCACCTAATGCATCATGAAAAAAGGCCTGCAACTTGCGATTACCTGCACTGTGAGCGAGGTAGTTGAAGTTGTTCATGCCGAACTGTGTGTAAAAAAATACATGGTCGGTAAGCTGGCCATACAGTTGCAAACGTGTGCGGCGTAGCCCTATATCAATGGTCTGGCCTTTGGGTTGGCCGTTTACGGTAGTGCCCGGGTTACTTTCATTCCAGCGCAGCCATACCTGGTTAAGGAAGGTAGCTTTTACATATTTCGTTCCATCCTTGCTGAGGTTGTATTTCAGTTCTTTGTTTTGCTGCGCTGTAGTTGTTATCGCAGTTGCTATCAGTAGTATAAATATTATTGCTGATTTTCTCATTATTACATTTAAAGCCCTGATATATAATTAAGACAGGTTTTCGTAAACAATAGCAGCACCTTGTCCCACACCTATACACATAGTGGCCAGGCCATATTTACCGCCGCGTTTTTTCAGTTCGTATAATAATGTAGTGGATATGCGTGTGCCGCTACAACCCAGCGGGTGGCCGATGGCAATAGCGCCACCGTTTACGTTTACTTTATTTTCATCCAGGCCCAGCTCCTGCATACAAGGTATGCCCTGTGCGGCAAATGCCTCATTCAGTTCTACCAGGTCCAGATCGGCAGCGGTAATGCCGGCACGTTTCAGCGCTTTTTGCGAGGCAGGTATAGGGCCAATACCCATTACCGCAGGGTCAACACCTGCTATGCCCATGCTCACAATACGTGCCATTGGTTTCAGGTTATATTTTTTTACCGCATCTTCCGATGCCAGTATCATAGCGGCAGCGCCGTCGTTCACACCGCTGGAGTTGCCCGCTGTAACTGTTCCATCTTTTTTAAAGGCAGGCTTCAGGGCGCTTAATGCTTCCATAGACGTTTCGCGCGGGTGCTCGTCTGTATCAAATACTACTGTTTTGCCTTTGCCAAGGTCAACAGTATAAGGTGTGATCTCATCAGCAAACCTGTTGGCTGCTTTAGCGGCAAAATACCTTTCCTGGCTTTGCAGGGCAAACCTGTCCTGCGCTTCGCGGCTTACGTTATAACGTTCAGCCACATTCTCAGCAGTTTCGCCCATGCTATACGGATGATACATGGCGCTGAGTTTTTTATTGATGAAACGCCAGCCTATTGTAGTATCATGTATTTCGTGCGTACGGCTGAAAGCTTTGTCCGATTTCGCCATTACAAATGGTGCACGCGTCATACTTTCTACGCCCCCTGCAATATATATATCACCATCGCCGCACATAATAGCGCGCGATGCATCCATGATTGCTTGTAAGCCGGATGCACACAGGCGGTTCACGGTATTGCCGCCCACTGTCACAGGCAGGCCGGCCAGCAGTGCTGCCATGCGCGCTACGTTACGGTTGTCCTCACCGGCCTGGTTGGCTGCGCCTGCTATTACATCTTCTATTTCGTTTATGTCTATAGACGGGTTGCGCTCTATTAATGTTTTGATAACATGCGCCAGCAGGTCATCGGGCCTTACTGTGCTCAGTGTTCCGCCAAATTTCCCGACAGCAGTCCTGGTTGCATCAATGACATATACTTGTTTCATACCTGGTTTCTGTTTTTGTTTTTCTGAGATGAGAAAACGTTCATTTGAACATATTTCATGTTCCTGCGCTTCTCCATCTCATCTTTTCAATGATTTAATGCTTGTTCTATATCTGCTATTATATCGTCACAATCTTCCAGCCCTACACTCATTCTTATAAGGCCGTCTGTAATGCCGAATTTTATACGGTCTTCAGGTTTTACACCTACGTGCGTGGTAGAGGCAGGGTGCGATACCAGTGTATCGCATGTGCCCAGCGATACAGCGCTGGTGCATAATTGCAGTTGGTTGATAAAGGTCATACCTGCTTCATATCCGCCACGCAGCTCGAAGCTCATTAACGCGCCGGGATGTTTCATTTGGGCCTGTGCTATATGATAGTCGGGGTGGCTATCCAGCCCCAGGTAATTAACATGTGCTACCATAGGGTGTTCGCTCAGGAAACCCGCTACACGGTGTGCGTTGCTGCAATGCCTTTCCATACGCAAGGGAAAGGTGCGCAACCCGTTGGTCAGCAGGAATGCTTCGAATGCATTGCTATTGGCGCCCAGCAGCCTGTGTTTTTTGGTAACGATGGTATTCATCTTTTCCAGGTCGCGGCCTATTAATATACCACCTACAGCCGTACCATGCCCGTTCAGGAACTTGGTGGTGCTGTGCATTACATAATCCACGTCATATTTAAATGGTTGCTGCAGGTAGGGAGTTGCAAAAGTATTATCAGCACATACCGTCAGCCCATAAGATTTACCCAGTGTACTCAGTGTATCTATATTTATACATTGCAGAGTAGGGTTGGCCGGTGTTTCTATATACATCAGGCTGATGGCGTCATCTGCTTTGATAGCCTGCTCTACAGCTTCTGTATTGTGAAAGTCAATTATAACTGCTTCCATACCCAGGTCGGGCAATACTTTGTCTATCAGTTCCTGCGTGCCGCCGTATAGTGAGTGGTGTGTAATGATTTTTTCCCCTGCCTTCAGGTTGCTGAGCAGCATGGTAGTAATGGCCGCCATACCGGAGGCATGTAAAATAGCTTTGAGTTGCAAAGGGTTGCCCTGGCTGTCTTTCAACCTGTAGGCTTCCATCATGGCTATTTTATCTTCAGCCTCGTTGATGGTGGGGTTGCCAAAGCGCCCATACACATATCCCTTTTCTTTACCCTGGAAGATATCTACCCCTTGTTCAGCACTATCGAAAGTGTAGGTGCTGCTGGCATATATGGGCGTAAGGTGTGCGCGGTTGCTTTCTGTTTTATGGCCGCCATGTATGCATATTGTTTCAAAACCTTTGTCGTGCAGTTCCTTCATCTGGGGTATGTATTTGTGTGCGCAAAGGTACAGCTAATCCCCAAAAAAGCAGCCCCGCAATAAGCGGGGCTGTGGATATATACCGATGTCAATACTATTTACTTTTTGCGGGTAAAAGTGATTTCCATGGATTTGTACTCGTTGCCATCCATGATATTGTACATTTCCATTTTGTAGCTGTCATCACTATTAAAGGTCATTACCTCTCTGAAAGGCATAGCCTTACCAGCCATAGGGTCAGTAGCCGTACCTTTAAGTTCTACGGATTTTGTAGCAGCGTTCCAGGTGCCTTCGCTGTACATAATACCGGTACCCATATTATCAATCCAGGTATTAGTGAATACTTTGCGGGTATTGTCATACCCGGTTATAGACTCACCATTGAAAGGCATACCTCCGAAATCGCCGCTATAGGATGATTTCTGGTAACGGTCGCCCATGTGCATATCTGTAGTTACTTCTGCCGTACTCTCCATAGGAGGCTGGCCGGGTGCCATCCACATTTTGGTTGATGCAGTCCAGCGGCCATTGTATTTGGCCAGCATCTTGTGCATATCGCCGGGTGTGGCGTATTCCATCCATTTCTGCATTTCAGCTTCGCTTTGCGCGAAACTTTGGGTGCTTAATGCTATAATAGCAGCAAGGAATAATATTTTTTTCATTTTCGTGTGTATTTGGTGAACTGCAAGTTAAGTATTAGCATTATTATAACAATGATGTATCTTGTTGTCAGAATATTATTTTACAGAGGATGAAAGAGCTGTTACAGCAGTATGCCCGCTACAATATATGGGCTAATAAACAGTTGATAGATGTATTGCAAAAGCTTGATAATGAACAGCTTGATGCAGAAATAAAGAGTAGTTTCCCGAGCATCAGGAAGACAGTTTACCATATGTGGAGTGCGGAAGATATCTGGCTGCAAAGGCTGCAGCTGGCCGAACAGCCTGTGTGGGCGGAGTCAGTTTTCGAGGGTAGTTTCGATGAGGCGGTGGGGAAATGGCAGGATGCATCAGCCGGCTTACTGGCTTTTGTCGAGAAACAATACAACGACGAATCCTTCAGGCATATATTACAGTATTACAACCTGAAAAAAATATCCTTTAAAGTTCCTGTATCAACTGTACTGATGCAGGTGTTCAACCATGCTACTTACCACAGGGGGCAATTAGTAACCATGCTACGCCAGGCCGGCGTCAAAAAAATACCGGGTACCGATTTTCATATATTTAGCACGAAGTAAGTAAGGCCTTTATATTAATTACCTGCTTTGTTTTTAGCCTTTGTATTAGGCTTTACACCTCTTTTGTTATTCGCGCTTTTATACTTTTCTTCTTTGTTTTCGCGGCTGTCCATATCATCACGTATGTCCGGCCTTGATACTTTTGCTTTGCCGCCTGTATTCACTTGTTTTTTTCCTGAGTTCATATTATTAAGTTTTATGTAAGGTAGCACATTACACCATACAGTAAGATGAGTTTCGTCATGCAATAAGGAGTGTTATAATGATATTTAACCATGCGAAAAATTGAATTCTATATTATAAATTTGCCTGATGTAATTGCGGGATGTTATGACGAGCAAAAAGAAAACCTGGTCTCAAAAGATGAGGGCCGATATGAAGCATGAGGTGAAAACCAACGAGAAAGATTTTGCGGATATACCGGCAGGCAAAACTTTCCTGATAGCTACGCCATCTATTGTTAACGATTATGTGCGTAGTATTCCTGAAGGTACACATGTGCCCATCAAACAAATGCGCGAAGACCTGGCGGCTGAGTACCATGCGGCATATACTTGCCCGGTAACATCCGGCATATTCCTGCGTATAGTGGCCGAAAATGCCTGGGAGGAATTGATGAAGGGTAAGAGTGTATCTAAAATCACGCCGTTCTGGCGTATGATAGACCTTAAATCTCCCTCGGCTAAAAAGCTGGCTTGCGGCACAGATTTTATCAGGGAGATGCGCGAAAAAGAGGGGTTGAGCGCGTAGGAACATGATTTTTAAGTAGTTCTAAACTTTTATAACGTTTTAACATACTGTATCTTCGCTCCGTTCGTTATATTTACCGATACATTCCTGATGCGGATTAAACACATATTAGTAATAGTACTGGCGGTCTTTATGGCAGCACCGGCCCTGGCGCAACGCAAGGTGTTGAACATGCCTGAGCATGACTCTAAAGCATATTATTTCGGTATTACTTTCGGGTTTAACACTTCTTCTTACCGCATCAAGTATTCGCAGAGCTTTATTGATAACGACACATTCAAAACAATACAACCATCGTTCGGGCCGGGGTTCAACCTTGGGCTTATGGGCAACCTCAGGCTCAGCAGCTTTGTTGACCTTCGGTTTGTGCCCTCTCTTGCTTTTGCTGAAAAGAAAGTGGGGCTGAACGTGAGGGATGTTGCTGGTAATGACAGCATATCCAACCGTACGGTTGAATCCATCTATATGCACATGCCCCTGCAACTCAAATTCAAGAGTGACAGGATTAAGAACTTCAGGTTTTACGCAATCACGGGTGTCAAGTTCGATTATGATATGGCCGCCAACGCACGGTCGCGCCGCAGAGATGAGTTTATCAAGGTGTCTGCCGCCGACTTTGGTTACGAACTGGGTGTAGGTTTCGAGTTTTACTATCCCAACTTTATATTCTCTCCTGAAATTAAATTGAGCCAGGGCCTGGGCAACCAGCTCTTCAGAGACCCCAATATTCCGCTGAGCAATGCTATAGACGTGCTCAGTACACGTATGATAGTCATATCCATACACCTGGAGGGCTAAATATTTTCTTCCCGATATTATAAAATCATTTTCCCGATACAGCAACGGACGAAACCATGACGAACATAGTTTTGCTGCATGGAAAAGAAATTTGTTGCAGTAAACTATATCAACTGTACGCCTGAATACAAGGATCGATTTGAGGAGTTGTTTGGCAGCCGCGCACATGCTATTGACGCTATGCCGGGCTTTATTGAAATGCACGTGCTGCGTCCCGCAAAAGATGGGGACAATTATCTGATAGTAAGCTATTGGGCAACTGAAGAAGCTTTTAAAGACTGGACAAAATCTGAAGCTTTTATAGAGGGCCACAAAAGAGGCTTTGCAGATTTGGCGAAAGCGAAACAGGAGGGGCGTCCTGCACCTATGAGCAGCGATTTCAAAACCTACGAAATCATTGCCAACTGATGCAAGCAGTTCAAAAGCAAAGCAAGCTGGTGAAGTGGTTGAAAAAGCTGGGTTTCTGGGGCTTCATATTCTTCCTGGCAAAGGGTATAGCCTGGCTGCTGATAGGCTACTTAGTAGTTAAATAATATACTTCCTTTAGCTCAGTTAGCTTCCAGGATGCTCATCACATCATAGATGCAGAAAATACCCTCATGGTAAAGGGTCTCCTGGATTTGCCGGCTGTCATTAATGGTATGCACATTGCCTGATTCTTCGTGCAGCATAGGCTGTACCACTTTTTCATCTTTGGCAATTATTTGTTGTGCCATGCCGGCTATCCGGAAAGGGGCTGTGTTTTCTTTGCCATCAGGGTCGTTGTTTCCGTGGCCAAAGTAGAGTGAAGGGTAGCAGGCGTTCAGCGCATGTATACATTGGTGTACCAGTGTATTGCACATACTGTGTATCGGCCTGTTCAGTTTCAGCCTGTTCAGGTGTATTACTGCAGGGTTCAGCCTGTCATCATAAGCATCTGCCTTGCTGGAAAACCGCAGGGGCCAATAGGTATCTACCACCAGGTGAAGGTCTGTATTGCAGAGCAAGTCTGTTATCTCTTTGGGTGAAACTGTTGCCATGTCAAATTTTTTATAGTTATAAATTGCATCCAGGAATGGAATGTATGTAAAAAGCCTGTTGACATTCACTATTCCTGCTTCTATGATATCATTACTGCCACAATAGCTTATTCTTATCATACGCTGCTTGTTCTGTTTGTATCACGGCGATGGGTTTACAGGTAAGTGAGGATAATTCTTATTATTAGCGGTTGTTTATTACCAAACACTGTTGACCGCCATACAAAAGTGCTGAAAGCCCCATAGCCCTGCAACGGGAATATGTGCAAAGCAAGGGGGGTATTTTTCACGGGGTATATTTGAATTGTGCCGGGGAAATACATACTTTGTGCCTGTTACATAAAGAGACATACTATGCCCGTAAAAATTCAGATAGGAGACAACTCGGATGACCCGAGAGTAATTGATTTGCAGGAATATTACGATGGAAGGGACAACTTTCACCTGCATTACTACTTCACAACAACAGAAGCCGCTTTTGGAGGGCAGGTGATAGATGTACAATGGGCTGACCTGCAGAATGCCGTGAACCAGTACATGGCTGCAACAGGTAAACTGCCCGAGGACGTGGCTTTAAGATTTGTACACTGTTTTGAACCCGCACCAGCCGGCCACCTGTACCTACGTATGCAGGTATGCAGCCTTGTAGCATCGCAGGTGCCGCCACCTCCGGGTGGGTCGCAGGTGTACGACCTGGATACAACCGGCTCGCTTTGGTTTGAGTTAAAGCATGGCGCGGTCACTCCAACGACTGATGAATCGCTGGAAGGAATAGAATACCTGCAGAACTTCTATTATAAAATCGACCCCCAGTCGCAGGAAATGGAATGCCTTATTGACGGGCCTACCAAGTATGTAAAAAACCTGGTGCTGCCCTGGGGTATGGAAATACTGCAGATGTATATACAAAACGGTAGCCCCGAGGGTGGAGGCATTCATTTTGCATCCTGTTCTTATACCACTACGCCCGCATACGCCAATGTGATGTGGCCGCATGGTATGGTTATATATTTGTCTAACAGCTCGGGTGAACCTTTGCTGGATAACGGCAACTATCTGACCATATTCCATAATAAAGGAGCGGATATGGCGACTATGTGCCCGCCTAATTGTAATATATACATAGCTCCGTTAATTTGACGTAACTGGTAATCAAACCATATTGCCTTAATCTATGTCATTATATTTATACCCAATATTTGCATCTAAGATATTTGCAGTAATCATTGGGCTTGTAAATTGGAGACTATTAACGAAACCTTACAAGTTAATTGCAGTACAAGTCTGTCTTATACTGTTAACTGAGAGTTTGGGGTTATACTTAAATCATGTCAGGCAGTGTAACAATGTTTTTCTATTTAATATCTATAACATTCTTGAAGTTTGGTTACTTGCGTATATTGGAAAGCAGTTTATCACAACAAAGTTTGCAAGGTTAATATTACCAATACTGATTTTTCTGACTGTCTATTGGTTTTACTGTGTTCTTTTACGGGGTATTGATGAGTTTTTCAATTGGTTTTTTGTTGTATACTGCTTTTTTTTAGTAATCATTTTCACTGTTATTTTATTTACTAATGCTTTGTTTAACAGAAAAAAGGTGCTTGGTGAACCCTTATTTCTGATTTGTATTTCTATAATACTCTATTATGGATGTACAGTCCCTTTGTTTGGTGTTATGAACTACCTGATTAAAAATGATATAAATACAGCTGCACGCTTATTTTATATTAGCCACACAGTTGAAGTGCTCAGGTATCTCTTAATTGCCATAGCATTCTATCTTTACGGCCGACAAGCGAAAAGAGCCTATGTTGCATAACGATGTTGCACTTACAGTACTGGTCAGCACATTGCTGATACTATTGCTCGTAGCCGGGGTTATTATCACTATGATACTGGCCAACCGCCGTCATGTGCAGCAAGAGGTGAAGATGGCGCAGATGCAGGTAGAATATGAAAAAGAACTGCGCATGGTTGAAAACGAAGTGCAGGAGCAGGTACTGACCAATGTAGCGCGCGAGCTGCATGATAATATAGGCCAGCTCCTCACGCTCATCAGGCTGCAACTGGAGCAGGAAAAGCTGGATAGTGATGAGATAGCGCAGAAGCTGGCACCTGTAGATAACACCCTCAGCGATACTATTGACCAGGTGCGCATGCTCAGCCATAGCCTCAATACCGATTACCTGGAGACACAGGGGCTTAATTATGCAATAGAAAAAGAGGTGGACAGGTTGTCCAAGCTCCGGAAGCTGAAAGTGCATTGGCATACCGACGGGGTAGAGCCATCATTTGATAAAGGTAAACGCATCATAATATTCAGGATGCTACAGGAGGTCATCAATAATACACTGAAGCACTCCGGGGCGAAAAACATATCCATTACCCTGCAGGCTGCAGGCAGGTTTGCATTAGAAATAAAGGATGACGGGCGTGGGTTTGATAAGGAACAGGTACTGGCTACCGGCAAAGGTTCCGGCCTGACTAACCTGCAAAAAAGGGCCAAGCTGGCGGAGGTATCGCTCCATATTACTTCTGCTATCGGCAAAGGCAGTATATTTACTTTCTCAGAAAGTTGAACCATGTCACACGCTGTACATATTTTCCTGGTAGATGACCATCCCATAGTGCGCAACGGCCTCAAGGCCCTGGTAGAACGTCTTGGCAACTACAAAGTGACGGCCGAGTACGACAATGGCGAGGGACTGATGAACGATTTCCCTTTTTCTGCTCCTCCCGACCTGATAATTATGGACCTGGCTATGCCCATAATGGATGGTACAGAAACCGTTATAGCACTAAAACAAAAAGGCTCAAAAATACCGGTACTGATACTCACACTGGAAACGGATGAACGCACCATCATAAATTTGTTCAGGTTGGGTATCAGGGGTTACCTGCCCAAGAGTTCTACCGCCGATGTACTGCGCAAGGCAATCAGCGATGTGATGGGTACAGGGTATTACCACAACGAGATGCTGGCAAAGGCATTGTTATCATCTGACCAGGTGGTGCTTGATGAGCGCCAGCAGACACTTGCCCAGGTAAGCCAGCGCGAGAGGGATTTTCTAAAGCTGGTTTGCGATGAAAATGAACCCACTTACGAGCAGATAGCCAATATAATGGAAGTAAGCCGCCGCACGGTGGATGGTTATCGCGAATCACTGTTCACCAAGTTTAATATCAGGTCGAAGACGGGGCTGGTAATGTTTGCTATAAAGTACGGTATTGTAAAACAGCCATAAAACAATAAGCCCATGCTTATAGCACGGGCTTATTCAGAAAATAATTATCCCTTATATTTTGTACTTAATAAGCCTGAGTATCTCTATGATCATATCAGGGGTAAAAAGTTTCTTTTTGCAATGTAATATGCGGCTGAGTATTTGCTGGTCGGTTTTCAAATGCATAGCCAGTTCAGCCTGCGTTACCTTTTTAGCTTCCATATATGCCTGCAGGCCTTCCGCAATTACCTCGTACATATTTTTTGGCGGCTTCTTCGATGCGAGTATTTCGTTGACGCTGCCTGCCCGTGCATATTTCAGAAACTTCTCGAGAAAAGCTTCGGTCAGCGGGGTTTCACCGTTTATCACTTTTGAGTAATAATAGGGTGTTACCTTGATTTTTGCAGCAATTTCACCTTTTGTCGCAATGTTGCGGCGCTTCATCAATATTGCTGCGGCCTGCTTCAGTTGCAGCGGCTTAACGTCTTTTACGTGTTTCGCTTTTGGAGGCATTATTTTATGGAATTTGTGTAAATATACATATATCTGTTAGTTATTACAATCTTAATGTAAAATTGGTGCGTTAATTTTTTCGGCGCCCTACAGATTACGTAAAGATATGAATATTACAGAATTTTTGTTATTGTCTTACCATCATAAACAGGTACTCGTTGTCAGGAAATAAGGCCATCACGGTATCCACCGAATTGCTCTTGTAATCCGGCACAACACCCGTAGGCAGTTTGCCACCAGTCATATTGCCTGCTGCCTGTCCTGCTGCGTCTTTAAATTCAATATACGGCACTTCGGTTTGCTGCACCATAAATGTAAGCTTGTCAGTCACCAGCGTACCAGCCATATTTTTGTGTACATAATCCGCCTCAAAGCCTTTTTTGATGGTTACCTGGCGGTACCGCTCATTGGGCGTCAGTGTATTCCATTCATTAGTGTAGCCAAATGTTCCGCTGTAGAGAAATGCACCTATGGAAATCCAGGTTGTTTCAGTGCCTGCGCCTTTCAAAAAGGCGTTGCGTCCGGTGCCTTTCAAAGAGGGGTCAAGATAGTAAGTGTTATTGCCGGGCTCAGGTTGTATGCGCACCCTGGGGCCGGTAACGAGGTAGTCATCATTATACCAGTTGTTGTAGTAATAATCTTCGGAATACCAGTCCATGTAGTAGGTAGTGCCTTTGGCAAATTTACTGCCGGGCAATGTTTTGGTCTCAAGGGGTGCTATTACTATCCTGTCTGCCAGGTTATTATTGCCTGCATAATCTGCCGCTGATGCGTACAAATCCAGTGTCAATGTTTTGTCAATCCTGTTGACAATGGTAACATCAGAATTGTCATTTGCCTTTTTCCTGCATGATGCAGCAAAGCTCACTAACAATATGAATACAAGGGCAACAGGCTTTAATACTTCCTTACGCATAAACTGTGTGGTTTTGTAACCAACTAAGTTAAGCAAAAATCAGCGTATTAACGGACAATACTAAATGGTACCTCCCTGCTTTTGCCGGACATCATGATACGGAATATATATACGCCGCTGGGTAAGCCCCCGTCTATGTCAATTTTGCGCTCCATACGCCTGTCCTGGGTAGGCACTATATCAGCATATACTACCATGCCCAGCACGTTCACCACTTCAAAAGGCATTATCTGGTCCCTGCTCACTTTTGCCCTTACGCTAAAGTTGCCCTTGTTGGGGTTAGGGAACAATACCAGTTCTTCTGTTTCCGCTTCACCTGCATTTACTATCACTATTGTAATGGCCGAACTGCTGCAACCATTCAAAGTACTAACCAATGAGTAGGTGCCCGAGGCCGCTGTTGTCGCATTATCTATTACAGGATTCTGCACCAGCGAACCGTAATTGTTGGGGCCTCTCCATTGGAATGAAGCACCCTGTGTTGGATTGTTCATTTTGAGGTACAGCGTTTCGCCTGATGTAAGCGGACTGTTGCTGCTGATTTCAGGAGTTTCAGGCCTTGGTTTTACCAATACATCCAGCGTATCGCGGCGGGTGCAACCCTCTCTTTCTACAATTACAACATACGGTCCTGAATCCCCTTCAACAACTCCGGGCTTAAATGCCTGTTTATCCAGGTAGGTATAGCCATTGGGCCCCGTCCATACATACAATACATTGGTGGAGGTATCACTTACATTCAATACCAATGTATCGCCCGTGCAGAGCGGCCCGTTATAAGATGTTTCAGGTATGCCCGGTAAAGGGATTACCCTGACATCTGCTGTGTCTTTACCTGTACATCCTGTAGCGCCCGATACTACTGTTACTACATATCGGCCGCCGTCGTTGAGCCCCGCATTGCCTATAGTGGCGCTGGGCCCCGAGCCGCTGAAGCCGGGATTGGACAGGGACATCCATGAATAAGTTTCATCGGGCTTGCCTGCCACACTCATTACTATATTGGCCCCCTCGCACACAGGGCTGTTGGTGCCTATCTGCGGTGCGGGGTTAAGTATGATGGCTACCAGCGTGCTGTCGGGCGTAGAGTAGCACCCGTTGGTAAATGCCCTGGATATATAATAACCGGCATGGATGCCTGAATCCACATTGGGTATACTTGGGTTCTGTGTATTGGATGAATAGCCTGAAGGCCCTGCCCAATTATAAGTTACGCCGGGGGTAGAACTGTTGGTGTTCAGGTCAAGGGTTTCACCTTCGCAGAGCGGCCCGTTGTTGGTCGCCACAGGTTTCTCCGGCCGCGAGCGAACTTCCAGGTAGCCTGTGTCATAAGCTGTACATCCGCCTGATTGGACTTTGAGAATGTATGTACCATGATTGTCTGGTTTGTTCAGACTGTTGAATGTTAAGTTTTTAAATGGCCCATAGTTAATTGCGCCCGGATAAGTCAGATAGAAGCTATCTAAGTGCGGGTGGGATATATTGAGTTTCAGCGTATCTCCTTCGCAGGCATATGATGGCAAAGTAAGAACAGGGGGAGATATAGTGTCAACAACTGAGAGGTGTACAGAATCTACAGCTAAGGAACATGCGCCTGTTACAACTTCTACAACATACCAGCCCGAGTCGGAGTATGACGCGCTTGGTATTTTATAAATGGTGTCATAATGTTTTTGGTTGGCAGGATCTGTCCATGTTACTTGTGCCCCTGCGGGTTTCCCCACTGGTATAAACTGCATGGGCGTTGTAGGACAAACCACTGTGCCGGGCGATGCTACTGCAGTAATAGGCAGCGGGTAAGACTGCGTCACTGTAATACTTACCGTATCGCGTTGCAGGCAACCATTACTATTGGTAACTGTAAAGATATAGTCACCCGCATCGGACACCTGTATATTATACCGGGTAGCTATATTGTTGTTTGTACCACCATTCCAACTACTACCGGCATGAGTCCACAAACGGGTTGAGCCTGTTACGTTAGTGCCTGTCAATATCAAATCTTCATCGCTGCATATAGCGGTTTTGTTCGCTGATGCCAGCGGTTTGGCGGGGGATTGGTTAATCGTAACTACAACAGTATCCCGCACTTTACAACCCAGCATATCGGCTTCAACTATATAGTTGCCGGAGTGTGAGGTCTGAAGGTTGGTTCTTGTCGGATTTTGTTGGTTATTGGCTATAAAACTACCTGGCCCTGTCCAGTTGTACACTACACCGGTTGTGCTTGTGTTTGCGCTCAGCTGCAATTTTTCGTGTGTACATACGGGGCTGTTGCTGCTTGCAGTTACAGGATTTGGTTTCTGTGCCACAGTCACGGCTACAGTGTCGCGGCTGGGGCAGTTGTTCATCCATATTGTAAAGATGTAGTTGCCGGCATCAGAGGTTGAAACATTGTTTCTTGGTTTTGAAATTGGAGTAGCGGACACCTTTCCTGTATCTGAAAATCCGTTGGGGCCCGACCATTTCATTTCCATGTTTAAAGTCAGGTTACTTGCAATCAGGTTCAGGTTATCGCCGCTGCACAATGGTGCGTTGCTGGTCAGGTTCGGTTTAGGCGCTGCCTGTATTATGGTAGCTGTAGTAGTGTCTTTACGTTTACAGCCGTTCAGGTCGGCAGTAATAATATAGTTGCCCGTGTGGTTGGCAGCCGTCATGTTGATGCGGGTAGCATTTCGCGTTATTGCATAATAGCCGTCAGGCCCTGTCCATGTATAGGTGGAACCTGATGTTGATATGGTAGAATATAAATTAAGGGTATCGTTACTGCACACCGGCCCGTTGTTGGTAGCTACGGGTTTGGTAGGCAGTGCTTTGATATTAATGTCAAAATCGTTGTCGTAAGAGGTATCAATAGGTAATGTAGCTACAATCCTGATACGGAAGCCTGTGCCTATAGCACCGGCAGGCAGTTTGACACCTATGCTACCAGGCGCACTGGCTGTTTTTGTACCGATGTTGACAGGCGATGCAAAACTGCCTGAACTGTTGGATAGCTGCACGGTAAATACATTGCCATTCCTGAATGGCTCGGTAACTACATAACTCAATGTAAATGAATCGAGCTCGCAATAGGTGCTTTGTACCGATGTCTTTACAATAGAAACGCTGGTATCGGGGGTTATTTTCAGGATGAATGCGTCATTGGAACCGCCTCCATACGAATTCTGAGCACCGTTGTAGCTGATGCCCGTGGTGCTGGCTGTATTGCCTACTACGTACATGTGCCCGCCCGATTTTCCCCTGGCTACTCCATAGCCATAGTCATTGTCGGTACCACCATAGTAAGTAGCCCATATTTTATCACCCGCAGGATTATAGATAGCAATAAAGGCATCCACATTGCCACCTATTGTGGTATTAAATGCATCAGGCGTGGCCAGCCCGCTTGAAGCAAAAGTATTACCTGTTGTATTCAGGTTGCCTGAGTGGTCCAGCACTACATTACCGCCATTGTCTGTGCTGTTATCCCCGAAATATGTGCCCCATGTCCTGTCGCCGGTGCTGTCAAATTTGGCCAGGAACATATCTCTTCCCCCACCGATGGACGGTTGCGCTGTGCCTGTAGTTGATATGCCTGTTGAACTCTCTGTTGAGCCGCAGATATACACATTGCTGCTGTCGCCTACCACTAAACCGCGTGCCAGGTCTATACCCGAACCGCCATAATAGGTAGCCCATATCATGCTGCCGGTAGCAGGATTAAATTTTGCAATCATTACATCGATACTGCTGCCTCCCGGCTTGCTGGAAGCGTGTGTTCCGGTAGTGCCCATGCCTGTACTCTGGAAATTCCCGGCAGCATATACCACACCTGCACTATCCGCACCTACTATCGTAAATCCATCATCTGCCGTTCCTCCATAGTAGGTAGCCCACTGTCGTACACCACTGGTATTGAATTTGGCAACAAACCCGTCAAACCCACCACCTCTTGTCGTTTGATAAGTAGTAGCAATACCTGTATCGCTCTTAGTGATGCCGGCGAGGTAAACATTCAATGATGAGTCGCAAACTATGCCTGTCTGGTAGTCGTTACCATCCCGTTCGTCCGCAGCACCGCCATAGTACGTCCCCCATATACGCTGTCCCGATGGGTTCATTTTTACTAAGAAGCAATCACTACCACCACCTCCGTAGGCCGGTTGGTGAGAGCCTGTTGTGGCAATGCCGGAATATGAAGTGTCTGTCCATCCGCAAAAGAGGATATTGTTTTGTTTATCAACCGTAATGGCGTTGATGGCTTCTTTTCCTGCCCCGCCGTAGTAGGTCGACCATATCCTGACACCACCTGCCGTGTACCGGGTAATAAAGCCATCTTCCTGCCCGCCAAAGGTAGTCTGGTGGGCGCCCGATGTATATACGTTGGTTGAAGAGGCGCTGCCGGTTCTGCCCGCCATGTATACGTTACCTGCCGTGTCAGACGAGGCGCACATACCCCTGTCTTCGCTGCTGCCGCCCATATAGCTGGCCCACTCCAGCGATGGGTCTATAATTATGTTACCGTTATGCTGCGCTACTTTGAAGCTGATGGTATTGTTTTCTAAAATATACTCAGACGGGATGGGAATATCAGTATTGGCATAGAAGGTATACGGCGCTTTTTCTGTAACGCTGCCCATAGGGGTGGTGGCGGTAATATTGCCCTGCTCATTGACCAGGTTTTGGGCGCCGTTATATTTTATTTTTATGTCAGAAACATTGCCGCCGGGATGCACAATGAAATCGTATTTCAGCCCACCATCTGTCATATACAACACCCAGTCTATATGGGGGTATATATCAGCGTATACTATTCTACGATATGCCTGCGCTGTTGCTCCTTCCAGGTTTTGTATATAATATCTCTCATTATAGTTAAGCGGTTGTGCTGTTGTGGGTTGTATTTTGGTATTGGCGCCCTCTAATGTAACGTCCAGCCTGTAGCCTTCAAATTGCAATACATTACCTTCTCTATCGCGTGCAGATGGCTTTGTCCACTGGTAGTGCAGTTCGCCCGCACCAATAAAAATATTCAGTACTCCCGCAGGTAGTTTAAAGTCAATTTCATTACGGAGATGATTATGCTGGTCCCTTACCTGCCCCACGTTTTGAATAAAGCCTGCCACCGGTTTTGATGAAAAAGCTTCACCCTCCGCAGCGCACACGCCTTCTGCTGAAAAAAAGCTTATCAGTAAGAGCAATACAAAAGCTATTATACTTTTGTGTATAACGTTTACCATTGATTACAATTTTCGTTATTTAAAGATAGTTAAAATGAAGGAGAGTACCTGATATGGTGCGGAGCAGCAGCGGTTTTATGCTGATTTTAATGTTCTGGTTTAAAGTTGCCTGATGAAACTTTCAATAGTAGTGCGGATAACGGTTTTCAACTCATGAGTCAATACCTTATCATCAGTTTCACTACCCCTGTTTTTTTCCATGAATTTCACCCCGTAGGCGGTCAAATCCTTTTCCATCAGTTTCAGCAGGGTCATCAGGTCGTCAAAGGGAGGGCGAGCACCCTGTTCAGCAGTCATGATCTGTACCTGGGCCAGGTATTTAGCCGATACAGCATCTGCAATGCTGATAAAACTGTCTATTGTATTGTTAACCTGACTCATTAAAAGCATTAGGGGTATAACAAATATATAAAATTGCTTTAAATATAGCAATAATGAAAATCAGGCAGGGAGGCAATGTTGACAGAAAAAAACCGGCTCTTTGTCAGCCGGTTATATTTTATGAATTATTTGATGGTACAGGTAAGTTTTTCTTTTTCAGGAAAAACACTACGCTGCCTGGTAGCCCAGTCATCGCACAAACGCTTGGCGTGCGACTTTTGGTTGGTCCAATAGGTCATCTCGCTTTTTTCACTTGATACATTGTCGTTGCATTCACATACATATTCTTTAGTGCAAGATGCGAATATTACAGTAGCAGCTACCAGTATTAAAAATCTCTTCATTTGTTAGAACATTTACGCTTATAACCAAACAAGTGGCTAAGTTAACAAAATTATAAAACTCTCCTCTATTTTCATATACTTCCTGCCATGTATTTGTCATAAATAATCAAGGCTTGCGTCAATCTATTTCACATTGAATATTTTTTCCATAAGCATTGGCAGTATCTGCATAGTCTTTGCAGCGGTATGCGGCCTCGCCCGATGTGGGTACCCTGATGGTATAGATGGTATCGCTTTGGCCCGTGCTTTTGTCGTTGCAACGGCAGGTGTACCCGTAAGTATCTTTCTTTTTGCAGGCAATGAAACCCGCTGTAAGCATTAATAATACCAGGACTATATTTTTCATCTCTTATGTTTTATGTTTTTGTCAGAAATCAACTATCAGTTTTGCATTGATGAGCCGCGATGTCAGGCGGTTGGGCACTGCAAAGGTAAGGCCGCTGCTCTGATCCTGTATCCAGGTGTAAGATATAGTGTTTTGAATACCCAGCAGGTTGAACGCTTCGGCGCTGAACCAGATTTTTTTGAAGCTGCCCAGCAGTTTTTTGTCGGCATGCTTGCTTCCATCCAGCAGCAGGGCCGAGAAACCTATATCTACACGTATATATTGCGGCAGGCGCAGGGTATCAGCATAGCGTTTCTGGTCGGGAGGGCCAAAGGGCAGCCCGGTGGAATACATCAGGTTCAGGTGCATTTTAAAGTTCTTGTTGCGGGGCAGGTAATCTTCAAAATACATACCGAGCATAAAACGCTGGTCGGCGGGGCGGGGCACATAGCCGGGCTGTACCGTGGCGCTGTCTGCCCCGGCAGTGTTCTTATATATAATAATATCGTCGGTAATGTCTTCTTCCGCCTTCATGATGCCGATGCTTATCCATGAGGTAGCATCTTTTACAATATCGCCGTATATACGCATCTCACCGCCATAAATGCGGCCAATAGCATTGTTTTTGCCGAAATATCGTATGCGTACATTGTCGTATTCATAAGGCACAATATCCCACAAGCCTTTGTAATACACTTCTGTAGTGAGTTTGAAAGGGCGTCCCCAACTGTGGAAATTATAGTCGCTGCCCAGGAGTATATGAAATGATTTCTGCGCCTTGAGCGATTGGTTGACGTTGCCATTCAGGTCGCGCATCTCGCGATAGAACGGGGGCTGCTGGTACAACCCGCCCGCCAGTTTAAAGACGATATCACTCTTCCACTCGGGCTTGTAGGCCAGGTGGGCGCGCGGGCTTATCAGTAATTCTCCGTTCAGGGTACTGTAATTGAACCGGGCTCCAACCGATCCTGTCAGGTTGATGGAATCGCCTATTTTGAAATTATCCTGCAGGTAGCCGGTGTACCTGATATAATTAAACTCTGACGAGGAAGTGTACACCCTGGTCAGCTCCAGGGTATTGGGGTCGAAGGGTTGGGTAAAGCCTGCGGAGTCGCGGCGCTCCCATTCGTTCAACTTGTCGCTTATTGATGTGATGTTTGCGCCCAGGCCCCATTGTACAAAATGTTTACCGCCATCGTAACTGCCCCTGTGCCCTATATCGCCTACGTTTACCTGCAGGTAGTTGCGGGCATAACTGTGTATAATACCCGTGCCGAGGTAGGTTTTCAATTGTCCGAAGCTCTCTTTGCCCAGGTCTGTTTCCAGCTCGCCCAGCAGGTATTCTCCCAGGAAGTCATAAGTTTCTTTTTCATTGGTCTGGAAACCGGATGCCAGGAACTTCAGCCTTAGCTTATTGTTGGGTTTGAATGTGGTGGAGATACCCCCGAAGCGTGAATCAAACTGGTCTATTTCCTGCCCGTCGTAAAACACGCGGAGTTGGAATGCCTTATTGATAAGCCCGAAACTACTGGTCTGCTCTTCGGGCACAAAGTTGAAACGGTTTCGGGCGTAGTTGCCTATCAGTTCTACCTCCCATTTGGGGCTGAAATGGTATTTGATATCCGCCTGTACATCAGTAAAAGAGGGGTTGTACACGCCCTTGGTTGGCTGCGCCTGCAACAAGTATTGGTTGCTTTTTTGCCTTGCGCCGGCCAGCCAGGTAAGTTTGCCGTTTTTAGAAGCACCCTCCAGTGCCAGGCTGGCACCTAAGGCACTCAACATGGCACGTCCGCCAAATTCTGTGGGGTTCTTATAATTCACATCCAATACGCTGGACATTTTATCGCCATACTTAGACTGAAAACCACCAATAGAAAAATTGACTCCTGAAACCAGGTCGGCGTTCACAAAGCTCATGCCTTCCTGCTGTCCGCTGCGGGTAAGGAAGGGGCGGTAAATTTCAAAGTCGTTGACATATACCAGGTTCTCGTCGTAGTTGCCGCCGCGTACATTATACTGAGAGGTCATCTCGTTGTTGCTACCTACATAAGTTTTTATGAGCGCCTCTACACCACTGCCAAAACCAACTGTAGGTATCAGGCTGGCTTTGCTTACATCCAGTTTTATATTACCTGCTTCTTCGCTGCGGTCTGCCACCTTCGTTACTTCATCCAGTTGTTTGGCATCTTGTTTCAGTTGTATATCTATGGTCTTGCTCTGGCCGGGCACCATCATCAGCGACTGCGTCTGTGTTTCGTAGCCTACGAATGTAAATGCTACCGTGATGGTGCTGTTGGCAGGTACCTGTAGTTCGTAGTTGCCTTTCCTGTCAGTACTTGTGCCGATACCCGTACCGCTCACCGCCACTGTTACCGATTCTATGGCCCTGCCCCTCTCGTTGGTAATACGTCCTTTGATATAGGCAAACTGCTGGGCGAAACCGGTGGCAGCCAGTGTAAAGAAGCATAAAATGAAAGCGGTGAGTTTCTGCATCTGTTTGTTAACGGTAATAGTTGAAGATTATTTCCCGGCCTGTTTCAGTTTTTTAATGGTTGCTACCGGGTCGGGCGAAGAGAATACAGTATTGCCGGCTACCAGCACATCGGCACCTGCCGCTACCAGTGCGGGTGCGTTATCCAGTGTCACGCCGCCATCTACTTCTATCAATGCCTTACTGCCGGTTGCTGCAATCATTGCCTTAAGTTTTTTTACCTTTTCCAGCGCCTGGGGTATAAATTTTTGTCCGCCGAAGCCGGGGTTTACGCTCATAATCAGTACCAGGTCAATATCGGCTATTATATCTTCCAGCACCTGTACCGGCGTGTGTGGGTTGAGCGACACGCCCGCCTTCATGCCCAGGGCTTTGATAGCCTGTATATTGCGGTGCAGGTGAGGGCTGGCCTCGTAATGTACCGTCAGTACATCAGCACCGGCATCTTTGAAGTCTGCAAAATATTTTTCAGGTTCTACTATCATCAGGTGAACGTCAAAGGTTTTGGTGGCTACCTTTTTCATGGTTTTGATGATGGACATGCCGTAGCTGATATTGGGCACAAAACGCCCGTCCATCACGTCCAGGTGAAACCAGTCGGCTTCGCTGTTGTTCACCATTTCTATATCACGGCCCAGGTTCAGAAAATCGGCGGAAAGTATGGAAGGCGCTATCAGTGGCATTGCTCAATATTTTATTTTGGTCTGCAAGATAAGGTTAATGGTTTAAAGGGTTTAAAAGTTAATAGGTTAAAAGGTTAATAAGGTACCCGGGCGGGTGTTTTTTACCCAAAAATGTTAAGTAATTGCACGAAAACTGTGCAAAAATGCGTAACCGGGAGTTAATAATGTGTAGTTGCAATGAATTGATAGCCATTTTGTTATATTTTATCCTGTTAACTTTTGTTAAGTAAAACAGTGTATGCGCAGGAAAATGACATCCATGAAAAAAGCCCCATCGTTTCCGAGGGGGCTGTGCCTTATATTTTATGATATGTTTTTTCTTTGTAGTTGGGTGCATAGGTTATGTGGTTTTTATTATGACAAAGATACGTAAAAACAATAATAATACATTAAAAACAAAATTTAAAATTCACTAAATTGCTTTTGGCATAAACTGTAACAATATGGGCAAACTCTTCGATACCATCACCCCACAACTGCAAGAGTGGATATCCGCTCAAAAAATATTCTTTGTGGCTACCGCACCACTGTCGGGCGAGGGGCATATCAACTGTTCGCCTAAAGGACTGGATTCGCTGCGGGTAACCGGGCCTGACACTGTTGTGTACCAGGACCTGACAGGTAGTGGTGTTGAAACCATCGCACATCTAAAGGAGAATGGCCGTATCGTCATCATGTTTTGTGCTTTTGACGGACCGCCAAAGATTGTACGTATTCATGGGCAGGGGGAGGTGATTGAACCCGAACAGCCTGAATTTGCCGAGCTGGAGGGAATATTTCCTCCACGCCAGGGGACACGGGCTTTTATAAGAGTAAAGGCTACCCGCATATCAGACTCATGCGGCTATGCCGTGCCGCTGATGGAATATAAGGCCGACCGTGACGTACTGGACAAATGGGTGACCAATAAAGGCGATGATGGCCTGAAAATATACAGGGCGGAAAAGAACCTGCAAAGCATTGACGGCCTGCCGGGGTTGGATTGAAAATTCTGAAACTCATTTTTTACCTGTCATACTTGCCCTTATCTTTGCAGCCTTAAAAAAATAGTCATGCGTGTAGCAGTAGTAGGCGCCACCGGTTTGGTAGGCAGTACCATATTGAGGACATTGGAAGAACGGAATTTCCCGGTTACAGAGTTGATACCGGTAGCGTCCGAAAGGTCGGTAGGTACCTTAGTGAAGTTTGCCGGTAAGGAATGGCCCGTGGTAAACGCTGACACCGCTATAGCTATGAAACCCGCCCTGGCCATCTTTTCAGCCGGGGGCAGTGTGTCGCTGGAACTGGCACCCAAATTTGCCGAGGCCGGGTGCAGGGTAGTAGATAACTCATCGGCCTGGAGGATGGACCCTACCAAGAAACTGGTAGTACCAGAAGTGAATGGCCATACCCTCACTAAGGATGATATGATTATCGCCAACCCCAACTGCTCGACTATACAGATGGTGATGGTGCTGAAACCCCTGCACGACAAATATCATATCAAAAGGGTAGTAGTGAGCACCTACCAGTCGGTATCGGGCAGCGGGCAGAAGGCCGTGAGCGAAATGATGCAGCAACGTGCAGGCAGCAATGAGCATAGCGTTTACCCGCACCGAATAGATATGAATGTAATCCCCCAGATAGACGTTTTTATGGATAACGGCTATACCAAAGAGGAGATGAAAATGGTGCTGGAAACCAATAAGATAATGGGGGATGATACTATTAAAGTAACGGCCACTACGGTGCGCGTACCTGTATCGGGCGGGCATAGCGAGAGCGTGAATATTGAATTCCGCGAGGATTTTGAAGAATCGGACGTACGCAACCTGCTGGCACGTTTCCCCGGCGTGATAGTGGTGGACAACCCTGAAATGAAAGCATACCCCATGCCGCTGGATGCAGCAGGCAAAGACGAGGTATTTGTAGGCCGTATCAGGCGCGACTACTCTCAGCCCAATACACTGAACTGCTGGGTGGTAGCCGACAACCTGCGCAAAGGCGCTGCTACCAATGCCGTGCAGATAGCCAAGCTGCTGCACAACAACGGCTGGATATAGGTTAATCAGGGATTAATATTCTGTCATAGGATTGTAAAGACTTGTTTTCGAACTGTCTAAACGCATTGAGCCTGCGTACCTTTGAGGACTAAACTAGTTCTCAAAATGAAATTGAAATATACACTACTGATTATTGCGGCTTTTCTATCTATAAATGTTAACGCCCAGGTATGGGTGGCTGACTCTGTAGAGATGGGTTCCGGCTATGCAAACGATATTTTTTACAATATTGCTAATGGTAATCACGCCCCGCAGGCAGCCAACAACTGGGATATAGCTTTCCAGACCACACGCTTTGGCGAGCCGATGTTTAATGCTACTATCAGGGCTAACCACAACAAGCGCGATGTACAGGTGTATTCGCTGCACAAGCAGGCCAGTGTTCACTTCGGCAATTTAAGCTCAGCCGATACTATGGTTGCTTACGGCGACCAGTTGCTGAATGAAGATACTACCTGGGGCACAGGCGCATTTACTACCAACCGCGACTTGAGTAATCCCTTCGACTTTGGTTGGGGTGTGTATGATATGAGTACGCATAACCTGAATGGTGACAGCCTGTACCTGGTAAAGGCAGGCAGTATATTTTACCAGCTGTGGATACAGAAATACCAGAGTGTAGGCAACGTGGGCTATTGGTTTCGGATAGCTAAATGGGACGGCACGGGTGACGTAAGCGACAGCATCAAGCGTACTGCCCCCTACAACGACCGCCTGTTTGCATACTACAATATGGCTACCGGCCAGTTCCTCGACCGTGAGCCTTCAAGAAGTAACTGGCATATCATGTTCACACAATACCTGAAGGACCGTGTATTTGGTGCCAACCCTAACAAGTACCAGAACTACGTTGGTGTGCTGAGCAACCTGAACGTAAAAGTAGCAAAGGTTACAGGTGTTAACCCGTCTACAGTCACTTCTGCTAATTATATGACTTATACGCCTAACGCAAGTGCCTTTACCAACACCATCGGCGACGACTGGAAACGCTTTGCAGGTATGTGGACAGTAGCGCCGGACACCAGCTATATCATTATACCTGATACTGCCGGCGGACAGCAGGAATACTATCATCTGCAATTCACCCGCTTTGATGGCACTGCCACCGGAAAGATTGTGTTTGAAACACGTAAGCTGGCTACAGTAAGTCTTGGCGTAAGTGATGTAAATGGCTCAATGGCTCATTACAGCATCTATCCCAACCCCGCACAAAACGTGGTGAACATTATGGTAGACGCCAAACATGCTGACAACAATACAGTATTAGCTGTTACAGATATCACAGGCAAAGTAGTGGTTAACCAGCGTGTACAACTGTCTGCAGGTGTAAATGCATATAGCGTAAATATGTCTGCATTCCCTGCCGGAATGTATATAGTAACTGTAAACAACAGCCAACTGAAGATAGCTGAGAAAGTACAGGTACAGCGTTAAGCCAAGGGCAAAAAGAGTTGGAATAAATACAAACCTTGCCGCCCGAAAGGGGTGGCAAGGTTTCTTCAAAAAATACAGGCATCAGTGAAAAAGCTTTTCGGAATATTAGGGATATTATTATCGGCGGTGGCATTGCAGGCGCAAACTTTACGCCTGCAGTTGATGGATAAAAATAATAGCGAAACCATTCCGTTTGCGTACGTACACTTATTGTCTGCTACAGGCACTATGCAGAACACTGTACAGAGTGATGAAAACGGTGTAGTGAATATTGTAGCCGAGGAATATCCCGTTACTATAGAAGTAAATGCATTAGGTTTCGAAACAGTTAAGAGGACTTTTCTTACTGCTCCGGCCGCTAATGTTATCACCCTGTACTTGTCCAAGAAATTCTCTGCCCTGAATGAAGTAGTGGTAACAGGATTGAATACACCGCAAAGGCAGAAAGATGCATTGTCAGTGTACCGCATCATTACCAAAGAGCAGATTCAGGCACAAGGCGCCGTTACGCTGGATGAGGTGATGAAAAACCAGTTGAATGTACGTGTAAGCAATGACAACATACTGGGCTCAAACATGCGTATGCAGGGCCTGAGTGGTGACAAGGTGAAGATATTAATAGATGGCCTGCCCATTAACGGCAGAGAAGGGGGCAACATCAACCTGAGCCAGATAAACATGAACAATGTAGACCGCATTGAGATAATACAAGGCCCGATGAGCGTGGTATATGGTACTGACGCTCTGGGTGGTATAGTAAACATCATTACTAAAACAGAAAAGAAACCATTGTCTGTAAATGCCGGTGCTTATTATGAGTCTATCGGCAGGTATAATTTTGATGCATCTGTGAGTAAACGTATCGGCCGGCGCAACCAACTAACTATTGGTGGTGGCCGCAATGCCTTCGCCGGTTGGAATAAAATAGAACAGGTGAAAACCTATGAAGATGATACGCTCTATTATGCGCGGAGCTTTTTGTTTAAACCAAATGAACAATACCTGGGCAACTTTGCCTACAACTATACCGCACCTTCAGGTTTCAATGCACGCCTGGCCAGCGACTATATGCAGGAGAAAGTAACGAATAAAGGTGTGCTGGAAACATGGGATCCTTTTAACGGCGCTTACACCAAAGATGAATACTATCATACCAAAAGGTGGATGAACCGGTTGTCGTTGAATGGTAAGCTGGGTAAAGGCACCTGGCAGAGCCAGAATGGTTATATGCTATACTATCGTACCCGCACCAGCTACCTGAAAGATATGGTGACGCTGCAACAGGAACTGAACAGCCAGGCCGGCGCGCAGGATACTTCTTCATTCAGCGATGTGTACGCACGTGCCAGCTACAACAACCGTGTAGGCAGCAGGTTTGATTATACAGTGGGCTATGATATTAACCTGCAATTTGCTACCAGCCTGAAGATAGCCGGAAAGGATAAACAAATACAGGACTACGCCGCTTATGTCAATCTTTCTTACGAATTGCTGAAAGACAAGCTGAAAGCGCAGGCAGGTTTCAGGGGAGCATATAACACGGTGTACAATCCTCCTGTAATACCCACTATCAACATCCTGTACACACCGATAAAGAAATTGCAGATACGCGCTTCTTATGCCGAGGGTTACAGGGCACCTTCACTTAAAGAAATGTACCTGAGTTTTATAGACCTGAACCACTACATAGTGGGTAATGAAAACCTGAAAGCAGAGAGCAGCCGCCATATACAGGTATCTGCATCGTACCAGGCTTATGAAAAAGCAAATGACTACCTGCAACTGGTAGTGACGGGCTTTTACAACGATGTGTATAATGGCATCACATTGGCGCCTACCAATCCTGACGACCCCAACAGCATCAAATACACTTATGCCAACCTATCGCACCAGTCTAATGCCATTGCAACCGTACAGGCAGACGGACAATACACCAATTTTCACTACCAGTTAGGTTATTCATACAATCATACTTTTGCAGACCCGGGCAATTACAATGCATTCTCTGCCAGCGAGGCTACAGCAACGCTGCAATATATGTGGAAGAAGCCCGGCATCAATTTTAATACCGTATACAAACTCAGCGGTAGTCAACCTTTCCTGCAATCGAATATAGATGGCAGCGCATCGTACAACGGCACGCAAAATGCCTACCACCTTTGCGATGTTTCGCTGGAAAAGAAATTCTTTGAAAGAAAACTACAGGTAATAGCCGGTGTTAAAAACCTGTTCGATTTTCAGCAGGCTACCATCAGTGGCAGGGCTGCATCAGGCACACATGGTGGTGGTATAGCCAGTTTCCTGCCACGTAGTGTATTTACTTCTTTAAGGTTGTCTTTGTAATCAGTCAGATTTTATTCACCCTGTTCTCGTGGCGGCCACCTTCAAAGGCTGTGTTCAGGAACACGTCCACCATTTTCATAGCTGTTTCTTCTGAAACAAACCTGGCAGGTATGCACAGGATATTGGCGTTGTTGTGCCGGCGGGCAAGTGATGCCAGTTCTTCGTTCCAGCAGAGTGCGGCGCGTATGCCCTTGTGTTTGTTGGCGGTCATACATACACCGTTACCGCTGCCGCATATCAGTATGCCGGCTGCTGCGTTGCCTGTTTCTACCATATCGGCTACAGGGTGCGCGTAGTCAGGATAATCGGTACTGTCTGCACTGTAGGGCCCTTTGTCCTCAACTGTCAAACCCGCATCCTGCAGGGCTTTGATAACATGCACTTTGTATTCAAAGCCTGCGTGGTCGCCGCCTATTACTACCGGAAGTTCTTTGTTGAAAGCTGTCTGTTGCATAAGTACCTTTATTTTAATCTCTGTTTTTCATTCTTTCTTTATACGCCCGCTCGCTGATGGTGATGGATACCTGGTAGAGTATCAGCAGCGGTATACATACCAGCCACAGCGAAAACATATCGGGCGGTGTAATGATGGCCGCCAGTACAAAAATAATCAATATAGCATAACTCCTTTTAGACCGCATGAGCATGGGCGTAAGCAACCCGATGCGGGAAAGGAAATACACCACTACGGGGAGCTCAAACACTAAACCGATACCCAGCACCAGGTCGAATAAGGTGTTGTAGTAATTGGTGATGGTAATGATATTTTTGAACGTAGGGCTGAGGGTGTAGTTGGCGAAGAAGTTGATGGTAAATGGCGCTATGACATAATAAGCGAACAGAACACCTGTAAAGAATAGCAATGATGTCCAGAATACAATGCCGCGGGCGTGGCTCAGTTCTTTTTGGCTCAGTGCGGGTTTGATAAACCGCCAGAACTCCCAGAAAACATAGGGAAAGGCGATGATAAAGCCCAGCATGAACGATACGGAAAAGCTCATCATGAACTGGCCGGAGAGTTCGGTATTCTGAAACTCAAGGTTGATTTCGTCGAGGCAGAGGGCGCTGATGTGGGTCAGTTCACCCAGCTTGCACATGATACGGTAAGAAAGGAAATCTTTTTTGGCAGGGGCTACGATGATATTATCAAATACCTCGCCGCTGTATATGAACATGACCACCCCACCTACCAGTATCGCTATTAAAGCGCGTACTATATGCCAGCGCAGGTCCTCTATATGGTCTACGAAGGTCATTTCTGCATTCGGGTCTTTTTTGTTGCCCCGCTTGCCAAAGAATTTTCTTTTTTCGCTCACGCTCATTATTTACAGGCGGCAAAGTTAGATAATAAAACTCCTGACTGTATAACCATATTTTCATAATATAAAAAAGGGCGGCACAGCTGCCGCCCGAAATATATATGAGCAATAAAATTATTTTTTATACACCTTAATGGCGCAGGTATAATACTCCATTTTTTCAATCTGCTGTTCCCTGCCCAGTTTGCCCAATTTGCTGTAGGCATTCAGCCTTATCTTATTCTTTTCGGGTACACTGTTCAGCAGGTCGATAATAGCCTCGGATGCCACGGCGTAGGTAGTACCCTCGCTTTCACTTTCTTTACCTGTAATGATACCTATGATATTACCTGAAGCATCCGCCACGGGAGAGCCGCTCTGACCCGGCCCGGCAGGAATGTCTAAGCGGTATTGCGATGAGTCGCCGTTATACCCGTTTTTGGCGCTGATATAGCCCTCGTTGTACACAATCTCATCTTGCGGGAAACCCAGTGTAAACACCCTGGCACCCAGTTTCTTTTTGCTTTTGGCTATAGAGTAGGGTACATCCTGCTTGCTGAACCTGAATTTTTTGTCTTCTACCTTCAGCACTACCACGTCTGTAGCTTCGTTGAAGGCTACTATATGTGTTTTGTAATAATTACCGTCACGGTTCTGGATATATACCGAATCCGCACCCGATATTACGTGGTAGCTGGTCACTAAGTAGCCATCGTTGGTAAGGGCGAAGCCGGTACCTGTATAGCGGGCCTCTAACTGGGGCGTTACGGTGGCCTGTTCTTTTATATCCCTGATTATCTTGTTCTGCGAGCGTTTGTATGTTTCCAGGTCGCGGCGCAGCAAGCTGTATTGAGAAGCTATTTTGTTGTTGTTGTGCTGCGCTATCCAAAATGTAGCCAGCGAAGTAATGATGGCTATAGATGCTGCTATAGCTGCTGTGCGCCAGTGGTTGCGCACCAGCGATATGGTTTTGGGTACTATAGTACCCGGTTGTTGTGCTGTAGCAGATTGATGAGCCTCTGCCAACGCGTTTTTAAAGCGTTTATGGTCGCCGCTGCCTTGCAGCGAGCGGAGCATATTAACAGCATCCCGGAACTCCGCGGCAAAGGCCGGGTCGGCCTGCTTCCTTTCATCCAGCAGTTGTTTATCTGCTGCATGCATGCTGCCATCTACCCAGGCTTCGGCCAGTTCCCAAATATTCTTGTTATACATTTCTGTTGCTTATCATTTCACCTGTGTACTATAAAATAATTTCTTCAATCGCGCCAGGCACTTATATTTCTGTGTTTTGGCATTATCTGCATTGGTATAGCCAAAATCGGCGGCTATCTGCTGCATACTGTTATCGTTAAAATAGAACGACTTTAATAATGAAGCACAGGGTTCACCCAGTTTATCCAGCGCCTGGTCCAGTTGCTTGTAATGTATTTCCCGTTCCTGGTGCGCCTTTATATCGTCTTCATAATTAGCCGCTATATTCAGTTCGTCCCCTTCATCTATCTTCACCACTCCTGCCTGCCTGCCCTGTAGCTTTTTATACCACAGGTTGCGCGCTATGGCAAAGAGATAAGTGCTGAGCTTACTGGTCAACTCAAAATCGCCGTTGCGCGACTTTTCGTACAGCACAATCATCGATTCCTGGCAAATATCCGCTGCGTCATCATCGTTGCCGCCCATCTTGGCCATCCACCGCGATACCATGCGATATTGACGGCTATAAACCTCTTCCATTGCGGCATGGTTGCCTTGCACCAACTGCCGCAGTAATTCCTGTTCTGTATATAAGTCGTTGTGCAACTATTAATAAGTTTTTGGCCAAAAGGTAACCCGCCCGGCGCGATTTTAGTTGTTAATTCAAAGGTAAAACTAAGCTGAGAGAAAAAATATTTTAGCGTTAATTAATATTTTATGATGATTGTTAATGCATTATAGGTTATAAAAAATATAATGTAAAAATAATTAGTTTTCGGGCGGTTACCTTTTTTCGTTTAGGGTATTAATGGGAAACTATTCATTTTTAAAAAACTACAATTATGAAATTCGTAAAACTCGGAATTTTCACACTGGCATTAGGTATGTTCATCGCATCTTGCGGTAGCAACGAAGAAGCAGCTACTGAAGAGCCTGCTGCAACTGAAGAAACTACAGAAATGGCACCTGCTGCAGAAGAAATGCCTGCTGCTGAGCCAGTAGCTGATTCTACAGCTGCACCTGCTGAAGCTGCTCCTGCAACTGAAGCAACTGCACAGTAATCATTTTCTGATAAGAAATAGATGAGCCGTCACTTATGTGACGGCTTTTTCTGTTTAAGTATCGTCCTCTTGTCGGTCAACCTGACAACGCCTAACAAAGGGGAGGTTTGCAGTGTATACAAAGTTGTTTCCCCTTTGGTCGGTCTTGTGACCGTACCAATCAGGCATAATACACTATGCAGTTACCCACCGACCAATCAATCAGGTTTGGTTGATACTACCACTCTCCAATCAGGATTGGGTTGATACTACCACTATCCAACCTGAATACTTTTTCTACTATATTTATCCCATGCTTTCCGACATCGAATTCTTCACCGCTACCTGCCTCAACTGGAATAATCTGTTGACGGAAGATAAAAGAAAGGATATCATCATCGACAGCATGAGGTTCCTGGTTAACGACAAGCGTATCTGGCTCTATGGTTTTGTTATTATGCCCAACCATATCCATCTTTTATGGAGCAAACAGGATGAATGGCTGAAGAAAAATATTCAATTATCATTTATGAAGTATACAGCCCAACAGCTTAAGTTCCACTTATTAGACACCGGCGCAACATTAGAGCTTGAATTACATAGAAGTACACAATCTGATAGGGAATACCAGTTTTGGGAACGACGCCCATGGAAAGCCCGTATGCCTGATAGGGAAACAATTGAGCAAAAGCTGCATTATATACATACAAACCCGGTGACGGCAGGGTTGTGTGCCATGGAAGAGGAGTACAAATATTCCTCATGTGCATTTTATTATGATAAACCCCACGAGTGGGATTTTTTAACGCATTATCTTGACCATTGTTAGGTGGTGCTGTTGGTCGGTGACAACACCGACCAAAGGGGAAGTTCTTTGAAATTTAGCTTCATGCCACTCGTTCGGTGGAGATAGAGGGGGGGGCTCGCGAGGCTGCCCCGACCCTAAAGGGAGATGCTACGAAAGAAAAAGCTGACGAAAGGCACCTGATTATTATTAGTCCTCTCCGCCTTAGGCGGAAGATAGAGGGGCTTCTCGCGGAGGAATTTTTCCTTTGGTCGGTGTTGTCACCGTACCAATCATCTGGATATTTTCAATTCCATTTTTAAATAAAATAACGTAAATTTACTATAGTAAAAGTTCTTTGAAATCTAGTCCTATCCATTCGTTTTGAGTATTGCTTCATGCTTTCCTCTCCGCCTTAGTTAGAAGACAGAGGGGCTTCCAGCGCAGGAATTGTTCCCAAAAATAAAACCCGTTTTCTGGCATCATTTTGGAATATTTCCATTTATATCCGTTTTTCGGGATAAAAGCCCTGTGCGGTTGGTGCTCCCCTTTAGGGGTCGGGGGAAAACTCATTTTTCTGGCATCAAAAAGGAACAAAAAACACAACAAGCTCATAACCAACCACTTGATTTTGTTTCCTTGCAGAATTTTCGCCGAAAGTGGCAACATTTTGGCAACACTTGTCCTGCTAAGGCGGTGAAAATGCCTCGTTTTTGTGCGGAAGCGCACAATTTGATGCGAACTAAACCCTTCCACCCACCACTACTACTATCTCACCCTTGGGTGGCGTAGCCTCGTAGTGGGCAGCTAACTCTGCCAGGGTACCCCTGCGGGTTTCTTCAAACATTTTGGTCAGCTCGCGGCATACGGCTGCGGGGCGTTCAGCACCCAGGTGTTCAGCCATTTCGCGGAGGGTCTTTACCAGCCGGTGCGGCGATTCGTACAGGATAATAGTGCGTTCTTCTTCAGCCAGTTTTTTGAAGAAAGTCTGCCTCCCTTTTTTCTGCGGTGGAAAGCCTTCAAAACAAAAACTGCTGGCGGGTAGCCCTGACTGTACCAGGGCAGGTAATACAGCGCTGGCGCCGGGCAGGCACCCCACCCCTACACCCTGGCGGATGCACTCGCGCACCAACAGGAAGCCGGGGTCGGATATGGCGGGTGTACCCGCATCTGTAAGCAAAGCAAGCGTTTTGCCGGCCTTCATTTCTTCCAGTACCTTTTCCAGTGTTTTGTGTTCGTTGTGCTGGTGGTGAGGATATAGCGGCTTGTGTATATTGTAGTGGTTCAGCAGTACCGAGCTGGTGCGGGTATCCTCGCAAAGTATCGCATCCACCTTCTGCAGCACCTCTACCGCACGGTAAGTGATATCGCCCAGGTTGCCTATGGGAGACGGCACAAGGTATAATCGTATATCCTTATCCTTTTGCAATAATTAAGCTTCAATTACTGAGATGTCGTATTGCTCCATCACGGGGTTGGCCAGCAGTTTTTTGCAGGCATTGTCCGCTATGCTTTGTGCTTCTTCTTTAGAAGCTGCCTCAATGTTCAGCGTTATGTGTTTGCCTATGCGTACGCCGTCTACCTGCTCCATGCCCAGGTTGTGCAGGCTGTTGTTTACAGCCTTGCCTTGTGGGTCCAGCAGTTCTTTCAGGGGCATTACATTGATATGCGCTATGTATTTCATCACTATTTCTTTTATGCTTCGCTTGGTTTATGAATAAATGATAACAAAATATACAATACAAAGATGACGGGGATAATAGCCACATGCAGTACAAACCATCCGCCCACGCCCACCGCTATCATTACCAGCTGCGGCCATATAGTAGCCATGCTGAAACGTGACGGTATGAACTTGATAAAGCGTATGCCCGACAGCATCAACCAGCTAAACAGGGCTATGATGGCGTATATCGCCCATTTGCTTTGCAATGCATTACCTATGCCCATGGGGTTGTACCAGTTAATCAGCGGCAAACATGCGATAAACAGTCCCGCAGCCGGTATGGGCATACCCCTGAAAAAATTCTGCTGCGATGCATGGGAAATATTGTACTTCGCCAGCCTGACAGCTCCCGCAGCTACAAATATGAATGCGGGTATCATGGCGCTCATATTTACGTCTAATGCATAAGGTTCTGCCATATAGCTGGCCCAGAGCATTTTGAAGAGTATCATAGAAGGTGCTACGCCGAATGATACCACATCCGCCAGCGAATCGAGGTCTTTGCCAATGGGAGAGAACACATTCAGCGTCCTTGCCGCAAACCCGTCCAGCGTGTCGAACAGGGCCGCCAGCGCTATGAATAGTGCGCCCATATAGGCCTGCTCGGTACCAAACACCCAGTATTCGCCACCATTGAAAGAAGATACAAATGGTTGAGAATTGAGTATGAAGGCTATGGCAATGCACCCGCTTACCAGGTTGGCCAGTGTTAGCAAATTGGGTAAATGCTTCATGTGTGGGCAAAGATAATAGCTTATTGCGGATGCTAAATGAAAATTAAAACAAAAGGCAGGATTATACATCCTGCCTGTAAAAACTTATAATATGAATGTATTATAAAAACGAGAAGCCTAAATGCAGTTGTATACTGGATAGCTTCCAGCTTTCACCAACCGATGATATATTCTGGTCTGTCAGTCCGAAAGTGTAACGCACTCCGGCGTTCAGTTTCAGCGGCAGGTTCAGTTGGACACCTACCACACCGGCGAAGTCGCTTTGGTTAAATATGTTGGCCGCCGGCTGGTTGAGGAAGGCATCTTTATCCTTTACATTAAGCAATGTAGTGAGCTGTGGGCCCAATTGTATGCTGGCATTGCCAAATAATTTCAGGTTAAGCAATACCGGGATGTTCAGGTAGGTGGCAGAGAAGCTACCGGTAGAAGTAGAGTCTGCGGGGTTGAACAACAGGCCTGCAGCTTTGAAGTTGCTGCCGTTTCCGTTAAAAGAGGTAGTGGCTATCAATACTTCGGCTTGCGCGCCAATCTTTTTCACGCCCAGGCTGGCAAAAGCGCCGCCCAATACACCTGACCTGTATCCGCCCGACCAGGTATTACCATTCATCCGGGTAAAGTTCATACCGGCTTTGATGCCCAGGTCTATCTCCAGCGGGCCTGGTTGTGCAATAGCTATAACGGGTAAGAAAGCAAAAATCAGCAACAAAAACTTTTTCATATCAGAGTTTTTATACTTGGCAAATATATTAAACCTGCACCAATAATATTCCTGTTATACCCTGTGTTTTGGATGTATCACAAGAAATTCATTTCTCATTGGTGAGATATTGTTTACAATAGTATCTATAAAATCGTGTCCACATAGTGGAAAGTATTCTATAAAGTTTTCAACACGTTCCTGCAAACTGTTATTCGGAAACAGCATAGTCTTCAGTTTAGCTATTCTTTGCAATTCTGTGTCGTGCTTCCGTTTTTCAGCCCGCAGCATTTTTTGCTCCAGTACCGCAAGCTGGTGTTTTATTTTAGCGAGGGCAGCTTCGGCAGATGGCCCGAGTGTTGGGTCGAGCAATACTGCCTTATCCTTCAATTGCCGTATAACAGCTTCAAAACTGTTTTGTTCGTCAGCGGTTGACAGGCTGTGTTGGCTGTTATCACTTACATGGGCTTTGGCCAGTTGTTCATAAGGTTGAAACAGTTCTTCAGTTGTGATACCGAGTTTTTGTTGCAAGGCACTGGCCTTAGGTTCAATCCATAGTACCGACTGCCTGAGCAAAATAACCGGGTAAAAGACCTTATAGTGGTTGAAAAGTTCTTTCAGTTGCAGCCAGTAAGCTACTTCGGCACCCCCGCCTATAAATGCCACATCGGGCAAGATGCTTTCCTGCAATATGCCTCTTAGTATTACGTTGGGGCTAAAGCGTTCGGGGTGCGTTTCCAACTCGGCCAGTAGCCCACTTTCCGTCCATGAGATATCCGTGTTCAGCACTATCCATTTACTGCCGTTCTTTTCTATGCGCTCGCGCAGGTTGTCCTTCAGGTAAAACAGGTTAATATCCCTGGGGTATGCCTGCGATTTATATTGTTGTGCCAGCAGTTCAGCCTGCGTAGTAACTATACCATTGGCGGTATGGTTCAGCAGGTCGTCCCGCATTATATGCAGCATTTCTTTTTTGAACGTTACATCATCGGGGTCAAGTACTACCAGTCCGTATTTGCCAAACAACTCGTTGACCAGGTACCTGGTGGCTTCGCCTATTGTATGGTGTTGCAGGTAGGCCTGGGTTAATAATTCCTTTAATTGTTCAGTATGCTCACCCGGTGGGCCCATTACTTTGAATAATTCGTTGAGCAAGGCTTCCAGGCTTTTTGTGTTCATCCGGCCTACCGCACCTTGTTGCCCGTTGCCATCCCATGTGTATTTCTTGCCCCCATAGCGGAATGTTCCGAGTTCATCCAGGTCATTATCCTCGCTGCCCATGTAATACACGGGTACGAAATGTTTATCAGGGTGCTGTTCATTCAGATGATTGGCCAGTTGTATAGCATGCGCAATCTTATATATAAAATACAGGTAGCCGGTCAGCAGGTTGGGCTGGTGGGCGGTGCATACCGTAAAAGTGTTTTCGTTTGCTAATGAAGCTATGTTGTCTGTTACGGCTGCGCAACAGGTAAGGTGGCTGCATTGTGCCTGTAATGTTTGTACCAGCACCTGGCGGTTGACGGGATATTCGGCCCTGGCGGCTATGGCTTGTTGGATGCCTGCCTCATCGGGACAATATGTATGAAAAGGTTGTAAGCTGCTGCTATGTGCGAGGTAATCCGTCACCAATTGACTGAAAAAACCTGTTTGTGTATATGGTATGTATGTACAATGACTATCCAATGCGGATGAACAATTTAGGCGCTAAGTTAATAGACCCTATTGAAACCATACCCAATAGGCCTATAAACAATGGCAATTCTTTAACAATAAACTTGTAGTTTTCAGGTTCAGAACCATCACGTGAGCAATACAAACAGTATCAAGAACTGGGCGGAAGATGAGCGCCCCCGCGAGAAACTCCTGCACAAAGGCCCTGCAGCTTTGGCGGATGCGGAACTGCTGGCCATACTTATATCCAGCGGCACCAGGGAACGCTCGGCGCTGGACCTGGCGAGGGATATACTGAAACAGGCTGGCAATCAACTGCACGACCTGGGCAGGTTGAGCGTGGAAGAACTGCAACAGACCAAGGGCATAGGCGAGGCCAGGGCCATTACTATAGCCGCAGCGCTGGAACTGGGGCGCAGGCGTCAGATGTCGGCCGGCTTATCACGGCAGACCATTACCCAAAGCAAAGACGCAGCGGAGATACTGATACCCCTGATGCGCGACCTGGGTCATGAAGTATTTTATGTGCTGTACCTCAGCCAGTCCAGCAGTATCATCCGTTTCGAGCATATAGGTAAGGGGGGACTCACCAGCACGGTAGCCGATATACGCATCATACTGAAAAACGCCCTGCTCAACAGCGCCTCGCGCCTGATAGTGGCGCACAACCACCCCAGTGGCAACCTGAAGCCCAGCAGGGAAGATATATCTATGACCGAAAAGCTGAAAGAAGCGGCGGCGCTGATGGATATCAAGCTGCTTGATCACCTGATAATCGGGGATAATAACTATTGCAGCATGGCCGACGAAGGGCTGTTATAGTGCCTGATTATTGTTATCTTGCGGCTCTTAAAAAAGCAACTTTAAGGCATACATGCTAAAAATAGGAGTTTTCGGCGCAGGGCACCTCGGAAGGATACATATACAGCAATGGAAGGAGGTTCCGGGCACAGAACTGGTGGGCTTTTACGACCCTGATGATGCCAAAGCATCAGCGGTGGCCGATGAATTTGCTGTCAGCAGGTATACTAGTATAGATGCTTTGATAGAAGCTGCTGAAGCATTAGACATAGTATCTACCACCACTACCCACTACGAAATAGCTAAGAAGTGCCTGCTGGCGGGCAAACATATTTTCATAGAGAAACCATTGGCCCAATCGCTGGAAGAAGCACAGGAACTGGTGCAACTGGTAAAAGAAGCTAATGTAAAATGCCAGGTAGGGCATGTGGAGCGGTACAATCCCGCATACCTGGCGCTGGAAGAACAGGGCCTGCAGCCATTGTTTATAGAGGCGCACAGGCTGGCACAATTCAATCCCCGTGGTACAGATGTATCTGTAATACTGGACCTGATGATACACGATATAGACATCGTGATGCACCTGGTAAAGTCACCGGTAAGGCGTATTTCTGCCAGCGGGGTATCGGTGGTCAGCGAGTCAGCGGATATTGCCAATGCCCGTATTGAGTTTGACAACGGTTGTGTGGCCAACCTGACATCCAGCCGCATATCCATAAAAAAAATGCGTAAGATGCGCTTGTTTCAGCGCGATGCCTATATTGGTATAGATTTTTTAGAGAAAAAGACGGAGGTCATCAGGCTAAAAGAGCCGGATAGTGAAAAAGGCATGTTTGATTTCCCGATAGAAGTGCCCGGAGGTGAAAAAAAGACAATTTCCATACAAATGCCGGATGTAAAGCCCGTAAATTCGATAAGGCTGGAACTGGAAGAGTTTTCAAAAGCCGTACTGGAAGATAAACCCGTGCGTGTAACTGTTTACGATGGTTACCAGGCTATGGATGTAGCGCACCAGATTCTGAAAAAAATGAGCCTGCATAACGAACTCCATAATGTTTAGCACAATATTTGAAGCTAAAAAATCGTTTTAAAACGTAAGCAAGCAAGAATTATTGCACTGATGAGATGTAAAAATTTGTTATTGATTACCCCGGTATTGTTTTTTGTGTCAGCCTGCAATGTTATCAATAAGGCTGAACCTGTACCTACGTATGTGAAGATAGATTCTGTGATACTGGATATTGATAACCCGTCTGCACAGGGTTCTTCAGCGCACAATATTACCAGTATATGGATGTATTACAATAACAGCCCCGTGGGCATTTTTGACCTGCCATGCTACGTGCCTGTAATTACTGAGGGGGATAAAGGCACTTTGTCTGTTATACCCGGTATTACACTCAACGGGCTGGTAGACCTGCAACCACAGTACTCATTTTATACTTTCGATACTATAACACTTGTAAGTCAGCCCGGGGGTACTGTTCATTATACACCTGTTACCCGTTATACCGAAGCAGCGAAATTTCCTTATATAGAAGATTTCGAAGTGGGCAATTCATTTATTCCCTTTACGCCCGAGTTGTCTGATGATACCACCATACACAGGATAAATGATAAGAGCCTGGTGTTTGAAGGTGGCGGATCAGGTTATATATCACTCAGTACTGGGTTCCCGTATTCTGAAAGTATCAGCAATGCTGGCTTCCCCATAGCAGCAGGCGAGGCTTATGTGGAGATTAACTACAAATGCAACGTGCCTTTTGAAGTAGGTATGTATAATACCCTTAGTTCGGGGATAGATGTGTATGAGTACATTATGGGGGTAAAAGGCACTGATACCTGGAAGAAAATATATATTGACCTGGCCACTTACAGTGGCCGGAATCCAGGTAAAAATTATAAACTAATGATAAAGGCCAGCCTGCCCGACGGGTCGTCTTCAGGTTATGTATTATTAGACAATATTAAAGTAGTAACCTATTAACATAATGTATCTCGCAAAGGCTAAGCAAAATGCTATTAAGTGGATGGTGCTGCTTGACTATATGTCAGCACTGGCCGCCTGGCTTTTGTTTTGGGGATACAGGCATTATGCACTGGGCGACCTGAGTTACTGGGCTTCCTGGAGCATTTTCGGTACCCGGGACTTTATCATGAGCCTGCTGATAATACCCGGCGGATGGCTGCTGTTGTATATGCTTTCAGGTACCTACTTCGACCTGTACCGCAAATCGAGGCTCGACGAAATTAACCGCACACTTATATCCTGTATACTGGGCAGTATTTTGGTGTCATTGTCCATCTTTGCCAACGATGCCGAAGACTATTCTTATTTTATCAGGACAACAGGCAGGTACCTGTTTATTCATACTGCCACTACTCTTATAGTACGATTGTTGTTGCTCAACAGGGTGAAGAATAATCTTATAAAAGGCAAAGTAGGTTTCAGCACTTTGATTATTGGCGGCAACCAGAAAGCCATAGATTTATATAAGAGTATAACAGGCAGCAGGAAGGCATTGGGCAATGTGTTCAAAGGCTTTATTTACTCCACTAAAGAAAATGGTAACGGAATGAGTAAGTTCCTGCCGCAACTGGGGCACTTGTCTGAATTGGAGGATATTATTGACGAGTATGAAATAGAAGAAGTTATCATAGCAGTAGATACATCAGAACACCACCTGCTGGAGAATATATTGAGCAGGCTGAGTTACAGGCCGGTTGTTATAAAAATTCAGCCTGATATTTATGATATAATATCAGGTTCGGTAAAAACCAGCAATGTGTACGATGCTGTACTCATTCATGTGTACCCCGACCTTATGCCCGACTGGCAGCGGGTGTGCAAACGCGCTATAGATATCATAGCGTCGCTTACGGCTCTAATTGTCTTATCTCCATTCCTATTGTTTGCAGCATTACGCGTCAAATTGTCTTCACCCGGCGCTGTTATCTACAAGCAGCAGCGCATCGGGTTATTTGGTGAGCCGTTTTATATTTATAAGTTCAGGTCGATGTTCACCAATGCGGAAAAAGATGGCCCCGCTTTGTCCAGTCATGAAGACCCGCGTATCACACCCTGGGGACGTTTTATGCGCAAATGGCGCATAGACGAATTGCCGCAATTTTACAATATTCTTAAAGGAGAAATGTCGTTGGTAGGCCCCAGGCCCGAAAGGCAGTTTTTTATAGATCGTATTATCGCTACGCACCCGCATTATAAATACCTGCACAAAGTAAAGCCAGGCCTCACCTCCTGGGGTATGGTACAGTTTGGCTATGCAGAGAATGTGGATGAAATGGTAGAGCGTATGAAGTATGACCTGCTTTATATTGAAAACTGCAGCCTGGCGCTGGATATTAAAATAATGATGTACACGCTTATGGTTATCTTCCAGGGCAGAGGAAAGTAATTACCGGCTCCCTACTATAACTTTGATAGTATTCAGTGTCTCCTCATTGAGCGGTTTATTGAGAAATTTCTTTACGTACGGGTTCTGTTCCGCTGTCTGTATATCGTCTTCGTTCAGCGATGTACTGAGTATAAATACAGTGGTATTGGCCCTTGTCATTTCAGGCAGTTCAGCATATTTTTCCAGGAATTCAAAACCATTCATTTCCGGCATATTAATATCCAGTAGAATTACTTCGGGTAGCATACCTGCGCCTTGTGCAGCAGTTGATAGATATTTCAATGCTTCAACTGCAGAAGGCATCTGCAGAATGTCTTCTGCAAAATGGTATTTGCGAATAGTTTTCTCGGCTATATAGCGGTCTATCTGGTTGTCATCTACAACCATTATTTTCCTGAAAACCATATCAGGGGTTTCTTCTGTCATTACTTTTGGGCTTTGTTATTAATAGTGGGCAGATATATTGTAAAGTCAGAACCTTTGCCTGGTTCTGAAGTGAGTTGTATGGTGCCGTTCAATTTTTCTACTGTTTCTTTTACAATGTACAGGCCTATGCCTGTACCCTCTGACATAACTGATGCACGATAAAACATGTCGAATACTTTTTCATGTTTGTCTTTGCTGATGCCAATACCATTGTCTTGTATCGCAATGGTTACACCAGCGCTATGGGGCTGTATAGAAATATTTACATAAGGGTTTGGCTTTTCGGGGTCGTGGTAGCGAAGCGCATTGGCCAGCAGGTTGCTGACAATCATTTTTATCCTGCTTTTGTCAGAGTGCAAGATGGCTTTTTTACTGACCTCTATGGTAATCTTTACATTGCTGTTGCCGGCATTCATAAACCTCAGGTCGCGCACTATATCACTTACCAGTTCATTAAAATCTATTTTTTCGCTCTCTACCTGTACCCTGGCGTTTCTTGAATAGTTGAGAATGTCCAGCACAAAACCATCCAGTTTCTTCACACTGCTCTTCAGCATACCCAGCAATTCCAGTATACTGTCTTCATTGGTTTCAGTTTCTGCAAATTCAATTACCCCCAGGATAGAAGACAATGGGGCACGCAGGTCGTGAGAAACACTATACACAAAACGGTCGAGCTCCATGTTTGTCTTCTTCAGTATTTCATTCGATTCCTCGAGGGCCTGCTCGTATTTGTATTGTTCAGTTATATCTCTGAAGTTGGATACAATACCATTGATGGCAGGGTCGTGCAGCAGGTTGGTGCTTACCCGCTCACACCATATCACGGTGCCATCTTTTTTTAGTGTACGGTACACGATTTTCTGGGGTAGGCTTGGCGTGTTTTTTACATTATTAATAAATTCCCTGATTCTTTCTTTTTCTTCAGGATGGGAGAAATGCATGGATTTCAAGCCAATTATCTCTTCAGGTTTAAAACCTGTCAGCCTGTATACCGAATCGCTGATAAAGATGATGTTCATGTCCTTATCTGCTACTACTATTACATCCGATGAGTTTTCTATCAGTGAACGGAACCTGTTTTCACTGTCTCTTAATGCCTGTTCTGTTTTAATACGTTCAGTAATGTCCCTGAAGTTGACCACAATACCCTTGATAGCGGGGTCATCCAGGAAATTGATGGCTACGCCATCACACCATATCACCGTACCGTCTTTTTTTATTCGCCGGTAAATAATACTGATTGGTTTGCCGGGATTTTTAATGACATTCTGCACATGTTTTTCCAGCATCGCTCTGTCTTCAGGATGAACATAATTCAGTGTACGTACGCCTATTACCTCTTCGGGGGTTTGCTCCATTATACGGTACAGAGAGTCGCTGGCAAAAACAGGAACTGAATTTTCGTCCACTACCATTATCGCGTCCGCACTATGTTCTATCAGCGAGCGGAATTTATGCTCACTGGCTTTCAGCGCTTCCTCTTCTGCGTAACGGTCAACTATTGTTTGGTTACTCATCGGTAAATATGCATTACCCCAGGTTATTTTCAGTAGATACGTTCAATGAGTGATAATAATAAAAATTAACACGCTTGCGTTTGCACCGATAATGCCACCCGGAAACTCTGCCAATATTCTGTTTAATAAAATTATCCCTAAGAATATGTATGTTTCAACAAGATAAACATCAGCACGATTAATTCCAACACATTATAAAAACCATCAAACATTAAAATTGTTCGAAATTTTTAATAGGTTTCAATCTTTATGCGAAAAATGCTGTTGCCACAAATTAAACTGTAGCTGTAGGGAATAGCAGCCCGTTGTTTACATTCAGGTATTCTATTGCTTCGCCTGTTACAAAAACACTTCCCGTTATAAGCAAGGCATCATCTTTGCCCAGTGCTTCGCGGGCGGTGCGTACAGCATCTGCTACACTACTATATGCCCCCCCCCGCAGGTCAAAAGCGGCTGCTGATTGTTGCAACTGTGTGGCTGGTAATGCCCGGGGAATATCTGCGTTGCAGAAGTAGTAAATATTGTCTTTAGGAAATAATGCTAACGCAGCCTGGATATCCTTGTCTTTGACAAAGCCTGTCACTATATGTTTAGTAGCAGCTTTAATATTGCCCCACTGTTTCATGGCGCCTGTAAGGCCGGCTGGGTTATGGGCTACATCAGCTATTATTAGTGGTTCGTCCTGCAATACATCCCACCTGCCGCGCAGGCCTGTTAGTTTCTTTACATTGGATAAAGCAGACAGTGTCACATCCAGTGGCAGTTCAGCCATGCCTGTTGAAACAAGTACTTCCCTTGCTGCCAGTACTGTTTTAATATTAGCTGCCTGGTAGTCGCCCAGCAGGTCGGTGGCCAGGTCGTGCATCTCTCTACGCGCCCTGTGTATAGTTTTGAAGGACTGGTATTGCAGGTTGCTGCCTGTACGCACCATATCCCACATGCTTTCTGCAAAGTAGAGTACACTTTGTTTGTGTACCGAGTGTTCAAAAAATACCTTTTCTGTTTCTGGATGCTGTTCCCCAATTACCACGGGTACGCCGGGTTTGATAATCCCGGCTTTTTCACCGGCAATTTCAGCCAGTGTATTGCCCAGGAAATCTGTATGGTCGTAACCAATATTGGTGATGATGGATAGCAATGGCGTAATGATATTTGTACTATCCAGCCTGCCGCCCATACCTGTTTCTATTATGGCTATATCCACCTCTTGCTCTGCAAAGGCGGCAAAAGCCATTGCCACGGTTATTTCAAAAAAAGAGGGCTCTACTTCTTCAATAATGTTTTTGTTGGCAGCTACAAAATCCACTACCCATTCTTTGCTTACCGGTTCACCATCTATGCGTATTCGTTCCCTGAAATCAACCAGGTGTGGTGAGGTGTATAGCCCAACTCTGTACCCCGCACTCTGGAAGACAGCCGCAAGCAGATGGCTTACACTGCCTTTGCCATTGGTACCGGCTATATGTATGCTTTTGAAACGCTCCTGGGGGTTGCCTAAATGCCCGCACAGCTTTATGGTGTTGTCCAGGTCTTTCTTAAATGCAGCCGCACCTATGCGTGTAAACATAGGCAGCTGTTCGTATAAATAGTTTACAGTTTGCTCGTAGTTAGTTGATGCTTGCATTACCTCAGGAACGGGTTTTGAATACAAAGGTAATATTCCCGAACTGTTCTTCAGGGGCAGTTGCGCTTTTATTAAAACGGATGCTGTTTACTTTTTTCAGGGCCAGCTCTCTCAACTGAGGGCTGCTGGATGAAACAATACGTTTGTTCGTGATATTCCCGGCCTGGTTAACGGTAATACGCACTATAACAGTACCACCCTCTTTAAATTCAGCCTCCCGGGGTGGAAATGCTACTATGCTGCGCCCTTTAATGTCGTGGTTAATCCCACCACCACTGCCTGGCGTACCTTCGTAATTGTCTGCGCCGGGAGTACCTCCGGGTACGCCACGGTCTCCGTTGCCCGTAGTGTTGCCTTCACTGCTGCCTTTGGCATCAGTAGTGGCATTGTTACCGCCTGTCCCTGTGCTGCCCCCGTAAACATACCGGGCTTTCTGCTGTGTGTTATTGCTGTTAGCCGGGCGGTCGCTGCGGTTGCGTGTATTATTGTTAGCTGTATTATTTGTATTGGTGGTTTTTTTTGTTTCGGTGGTATTCACTGCAGGAGCGTCCGGGTCATTGCTTTCCAGCACATTGGCAGGCAGGTCTGTATTAGCTATGCTACTTGCACTGGTAGTAGCCGCATTGTCCGGCGCAGGTTCTCCAATGGCCATGGGTTGGTCTATACCATAGCCATCGGCAGAAGTGCCCAGGTTTACTTCTATCCCCAGTTCCTCTATTTTTTCTATCTGCGGTGGACTGTAAGTGATAAAAAAGAACAGCAGCAGCAATACGATATGTATCCCGGCCGTCCATATAGCGGCCTTGCTGTCAACTGCGGGTTGTTCCTGTGCTACACTCATTATTGTTTAAAAGTAAAAAAATGATTGCAATGAGAAAGTTAATGTATTCGATTGTTTTAACCGCTGAATTAATCAATGCGCGAAATCGCTGTCATAATTCACCATACGTTCCGCAGGTGGGTTAAAATAGCCAAACTTCAGTTTCGGGAATTCTTCTCTTATCAGCTCCATCATCTGTTTTATGCCCATGTACTCCCCTGTATCCGTCACGCCTATTTTGCCCAGGTACCAGTCGGGGTCTATATTAAAGTTGCGCCACTGTATCATGCTCAGGTCGGTGTATTTTATCACCTCTCTCAGTGCTTCATATTCATCCACGCTGTCTGTCATACCGGGAAATGCAAAATAGTTCATAGACGCCCAGCCGCCATATTTGCGTACAATTTTCAGGCTTTCTATTATGTCTTCAAACTGGTAGTTGTTGGGCAGGTAGTAGCGCGTATATATCTCTTTGCGTACAGAGTTGGTGCTCACGCGTATACTGTTCAGGCCTGCCTGCATCAGTTTTTCCACCGCATCGGGCTTGCTGCCGTTGGTATTGATATTAATGCTGCCTCTTTGTGTATGCTTGCGTATTTCTATTATACTCTCGCGTATGGTTTCCCACATCAGCAGCGGTTCGCCCTCGCAGCCCTGCCCAAAGCTGATTATTGGGTAGGGTGCAGTTTGCAGGTGCGGTACTGTGTACTCTACTACCTCTTCAGCAGTTGGTTTGAATGACAGCCTGTCCTGCGGCGAATATATTTCTTCCGTCTCCGGTTGGAAAGAAATGCATCCTATACAATTTGCATTACATGCGGGTGATATAGGTATGGGACATTCCCAACGGCCCATAAAGTAGTTGCGTGCGGCGGGGCAGTCGTAAGTGAGGGCGCAGTTATCTGCCAGGTGTTTTACTAACCTGTTGTGCGGGTAGGCTGCTATCATTTTGTCTACGCCGTCCTGTATTTTTTTATCATCGTAGCCCTTTGCTTCCTGGCGTATATCACTTTCTATACGTACAGCCGTCACGTAAAACTTATCATCGTGCCAGCCGGCAGCAGTGTAGCAATACAAAGGTAGTGTCTGTGCTTCGGGGGCGCTCTCATAGGCGGCTATATACAGGCTGGTGTGCGCAGGGGGGACAAATGCAGCTACCGCCCATCCTTTATCACAAAGGCGCATGTCGCCGGTCTGTACATCTATGCCTATGCCCCTGCGGTCAGGCAATTCATATAACTGTCCTCCATCAGGCAGTTCTATCCATTCTTCTATTTCCACGGGTATGGCATCCCACCCTGTGCGGCCTATGGCATACAGGCTGGTATCTTCATATATATTACCCTCTCCATCGCTATACAGCAGGTAAGGTGTCGACTTTGGATGTTTTATTTCCGGCACTTGCTTCAGATTCGATTAAGCTGCAAAGTTACCTTGATTTTTTGTGAATATGAGCCGGGGTAGCAGGTGGGGCTTATACCTTATTTTTCAATTCAAAAAACGCATCCGGGCGCTAAACTCAGTATCTTCGTACACTTACATTACGCTGAATGCAATATATAGTAACACTTACACTTATATTCCTGAGCCTTGCAGCCACAGGGCAGAAACAAAATAACAACTGGTGTTTCGGCAGCAAAGCGGCATTTGATTTCAATAGTGGTGCCCCTGTTGCATTTACATCTGCTATCAATGGTATTGAAAGCTGCGCTACTGTCAGCGATAGAAATTCCGGTGCGCTATTGTTTTATTCCGATGGTGTGAGGATATGGAACAGGTCGCATACTATAATGCCCAATGGGAACGGTATCGGGAATGATTTTCTCTCCAGTAGCCTGCAGGGTACGCTAATAGTTCCATTTACCGATGACAGTAATAAATATTACGTGTTCGCACTGGAGCATGAATCAGCTGCAGAAGGGGCTTTATTCTATTCGGTAGTGGACATGCGGCTGGACGGCGGTATGGGCGACGTGTCCTCAACACAGAAAAAAATAAAACTCGGCAAAGGTTTTGTAGAAGGTATGCAGGCGGTACCATCATGTGATGGCCACTGGCTGATACTATCTTCAAGAACGTCAAACGAATTTTTGTCGTACAGGATTTCCGCCACGGGCATAGACACGAATGCAGTGGTTTCACAAATGTCCTTCCCGTATATCACCAGTGCGTGGGGGGCTTTGAAGATGTCACCAAACAGGGAGAAAATCTTATATGCTACCTACACCTCCAGGCAATTTGGTGGGCAAAACTTCGCAATAGCCGCTATTTATGATTTTGATGAAAGGACAGGTACGCTTAGCAATGGGCAGCATTTATTACCTCCCTCCGCTAATGCTTCGTATTACAGTGCCGAATTTTCAGCGGATGGTTCAAAGGCTTATATTACTGATTTGAGGGTAGGTATATACCAGTTTGATTTAAGTTTACCTACCCAGGCTGATATTACAGCATCTAAAAAAACTGTTTACCAGAACATCCCCGGACGCATAGCATCATTATTACAAATGGGACCGGATAAAAATATCTATGCCGCCATTTCCGGGATGAACCATGTGGACAGAATCAGCAATACCAATACAACAACTCCGGTGTACACACAGGCAGCCATAACATTGGCACCCGGTACTAATTCTCTGCAGTCGCTTTCGCACGAGGTCACTTTTCCGGAAGAGGGAAGCCTCGATACAATATACAGTTCCCGGGACGTGGAAATATGTGCTGGTGCTGATATGCAGTTGCAAGGGCAAGATGGCGCCATTTCTTATACCTGGCAGGATGGTAGCAACCAAAGTACTTTTAAAGTGCCGGCTGAGGGTACTTATTGGGTGACGTCTCAATTCCTGTGCAGCCAGAATACAGACAGTTTTAATGTGAAGATTAAGTCTTTTCCGCTTGACCTGGGTGTTGATACAACTATCTGCAAAGGGCATCCGCTTACAGTCAATGCTACTATTCCCGGAGACTCTGTAGAATATACCTGGCAGGATGGCAGCAACGCGGATAGTTTTATTATTGCATGGCCGGGAACTTATTGGGTAACTGTTGACGTAGGGACATGTGTTATTCATGATACGATATACATACGCGAAAACGACTCCGCATATTTTCAACTGGGTGCCGACACTATTTTATGTACGGGAGAAAGCTACAACCTATACCTGCCTGCCGGCGTGGATACATTCAGGTGGAATACAGGCGTAAAAGATAGTATGCTTACTGTGGATACGCCGGGAAATTATTTCCTGGAAATAGAGCGTGGTGGTTGCAGCTATACGGATACTATTGTTGTACAATATGCTGAAGAATCGTTGCATATAGGGAATGATACGCTTGTGTGCAATGGTGATGAACTCACTATTGGCGGTACATCTATATTGAGCAGCACATATACCTGGAACACAGGAGCAATGCGTGACTCCATCGTTGTCTCTTCGCCGGATATATATACGCTGACCATAGAAAACAGGTGCGGTGTTTTGCGTGATACCATACAGGTAGATTATAAAATATGCGACTGTGAACCATTCATCCCTAACGCCTTTACCCCCAATAATGACGGCAGAAACGATATGTTTGGCCCGCTGATGAAGTGCAGGATAGAATCGTATGAATTTATCGTAGTCAATCGTTTTGGTGAAGTGCTGTTCCGCTCAACAGACAGGCAGCAGAAATGGGATGGCACCTACAAAGGACGGCCATGTGATGTCGGCGGTTATTTTTACTTTCTGAAGATAAAAAACATCAGTGGTAAAGACGATTTGCGCAAAGGTGATGTGATACTGATACGGTAGTCGATTAAAGCAGCCTGTAAATACTGTATTTTTTTAGGTGAGCAATGTCGTCCATGTCAACAGCTCTGAATTGTTTGACATGCAGGACAAATATCTTCTCGCCATATAGCTGGATATATTTAGAAATATGGCCACCTTTATGCCTGTACTCTTTTATATTATTGAACGAGTGTTCAAGATCGTTCTTTAATTGTGAACGCAAATTATGTTTTGTAAGTATACTTAACAGGGAATCTGCCATGGGTCCGCTTTGCCACAAATCATTCTCCAGAACATGCGTCATTATTCGCGGTAATGCTTTGTATAAATTACCATGTTGATCAGATATTTTAAGGTAGTTCCATGCAATAGATATTTCCCGATCATTGCCTGCTACACCGCAGGTTTGAATGTATTTATATTTGTTTGCTGCAAGGTCTAAATAATATAGCGCACTGTCTGGTTGGTTCTGCTGTATGTAATGTCTCGTTAACTTCATGCATGCGTGAAACATATCGTACAAGTATGGGAAATTGATTTTTCGCAGGCAAGCAATACAAAAACTGTCTTTAGATTCAATAATCACCAAGTCCATGAAGATTCTCCCTTCATATCGTTCAAATTCCTCGAGTGCTTCCTTGTTGCCGGAAGAAAAACCAATTTGTAATCTCGTGTATTCACTAATGACATTTAATGAGGTGCCTGAATAATCGGATGTGTTATAGGATTCAGGAAAGTTAGTCTGATAAGTGCTGGCAACATTTAATATCTCATTATACACCTGCATGCATTCCTGCGGGAAATCAGGCTGCTTTGTTTGTGACGCTGCATCCCAGGCAAAAAGAATGATTACGATAAGGATAATGTGCTTCATAGTGTATAAAGTTACAGTATATGTGAATTTTATTCCCCTATATCCTCGTTCCACAGCTCCGGTTTTGTGCGAATAAACTCTTGCATCAGTTGTTTGCATTCATTACTATTTAGTACCACTACTTCTACCCCCCTGTTTTTCAACAGTTGCTCTTCACCCATAAAGGTGGTGTTTTCGCCGATTATTACTTTGGGTATACCATACAGCAGTATAGCACCCGTACACATGGGGCATGGGGATAACGTGGTGTACAACACAGATTCCCTGTAAATTTTTGCAGGCTGACGACCCGCGTTTTCCAGCGCATCCATTTCGCCGTGCAGGGTAGGGCTGCCCTGTTGTACACGCTTATTGCGCCCCCGCCCCAGTATGTTGCCATTGTGGACCAGTACGGAGCCTATGGGTATGCCCCCTTCTGCATAACCCTTACGGGCTTCTTCTACTGCCGCTTCAAAAAATTTATCCGTCATGGTTTCAGTTTTTCGTTGTTTTTATGGCGTTCTGCATCCCGTTGGGTCTTTTTGTCTATGTTCTTTTGCAGTGCGGTGGTTAAGTCTACCCCCGTCTGGTTGGCCAGGCACAGCAGCACCCACAGTACATCGGCCATCTCGTCTGCCAGCTCTTTATTTTTGTCACTTTCTTTAAATGACTGGTCGCCGTACACGCGTACCATCAGCCTGGCAAGTTCCCCGGTCTCTTCCATCAGTATGCCCAGGTTGGTCAGTTCGCTGTAGTAGCGCACGCCCACAGTCTTTATCCATTCATCCACCTGTAGCTGTGCTTCCTGTATGGTCATAAAATAGCCGTTAGTAATTAGTAGTTAGTGGTTAGTAGTCAGTAAAAGTCGCAACTAAGGCGCTAAAATTCAAATATTCATCTGTATAGCATATTTTTAACGTTTGTCTTAGACCTAATTCGTTACTTTACAAAGTCTAAAAAAACGGAACAGGCTTTTAAACTTTTGTCCCGATAGCTATTGGGATTTGAATTAATAATATGTCGTCATATACATCAGATACGGAAGCAGCCAAAGCGCTCACAGTACATTTTGATACACTGAAGAAATCTATTGCTAAAATAATAGTAGGGCAGGATGACGTAGTGGAAAAGCTCATCATTTCTATCCTTTGCAATGGCCACAGCCTGCTGGTAGGTGTACCGGGGTTGGCCAAAACATTGCTTGTAAAGACCGTAGCCGATGTGCTCGATTTATCTTTCAAGCGCATACAGTTTACCCCCGACCTGATGCCCAGCGATATAATAGGTGCGGAGATACTGGACGAGCACAGGCAGTTCCGCTTCATCAAAGGGCCTGTATTTGCCAACATCGTATTGGCTGATGAAATCAACCGTACCCCGCCCAAAACACAGGCGGCACTGCTGGAGGCCATGCAGGAGCGTAACGTAACAGCTGCGGGCCATGTATATAAGCTGCCCGCGCCCTTCTTCGTGCTGGCCACCCAAAACCCGATAGAGCAGGAAGGTACTTATCCACTGCCTGAGGCACAACTCGACAGGTTTATGTTCCATATCATGCTCGACTATCCCAGCCATGCAGAGGAGGTAGCCATTGTGCGTAATACTACCGGGATGCAGGATGTGAACCTGGCAAAGGTGCTGAATGCGGAAGAGATACTCTACTTCCAGGATTTGGTACGCCGTGTGCCTGTGCCCGACAATGTGCTGGAATACGCCGTATCTCTGGTACACAAAACAAGGCCGGCGAACAACAACGCCCCCGATGTTACCAAACAATACATCAGCTATGGTGCGGGGCCGCGCGCCTCACAATATTTAATCCTGGGCGCTAAATGCCATGCGCTGCTACGCGGTAAGTTCTCGCCCGATATAGAGGATGTGCAGGCAATGGCTATGGAAGTGCTGCGCCACCGTATAGTGCGCAACTATAAGGCTGAGGCCGAAGGCATGGCACAGGAAACACTCATCAAACAACTACTGTAGACATATGAGCGGCACAATAGAAAAAGCGAATTTTCTGCGTAATAAGTTCATATCCATGCTTACTACCATTTCGCCCGTTACAGTACCCAACTGGGGCAAGATGAACCTGCACCAGATGATAGAACATATGAGCTATTCATTCAGGCAGGCCAATGGTAAGGAAGAATACCCTATGATAACGCCTGAAGAGCATATAACTAAAATGCAGGCTTTCCTGGAGAGTGATAAACCTTTCAGGGAGAACACGCCCAATAAATTATTGCCCGACGACCCCGAGCCGCCCAAAACTGCTACTATACCCCTGGCGCTGGAAGAACTGAAGAGGGAGATAGAACACTTCTTCGAAGTATTCGCCCGCCATCCCGATAAGAAAATTACCAACCCTATCTTCGGTGTGCTGAGCTACGAGCAATGGGTGAAACTGCTGTACAAACACGCCTGGCACCATCTCAGGCAGTTTGGGGTAGAGGCTAATTTGTCTTGAACTATAATTAGATTGATTATTTGACAGTTTAACTGTTTACCTCCGCTTCCTGAACACACATGCCTTTACCCAGGGATGTACCAAACTGTCGGTTGTTTCCAGGTGCGGTTTCGGTTGTTTGTTCCGGAACTGAAATTCAGACTCCGTTGCATTCGTGTACAGGAATACAACTTCCTCCCCCGGCTCTAAGGAATAATTTAACCAGGCTCCCAGTGAGTCGTAATTGGTTTCGTATATCAGCTTGTGGGCATCTTTTATGTCACCCCATTGGCTTTTGTCAGGGTGGATGGTAGTGTAATAAATGAATGGCGGCACAGAACTGTGGTAGAGAAACACCCTGTCGCCTGGTATGTTTCTGTCTTGTGCAAAATGCATTCCCTCGGTCAGTTCTTCATATTTAAAGGGTTCTTGTGTCAATTGGGCAACATTACAGCCGGCGGCGTACAGCCCGGCAAATATAACAATGCCTTTCAGCCATGCCGATTTCAGGTAATAATATTGTGCAAAGCCAAAGCCGATGATGAGTATCAATACAGGTATGATAAACAGTGATACACGAGCCAACATCGAAAATTGGTTGAGGGCAGCGGCAGCACATAATGCCAATACAGGAATAACAAGTAATATAGACCTTGCGGTGGCTTTGCGCACCAGCATAATAGTGCCTACAATCAGGAAGGCCGTATTGATACTGTGCACATAAGGATACTCACCTTCGAAGGTGGCCATGAGATAGCTGAACACACGCCAGTTATACTCCCATTCTTCTGCCCGGCTGGGTGTGGCGAAGAGGAAAAAATAATGATGGAAGTTCTGCAGGTAGTCGGAATTGGCATGTTCCTGCAACATCAGCAGGTAATACAAAACGAATTGGAATACCCATACTGTACTCACCGTTACGGGGAGCCACAGTAACCTGTATTGCCTGCTGCTTATTGTCTGCCATCCGTAATGACAGCCCACACCCGCCAGCACAAATACCGAGGGCATGGAGGACCATATAGCTACCGAGCCAATAAGTATCCATAACAGCATAAAGCGTATGGGGCGGTAACTGTTCAGGCTGATTTTCAACGCCAGCCATACCAGCAGAAGGGTAATAAACACGTCGGGCATATATTGTTTAAGTTCCGACGAGTACCGTATGAGGATGGGGCTGAATGCCAGCAGGCTAATGGGGTACCAGGTGGCTTGTACAGGTACAAGTGCTTTCTGTATTTTGTAGAACAACCATAGTGCCGTTAACCCGCAGAGCAGGGGGTATATTTTCAATGCGTGCTCGCCCATGCCAAATACAAGGGAAAAGAATTTGGTTACCCATAGGAAGACAGGTGGGGCGTATTGCTGATAGTCAAGGGGTTGCAGCAGGGCAATGAAGCCCCGCTCGTATATATTCCGCGCTACATTGGCTTCATCTATTATCAGGTCGCGGTTGTGCAGGTACACATACAGCCGTAGTACAGCGCCTGCTATCAGCAGGGCGAATGCCAAAAAACGCATCCGGCTATCAGTCTTGGTATCGGCAGGCGGTAGCATGCGTGAATATAATGAAGGATTAGTATCTGAGGTTATTTCCTTGCAAAAATTATAAATTGCAGCCTGTCTGCATCATCTGCGGGCGTTATTTATAACAAGTACAAAAAAGTAATTCGATATATGGCTATCAGGCAACTTAGAAACTATGCTGAAGGGAAATGGGTAATGGCGCAAAAGGAAGGTGAGGTATTGCACAATGCCATCACAGGTGATGCAATATATACCGCCAGCAGCGAAGGGCTGGATTTTGGCGGTATGATGCAATATGCACGTAAGGTAGGTGGCCCTGCCCTGCGCAAGCTCACTTTTCATGAGCGGGGCAGGATGCTGAAGGCACTGGCTTTCCACCTGATGGAGAAGAAAGAATATTTCTATGAAATAAGCGCTTATACAGGTGCTACCCGTGCCGACTCGTGGGTGGATATAGAAGGAGGTATCGGCAACCTGTTTGCCAACGCCAGCCTGCGCCGCCAGTTTCCCGATGAACGCTTTTATGTAGATGGCGAAGCGGCAAAACTGTCTAAGAACGGTACTTTCATAGGCCACCATATCATGGTGCCCAAAGAGGGTGTGGCTATTCATATCAATGCCTTCAACTTTCCGGTATGGGGTATGCTGGAGAAGATTGCCGTGAACCTGCTGGCGGGTGTGCCTGCTATTGTTAAGCCTGCTACGCTTACCTCTTTCCTTACAGAAGCGGTGTTTGAAGAAATAATAAAATCCGGCATATTGCCCGAAGGCTCGTTGCAATTGATTTGCGGCAGTGCACGCGGCATACTGGATACGATAGAAACAGGCGATGTGGTGACCTTTACAGGTAGTGCGTCTACAGGACAGAAACTGAAATCGCACCCACGCATAGTGTCAGAGGCTGTGCCTTTCAACCTGGAGGCCGACTCTCTGAACAGTTGCGTATTGGGTATGGACGTACAGCCCGGCTCGCCCGAGTTTGATATTTTCATTAAAGAAGTAGTAAGGGAAATCACTACTAAGGCAGGACAAAAATGTACAGCAGTGCGCCGCATCATTGTACCTGCTGACAGGGTAGAAGATGTACAGATAGCGCTGGGAAAAAGACTGGCTACATCCACCATCGGCGACCCGAAGGTAGAAGGTGTGCGCATGGGCTCCCTTGCAGGTATGGCACAGCGCGAGGAAGTAAGAGAAAGGATAGCTCAGTTGGCAAAAACACAAACCATTGTCATCGGCGACCTTGAAAAATTTGAAGTGGTAGGTGCTGATAAGAATAAAGGTGCCTTCATTCCGCCAATAGTGTTCTACAACGATGATCCCTTCAAGAATACTGATTGTCATAATATAGAAGCATTCGGCCCTGTATCTACCATCATACCTTATAAGGATACAGACGAAGCGATAGAACTTACCAGGATGGGTAAAGGTTCACTGGTATGCTCTATCATAACAGCCGATGATGATATTGCTACCGAATTTGTATTAGGAGCCGCAGGGATGCACGGACGTATATTAGTGCTCAACCGGGATTGCGCTAAAGAAAGTACGGGGCACGGTTCACCCATGCCGCTGCTGGTACACGGCGGCCCCGGTCGCGCAGGTGGTGGCGAAGAGATGGGTGGTAAGCGTGGTGTATTGCACTATATGCAACGTACAGCCATACAGGGATCGCCCACTACTATTTCGCGTATTACGAATGTATACCAGCAAGGCGGAAAACAAACCGAAACAGAGGTACATCCTTTCCGCAAACATTTTGAAGACCTTGAAGTAGGAGATACACTGATAACGGCTAAACATACAGTAACAGAAACGGACATCACCAACTTTGCCAATGTAAGCGGTGATAACTTTTACGCGCACATGGATGCCACATCGCTGGAGGGTACGATATTCGAAGGGCGTGTAGCGCATGGGTACTTTGTGCTTTCAAAGGCAGCGGGCTTGTTTGTAGATGCTAAGAAAGGGCCTGTACTGCTCAACTATGGTATTGACGAATGCCGCTTCACCAAGCCCGTTTACCCCGGTATGACCATTGGTGTGAAATTGACTGTAAAACAAAAAACAGACCAGGAAAAACGCGATGAAAACGACATAGCCAAAGGTATAGTACGCTGGCTGGTAGATGTGTACGACGAAACAGGTGAAACCGTAGCCATCGCCACCATACTTACTATGGTGAAGAAAAGGAACCAGGAATAATAACAAAAAAAATATTATGTCAGATACTCAAGGATACGTAAATATAGAGGTGGCCGACAGCATAGGTACTATTGAGTTCTTTCACCCCGCCAGCAATTCATTGCCCGGGGCTATACTCAACAAGCTGGCCGATACCATTACAGAGGCTGGTAAAAACGATGATATTAAAGTCATCGTACTGAAGAGTGCAGGCGACCGTGCATTTTGCGCAGGGGCGTCTTTTGATGAGCTTATCGCCATCAACGATGCAGAAGGCGGTTTGAAGTTTTTCAGTGGATTTGCCAAGGTGATTAATGCTATGCGTAAATGTCCTAAGTTCATTATCGGCCGTATACATGGCAAGGCTGTGGGCGGTGGTGTAGGCCTGGCTGCTTCTGTTGACTATGCTATGGCTACCGAACATGCTTATGTAAAGCTCAGCGAACTGGCTGTAGGTATCGGCCCCTTCGTAGTAGGGCCGGCTGTAGAGCGCAAAATGGGTTTGTCGGCGTTTTCTATTCTGGCTACCGATGCTACCGAATGGCGCTCTGCTGAATGGGCACGCGACCATGGTTTGTATGCTGAGGTATGGAGCAATGCAAATAAGATGGACGAAGCCATACAAGTGTTGGCCGATAAACTGGCACAAAGCAGCCCCGACGCCATGGCCGAGCTGAAGAAAGTATATTGGCAGGGCACTGATCATTGGGATACTTTACTCACACAGCGCGCTGCCATCAGCGGCAGGCTGGTACTCAGCGATTTTACCCGCAATGCCATCAATAAGTTTAAGGCGAAAGCTTAGTATTATTTAGCAGCCGCTATTAATACTTTTTCATATTCATCTACTATACGCGGCCAGTTGTACTGGTCGCGTATTTTTCTCAGGTTATTATCCAGCTTGTTGGTATGTGTCGCTTTGACCGTTACTTCCCGTATCACTGATATCAGTTGTTCCACATCAGCAAAGTAGAAAGCATCGTCGCCCAACACCGCCCTGTTGAACAGGTTGTCGTGCGCAGCTATCAGGCTGTTGGTGCCCATAGCTTCCAATAGCGATGGATTAGTGCCACCTACCGAATGCCCGTGAAAGTATAAGTGAGAAAAATAGCGCAGGTTGTTGATAACTGTTGTATCGTATATGCCACCCAGGAAGCGTATGCCGGGTTTATGCCCGTAAGTATCTACCAGGTGTTTACCGAATGCATTTTCGGTTTTGCCCACTACCAGTAGTGGCCTGCCCGTGCCGCTCAGTACATGGGCCTTCAGTATCATTTCTATATTGTTTTCAGGCTCCATACGTGCTATCAGCATATTGTAGTCAAAGTGTTGCACATCGTATTTCTCCAGTAATGGCTCATAAGGGTCTTCAAATATATCGGCACCGTAGGCTATAAAGTGAGATGGCTTGTTGTATTCTTCTTTCAGGTATTTTTCAATACCCAGCGAGTCTGCAATCAATACATCGGCATTTAGTGCTGCCCAGCGTTCAGCCCGTTTCAGAAATTTTTGCACCTTAGAGCTATACTTGCTGCGTTTCCACTCCAGCCCGTCCATGTTCACCACGTTCTTGCAGTTCTTTGGCCATAGCTTATACCATATACTGTTGCTGGTATAACCCAGTTGCAGCAATACGTGAAATTTACGTTTTCGTGCGTCCCTGATGCAGTTCAGGTCGTATATAAACTGTCCTGCAGTCCCTATTTTTTTTTCGGGGTCGTAGCAATGTATAATATTGACCCCATTCCATGTGTTTTGCTGGTACTCATGGTCGTGCGAGTTGTACACCCATACGTTATGCCCCTTCTTCACCAGGCCTGCTGCCAGGTATTCGGCGCATTGTTCAAAGCCACCATACCTGTTGGGTATGCCGCGTGTACCTAATATGCCTATTCTTAAACCGCTCATCTTTTACTATACAAAGGACGTTAAACTTTTAATACTTGTCTATATGCTGCCAGAGTTTCTTCGGCAGCGCGTTCCCACGTATAGTTATTCAGTATCCTGGTACGGAATTTTTCGCTGAAGGGAGCGCTGTATGCGGCATCAATAGCTTCTTTTATAGATGCAGGGCTGTCGGGGTTGCAATACCATGCATCGTCTTTATAGTAGTCGCGTGTATCGCCAAGGTCGGTCACTACTATATTACAGCCCATTACTGCAGCTTCTAAAGAGGATAAACCTGTTGTTTCGAAATAACTGGGCAGTACATGTACTTTAGCGTTGCTGTATGCGGTAAACAATTCCTCGTCACCCAGGTGTTCTTCGATATGTACATTGGAGGCAGCCTCGGCTTTACATTGTTCGTAATAGGCAGCGGAGTTAAGTGAAGGCTTACCGTGTATATATAATTGGTAAGGGGTATTGTTTAAAGCCCTTATGAGGGTCAATTGATTTTTATGTGGTTCAATTCTAGCCATACACAGCACAGCGTCTTTGTACTTAGGGCTATATGGATATTGCTTATCCAGGTATTTTGTGTTTATACCATTGGGTACTACACGATAGGGGCCGGATACATTATACCTGGAAGTAAAACGGCGGTACTCGCTTTCAGAATTAGGAAGCAACATTGCCGCTTTCGATGCTATATACCTGATAGATTGCCGGTGTCCTTTCAGTAAATAATCCCGACTGACTATTTTTTCACCATTCTTCACTGCACGGCCTATAGCTTTAATATACTCCATGCCGTCGTCTCCAAATAATTTTTTAAGGATTCTCTGTGCAATGCCAACGCCTTGCTTTCTTATTCCATATTCCACAAAAATAGTGGAGACAACATAAGGTGTATTGGATTTTTTTATGTGTGCGAGTATGTTTGCAGGGCGTATTATGTTGAAAAAGTGCAATAAGTCGTACTTGCTATAATCTATATGTTCGTTTGCCAGGTACACATCTATATGCACACCTAAGGGACGCAGGTATTGCGCGGTCAGTTCTAACTGCCGGGTATCACCACCGGGAGAAGTGTACAAGGTAGCCCTTGATATAAAAGCAACGTTCATTTATGATGCAAAAGTATTAATTCTCCTTTTGTTTTTTCTGCCGGTAAATTGAGCTTATTGCTTTTTGGGGGAGAAAAGACAGAAGGTATAGCATGTAGGGTTCTATTTTCCATGGTGTCACCCTTATCGCCTGTGCCAGGTGTTTCCTGGCCTTGGATGGCTGATAATTGTTCCACAGAAATTTTTTGCCCACCATGCTGTAGTATGCAGCATGTTTATACTTTTTGAAATTTTGATTGGCTAAGATACTTTTAACTCTTTCTGCGTCCTCTTCTGTCACATAGCCTTGTTCTATAGACTTGTATTTTATCTTTTGGAACTCAGATCCCCGCCAACGCTCATCAATAGTTACCGAATCGGGGTTGAACCTCACTTTAATTAAAGCATGTTCAAAGTTTCTGACTTTCCCAAGTTGTATCAATCTCCACCATAACAGGTGGTCTTCAAACGTGATGGCACCCTTGTCGTATCCACCTACTTCTATTACTTTCTGCTTATAAAACATCACTGCGGAATGTATAAAAGGGCAGGTGGTATAATTCTGCAATCTTATCTGTTCATCAGTATATGCATTAAACTTGTAGGTGAAGATGTATGTGCCGTTTTCTTCAATATAATCTGCCTCGCTTCCTACAAGGATATAATCAGGGTTGGCTTTCAGGAAATCATATTGTAGTTGCAGCCTGTCCGGGTAGCATACGTCATCAGCGTCGAAGCGTGCAATCAGGTCTCCCTTTGCCAGCTCCAACCCTTTATTGAGGGCGCCAATCACACCTGCATTAGACTGGTTGTACAGCCTGATTCGCGAATCGGTATATTGCCGGATAATCTTTTCAGTATCATCGGTAGAGCCGTCATTTATGATCAGGAATTCGAAGTCTGAAAAGGTTTGCTGTAATACACTGTCAATTGCTTCAGCAATATAGCCGGCAGCATTATATGCCGGCATCAGTACGGTAACCAACGGATTTTTCACCTGCATCAGGTATGATTTTCTTTTTCGATATCAACTAACATCAGCCACTCAAAAAAAGGAACAACACATAAAGTATCAAAGATATAACTCAAGTGGGCGAAGGGCAATAAAATGATAAACAACCAAAGTCCGTAAGTCAGTTTATGAAATGACTTCAAAAAATACCCGACGTAAAAAAAGATGAATAGCAGGGCTCCCAATATGCCATACTCACCAAATATCTGGTTGTAAAAGCTGTCAGGGAAATTAGCAGTCGAATAGAATTCCTTATCACTCCGCATGCGTTCCTCTATCAGCAATACGTGGTTCTCTTTATATTCCTGCGATGCAAAGTGCGGCAGTACATTCATAAATAACCTGCTGGAATCGTAGCCAGCCATCTTTTGGGCAATGTGCGAAGAGAAACGTGTAGTGCCTGCACCAAAAAAAAGGTGCACCGGCGAGCTTTTTAAGTATTGCATGGTTTCCAATACGGCTAAGGTTTTGCCTTGCAACTTCATTACATAGGTCTTCGTCATATTCCGCATGATGGCGATGCGGGAGGTTTTATCTGCTGTGCCTGATTGCTGGGTGGCGGTAGTGAAGTATAGTTTCTCCTTATCCATCCCTTTTGTCTTCATCTCATAGTATTCTGAGGCAGTCATGGTGAAGGCTTCAGCGTGTGGCTTCTGGTCCGATAACATTCCTTTATAATTATTCTTACCCTCCACCTCTATCGAAAAGATTTTATTTTTGACTTTGGCAACAAAATAGTTAGCATTGTCCGGCGATACTGTTACGTACAAAAAGATAATCAGCAATATGTAAGCGGGAATATACAGCGCAAAATTACCCGGGGGAGCGATTCTTTTCAGCCAGGTTATTTTACCATTGGTGAGGGCGTACAATGTACCTGTAAAGAACAGGCCCAGCAGTACGCTGCCAAATACAATTGTACCAAAGTTACTGAACACGAGTATCACGCATACGCTGGCAAGCATAGCATGAAACCAGTTTCTCTTAAACAGGAAATATATTGCCAGGAAACCGCTTACTGTAACATTATACAGTGAGTTTTCCATGAATGTGCCGAATACATTGTCTCCTGTTGACATGCCATAGGGAAACTCAAGCCCGACGTATGGATTCAAAGTGCCTGTACTCAACATGATACGCACCAGCTGGCCGATGCAAAACAGGAAGTGTAGTACGATAAACAGCTTCAGGGTTTTATGCGAAGTAGCCGTTCCGTAGCGTTCTATACTCAGTTTTATCTGGTGAAAGCTCAAAAATGAAAAGACCCATAGCGCATTACCGGCAATAAAAGCGATTGTATATTCATAAGAAAAGTCTCTGACGAACAGGAAAAAATTAATGCAACTGAGTAACAATAATAGAGGTATAAATAAAGGTACCCTTCCCTTGGTTATGCCAAACTTGAAATCCGGCCTTGCAACATATACAAATAACAGTCCCAATAATTTAAGGGAAAATATTGCCTGGTTGGTAAACAACAGCAGGAATAGTAATAATACCCAATCAATATTTTTCTGTTTGTATCCCAAAGTATTTATATCGTCACTTCTTTTTTTCGACTACAGATTTGTAATACGCGATGTTCTTTTTTGCCACTACGGTAATATCAAATTCTGAAATTATCCTTTCTTTCCCTGCCTGTGCAATTTTTGAGCAAATATCCTGATTTTGATACAAGTAACATATACTATCTGCAATGTTGCCTACATCCGTTGGGTCAGCAAGTATGCCGTTTTCATTGTGGCTTATCAGCTCTGGCCCCGACGACCGGGTAGTATACACAACAGCAGTACCACACATCATTGCCTCCATGGGTGCCAAAGCAAAGCTCTCAGTTAAAGATGGGAATACTGCTATTGTTGAACTCTTTAAAGTATTCAGAAGGGTATGGCGGTCCACATGCCCTCTGAAGTCTACATTTTTATGATACCGGGGGTCAATAAGCGTGCGTACCCTGTCAACGGGCCCCTTACCTAATATTATTAAACGCGCGTCGGGAAATCGCGAGTTGACGATATTCCATGCCCTTGCGAGGTTGAAGATCCCTTTGTTTTCTGACAAGGCGCCTGTATATACAACCCTGTTTATACGGGCGGATGATGGTTGGCCCGGTTCAATGTCCTGTACATTAATACCATTATACACCACATCTATCCTGCCATTATATTCTCCAAACTCAATAGCTTTTTCTGCCCTGTACTTGCTCACGGCGCATACAGCATCGGCCTGCTGTAATATTTGTCTTTCGGTTGCTGCTACATACCCGGGTACAGCCTGCCCGTTATTTCTACCGATATAGGTTAATGAGCCATGCAGTTTTACCACTACAGGCACAGACATCTTGGGAAAAGGTACTGTTTGTTTGCAAAAACGGATATAGTCATTATAGTCCGGCATTTCAATAATATCTATAGAATGCCTTGTTATCAGCGCCTCCAGGAAATCTTTATACCGCCCCAGGCTGTGTTTAATATCCCACTGAAAGACACCTGACCGGCGCAGCAGCTTATATATACCTCTTATCAACAACTTATCTTGCCTTGCAAACATGCCTGATGCCAATACGCGCCTGAACCTGTACACTTTCACCCCATTATCGTCAAACTCGTCATCGCCGCCATAGCCCCAGTCGTAAAAACCTGCTACAACTACATTGTGGCCCTGTTGTACAAGCTCCTTGGCAAGCATTTGAACGACCGTTCCTATACCACCGTGGCGGCCCGGGGGATATTCGTCACATAAATACAGGATATTCATTTTCTGATTAGCGCCAATAAGGTAAGTAAATTTTGTTTGCGTATAGTACGGGTAATAAACCCTGCTGCAATATATATTAATAATGCTGCAAGCACCCTGAAGGCAACATGGATATGTAGCCGGGTAGATAACAGGTATGCTCCCACAGCAATGAGCATGAATAAAAGCATAGGCCTGACGGGTACTTTTATTATATAGTCTTGTACCAGCTTGTAAAAGAATGCAGCCTGTATGATAGTGGTGATAAAATAGGCAATGGCAGCGCCTATGCTACTGTACAATGGTATCAACACCAGGTTGAGGACTACATTTGAAACAGCAGTAATAACAGTTATCGTGGTTATTTTCTTGTATTTTCTTGCTGAAAAGGACAATGTCCATAGCAGGTTGATGAAAAAATGCAAAGGGATGCACACGGAAAGTATGATAAACTCCGCTTCGTTTTTGCTGCCATATTTGTCGGCAAAATTAGGAATGCTATCCAGCACCGGTGCCCATATAATACTGAAAACCAGTGGTATTAATACGGCAATAAACGCCTCAACGGTAAAGATGTCGTTAACTATAGTCTTTTTTTCCTCAGACAAACGCCCGTCTTTTGCCAGTTGGTTGGCAAAAATATTAAGGATTACAGGGGCGATAATCACAATAGGCAGACGCGCAAGCTCATAGGCCCTGTATGCAAAACTGTAGGCAGCAGTTGCCGCAAAGGAAACACCGATTATCCCTAATAATATCCAGTCTATTCTTGATAATGTGGTGTCAAAAATGGCCGACAGATATTGTGGGGTCGCTTCTTTGATAAGTTTTTTATAGGCTTGCATCTTAAAGCGGAATGAAAAATCAGTTTTTGCTAAGATGTATATCAATAATGCTATAAACTCTAACAAAGAGGAACCTATAAAAATCAATGCTACCACCTCTACCGACAAATAGCTCATTTTCACCAGCACAAATGCAATCGATATTTTTAATATATTACTGATAATAGCAATAACTCCATAGGGGGTAAAGATATGCTTGGCATTCAGGAACTGTTTCAGGGGTACAATTAATAATATAACCGACTGTGCTACATAAAACAATGGCAAATAACTGACTGCTATACCACAGTTGGCACAGGTATAAGAAAAAATAGTAACGAAAGCGATGCTGATAATTGAGCCAATGAAAACATGGAACAAAAAAGACGCGGCGGCCCAGTTGGATGAAGGTGAGGCGGCTATCCTCCTTACCACTACCTGTTCCAGCCCAAAGCCGATAATAGTGGTAATAAACATGGATAGTGCATTGGCCCAGCTGATAATACCAAATTCCTCATCCGAAAGGTAGTAAGCTACAATTCCCAGAAATACTACACCTAAAACCTGTACAGAAATAGCCTGGAGCCCGGATGAGAATAATGATTTTATGAGTTTGCTCTTCACTAAATTAGTGTTTACACTAAACCTGCGAAATTAATATTAATTTCTGCTACTTTTGTCTAATGTTAAAGGTAGCCTGGATGCAGCATACGCAATATATATTGCTTTATTTGCTGGTATTTGCTATTCCTTTTCCTTTCATTTATGCAAATATTGTATTAATACTGTTTGCGCTGGTATGGGTATTGCAGGTAGATATAAGATTACTGTGGAACAACCTGGTAAACCGCAGGATACTATGGGCTTACATATTGCTTTTTTTACTTTTTGCTGTTAGCTATTTTTATAGTGAAAATAAGGCGCAATCAGCCTTTGACACCCAATCAAAAGTCTTCCTGTTAATAATGCCTGTGATATTTGGTGCAGGCATCAGTATTTCGCCCAAACAGCTGGAAAAGGTGTTTCTTGCATTTGTTTTAGGTATTACTTCGGTAGCGCTTATCAGTGCGGCAAGGGCATATACTATATGGCAATCATCGGCAGATGTTAATGCTTTCTTTTACCACAATATTGTGGGGTGGCTCAATGCTAATGCGGTTTATGTAGCCTTATACACGTTCTTTACCATTGCCCTCCTGTTATTATACCCCTGGCAGCAGTATTTTCGAGGGAAAAGCATATACCTCAAATACCTGGTTACCGCCATGCATATCGCTTTTTTTGTACTGTTGTCCGCGCGTATGCTTACACTGCTCCTTATCGTGTTTTTAGTGCCGATGTATTTATTAAATATTTTCAAAACAGGCTTCCACCAAAAGAAAATATTATTTACCAGTGCTGTATTCGTACTCCTGGTTATCACCCTTTTAGTTACTGAAAACCCGGTTAAAGACAGGTTCAAGGACATTTTTATGAAAAAAACTGAGGTTGCTTTTCTTAATGACTACAGCAATACAAAAGAAGGTGATTTTAATAACCTGGCTTTAAGGCTGTTTTTGTGGCGACTTGGGCTGGATGTTGTATCTGACAACACTAATAATTACCTGGCTGGTGTGGGCAATGGTGACGCGCAAAGCTTGCTGAATAGTAAAATGAAGGAATATGGTGTACGCAATATCCACGAGGATCTGGCACTCAGGTCACCATTCTATAATGCTAATTTGCATAATATGTACCTTCAGTCTTTATTAATGGTAGGCATTGCAGGATTTATATTATTAGTTTTTATAACATTTTATCCATACTTTACCTATCGCCAGATGCATACTATACCATGGTTTTACGCATTTCATGTTTCTACCATGTTTTTCATGATTCAGGAATCAATGCTACAAACTCAGGCAGGTTTAGCATATTACACTTTGTTTTCTGTCATTTACTTTAACCTATATTACAGCTACAAAGACGTTAAAATAAAATTAATATGATGTTTTTGTGAACTTTTTTTAGAAATTTGCACAGAAATAAAAAATCTGACACGGTTTTTGCTGTATATAAGCAAACTACAGAAAAATCAAGGAAGAAAGCTGAATGGAACAACCCTTTGTGATTAAATTGCCCCTGACTCAACCGTCTAAAGCTACGGCACAACAATCGGATATTAACGAAATCCGTGAGATGTTCCGTGAGATAAACCATAGGTATATGGTTTATCAGCCATCACCATATTATGCGGCTGTTAAAAGAGTTATGGATATTTTTATTTCTATGACATTCATCCTGCTGGTGATGTCCTGGGTTTACCCTATTGTAGCTCTGCTTATCAAACTTACCTCTAAAGGACCGGTTTTCTTTATCCAGAAGCGTACCGGGTACAAAGGCATCGAGTTCGATTGCTTCAAATTCCGTACAATGTATGTGAACGCTGATGCTGATACCAAACAAGCTACCAGCAATGATAAGCGTATTACTCCTGTAGGCAAATTCCTCCGTGCTACCCACCTCGATGAAACAGCGCAGTTCTTAAACGTACTGCTGGGAGATATGTCTATAGTAGGCCCGCGCCCGCACATGCTATACCATACCAGGCACTACTCGCAGTTCATTCCCTATTACAACCTGAGGCACGAAGCTATACCCGGTATGACAGGTATGGCACAGGTAAAAGGTTTCATTGGTGAGATAAACGTTGAGCGCGAATTGCGCAAGCGTATCCAGTGGGATGTGTACTATCTGAAGCACCGCAGCATATCTATGGATATCAAAATTATCCTGGGTACTTTCGGACAAGTGTTCTCTAAGGCCTTCCAGAGCTTCACAGGCAGGAATAAATAACCGTTAATATTGACTTTTGTCAGCTATTGGTTTTTATTTTTTCGTACTTTTCGGAAGAATAGGATAACACTATGGCGACAATAATTACTGCAACCGATTATACAGAGGTGGCTACCAATGCAGTGTATTACACCTGCGATATGGCCAAAGCACTGAACAGCAAAGTGGTGGTGGTGCACGCATACACTATACCCGTGGCTTTTCATGAAAACCCCATGCCGGTAATATCGCTGGAAGAGAGTAAAAGCTTAGCTGAATCGCAAATGGTGGCATTGGTTGACGACCTGGTAGAAAAGTACCCCGGCCTGCATATTGAAGGTAGTGTGCTATATGGCGATATTACAGATAACCTGAAAGAATACATTAAAAAATACAGCGCGTGGATGGTGGTGGTAGGCAATAGCAGTACTGATGACGCGGGTTTCTGGCTGGGCAGCAACCTGATGAGCACCCTGCGCCACCTGCAATGCCCGGTGTTGGCTGTACCTGCTGAATATAAGTATAAACATGTAGGCAAAATCACTTTTGCCTGCGATATGAATAACATTTCAGAAAAAATACCTGCCGATAAGCTTACTGCCATCGTAAACAGGTTTGGCAGCGAACTGCATGTATTGAATGTAGACAGTAAAAACAGGCATTTTGACCCCGAAACACCCTATGAATATGCAAGGCTGGAAGAGATGCTGCATAATGTCAAACCCGAATACCATCATGTAGAAAATGAAGATATTGATGCCGGCATTCAATTGTTTGTAGCAGCTAATAATATGGATTGGCTGGTAGTAGTACCGCACAGGCACAACTTTTTTGAGAGCCTGTTTCATAAAAGCCATACCAAGGCTATAGTAAAACAGGCGCATATACCTTTGCTGGCATTGCATGAGGTGGCTTAGTCTGCTCGTTCTTCAGCAGCCTTTTCAAATTTCCTTTTTACAAGGCGTAACAATGCACTAAGACCCATTTCAGTGCCCTTCCATTTGGCATAGCCGGTCAGCACCTCAATCGCTACCTTTTTCAACAGGCTCTTTTCTATGATGGTTCCGGCCAGTTTCAATGCGGGTATGCCCAGTGCCAATAATTTATTGGTTGCCCCTTTCGATGTTATTACATCCACTATCGCTGGTATCAAATCTCCGTATAGTGAAGGGCCGCTATCGGTATCGCTGAAGGCAGTGGCAGCTTCAGCTTTTTTTAAGGCTTTTTCCCGTCTCAGCTCGTCCAGGCTACTCAGCTTTTTTGAATATAGGTTCACCATATCAACCTTGCTTTGGGTGTTTAGGTTCATCCTCATCCTCATGGCTGGTCAGCAGGCTTATAAACAAACCTGCAAACCACTTATTTATCGGCTTCTTGAAAACCAGTATCAATACCAGTATCAGGATGTAGATGCCGCTGACAATAAGGTAACCCATTGGTATTGAGCCTGTGATGGCTGCAAAATATTCGCTTAGCCCTATACCCAGGAATATGATAACAGCCACAGCCATAATCATGCCTACCCCGGCAAACATAAAAAAAGCGAGTATGACCGAAATACGTTCGATTATACTCAACTTCATTACATCCAGTTTTGCATTCAGGGAGTTAAGTACCTTCTCTATCAGTTTAGCTATCATTTGTTGCCGGACAATCAGGAGTTATAAATATCTGTTTCCAGGTCTTCTGCTTTCTTCTTCAGGTGGTCAGCCTTGTTTTTCAACGTATCTGTCCAGTGGTTTACCTGGCTTTTTATTTTTTCTATGTCTTCTTTGCGTTTCTTTTCGTCGGTAGCCAGTATGTACCCCAATGCTGCACCTATTGCTGCTCCTATTAATAATGTTGCTACTGTTTTTCCTGTGTTAGCCATATCTGTTTTTTTTTAGTGAATTAATAAAACTGTTATCTACCTTCGACAAAAGCTAATCCAAAATAAAATTAAAGTATTTTAGTAGTAAAAAAGCTGTTATTTGTCATCGGTTCAATACTTAAACATATTCAGCGGCATTTTGTTGTTAAAAAATAAACTTGATGCAACTTCTTAACACTAATAACTTAAAACAAATAGCGCTGCTCAGTCTCATTGTGGTTCTGGGGCTTAGTATTCTCAACCGGTTTTCGGTATTTGTTCCCAGCGTGCTTGCGGCTGCTACGTTGTATATACTCATCAGGCACTGGTATATAGTGCTGGTGACTAAGCGAAAATGGAAAAAATGGGTGGCTGCTACTTTCTTTATATTATCTGCACTTATTTTAATTGTTATACCACTGTTTTTCCTGTTCCAGGCTATGGCGCCTACGCTCAATAGTATTTTGAACCAAACCGGTAACATGGAAAAAACACTGGCTGCCCTTTCTGCCAACCTCAAGAAAGCAGGCATACCCATCAACTTTAATGCGCAGCAAATCAATGACATTATAGCAAAAATCACGTCTGTAGCGCCATCTGTAGTAGGGGCTACTGCCAATATGCTCACCAATACGGTGCTTACTTTCTTTTTCCTCTATTTTATGCTGGTACAAGGCAAAGAAATGGAATATGCCATAAAAGATTTCCTGCCACTGAAACACGAAAACGTGGACGATATCTGGACCTCAACCCGGCTTATGGTATTTGCCAATGCTATAGGCATACCTGTACTCGCCATTAGCCAGGGCATAGTGGCTACTATAGGTTACTGGATATTTGGAGTGGAATCATTTATCTTCTGGGGGGTATTAACAGGTGTTTTTTCTATAGTGCCATTAGTAGGTTGCGCGCTTATATGGGCGCCTCTATGCATATACCTGGCTATCGAGGGTGAAACCGCCAACGCAATATGGCTGGCTGTGTATTCTTTTATTATTACCGGGGGGGTAGATAATGTGCTGCGGTTCACTATACTGGATAAGCTGGGAGATGTACACCCCATCATTACCACAATAGGTATTATTATAGGTGTGCCTATGTTTGGCTTTATGGGTTTTATATTCGGTCCTTTACTGGTGTCTTACCTGCTGCTGCTTATCAAGATATACCGTGTAGAGTTTACAGACCATAAATCTAAGTCCGTTAATCCGGTACGGCGGGGCGATACTACTTAAAATAATTGCTGCCTGCTATGTATTCAAATACTGCTTCGGGTACCAGGTAACGTACCGATTTGCCTTCTTTTATTTGTTTGCGTATGTATGTGGATGATATATCCAGAAGTGGTGCGTTCAGGATAGTTAGCCCTGCACCATGAGTTTCCTCAATTTCAAACCCCTGACGTTTATATACAATAACAGGGTATTTTTTTAACAGTTGCTCGTAGTTCTTCCAGCGGTGAATGTTATGAAAACTGTCTGAACCCATGATGACGGAAAATTTTTCCAGCGGAAATTTTTCTTCCAGGTAGGTAAGTGTGTCTATTGTATACGACGGCTTGGGCAGGCTGAATTCAATATTACTCGCCCTGAATTTAGGGTTGTTTTCTATGGCTAATTTTACCAGGTGTAGCCTGTCATATTCATTCAGCAGAGAGTGAGAGTCTTTGAGGGGATTGTGCGGTGAGACCACAAACCATAGTTTATCAATTTCGGAGTGCTCAACAATATGGTTGGCAATTATCAGGTGGCCGATATGTATGGGATTGAAGCTGCCGAAAAATAATCCGATATGCATGGGTGCAAAAGTAGTTCAAATGCAGCAATATGATAAATGATGAAATGGTTAGGTGGAATAAACCTGCCCTAAACGGTTTTTCTGCAAAAGGTATTTTGTGCTGTTTCTCTTAAAGTATTGCTAAAATACCCCATGTTTGCTTGGCTTGTAAACAGGGAATACTGATTTTTACCAAAACTAACCTTATGAAAAAACTTATACTCTTATCATTTGCTCTGCCCTTACTGGCATCAACGGCATCCAATGCCCAGTTCAATTATAATATTACAGTGTCCAAAGATGCTTATCAGCCTTTGGCGAATGGCATCAGCCTGAATGACACTACAAGGTGGGATGATGAGTTTTATATGCTGCCATTAGGGTTTACCATGGATATTGATGGAAAAACAACTAACCGTATTTCAGTCGAATCGATGACAGGTTTTTCGTCTGATAGTTTTGGCAATGTGAATGCCTTTATGATAACCGACCTGGACCTGTACGACAGGGGGAATGTAACAGGCGATTCTGTCACCAGGTCACCTGTACGATATGAATTGTCCGGCGCTCCCGGCAACAGGGTTATGAAACTGGAAGTGGCTAATGCGGGCATATACGAAGAGGATGACCTGTATGGAACTAATAATGACTCTGTCAACTTCCAGGCATGGTTTTACGAGGGGACAAATGTGATTGAGTTCAGGTTCGGGCCATCTAATATTTCTCATTATTCTGATTATTATTACCTGACTGGAGAACCTATGATGGGATTCATCAAAAACATTACCATTGGCACAACCAATTTCGATGCATTTTACTACTTCACAGGCAGCTATCTGTCACCGGTAATAGATAGTGCCAAGGCGGGCACGGGTTTTAATGCAGGGATGAACATACATCCGCCTGATAGTACAGTGTTCAGATTTACGCCCAAACCAGTGGGTATTGGCGGCACTATAGCTATGTTGTCCGAATTGCAGTTGTTGTCGAATACAGGTAATAGTTTTATCAGCATCAACAGCCCCTACAGCACACCGCTGGATTATAAAATAGTGTCTATGGCAGGTGCTACTGTTCAGTCGGGCATTATTAACCCCGGTATGAATAAACCGGATATCAGCAGCCTTTCTTATGGTATGCATATATTGGTGGTTTCGGGGTTAGATGGTATGAAGGCCTTTCGCATCAATAAATACTAATAGTTCTGATAAATGTTTGATTGCCTGGGGTGGAATGCCGTAATATTCTATAACTGATTATCAATCGGTTAGGGGACTATCAAATACTGAGTCATATTAATACACAAATAACAATTCAACAGCTCTGTGCATTAGTTGGCGTTTTATAGTATTTTCACGTTCCCTTTACGGGGGCATATAGAAAGGAAATGATTCAGTAAGTAAAACAGCAAATCGTGAAAGCCATTATTCCCGTGGCAGGTGCGGGTACAAAACTCCGCCCGCTTACATATACACAGCCTAAGGCATTGATACCCATTGCGGGTAAAACAATCCTTAGTGTCATTATAGACCAGCTATTGGATGCCGGTGTTACAGAATTTGTATTTGTGATTGGCTACCTGGGTGAGAAAATACAACGCTACCTGACCAAGAACTACCCCAAACTGAAATATACACTGGTAAACCAGACAGACCGCAAGGGCACAGGCCATGCTATATGGCTTACCCGCAGCGCTGTAGAAAACGATGAGGTGATGATTGTATTGGGCGACACTATTTGCGACTACGATGTAAAAAAAGTACTGTCCAGCCCGGTATCACAAATAGGTATAAGAAAAGTAGACGACCCACGCGGTTTCGGGGTGGCTGAGCTGAATGAAAAAGACAAAGTGCTGAAAGTGGTGGAAAAACCGCTGATACCCAAGTCGAATATGGCGATGGTGGGGGTGTATTACATAAAAGAAAGCAATGTTTTATACAGCGCGCTGGATAAACACCTGAATGAACGCAATACTGATGAGGAAGGGGAATATCACCTTACCAACGCGCTGCAATATATGATAGAGCAGGGTATAGAGTTTCATGGGTTCAGGGTCAACAACTGGTTCGACTGTGGTAAGAAGGAAAGTTTGCTGTACACCAATGCTGTATTGCTGAAAGAGCAAAGTGAACGTCGTGGTGAAACTACTACGTCTTACCAATACGATACCAGCGTAATCATTCCACCGGTAAGTATAGCCGAGGGCTGCACCATCAGCCATTCCATTATAGGGCCAAATGTAACAATAGGTGAGCATACCAATATAAAAGCATCAATTATTAAGGATACCATCATCGGTTCGTTTGCAGAGTTGGATGAAGTGGTACTGCACTCCTCCATTATAGGCAGCGATGCCTTTGTTCGTGGCCTCAGCCAGAGCCTGAACATTGGGGATAATACAGAAATTGACCTCGGCTAATAAAAAAGCCCTGCTGCTGCAGGGCTTTTTTATTATGGTATTAATGTGTTCTTGGTAGCTTCTTTTTTCAATGCCTGCTCCCAACGCCAGGCGGTGTCCATCATCTGGTCCAGGTTGTACTTAATATCCCAGTCAAGCAATGCGCGCGCCTTACAGTTGTCAGCATATACGGCTATCACGTCGCCTGCCCTGCGCGGTCCGCGTATATAGTTCAGTTTTTCGCCCGATACTTTTTCAAAAGCCTCTATCAGTTCCAGCACGGTGACACCATTGCCTGAGCCGAGGTTAAACACTTCGCACTGTTGTGTGTTTCGTCCTTCCATAGTGTATTGCAGGGCTTTGGTATGTGCGTTCGCAATATCCATCACATGTATATAGTCGCGTACGCAGGAGCCGTCGCGGGTATCGTAGTCTGTACCAAATACCTGCATCTCAGGACGTTTGCCTATAGCAGTCTGTGTGATAACCGGTACGAGGTTTTCAGGCTTCTCCTGCAGTTCGCCTATGATAGCCGAGGGATGTCCGCCTACGGGGTTGAAATAACGGAGCAATGTAACATTAAAGTCGGGGTTGGGTTTGCAAAAATCACTGCATATATCCTCTCCCATCTGTTTGGTACGTGCGTATGGTGACTCGGGTTCTGCCAGTTCGGCTTTTTCATCTACAGGCAGTTTGTGCGGGTTGCCATATACCGAGCAGGATGAAGAGAAGACAAAATGGTTGATTTTACTCTCTTGTGCGCACTGCAGCAGGTTTACCAGCGAGTTAATATTGTTCCTGAAATATTTCAATGGCTCATTTACAGACTCGGGTACCGATTTAAATGCCGCGAAGTGTATGATACCGCTAATGTCAGGGTTTTCAATAAATACGGCCTCGGTATCTTCCAGGTTGCACAGGTTTACCCTATAGTTCTTTATTTTTTTACCTGTAACTTTTTCAATGCCCTCCAACATGCGCAATGAGCCGCGCGAGAGGTCGTCTATAGATATAACATCATATCCGTTTTCTACCAGGTCTACAATTGTATGGCCACCTATATAACCACAGCCGCCTGTTACTAATATCTTACTCATCAGGTTTTGTTAGTTGCTGCAAATATACCGTATTATTTAACCTGCTGCATGGCTACCAGGTTTTTATATAACCCGCCTTTTGCCATCAATTCAGTATGTGTTCCCTGTTCTGCAATACGCCCTTTGTCCAGTACTATTATTTCGTCGGCATGTTGCACGGTTGACAGCCTGTGTGCAATGACGATACTGGTACGATTTTGCATCAGCGTGTTGATGGCTTCCTGCACTATGCGTTCACTTTCTGTGTCCAGCGACGAGGTGGCCTCGTCCAGTATAAGTATAGGCGGGTTTTTCAACACGGCACGAGCTATTGTTACACGCTGGCGCTCGCCACCACTCAGCCGGGTACCCCTGTCGCCAACTATGGTTTCGTATTTATCGGCTTTGTTGATGATGAAGTTGTGTGCGTTGGCTACTTTGGCAGCTTCCTCTACCTGTTGCTGTGTAGCGCTGCCGGTGCCCAATGCTATATTGTTGAAGATGGTATCGTTGAATAAAATAGGCTCCTGGTTCACTATACCCATCAGCTTGCGCAGTTCACCCAGTTTATATTCTTTGATGTTCACCCCGTCTATCAATACCTCCCCGGCTGTTACATCATGAAAGCGCGGCACCAGGTCGGCCAGTGTGGATTTGCCTGCACCTGATGAGCCTACCAGGGCCACCATTTTACCTTTATGTATGGTAAGGTTGATTCCGTCCAGTATTTTCTTACTGCCGTAGGAGAAATGTACATTCCGTAATTCAATAGTATGATTGAAGCCGCTTATGTTTTTAGCGTCAGGCAGTTCTTTGATGGTGTTTTCCGTATTCAGGAATTGTTCTATCCTGGCCACAGCCGCCGAACCTTTCTGTATATTATAAAAAGCGGTAGAGAGGTTTTTAATCGGGTTGATGATTTGATAAAACAAGCCTATAAACATGATGAAGAAAGGCCCGGTTAAGGATGTGTCTCCGGAAAATATCAACTTGCCACCGTACCACAGTATGATACACACAACTATGATACCCATGGTTTCAGACAAGGGTGAACTCAGGTCGCGCCGCATGGCTATTTTATTCTTCAGGCGGAAGATGAGGTTGTTGATTTGTGTGAAACGCAGTTGCTGGTGCTTCTCTGCGTTAAAAGCTTTTACCACACGCATGCCTACCAGTGTTTCGTCTATTACGCCCAGTACCTGCCCGAGTTGTTCCTGTGCCTCGCCCGATGGTTTCTTCAGCGACTTGCCTATACGCCCGATGATTAATCCGGATATGGGCAGCAGTATCAGCAGGAAGAGTGTAAGCTGTGGGCTGATGACCAACATTGATATGAGCGTGATGATAATAGTCAATGGCTCCCGTATAAAAGTTTCCAACACATTCATGATAGATACTTCTACCTCGTTGATGTCGTTGGTCATTTTAGATATCAGGTCGCCTTTGCGTTCTTCATTGAAGAATCCGATAGGCAGCGACAGCGCTTTCATAAACATCTCATTGCGCAGTTTGCGTATCACCGCGTTGCGTATAGGGTTCAGAATATTGAGCGATGTATATACAAACAGGTTCTTCAGTATGGTGAATACCACCACTATCAGCACGCTGTAAGTAAGCGCGGTCAGCTTGTCGTATTCAAGTATGGTCTGGTTAACCGTATTGATGATATCGCTGACGATTCCCTTGTTTGTTGATGGCTCGCTTACACCCTCAAACAGCACCTGCAGTACAGGTGCCAGCATGGTAAACGAGAACAACGAAAACACAACTGCCAGCAGGCTGGTAACAAAATAGAGGACTATCCTGCTTTGAAAGCCGGCTAAGTGTTTGAGTAAGGGGGCAATCTTTTTCATAATATTATTCTATCGTCCAGGATACACTGCCATCCTTTTCGTCTTTTATCATAACACCACTCTCTGCCAGTTTATTGCGTATCAGGTCAGATGTTGCATAATCTTTGCGTGCCTTGGCATCGTTACGTATTTCCACCAGCAGCGACAGCACTTTATCAATTTTACCATCCTGCTGCACCTGCAGTGGCTGCATTCCCAATACATCTACCAGGTAGGTTTTAAAGGTGTTCAGCATCAGTTGGTGCGTACCGGCAGACAAGGTGTTGTGTTTTATTTGCCCACTTTTCAGGCTGTTGATGATTGGGGCCAGTTCAAACAGGTTGGCCAATACTTTGGCTGTATTGAAATCATCATTCATAAAATCAGCACACTCGTTGCAAAAGCGTGTTGCTTTTTCATCCAGTTCTTTATCGGCAGCGATAGCAATTGTTGGCACAGGTAATTTCTGCAATACTTCGTAAGCTTCCCACAGGCGACGGAAGGCTTTCTCTGATGCCTGTAGTGCCTCGTTGGAAAAATCCAGCGTGCTGCGGTAATGTGTCTGAAGGATATAAAAACGCACCACCATAGGATGGTATGATTGCTCCAGCAATGGGTGGTTGCCGCTGAATAATTCTGTTATCTTGATAACATTATTATAGCTTTTGCCCATCTTTTTGCCATTGATGGTTATCATATTGTTGTGCATCCAGTAGCGTACGGGTGCGCAGCCGTGTGCTATGGTTGACTGTGCTATCTCGCTCTCGTGGTGTGGAAACTGCAGGTCCATACCGCCGCCGTGTATATCAAATACCTGTCCCAGGTATTTGCTGCTCATAGCTGAGCACTCTATATGCCAGCCGGGGAAACCCTCTCCCCATGGGCTCACCCAGCGCATGATGTGTTCGGGCGGGGCTTTTTTCCACAAGGCGAAATCTACTTTGTTCCTTTTCTCGTCCTGGCCATCCAGGTCGCGGGTGGTTTCCAGCAACTCATCTATTTTCCGGCCCGACAGTTTGCCATAAGGATATTTTTCCGCGTATTTCTTTACATCAAAATATACAGAGCCGTTCACTTCGTAGGCATAACCCTTATCGATGATATCCTGTATCATCTGTATCTGCTCTATTACGTGCCCTGTAGCTGTAGGCTCAATGTTGGGGTCTATATTGTTAAACAGGCGCATGCCCCAGTGAAACAGGTTGGTGTACTTCTGTACCAGTTCCATAGGCTCCAGCCTTTCCAGGTGGGCTTTTTCAGCTACTTTATCCACCGCTTCACGCCCTTCTTCTTCAAAATGGCCTGCATCGGTAATATTGCGTACATAACGTACTTTATAACCCAGGTGTGCCAGGTATCGGTACACCACATCGAATGTGATATAGGGACGTGCATGGCCCAGGTGCGACTCGCCCGAAACAGTAGGGCCGCACACATACAATCCCGCATAGCCGGGCACTGAGGGTACAAACTTTTCCTTTTCTCTGGTATATGAATTGTAAATGTGTAATGCTGACATAAGGCAAAATAAATGTAAAAATACGGCTTAGTCCTGAGCCTTTGGTTTTATTTGGAAATTGACAATAACCGGGTTGTGGTCTGACAACGGGGTATACGGCGATTTATAACCTTTACAACGAATGGCGGATGCGTCATAAAAAATATAATCAATACGCAGGGTAGGCGACAGGCGGCTGTATGTACGCCCCAATCCGCTGCCACATTGCAGGAAGGCGTCTTTCAGCCCTTCCCTCATGCGGGTATAGGTATAGGAGGCGGGCAGGTCGTTCAGGTCGCCGCAGATGATTGCCGGGTACGGGCTGGCATCTATTACCTCGCGGGCTACTTTTACCTCCCTGGCCCTGCGCAGGAAGGCATAATTGAACTTCCACAGGTACGAGCGCGAACGTACCAGGTCGGCTTTCTCGCTATTACTGGCTACTTCTTCTATATAGTCTTTGTCGTTATCACTCAGCCCGAATGTGTTGAGGTGTACTGAAAATAAACGTATCGTGTCTGCACCGGGCACTATATCGGCCTGCAGCATATATATATAGTCCGACAGTTTGTGCGCTTTGAAATTATATATCTCGTAACGCGAAAAAATGGCAGTGCCCAGGAAGATGTTTTTACCCAAGGTATTATCCGCCTGGAAGCGGTAGTCTTTATACCCGCCTTTCTGCATTATTTTTTGCGAGGTAGCTGTATTTATTTCAGACTTGCGCACTGCAAATTCCGGCAGGCTGATGATATCTGCATCTACAGTAGTTAAATAGTCTATTATTTTGTTCTTCTGTGCTTTGCTGTAGGGTTCGTCAAACAGTCCCATGCCATGTGCATTCCAGTGCATCACTTTTATTGTATTGGGTTGCCGGCTGAAGTCGTTCTGTTTGAAATAATTCATGGCGAAGATGGTGGCTACTACCTTGTACGAAGCGATGAGTGCAATAGTAGAGAGCAGCGCCCTGATTTTGCGCGTAGAAAGTATCAGCCATGCCAGTATGAACAATATATTCACCAGTATGGCAAATGGCGTACTCAGGCTGAAGATGGCTATGTACCGTACTGTAGCAGGATGCGTGTATGCAGCGGCCACGCAAATACCCAACCACACTATTGCCCCCAGGTTCAGCAACAGTACGATACGGCCCAGGAAACGCCTGATGAATACTATTATGGGATGTTTCAAAATAGCTTTTGTCAGTTATGCTTTCCGCCCGATGCTTTCATCAGGGTTTCTTTGTCTTCCTTGCTCAGCGCATCGTATCCCTTCTGGTTTATTTTGTCCAGTATCGCGTCAATATTACTCTGTGTGATGCCCTGTTTGGGTTTAGGGGTGTACATGCTCATCGTACGGTTCCTGCGGGTATTGCTCCTGTTCACATAAGCACGGTCATCCGTTTCGAAGCGGTTGTTTATTTTATCGCTGATATTATAAACCCAGTCGCCCGGCTTATAGCCACTGCGCAGCAGCGCCACGTACAGGTAGCCCATAGCCGCTCCACCCAGCAGCACAAATAACGGCGCACCTTCGTGATTGATATTGGCGTTCATTAGTTGCAAAACAAGAAAAATCGAGAGCACTACCCATATAGGTATACGTATAGTTTCGCCCAAAAAGAACCTGTACCCCGGCGCCAATGTGATGGCGGCCACTGATAAACCCACAACACCCGCCTGTGCGCCAAACATGGCTGCCCTGCCTGAAAAATAACTGCCTGGTATCAGTTGTGCCAGCTCGTAAAATATACCACCAGCCAGTATGCTGTACACAAATATGGGTATCACCTGCCTGTGCCCTACCAGCATCTGCACCAGCGAGCCGAAAGCATACAGCCATATCATATTGCTGAACAACACCCAGAAGCCCTCGTGTATCCAGCCATAGGTAAAAATGGTCCAGAATTTAGACAGGAACATATCTACTTGCGGCAATGCTGTATTGACTGTAAAATATTTTCCAAATAAAGACGGGTCAGCTTCCGCCACCATCATGGTAACACGAGTAAGATGATAGGCAATAAAACCCGTACCGGATGCTATAATCAGTTTCAGTACTGCATTCTGTTCAAAAGCCGGTATACCCCTTTGCGTCCTTATCATTTCACTTATTTCTTTGGCAATTTAATAAAATTGGCTACGGTTACGCTTGTTCCATATCTTCAGCAGGATGAAGCCTACCAGCATACCGCCCAGGTGGGCGAAGTGCGCCACGTTATCACCGGCAGAATTACGGAAGCCTGAGAAAAGCTCAATGAGTGCAAGCCCGCCAACTACATACTTGGCCTTGATAGGCACCAGGAAGTAGATGTATAATAATGTATTGGGGAAAAGGTAGCCGAATGCGAACAATATACCGAAAACAGCACCTGAAGCGCCTACGGTAGCCTCGTCGAATATACCGCTGAAGTACTGCCCCGTAGGCGGGTAAGTATAGCCATGTATATACCTGTTGATAGCAGTGATAGATTCCTGCGACATATCTGTGCCCGGGTGTGCAGCCCAATAGTTATAGGTATTAATCACTTCGTTGATTAATGTATTGCCGGTGGGCCGTGTAACATATTCGTCAATAAACGCCCGCATGCTCTCAACAGTAGGATTAGCCTGGTATGCGCTGAAAGCCTGCTCTATACCATAGAAACCATAAGCTACGACAGCCAGATGCAGCACTGCTGCTCCCAGTCCGCTTATCAGGTAGAAGGTGAGGAATCGTTTAGGCCCCCATACATTTTCCAATACGCTGCCAAACATCCACAAGGCGAACATGTTGAAGAATATATGCGCTATACCGCCATGCATAAACATGTGGGTTAGAAACTGCCAGGGCATAAAATACTCTGATTTCCAGTAGTGCAAACCCAGGTGATCTGCCAGGTCAATGCCGAACTTGCCCAATACAAAATGGGCAAATACCATAATGGCATTGATGATAATCAGATTCTTAACAATAGTGGGCAAAATCTGGAACCTTCCCGGCCTGAATTCTGTCATTTATGCTCTTATTACGTCTTAATAATCAATCTCTCCCGCACGCTACAACCAACGAATGGCAAATTTACGGTTTAATACCTGTCCATCGTCAAATTATGATTTTTTTAAGGGCCTCAGCATATCCTGAAAGACATAATGCAGATATACATTTATAAAAAGAAATACTTTTTCGCGCGGGCACATAAAAAATACATATATGCCCGGATTTATTAATCTTCGGTTAGTAAAGGCCCTCCTTGTGTAATTAATTTCAACATTTTTTAAATTATACCCAACCAATTGACTTTCATTGCCTTTCTACATAATCAGACACCAAGTTTACCTGAAAAAGCAAGTTTCTCCTATGGATAGCTTGCTTTTTTTTATGCATATCATTCTCTATATTTAATCTCATTTTAATTCCTGCAGGTAAACGATAATATATGAGACAAGACGGGGAATACCTTAAATACCCGGTAACAATAAAGAAAAAGGTTTGGGCCAAGGCATCAGCTATATCAGGCCATCCCCATGATATATGGCGGCGGGATAAACATGGTAATCCTATCCACTGGCAGGAGTATGGTAATGAGAACTCGAGATACGGGTGGAAAATCCTCAACATTCACCCCGATAATAATGCACCGGCAGATATAAACTACCTGCACCCTGTACACCATACGGTTACAAATATTTAGTTTTTAGCAGTTACCCAGCCCTGGCTGTACCATTTTATGGAGTTGGCTATGCGGTAAGACATATCGCGCCATTGACTCAGCCCTTTATCATCTTCCGCCCAATAGTTATAGCGCATCTCCAGCATACGCCCGTCTGCTACTATATAATAAGTAAGGTGGTAATTGTTGGTACGAGTGTCAGAGCCCCTGCCTTGTTTGGCCAGCGTGGCTACAACGGTATATTGCTTGTTGCCTATAGTATATGTGGTATCGTGCAGCACCTTTGCATTGCGCAGGCAGCTCTTGCGTGGGTCATACAGTCCGTGCGCGTTGTGCGGGTCGTCAGCATGGTCATGTATATTCAGTTGCATGTTCATGCCTGCTTTGCGCGTACACTTGGCGGCAAATACTATAGTATATCCTCCATCGGGGCATTGATCCCAATAATGATAATATTCCCTGTCTTTCTTAAGTATGGGCGGCACATCTAATTGCACGTTACCATTGAATAATGTGAGTGTCTGGAAAGCCGATTTTGTTGAAGATGCTGAAGGCTTTTTTGCATATACGGCAACGGATGCTGCCATCAGCAAGATGAGAATCAGTACACGCATGTTTTTTTATTTTCCGGTTGAACTGCTAAAGTACAATGAAAAAATCAAATGTTAATGAATTTTGTATTATTAACATTTGCCGGATTTCATTTTTCAATGAGGGTAAAAGATTCCCTGATTTGTGACCACAGCCGCCTGAAGTCTTCAAGGCCGTCCATATCTCCCTGGTAGTCAACCAATAATTGATATGGCGATTTGCCGTTGACAGAGAGGTAGAAGCAAAAATAATTGGGGATGACCTCCCCGTTTGTGGCTGTGTCGCTGATTTCACAGGCACCCTCATAAGGCCTGCGGTATACCTCATCTTTCAGTAGATAGCTAAATGCAAGCAGTTAATATACCCGAATGGTTAGCCTAATTATATATGCTGGCCACCCCTGTCAGTGTCCATACGGTGTCTTTATGCACCTGTACTATCTTCATGCCCCCGGTAAAGGTTTCGAATACATAAGATACTTCCGTGCGCAGGTCATCGCTTTTGTACACCATCTTTTCAGCGTCTACAACAAACTTTTTAACCGTGTATGGGCCGCGTATACGCATTTGCGGTATGTCCGGTATACGGATGGTAGTATCATTCACGATTTCCAGTTCCAGCTCCCTGCTGAAGGTTTGAGTGGGCACAACTGCCAGCGGGTCGCCCCCTTTCAGGAAGAAATTCCAGTTGTGTTTCCCTGAAATCCTTTCGGGCCCGTTGGATATAGTGATGCCTTTGGACACCGCGCCGCCAAAGCTGTCCACTATGGTCATGGTTACAGTATAGCTGCCGGCTGTGGTGTAATTGTAGGTGATGCCTTTGCCATATATTGTCTGCTCTTCACCATTGCCAAAGTTCCAGGTAAGTTTGGTGTCTTCCTTGAAATTGCTGGTAAAGGTTACAGGCGAGTAAACATGTTGTTTGCCTGAATATTCAAAATCAGCCACGAATGGCTCTGAGGGTTCAGTTACCGTAGGGTCGGGGTTTTCTTTATTGCAGGCAGTTATGCCCGATACAAGGGTAAACAAAAAGGCAATGATTAACGTATGTTTCATATAGGATAAAGTTAAGGTAATTGCATGAAATGATGCAATTTACAGTAGCCGCTGTTATGGTGTTGCTTTACAATTATACGCCGGCAGCACAGCCTCCGCATCCTTCGGGTAGTTAACCCTGTCCTCTATATCGTTACAAAGTACTCCGGCCTCACCCAGGTCTGTAGCTTGCAGGCCATATTCTCTCTTATCCATTATTTCCCCGTTTTTCTCCTGTATACAGTTACAGTGGTATGATTTATAACTTGTTTTGTCGCACGAAGATAGCCACATAGCTGTGGCCATCACAATGACAGTGATAGTTTGCTCTCTCATCTCTTAAATATTTAGATAACTAAGATACGAAATAAACTATTGCAGTGTTGCGAAGCGCCTGAAATAAAAACGCCCCGCATCGCGGGGCGTTTTTTTATGAGGTCAGTATATCTCTCGATATCACCAGCTTCTGTATTTCCGATGTGCCTTCGCCTATCGTACATAGCTTGCTGTCGCGGTAGTATTTCTCTACGGGGAAGTCTTTGGTATAACCATATCCGCCAAATATCTGTACAGCATCTGTAGCTATCTGTACGCTTATTTCCGATGCGTAGTATTTAGCCATGGCCGACTCTTTGGTCATCTTCTCGCCGCGGTTTTTCATATCAGCCGCCTGGTATATCAACGCTTCTGCCGCGCTGATTTTAGCGTACATATCCGCCAGTTTGAAGGCGATAGCCTGGAAGTTGGATATCGGCTGGTCAAATTGCTCGCGCTCCTTCGAATATTTCAACGAAGCTTCATAAGCGCCCTGTGCCATACCCAGTGCAAGTGCCGCTATAGAGATACGTCCGCCGTCCAGTATTTTCATGGCCTGGCGGAAACCATCGCCCACCTCGCCCATACGCTGACTGTCTGATATTCGGCAATTGTCAAATACCAGTTCCGTGGTTTCGGATGCGCGCATGCCCAGTTTGTTTTCTTTTTTACCGGCTGTAAAACCAGGTGTACCTGCCTCTACTATAAAAGCTGTTACATTACTTTTAGTCCTGGGCTCGCCCGTGCGTGCCAGCACTACGGCTACATTGCCGCTCTTGCCATGTGTTATCCAGTTTTTAGTACCGTTCAGCACCCATCCGTCGCCGTCTTTTACTGCCGTGCAGCGCATATTGCCTGCATCGCTGCCTGTGTTGGCTTCTGTCAGCCCCCACGCGCCTATCCATTCGCCGGTTGCCAGCTTGGGCAGGTATTTTTTCTTTTGCTCTTCGTTACCGAATGTAAGGATATGCCCCGTACACAGCGAGTTGTGCGCAGCGGTAGAAAGCCCGATAGAGCCGCAAACCTTGGCTATCTCGCTGATGACTGTTACGTATTCAAAATAACCCAGTCCTGAACCGCCGTACTCTGTAGGTACCAGTACGCCCATCAGGCCCAGTTCACCCATTTTTTTAAAGAGTTCTACAGGAAATATCTGTTCTTCGTCCCACTTCATCATATCAGGACGGATATGCTTGTTGGCAAAATCGCGAACCATATCAGCGATTTGCAATTGGGTATCAGTGTATTGAAAATCCATGTGCTTATTAACCTACAAAATTTTGGCAATTTTACGAACTTTTTGCCACTGTTTGGTGCGTAATATGTGGTATTTATTCAATTGTTGTCCGTTCGTCCAGCATTTTCAACGTTTTTTCGTTGAAATGATAAACATCGTAGACTTGTTGCATATTAGTGAACTTGCCCAACTGCCGCCTGCGTTCCAGTATCCTGTGAGACAGTCCCTTGCCTATACCCGGCAGCGATATAAGTGTGATTGAATCCGCAGTATTCAGGTTGATTTTTTCGCCGGGGGGTAATGTCTGTATCTGTTGCTCAGATTGCTTGTTTATTTGTTTACTGGCTACTATCACCTGTTCCGCCTGTATTTCCGGTTGTTGTATCCATAGGTGCATAGTAGCCCTTACCGCTATCAATAGGATGATGACCGACAGCAGCGCAATGATGCCCATCCTCTCGGTACGGTTGAAAGAAATATAGGAACGGAAGAGGTTGTTCATGAGTGGGAATAAAAATAGTTATAAAATCACTCACCCGTTGCAGCTTCCCTCACTGCCTTTTTCTGTGCCGGGGTGGGTTCGGGCGTCCAGTAGCCTTCATAAGGTTTGAAGCCGGGGTTGGCCAATAGTTCAGCCAGGTCTGTTTTACCGTCCATATATGCGGCCATGCTGTTGAATATCGCTTTGTTTTCTTTCCTGAATATCATCAATGCCGAATTGGCGCCAGCTTTCGTGGCAATGGGTACGCCACCGCCCAGCTCCGCCCAATGCCCGCCCAGCAGCAGGTTCTTTACCGGGGTCTGGTAGTGTGCCACTTTGCTCTGCATATTCTTCTTGCCGGGGCGTGCGCCCATCATTGTGCCACCCTTATTGCCCGTGTAGCGCCAGTGGGTAACGGGTGTGGCCACGTCGTAAAACAGTATATGGCTACGCAGGCCGGGTGCTAACTGTTGCTCTATACGGTCAATAATAATCTCGGCTATTGATGCTTTGTTCTTTTTATAAGCCTCGCCGCGTACATAGTTGCCCTTGGCGTCTTTTTCTGTATGCCACTCGCTGTACTGGTGCATCAACGCCGGCATAAAGAGGGTAAGGGTGCCGCAACCTTCGGGTGCCAGTGTCTTGTCCCTGCACGATGGGGCCAGTATAATGAGTTCACTCTTGGCGGGGTCGCCGCTGCTGTGTTCATCGCGCGTGTGCGCCTCGCTGGCCAGGTGTACCATTTCTTCGCCAAAGCCTAATTGTTCCGTTGGGCAGTCCAGCGCTACCGATATTGTTACCGACGATGCATAGAGTTCTGCTTCGCGCAGTTTCTTTTTCAGTTTGGCAGGTACCACCTGTGCAGGCAGCATTTTTTCATACAATGCTTCCACATCGCAGGCAGCTATTACATATTTGCTGTTTACGGTGTGTTGCTCCCCCCGGTGTTCCAGCCTTACACCTTTCGCCGTATTGCCCTCCAGCAGTATTTCCTGCACATTGCATTTAAAGTATAGCTCGTTGCCGTAATATTCTATGATGTGTTGCAGCCACTCGGGTATCACTTGCCCGCCTCCGGGTGGGGGACTTTGAAAGTCTTTATAGTAAGCCCAGCCTATCGGAACTAAGCAGCCCAGCAGTTCTCCCTCCGACGAAAAAATATCATGCAGCTTTTCGTCTTTAAAAAACTTCTTCAGCCCTTTTTTCATGCCCTTATCTCCACTGTAAGTGATAAAGGGTATAAAGGGCAGGGCGAACTTAAGCAGGCGCAGTTTATTGGTCATGCGCTCTATAGGTGCCATGGTTTCTTCAGAGCGGAATATATTGCCAAAGTTTTTAAAAGAGTGGCCTATCTTTTTTGCTGCCTTAAAAAAGCGGAGTATCCCCTCCTTACTTGCCGGAAATTCTTTGATGAGCTGGTTGCGTAGTTCGTCGGGGTTAGCTGTCAGCAGGTAGTCGAAGTTGTCGCCCTTGTACCGCTTAATTTTGCTTTGCACCATTGCCCGCGGGTAGTCATTGCCAATCATGTCAAACACTTTACTGACCAGGCCATCAGGGCCATATTGGTTCAGCCAGTGTATGGCCGTGTCAAAACGGAAATCCTTACGGCGAAACCCCGCCAGGTAGCCTCCGGCATGAGGTTCTTTTTCCAGTACGCATACGCTGAAACCCGCCTTGCTCAGCAAAGCTGCCGCGGTCAGTCCGCCCACACCGGCGCCTATCACCACCACGTCATAATATTGTTTCAACTCTGGTTGCTTCATAAGGGGTGTGGCAAGATAGGGAATAAAGCGATGAGATAGGATACGGGTTTGGGGGTATTATCTCCCGTTTTTAGTAAACGGATTGCCGAATGTAGGCTCTTTGATAAAGACGGAATCGGTTAGCGTGCTTAAAAAACTGATGATAAAATATTTTTCGTCTTCTGTCAGGTGCACACCGCCTTTGTAAGCGCTGCCCATTTTATTGTCTACATTAACGCTTGCGTGTACGCCTTCGCTGTAAAAATCCAGTACTTCCTTTAGCGTGCTGAACCTGCCATCGTGCATATAGGGTGCTGTCAGTGCAATATTTCTAAGCGATGGTATCCTGAACTTTCCGTTGTCTTCTTTTTCTCCCGTTATGCCTCCACGCCCTTTGTCAACATAGTTGGCAGCATCCTGTATATCGTCCAGCCCGTTGTTGCTGAAACCGAATGTTGTACCCATAGGGTCCGAGTCTACTGTATGACAGTGCAGGCAATCGGCCATGCTCATATCCGTTATCTGCTCAAATCCTTTCAGTTCTGCTTTTGAAAAGCTGGCCTCACCGCGTATTACACTATCGTATTTCGAGTTGTACGAAATCAACGTCCGTTCAAATTGTGCAATGGCTTTTGCTATTAATACACTGTCAATTTCACTACTGCCAAAAGCGTCATTGAACTTTGCTTTGTACATACGGCTGCGCCGCACCCGTTCCACAGCCACATCCCATTGCAGGTTCATTTCGTTATTCGTACGCACCGGGTGAAAAACCTGCTGTTCAATGCTGCCACCTCGCCCGTCCCAGAACAAAGAGGGGTACCATGCCAGGTTATACAACGGCATTGTGTTTCGCGAAGAAATGGCGCCGCCAATACCCGTGCTGAACTGTTTGGGCGCATCGCTGAAAGCAGCTTCCTGCCTGTGGCAACTCGCGCAGGATATACTACTGTCCGCACTGAGTATCGGGTCGTAAAACAAATGCCGCCCCAGATTAACACCTGCTACGGTCACCGGGTTGTCAGCAGCCACAGGCATTTTATGAAAAAGGTAGGGTTCAGGAAAAGGGTACGGTGTGTCCCGTTTCCCTTTCCTGAACCCTGTTAAGGCAATGACTATCAATAGTAATATAGCAGGCTTTCTGTACATGCTTAATGTATCAGCACTACTTTATGTATTTCAGCCTTGTTGCTGATGCCCACCCTCACATAATAGGTACCCGCCGGCAGCATACTGATGTCAACTGATGTTTTTAGAGGTACATGTTTATACTCACGCTGTAGCCTGCCGTTTATATCTATTATATATATAGACTCGATTTCATCGGCTTCAACGTCCGTGTCAATTTTTAGTACGCCTGTCGTTATTGTAGGGTATACCAGGAAGGTTTGCGCCGGGTCAACCTTGCTGACAGTATGGTAGTATGTCGGTTCCGCCAGCATGTTGTCTATCATCCAACCCTCGTGGCTGTTGTTGGAACTGTCGCTGATGAGCGAAAATCGCAACATGAAGCTATCAGTCATAGACAAGACATTCGCGCTGAAGCATAGCCATATATCCCTCCATACCGTGTCTGTTCCGATGAAGGCGTACCCCCTGCCCGGCAGCGTGTCACTATTCTTCAATGAGTCGTACCCGTACAAATTGAAGACATTGGCGTTTTTGAATACATTCACCCAGGTTTTGCCAGTATCCAGTGAGTACTCAACCATGCCGCCATCGCCGGTGGTGTCCAGGTCAAGTTTCTGTTTCCACCTGAATGCCACTTTGTATAGGTTGAAAAACCAGATATTAGTATTAAAACCGATAATAAAGCGGGAACTGTCATTCGGTGGGTAAGCGTTAACGGTATCGGTCATTAATGCATTCGGTAATGTTGCAGCACTGTTAAACAATACTTTTTGCGGTGGACCCACCTGCCACACATTGCCCGATGCCGTGTCGAAGTGAATTATCACAGATTGCTGCACGAGCGTATCCTTACCATCAAAGTATTGTTTTAACATATTTTGCGCACCTGCAAAGTTCAGAGTAAAGGCCAGGAAAA
>CALEZD010000078.1 GCA_937928385.1 uncultured Bacteroidota bacterium
TTATCTTTTTCATTAATCAAATATTCTATATAAAAATACAGTATTACTTAAATAGAATTATTAATTATATTTTTCGGCTCAATTATTATTCAATACCTTAATTTAATTCAAATGAGACGATTAACACTTACTCTGTTTTTTATTACTACCCTCTTTTCCTGTAAAAAAGACGACAACAATGCCAACAACAACACAACACCAACACCAACACCCTATGTATGCCCAACATGTGTAACAACACCTGAGGCTAAGGCCGAACATGACGCCGGTAGTGGCGGTGTGTACAAGGGCGTTATTGTAGGCTCATCGGGCACTATCGCATTATACTTATACAATACTGGTACAGAGGTAAAAGCACTTGTATCCTTCGATGGTAAGAGTGCGACATTTACTACGCAATCCCTTTCTTCGTGGTCACCGGGGCAGCCCATCAGCAACGCGTTGTTTACAGGTACTATCGACGGTCAGGCTATGTCAGCCTATTTTTCAGTAGATGCAAACGGGCAAAACCCCAAGGTGCAGATGACGATACCCGGCCATACTGTTAATGTAGCTGTATATAAAGAAACTTCAACAGCATTGGTAAAAAACTATGAAGGCACATATACAGGCGATGATGCAGGCACATTCAACATGACCCTGCACGGTAACGAATTTTCTATAGTGGTTTCCAGCGGTGGCATGATGGTTGACCAGTTGAAGAATGGCGCGATTGACCACGTATCAAATAATGGAGTGGAAGTTAAAGGTACATTTAACGGTGATGATGTGAGTGGCACATGGAAAGATTTAACTGACAATGAACAAGGTACCTGGTCTGGCAAGCGTACTTTGTAATTACATACCAAACGAATACACAAAAAGGGAGTGCAAAGCACTCCTTTTTTATTTACAATGAACCGAAGTGTATATCACAGATAGAAGATTACAGCATCCCATCTGCGATGAGTTTTGTCATTGCCGATAATGATCGAAGTCATATATAATGCTTTGCAGTCTGGATAATCTTGCAGGTTAACAGATATTATTAAACATGCCTTTTTATCATTCACAGGGTAAGATTCCAGATAAGCGACACGTAGTATTCAGGGACGCAACAGGAAAGCTTTACCAGGAAGAACTGGTGGGGACCCAAGGTTTCGGCAGCTTGTCTTCGTTGGTATATCATATACATCCCCCTACATGCGTCAGGCAAAAGGGTAAACCATATTCTGTAAAGCCCGAAATAGCCATAGACAACAGCCTGAATGCTATGAGCTTTATGGGATACGATATTCCGCCGGCCGATGATTACCTGGAAAGCCGCAAGACATTGTTGGTCAATAGCAGTATGCATATAGGGCTGGCAGCGCCAAAATCCTCAACACCTTATTTTTTCAAAAATGCGGATGCGGATGAATTGCTGTTCATTCACAAGGGTAGCGGCACGTTGCATACCATGTTTGGCCAATTACCATTCAAGTACGGCGACTATATCCTTATACCTCGTGGTACGGTATATAAAATTGATTTTGACACAGAAGACAATAAGCTTTTGTACATAGAATCATTTGCCCCTGTATATACACCTAAAAGATACCGCAATGATTTCGGGCAGCTGCAGGAACACGCTCCATTTTGCGAACGTGATATAAAACGCCCGCAAGACCTGGAGACATACGATGAGCAGGGCGAGTTTGACATACTGATTAAAAAGAAGGGAATGATATTTCCTTATGTGTACCTATATCATCCGTTTGATGTGGTAGGCTGGGACGGGTATCATTATCCTTATACATTCTCCATATTCGATTTCGAGCCACTGACAGGGCGCATACACATGCCGCCACCCATACATCAGTGTTTTGAAAGTGCGGGTTTTGTGGTTTGTTCATTCGTGCCTCGTTTGTACGATTATCATCCAGATGCCATACCCGCCCCATATCATCACAGCAATATTGATTCTGACGAAGTGCTGTATTATGTGGATGGGGATTTCATGAGCCGCAACAACATTAAGAAAGGACAGATAACATTACACCCAGGTGGTATACCTCATGGCCCGCACCCCGGTGCTATAGAGCGTAGCATAGGACAAAAAGAAACGCAGGAACTGGCAGTAATGATAGACCCCTTTCAGCCACTGATGATAACCGAAGAGGCGATGAAAATTGAAGTAAAAGATTATTATAAGTCATGGTTGCCCGAGGAAGCTGATGCTATCGTGTAACCACAAAAACATAATGATATGGGAACATCTGCATTGAAAGAAGCAAGCAATTACAACTACGGATTGGAGAAAATATTCGATAAAGCACAGGATTTTCTCCCTCTTAACGGAACAGATTATGTAGAGCTGTACGTAGGCAACGCAAAGCAAGCAGCGCATTTTTATAAAACAGCTTTTGGTTTTGAATCTTATGCTTATGCGGGATTAGAGACTGGTCTCCGCGACAGGGTATCTTATGTACTGAAGCAGGATAAAATAAGACTGGTACTGACTACACCGTTGAAATCCACCAGCCCGATATCTGACCATATTAAACAACATGGTGACGGCATTAAGGTGATTGCATTGTGGGTAGACGACGCTACCAAAGCTTTTGAAGAAACTACAAAAAGAGGCGCAAAACCATATTTCCAACCAACCGTAGAGAAGGATGAATTTGGCGAAGTAGTCAGGTCGGGCATTCATACTTATGGCGATACAGTACATGTATTTGTAGAGCGTAAAAATTACAATGGAATTTTCCTTCCAGGTTTTGAGAAATGGGAGTCGGACTACAACCCCGGCACCACAGGGCTGAAGTATATAGACCATATGGTGGGAAATGTAGAACTGGGTGGCATGAACAAGTGGGCGGACTTTTATGCAAACGTCATGGGTTTCGCCAACCTGGTGACTTTTGACGACAAGGATATCTCTACTCAATACACTGCATTAATGAGTAAAGTGATGACCAATGGTAATGGCAGGATTAAATTTCCAATCAATGAGCCGGCACAGGGTTTAAAGAAATCACAGATAGAAGAATACCTGGATTTTTACGAAGGTCCCGGTTGCCAGCATATAGCTGTAGCTACCGATGATATAGTCTTCACCGTATCGGAAATGAGGAAGCGTGGTGTAGAGTTTTTGCATGTACCGGGCTCTTACTACGACACTGTACCTGAAAGGGTAGGCGAAATAGCTGAAGACCTGGAGAACCTGAAGCGACTGGGTATCATGGTAGACCGTGATGAAGAAGGCTACCTGTTGCAGATATTTACCAAGCCGGTAGAAGACAGGCCAACACTGTTCTTCGAAATCATACAGCGCAAGGGGGCAAAGTCTTTCGGTAAAGGTAATTTCAAAGCATTGTTTGAATCGATAGAAGCAGAACAGGCCCGCAGGGGGACACTATAATAAATTCTCAGCACCTTTTTAATGGTGCTACCTGTTATACAGGGCCGGTATATACACCAGCCCTGCTTTTTGACATAATTTATAACATCCCTTTCATCTTGTCTTTGAGTGCGGCACTATATATCTCAAGGCAACGTTTGCGGGCAAAATCATGTTCTACAACCGGTTGAGGATACTTGCTGAAATCTTCAAACTCCGGCACCCATCTGCGTATATATTTCAGCTCCGTGTCAAACTTCTGCGTTTGCAGGTAAGGGTTGAATATCCTGAAATAAGGTGCGGCGTCACAGCCACTTCCTGCCGCCCATTGCCAGCCTCCATTGTTAGATGCCAGGTCAAAATCCAGTAGCTTTTCGGCAAAGTATGCCTCGCCCCAGCGCCAGTCTATCAACAGGTGTTTTACCAGGAAGCTGGCCACTATCATACGCACCCTGTTGTGCATATAGCCGGTGGTGTTCAGCTCACGCATACCTGCATCCACTATCGGGTAGCCGGTTTTACCTTCGCACCACAGCCTGAATTCTTCTTCATTGTTTCGCCAGGCTATATGATCATATTCTTGTTTGAAAGCATGGTTTACCACATGCGGGAAGTGCCAGAGTATAGACTGGTAGAAATCCCGCCATATCAATTCGTTCAGCAGTTTTTCATTCAGCTCTTTTGCCTGTGCCGCCAACTCACGAATACTAATCGTTCCAAACCGCAGGTGTACGCTCAGCCTGGTGGTGCCTTGAAGCGAGGGTATATCGCGTGTATTGTGATAATCTTTTGCTACGGCTTCATCCAGTTCTGCAGTGGGTATATCCACATCTGTTTGTTCAAAGCCTATGTCTGATAAAGAAGGTAAGGGCAAGGCTTGTTGTGGGTAAAAATTTTCAAAATACTTTTCTACATGATATGGTTCCAGGTAAAAATCACTCAGCTTCGCCTTCCATTTTTTACTGTACGGCGTATATACTGTATAGGGTTCGCCATTGTCTTTCAACACCTCCTCTTTTTCAAATATCACCTGGTCTTTATAGCTATGAAAGTTAATACCATGCTCTTGCAGCATATCTGATATTTTTCTGTCCCTTTCCCTCGCATAAGGTTCATAATCATGATTGGTATATACAGCCTGTACATCGTATAGTAAAAGTAATTCACAGAAAGCTTTTTCAGGGGTTGTATGTAAAACGTGCAAAGTACTGCCACCTGTTTCCAACTTTGCCTGCATCTGCTGTAGTTGCCGGTGGATGAAGTCAACCCGCTTATCGGCACGGTTTTCCAGCTCATCAAGTATGTTGATGTCAAAAATGAAAACCGGCACCACCGGGCAACCCGAACGTAATGCATGGTATAGCCCTGCATTGTCGGGCAATCGTAAATCGCGCCGGAACCAGAAGATGGATATTTTATCTTTCATGCAACGTCAAAATAAGTGAATAATCTCTGCGTTATGATTAATATTGTTTTATAACCGTATAAGCAGATGAACCTTAAGAACCTTGCAGGAGCTATAATAATATTGTTGATTGCGGCAGTGCCGCTCTTCGGGCACCTGTCAGAATTGCCCATTCAGCGATGGGATGAATCCAGGCTGGCTGCAACTGCCTACGAAATGAGCGTGAATAATAATTGGTTAGTGCCTTATCACTTTGGTCACCCTGAAATGATTAGTGTAAAGCCACCGTTGCAGATATGGTTTATGGCTGTATCAATTAAAATATTCGGTGCTAATGAACTCGCAGTCAGGCTGCCTTCTGCAATATTTGCTTTACTTACATGTTTATTTATCTACTGGTTTCTTACCATAAAAATGCAGAAGCAGGTATGGGGTATATTGGCTGCGGCAATATTGGTAATCTGCGATGGCTATGTACACCTGCATTGCAGCAGAACCGGCGATTACGACACACTACTCACACTACTTACTACCATATTCCTGTTTTATAGTTACCTTTTTATCCGCGATGGCGGGGCTAAGTATATTGTCATTGCCGCTATTGCTATCACACTTGCCTGCTTTACCAAGGGAGTAGCTGCCCTCATGTTTATACCGGGGGTTTTTATTTGCTTTGCCTATAGCGGCAGGTTGAAGAAACTTTTCTCCTCGCCTGCATTTTATGCAGGGATTGCCATTTTTGTTATTGTCATACCGGGATATTATTTGCTCAGGGAACAACTAACACCGGGTTACCTGGAATCAGTGAGTAAAAATGAACTGGGCGGGCGATTCATGGCAACATTAGAGAATCATTATCAGCCCTGGTATTTTTACCTTTCCCGGTTGATTGAAAGAGAACATGCCTGGTTCTTTATATCTATCTTGGCTATACCCCTGGTGTTGATATATAAACACAATACCACAAAGCAGTTCGTATTATACCTGGCAACGGCAACAGTTACTTTTCTCTTTTTCATTTCTGTAGCAGGCACCAAGCTCGACTGGTATAGTATGCCATTGTACCCCCTACTGGTTGTTATGGCTGCGATAACTATTGAAACTATTTTTTCGAAACTGAAACCCGGTGCCAATTACCTGCTGCAAACATTGCGGGTTGCATTTATATTTCTCCTATGCTCATTATATATCTACAGTTACAATAAAATACTGGCTAAAACACAAAAGCCGGACTATCAACTCAACGACCCGGAATTTGCCATAGGCCGTTACCTGACCGAACTGCATAAGGGCAACCGGGGAACAGGAAAATTTATCATGCTGTACTCAGATTTTGAACAAGACATGGTATGGTACGACCTTATAGATAGTAATATATTTTTTAAGAGTGTCAAAGAGCTGGCGACAGGTGATACTGTAATTGCCTATAAAAATGAGAGTATTGATGTATTGGAAGACAAATACCATCACACATTGCTGGAAGAGTTCTTCCGCATCAGGCTATACAGAATTGATTCGCCTAAAGCTGTAATAACTCCTCAATAGCATTCTCTAACTCAGCACGGGTAATGGGTACGCCTTTTATTTTGTTGTACCCCTTAGCATCTACCAGGTATTGGTCGCGGATAATTTTTATCAGCTGGCCATTATTGATTTCAGGTATCAGTACGTGCTTGTAGTTACCAATGATTTCACCCAGGTTTTTGGGGAATGGGCGAAGGTAACGAATGTGCGCATGTGCCACAGATTTGCCCTGTCCCTGCAATTCTTTTACCGCACTCTTAATAGCGCCGTAAGTAGAACCCCAGCCCAGTACCAGCACATCTCCCTTTTCGGGACCGCTGTCTAATTGCTGGAGTGGAATATAATCTGCTATGCGGTCTACTTTTTCCTGGCGGACTTTTACCATGTGCTGGTGGTTCTCAGGGTCGTAAGACACATTACCTGTAATATCTTCTTTCTCCAGTCCTCCTATGCGATGTTCCAGCCCAGCTGTGCCGGGTATAGCCCATGCACGTACCAGCTTTTCATCCCTTTTGTAGGGCAGGAATTTTTCTTCTCCTGCATCCAACCCTTTTTTGAAGTTGACCGTAATAGGTGCCAGGTCTTCGCTCTTGGGAAATTTCCACGGCTCTGCGCCATTGGCAATATACCCGTCACTCAAGAGTATTACGGGCGTCATGTGCTGTACAGCTATGCGCACCGCTTCGTACACTGCATCAAAACAGTCGGAAGGGGTAGATGCTGAAACGATAGGCATCGGGCATTCACCATTGCGGCCGTAGTAAGCCTGCATCAGGTCACTCTGCTCTGTTTTGGTAGGCAGGCCGGTTGAGGGGCCGCCGCGTTGGATATTCACTATCAGCAATGGTATTTCCAGCATCACGGCCAGCCCCATAGCTTCGGCCTTGAGCGCTATGCCGGGGCCTGATGAAGTAGTAACGCCCAGGTGACCACCATAAGCCGCACCGATAGCCGATGTAATACCCGCTATCTCATCCTCGGCCTGGAAGGTGCGTATGCCAAAGTTTTTGTGCCTCGACAGCTCATGCAGGATATCCGAAGCAGGGGTAATAGGGTACGAGCCTAAAAAGATGGGTAAGCCAGATTTCTCTCCCGCTGCTATGATGCCATACGTGAGGGCGGTATTACCCGTAATGCCCCTATAGGTGCCGGGCTGCTGTTTGGCCTTTTCTACTTTATAACGTGTAGTAAAAGCTTCAATGGTATCGCCATAGTTATAACCCGCCTGCAATGCCAGCAGGTTACTTTGCAGTATTTCTTCTTTCTTGCCGAATTTCTCCTTCAGGAAGGTAATGGTGTTATCCATATTCCTGTTGTACAGCCAATAGACAAAGCCCAGCACAAACATGTTTTTGGCACGGTCCTTCTCTTTGGTGCCCATTTGTATATCTTTCAACGCCTCGCGGGTCAGCTTGGTAATGTCTATCTTATACAGTTGGTAGCTCTGGGCCAGCCCTTCATCCTCTATGGGGTTCATGCCATCAGGATAGTTGGCCAGGCGCAGGTTCTTTACATCAAATCCATCTGTATTGGCAATGATGATGCCGCCTTTCTTGAGGTTGCTGAGGTTCACTTTCAACGCAGCGGCATTCATAGCTACCAGCACATCGCAACTGTCGCCGGGGGTAAATACCTCGTTGCTGGAAAAGCGCAACTGGTAGCCACTAACACCGGGGAGCGTGCCCAACGGGGCGCGTATCTCCGCCGGGAAATCCGGGAAGGTGGAAAGGTCGCTGCCGGCCAGGGCTGTATTGTTGGTAAACTGTGTACCGGTAAGCTGCATACCATCGCCGCTATCGCCGGCGAACTTAATCACTACTTCTTCTATTACCTGTGTAGAAACTGACATATAACTAAATGGAGGGCAAAGTTAGGCATTTTATCCGCCCTGATAAATGATATTGGCCCTGATTGGGCGGGATATTGGGTTTTAACTTGATTTTTCATGTTTTTACAGAATGCTGTATGTGGGCTACCGATAACAATCGGAGTGATTTTATCTCGGTTATTGATGTTTTTTTAGTTGTCTCGTTGAGCTCACTAGCGTTCGGTTGTTAACTCTGTAGGCACCGGGTTTAACTGTTGGGAATATCGTGTCTTTGCAATTAATTGATTTATAGCGCCTTAGAACCGGTTTGT
>CALEZD010000079.1 GCA_937928385.1 uncultured Bacteroidota bacterium
TATCCTCTTATCCTTATATAACCTTTCGCTATTCCAATGAAATATTCAATATGCATGATGATTGCACCTGTAATATTTTAACCCCAAACACATACTGGAAAAATGTCGATACTTCTAATAAAGAATTAGGCAAGGAAAAATTTACCGTATTGGGATTGCAAGCCTTGCAAAAAGATAAAGCAGTGGTGTTTTACAGTATTAATAACATAGTATATTTCAATACATACAATAAGTGTGCTTTGGAAAAAACCTATACGGTCGGTGAATTATATAAGACTGATAAAGTAAAGTATTGTTACGCAGATATTTATAGCAAACAAATATTATTTAGGTTTGAAAAAGGGAAAATAATAGCTATACCTTTTGAAGTTTATGATTTATAAATTGCTTGTTAAATAAGATAGTTAGTTTATCCCGCTGTTGGCGCAGAATACACCTCCACCATTAAATTCCCGCATATATTATTCGTTAATCCGTATTGTGTTGAATTATGCAACGTTTCTTATATGTTGATAACTTGTGTATTTTGACATGCCCTTAACATTGGCCCTGTGGCATAAGCGGTAAGTTTTCGTTATTTTTGATATAAATCGTGAGATATGTATGATGATTTCATGGATGATGACTTGAATTCGCTGGATGATTTACTGAGGAGATACGAGGATGTGAAGAACGGAGAGTCGGCCGGCATAATGGACGAAGAAGACTTTGAACGTGTTATTGAATACTACTTTCAGAACAGTAACGAAGAACAGGCCCTCCTGGCATGTGAAATAGCCCGCACTTATTACCCGTTTTCCACTTCGGTATTATTATTAAGAGCAGAAATACTGGTACAGGCGCAAAAGTATGGCCAGGCAGTACATGCACTGGACGAACTGGAGCAATACGACCAGGGCAACCTGGACGCTACGCTGCTGCGCTCTGATGTATTGGTCAGCCAGTTTAAATACGACCAGGCTGCTTTGTTCCTGGAGCAAAGGGCTGAAAACTTTGAGGGCCGCGACAAAATAGAGGTGCTGCTGGAACTGACGGATGTGTATGACGAATGCGAGGAATTCGACGCGGTATTTGACACACTGCAACGTGTGCTGAAAATTGACCCGCGCAATGAAGAGGGACTGCAAAAAATCTGCTTCTGGGCAGACTTTACCAAGCGTTTTGAAGACAGCATAACCGTACATACTACCATTACAGAAGAAGACCCTTATAACGCATTGGCATGGTTCAATATGGGTACAGCCTACCAGGGGTTGAAGCTGTATGAAAAAGCGATTGACTCCTACGAGTTTTGCGTGGCGATAGACGAGAAATTTGAATTTGCCTACCGCAATATGGCCGATGCCTATATGCGCCTGAAATGGTACGAGAAAGCCATAGAGGTGCTGGAAACACACATGGAACTGGCCAAGCCTGAGGATGTGATATTTGAAGCCATCGGCTACTGCTGGGAAAAGAAAAAGAATTTTCAACGGGCGAGGTATTTCTACCGCAAGGCTTCACAGCTGAGCCCGCAGGACGATAGTATATTCTATAAAATAGGCGAAACATACGCCCGCGAAAAGCAATGGGAAAAAGCGGTGAAAGCCTATTCAGTAGCATTGCACCTGGATAAGGACAACGCATCATATTGTATGGCTATTGGTAACTGCCTGATGGAAATGGACGCGGAAAACGAAGCATTGGTATGCTACCTGAACGCTGTAAAGCTGAAGCCGAATAATAAGACTACCTGGATGGCGCTGATAAAGGGCCTGTACCTGGCACACTATTATGATGAGGCGCTGACACAACTGGAAATAGCCCGCGAAAATTGCGGCGATAAGGCTGATTTCAGGTATTTTCACGCAGCATCTTTGCTGGAGCTGGGGAAATCAAAAGAGGCGTTGATACAATTGGAAAAGGCGTTAAAAATTTCGCCGGCTAAAGTAAAAATGTTCACAGCGCTGAACCCTGAATACCTGCGCCGCAGTTCTGTGTCGGAACTGATAGCCCGGTACAAGAAGAAATAATTCTCACATCATTTCGGAATAGATAAGCCCCGGTTTTTAAGCCGGGGCTTATCATTGTGTATGGCGTTAGCCCGATATTTACTTAGGCTAAAGCCGCCTTGATTAAATCATCTCCCCCTGACTTAAAAGTCAGGGCTATGGAAAAAATTTCATGCACTGCACCTGAAGTGCAACTAATCTTTTAGCTGTACCCTTTTCAGGTCTATTACATTCATAGGTGTGGCGGCAAAGCCGCTGACACGCGGGCTGATGAAATGCGTCATCTGGTCGTAGAACAGGGGAATGACCGGGGCGTTTTGCATTACTAAGCTGTCCATATTGCGGTATAATGTCCAGCGGGTGCTGTCGTTTTGCGCCAGCATAGCCTCATCGTACCAGCTGTTAAACTGAGGATGGTTGAAACGTGTGTAGTTGGGCGGGGCGGGCAGGTTGCCATTGAAGAATACCAGGTAAGTTTCCGCATCAGGATAATCGGCTATCCATTGCCCGCGAAAGAATATGGCTTCCGACTTGCTCATCTGCTGCCGCAGTATATTCGACTGCATGATTTCTACCTCCACAGGTATGCCCACAGCCTGTAGCTGGTTGGCTACAAAATTTACAATATCTGCATATATATCCGGCGTAAGAACGGTAATGGGCGCTAAACCCTTGCCGCCCGGATAGCCTGCCTGCTCTAATAATTCTGCTGCTTTGGCAGGATTATAATGATAGCCATAACTGTGCGCACTGTCGTAGCCGGGCATGCCCGCGGGTATAAAACCCGATGTAGCAGCTATGCCTATTCCATTCCTGAAATAGGTGACGATTTTCTGCCTGTCCACAGCGTAGTTCATAGCTTGGCGCACCAGCACATTTTTTACAGGTGAGTTGGTCAGCAGTGCATTGGTGGTATCGGTGAGGAAACCTAAATATTCGGTATTCAGGTAAGTGCGTTTGCTCAGTACCAGTTTGTCTTTGTATTCTTCTTTCAGCTCACCCTTTTTTGTCAGCACCAGGTCTTTGAAAGAGCCGTCCAGTTCGTTCACAAAATCCAGTTCGCCCTGCAGGAAGCGGAAAAACTCGCTGGCCTTGCTGGTGGTGAAGCTGATTTTCACCGCATCCAGGTAAGGCAGGCTTGTGCTGTTATCATCCTGCTCGTGGTAACCGGGGTTTTTGTGCAGTATCAGCATATTGCCTTCATCCCATAGTTCGAACATGAAAGGCCCTGTGCCACATGGATGTGTACGGAAGTCTTTGCCCCATTTACCCACCACTTCGTGCGGCACTATGCTGCAATATTGCATACTCAGTATCTCCGGCAACGGGCGGAAGGGGCGCAGCAGGTGAATGACGAATGTGGTATCATCTATGGCTACAAAGGGATTTTGCGCTGTGACACGGTCGTTGAATATCCATGCCCCGGGCGATGCGGTGGCGGGGTCAATAACCCGGTTGAAACTGTACACCACATCTGCGGCGGTCATTTTTCGTCCCTTCCCACCTTCAAAAGCGGGATTGTCGTGGAAGTACACATCATTGCGCAGGATGAATGTATAGCTAAGGCCATCGGGGCTCATTGTCCAGCTTTTGGCCAGCGAGGGCACCAGGTGCAGGTTGCTGTCTGTAGCCACCAATGTATTGAACAGCATATTAGCCGTCCACATCATATACTGGTCTTTGGCAAATGCGGGGTCCAGCGATTCCAGCGCCTTGCCCGACATATTCATGTGGAATACATTGTGCTCTTTATGCTGGCTACTGCCGCAAGCTGATAGTACCAGCAGTAGCGTCATACAGTAATATATACGGGAGCGAAACATAACACACAAGATAATAGTAAATTGTTAAGCCATAGTGCAACAGAGCTGCCAACTGTTATACAATACATAATATTCTGTTAACTATTCCTGTGATTATTAAGTTATTATGGAATTTTGCAGCCTACCTCATCTAAATAGTACAAGCAATTGCGGGCATAAACAGTTATTTTTGCCGCACATTTTAAAAAACGGGTGTATATATGAATCCGGACGAAAGAAGGATACACAATAAGGGCAATGGTTTTCGCGGGGCTGCGCATATCGGCATTGGCCTGCTGTACATTGCGGTGGGTTGCATGGTAGGCTATTATAAAACCTTTGGTGCCATCGTTCTTTCTAATACAGTGGCTTACAGCATAACCGCACTTATGGTGCTCTATGGAGTATTCAGAATATACCGGGGCTGGATGGATATGAGACGGAGCTAAGAATTGACAGAACAGTGACGCCGCTGTTAAATTAATGTTACAAGATAAATGAGCATAACACATATAAATAAAATAATGCCTAAAATTGCGATTATGAAATCTGGCAGGTTGGTTTTGGCGCTTGGAATTTTGATGCTCTCAGCAATTAGTTGTGGTGAAGACAAAGCTAAAGACAAACCAACAGATACACTCACAAGCGGCACTATAGATATTTCTGTAGACGAAACTTACCGCCACGTTATACAGGAACAACTGGAAGTATTTGACAGCAGCTACCCTGATGCTAAAATAAATGTGCAGTACAAGCCGGAGAGCGAATGTATCAAAGATTTTATGGATGGTAAAGTGAGGATGATACTGGTGACACGTGACCTGGGTGCTGATGAAAAGGCAGTACTGGAAGGTAAGAAAATAGTGCCCACATCGCTGGATATTGCCAAAGATGCGGTAGCGGTAGTTGTAAACAATAAGAATGAAGATACCGTCTTCAGCATAACACAATTGAAAGGCATACTTACAGGGCAGTATAGCAAGAAATACAACGTGGTATTTGACAACCCCGGTTCCAGCACGTTGAGGTATATGCTCGACTCGCTGATACCGGGCGAAAAGTTGGGCGATAATGTTTATGCGGCAAAAGGCAATGATTCTGTGATACAGTATGTAGTGGATAACCCCGATGCTATAGGTTTTGTAAGTGTGAGCCATATCAGTGATTATGAAGACCCCGAAGGGCTGGCGTTTATCAGCAGTGTGAAGGTAGCCACGATATTCAACGACAGCTTAGACAAAGGCTACAAACCTTACCAGGTTTATATAGCTCCGGAATGGTACCCGTTGACGCGCAAGCTGTATTATGTACACCGCGATACCTACTCCGGACTCGCGGCGGGTTTTGCCAAGTTCCTGAGAGAGCAGCGCGGGCAGCTGGTGTTCAAACAGGCGAGGCTGTTCCCTACCAGGGTGAATATCATCTTCAGGGAAGCAGGCATGAACCAATAATATTTTTTTAATCAAAAGCGTATATATAAAAAGAACTATACCTAAACAAGGTGTCTAAAAAGATGAAAATGAAACAACTGATAGTAACTATTGCTGCTGCGGCCATGACGATAACCGCCACAGCACAGTCGTTGGAAGAAGGAATGAAAATGTACAGGTATGAAAGGTATGCCAGTGCGAAAAAGATTTTACAACCACTATCTGCTACCGATGCTGCAGCTAACTATTACTACGGCCTGTCAGAATTGCAACTGGGTAATGCTGATGCGGCGCTCAATGCATTTGTAAAATACCCCGAGGACTATGCCAACATCAGCGGCACGGTGAGGGTGAAGTTTGCTGTAGAAGGCGAAGCGGCGGGTATGCAGGCAGCACAGGCGCTGGCAGATATGGGCAAGAAAAAAGACTGGATACAGAAAAGATATGCTGCCGATGCCATCAATTATTCAAAAGGTGGTAATAAGCAACTGGCTGTAGACTGGTATAATGAGGTGCTGGAAAAAATGGTTACACCTGAATTGCTGGTAGCCTCAGGAGATGCCTACCTGCAGGTAAACGGTGGCGGTGGCCAGGCTATGACCAATTACGAAAAAGCCGTGGAGAAAGACCCGAACAACTCGCTGGCATATTCACGCATGGGTAAGCTGATGTATAACGCCCGTAACTACGATAAAGCGCTGGAGCACTGGAATAAAGCACAAGAGGTAGACCCTACCAATCCGCTGCCTTACCGCGATATGGCTTATGCTTACACTTACGTAGGAAAATATGAGCTGGCGAAAGAGAATATGGAAAAATATCTTGAATACTCTGATAAGTCTCTGGCGGATCAATATACTTATGCGGAAATACTATACCAGGCTAAATATTTCCAGGAAGCGATTAATAAAATCAATGAGCTGAGGGGCCAGGGTTTAAACAAGTTAAGGTCTTATGGTATACTAGCCTACAGCTATATGGAACTGAAAGATTCAGATGCTGCACAAAAAGCTTTGGAAAATGCGCGTATTTATTTTGGCAACCAGAAGCCTGAAGAAATATTCACTAAAGACTACCTGAAACAGGGACAGATATACCTGATGAATAACCTGGGGGACTCTGCAAACATAGCTTTCAGCAAATCGCTGAGCATGGATACAAGTGGTAACAAGATAGAAGCCTACCGTGAAATCGCTGAATCATTCCGTAGCAACAGGGACTGGATAAACGCCGGCAAATGGTATGAAAAAATCTACGCAGACCTTGCCGAAGTAGCTACTGCCAATGATTATTTCTGGGGTGGTTATAGCTATTACCTGTCTATAACTACTGAGGGTATAGATACAGCGGCTATGCTGCAGAAAGCAGATACTATTTTCGGAACTATGATAGTTAAGTTTCCTGAGCAGCCTTCGGGCTACTACTGGAGGGGGCGTGTAAATGCTGCGCGTGATGCTGAAGGCGAAAAATGCCTGGCAGCACCTTATTTTGAAACCTGGCTGGGGCTTGAAGTAGAAGGTGTTAAAAAGTCTGATAAAGATTTGCTGGTAGCCTATCAATACCTTGCATTGTGCAAATTCAGAACGAGCGTGTATGCAGAAGCTGTAAAATATGCTGACCTTATTTTGGCTATAGACCCCAACAACGAGTTTGGTAAACAGATAAAAGAGCTGGGTGAAAAGGAAATGAAAAAAGGATAATACCATCCGGGTAAACTATAAAAAGAGAAAGCGTCCCATATATGCGGGACGCTTTCTCTTTTTATGAAAAACTACTCATTACTACTCTGCTTCTTTAGATTCACTTTTCTTTGAGGGTTTCTCTATTTTGAAAGTGAGTTTGCCTTCTTTTTCATCAAAGTCGGCCACTACAGTATCGCCTTCTTTTATCTTCTGGTTCAGCAGTTCTTCGGCCAGCGGGTCTTCCAGGTATTTCTGTATAGCCCTGTGCAGCGGCCTTGCACCAAACTGCTGGTCGTAGCCTTTTTCTGCTATGAACTTCTTAGCTGCCTCTTTCAGGTCCAGTTTGAAGCCCAGCGCCCCCAGACGCTTCAGCACATCTTTCATAATGATGTCTATAATCAGCGCTATATGGCTTTCGTCCAGCTGGTTGAAGATAATCACATCATCTATCCTGTTGAGGAACTCGGGTGAGAAGGTACGCTTCAGGGCTTTCTCTATTACGCCCTTGCTTGCATCTTCTGCATTTTCTGCCCTGGCTGATGTGGTAAAGCCTACGCCTGCGCCAAAGTCTTTTAGCTGGCGTACGCCTATGTTCGATGTCATGATGATCATCGTATTCTTAAAGTCTACTTTACGGCCCAGGCCGTCAGTCAGTTGGCCATCGTCCAGCACCTGCAGCAGTATGTTGAATATATCCGGGTGCGCTTTTTCTATCTCGTCCAGCAGCACTACAGAGTAAGGCTTGCGGCGTACTTTTTCAGTAAGCTGTCCGCCCTCTTCGTAACCCACATAACCCGGAGGCGCGCCTATCAGGCGGCTGAGTGAGAATTTTTCCATGTACTCACTCATATCCACGCGTATCAGGGCATCGTCACTGTCGAACATGTGGCGTGCCAGTGCACGGGCAAGTTCTGTTTTACCCACACCCGTTGGCCCCAGGAATATAAAGGAACCTATTGGCTTGCGGGGGTCTTTCAACCCCACCCTGTTTCGCTGTATGGCTTTCACCACTTTGCTTATCGCTTCGTCCTGGCCTATTACTGCACCTTTCAGGTCGTCGCCCATGCGGCGCAGTTTATGGCTTTCAGCCTCTACCATGCGCATTACCGGTATGCCGGTCATCATGCTGATGACTTCGGCAATATGTTCTTCGTTAATGGGGTAGCGCTTGCTCTTCGATTCTTCTTCCCACTCAGCTTTAGCTTTGTCCAGCTCTTCGCCCAGGCGCTTTTCTTTATCGCGCAGTGCGGCGGCTTCTTCAAAACGCTGGCTCTTTACTACTTTATTCTTCTCTTGTTTGATGTCTTCTATCTTCTTCTCCAGGTCCAGTATGTTCTGCGGCACATTGATGTTCTTCAGGTGTACGCGCGCGCCTACTTCGTCCATTACGTCTATTGCTTTGTCGGGCAGCAGGCGGTCGGTCATATACCTGTCGCTCAGCTTCACGCAGGCTTCTATCGATTCCTGGTCGTAGTTGACATTATGGAAGTCTTCGTATTTCGATTTGATATTGTTCAGTATAGTTATGGTTTCTTCCACGCTTGGCGGGTCTACCATCACCTTCTGGAAACGGCGGTCTAAGGCACCGTCTTTCTCAATATACATACGGTACTCATCCAGCGTAGAAGCGCCTATGCATTGCAGGTCGCCACGCGCCAGTGCAGGTTTGAATATATTGGATGCATCCAGCGAGCCGGAAGCGCCACCCGCACCTACTATGGTATGTATCTCGTCAATAAAGAGGATGACATCGCGGTTCTTTTCCAGTTCGTTCATGATGGCTTTCATCCTTTCTTCAAACTGCCCGCGGTATTTGGTACCTGCCACCAATGCAGCCAGGTCCAGGCTGATAACACGTTTGTCGAACAACACACGCGATACTTTGCGCTGAACAATACGCAGCGCCAGGCCCTCTACTATAGCTGTTTTACCCACGCCGGGTTCGCCTATCAATATAGGGTTGTTCTTTTTCCTGCGGGATAGTATCTGAGATACGCGTTCTATTTCTTTTTCCCTGCCTACTATGGGGTCCAGGTTGCCCAGCTCTGCCATTTTGGTGATGTCCCTGCCAAAATTGTCCAGTACTGGTGTTTTTGACTTGGTATTGCCAGCTTGGCGGCGTTGCTGAAATTGGCGACGTTCGTCATCTTCCTCAAATTCCTCAGAGCCCGGGTCGTTGTAATCGCCACGGGGAGCTTCTCCCTGAACTATGCCCAGTTCGCTTTTGAATTTCTCATAATCCACTTCGTACTGGTGCAATATCTGGGTAGCCACGTTCTCTTTGTTCTTCAGGATTGACAGCATCAGGTGCTCTGTTTCTACCGTAGGGCTTTTCAGCGCCTTAGCTTCCAGTACTGTAATACGTATTACCTTCTCCGCCTGCTTGGTCAGGGGCAGGCTGTTGATATTTGCCAATGGCTTGTTGCCTTTGTCGCGGATAGCCATTTCCAGTTCCTTACGGAGGTCAAAGAGGTCTACGTGCAGGGTTTGCAGCACTTTAACCGCAAGTCCTTCCCCATCTCTTATCAGGCCCAGCAACAAGTGTTCGGTGCCAATGAAATCATTGCCCAATCTCAGCGCTTCCTCGCGGCTGTAGGAAATGATCTCTTTTACTTTCGGCGAAAAATTCTGATCCATTAATAAAGTCCTCGCTTTGTTTTTATAAAATTAACGAATAATCCGGTGTAGCTGGTATTAAGATTGGTTATATTCATATTGCTAACAACACATACTACAATATAAAACAAATAATACCGTGGAAATGTTATTTTTAATTAATGCTATTTTACACTCCTGTTACTTAAACTACATTTTATGGAGTTCAAATTTGATACCAAAACAACATATACGGTAATAACACCACAGACGGATGTGCTGGATAATAATTTGACTGGCAAGCTGGCAGAGTTAATTAAAGCAGATTACGGCATTGACAGTAATAACTTCATTATTGACCTACAACATTGTATATCAGCCGACAATACGTCATTGGGAGGCTTGTTGCAGGTACACGATGATTGTTATGCCGCGCTGCGCTCTTTTGTACTCACCGGTACCCAACCCGAAGTATTGAAATTATTACAAAGCAATGACGCTGCAGATAAACTAAACATTGCCCCTACCATGCAAGAGGCGGTAGATATCATCAGTATGGAAATACTGGAGAGGGATTTGTTGAGCGAAGAATAGACATTTATCGTATTTTTTTAAACAAAAACGGCTAAAATTGCATAATCAGGAAAAATGCGCGATTTTGCTGTACTTCCATTCTATAACTGTAACGCCCTGTTAATCTGTAGTTTTTTGGTATAAGGCGTTGATATGAAACGAGGATATAAGAGTTCAGGTTTTGCACTCAGGGAAATAAAGATTGGGCGGTTTTACATTTTACTAAGCTTCCGCGGGTACCATCTGGCCGCTGGAAAGAAAATTGTTGTCAGATGAATGTAACCATACTGGGAAATAACTCTGCATTACCGGCATTTGGCCGCAACCCAACAGCACAGGTGGTATCGGTATATGGTGAGCATCTGTTGATTGATTGCGGCGAAGGCACGCAGGTGCAGATGCAAAAGCACGGTATAAAGTGGAGTAAGCTGAATCATATATTCATCAGCCACCTGCATGGCGACCATTACTTCGGCTTGCCCGGGCTTATCAACAGTATGAGCTTGCTGGGCAGGCAGGCGGACTTGCACCTGTACGCCCCTGCACCCATCATGCCCATGTTGCAAAATATACTCGATTGGGCCGATACGGTACTGACTTACCGGTTGCACTTTCACCCCATGCCGGAGGGAAACGAATTATTGGTAGAAACTGATAATTTCAAAGTCACCTGCTTCCCTGTAGAGCACCGCATCGCCTGCCATGGTTTTTTGGTAGAAAGCAAAACCCGGGGAAGGAAAATTTTGCCCGCACAGTGCCGCGATTATGAGATACCCCGCTATTATTATGATAAGTTGAAGCAAGGAGAAGACTACGAGCACAAAGACGGTACGATTATTAAAAATGAATGGGTAACTACCGAAGGCCCTGAAGTGAAGAAATACGCTTTTTGCGCAGACACCCTGTTTACGGATTCTTTTATACCTTATATACAGGGTGTGGATACCATTTACCACGAAACCACCTACCTGCATGAAGATGCTGAGAAAGCCAAAGCGCGCTACCACAGTACACCCGTGCAGGCGGCTGAAGTGGCTAAAATGGCCGGCGCCAAACAGTTGCTTATAGGCCATTTCTCATCCAAGTACCGCGAGTTAGCCCCCTTTCGTGAACAGGCTATGACAGTGTTCCCTAATACCCTGGTAGCAATAGAGGGGAATTGTTATGATATATAAGACATAACCGGGAGTTAGGTCACTACTATAAAAATGATACTTTTGACGCCGATATATAGCCAGGATGAAACAACTGTTGAAAAGAATACTGAAATCTATACCTATAGACTTTACTAAAAACCAGCAATATGACAGCCAGACCAAAAAGGTGATAGCTGAAGCGTGCGGTAAAGATAGTTGCTGTATAGACATAGGCGCGCACAAGGGCGAAGTGCTGGATATAATGCTGAAGCGTGCCCCCGGAGGCATACATTATGCTTTTGAACCTATTCCGGATATGTACGAAGCGTTGGTTAAAAAATACACCGGGAACACTCATTGCAACATAAATAGCTATGCACTCAGCAATCAAAAGGGCACTGCTACTTTCAACTATGTGGTGTCCAATCCATCCTATAGCGGGCTGATAAAACGTAAATACGACAGGCCTAATGAACAGGATACTACAATTGAAGTACAGACCGAACTGCTGGACGATATACTGCCTGCAGGCTACAAGCCTGATTTGATAAAAATAGATGTGGAAGGCGGGGAACTGCTGGTGCTGGAAGGGGCTGTAAATACTTTAAAAACACACAAGCCGGTTGTTATATTCGAACACGGCCTGGGTGCGTCCGACTTTTATGGTTCCACCCCTGAGAAAGTGTATGAGCTTTTTGCCTCCTGCACCATGCGTGTATCCACCATGCAACGCTGGCTGAATAACCGCCCGTCACTGCGCAAAGAAGAATTTGCAGCACATTATTACCAAAAGAAGGATTATTATTTTATCGCCTATCCCTGATATTTACTGCGAACCAGGCTGGCCAGCAGCCGCAGTTGCCTCTGTAGTGAGGAAATATTGCAACCACCAAAAAAAAGCAGCCCCTGCTTGTGGCTGGGACTGCTTTATACTAACCACTAAAAATATTATTCTGATTCGGCTACTACTTCTTTCACCTCGGGTATCATGCGTTTCATCATGCCTTCAATGCCAGCTTTCAGCGTAATCATAGAAGAAGGGCAGCCTGAGCAAGAGCCCTGCATCATGAGTTTCACCACACCGGCGTCGTAGCCCTTGAAGCTGATAGCACCGCCATCCATTTCCACGGCAGGTTTTACGTAGTTTTCCAGCAGTTCTTTGATGCGCTTCACCACATCGGTATCATCTTCATTTATCGTATTGCTTTCTTCTTTTTTCACCACCTGGTCTTCGTTCAACACCACTTTGCCCTCTTCCAGGTATTGCTTCAAAAACTCGCGTACAGACGGAATGACTTCTTCCCACTGAGTATCGGGTGTTTTGGTCAACGTTACAAAGTTGCTGGCTATAAACACACCGCGTATAAAAGGAAATGCAAATAATTCTTTAGCCAGGGGCGAAGGTGCCGCACTGGTCTCATCAGGAAAGTCGATGCTTTTGCCTGGATACAACAGCTTGTTGGCTACAAACTTCATTGTCTCCGGGTTAGGAGTCATTTCCGTATAAATGCTCACGATGGTATTTCCTGTTTTCAACATTATTCAATCAGTTTTGTTAGCAAAAATAGACAATTAACCGCCCACCACCAATCAAAAGCCCATATACGGCTATAATACAAATGCATTATTCAGAGATAAAAATTTACATGTTATGAAAAATTCAATATTGATTTTCAGCTTAGCTATTATTTGTTGTGGTACAAGTTCCTGTTCTTCAACCAGGGATACGAAAAAGGCTGACCCCAGGGCTCAGAGGTATATACCGGAAAGGCATAAAAACCAGGATGAAGACGCTAACGCACCGGGACACCAGAAAGATGAAGTAAGGGAGGAGCATGCAAAGTAGGGCTTTAACATAGTTTTTTAAAACTATTAGCCTTATGCTGTGTTGTATCAAGTGTAAAGTTCTTAAAACGTAAGCAAGGGCAATAAGAACATATTGTTAACCAAAAATTGATAAGTTATGAGAACGAAAATAGTAATGCTGGCACTGGGCCTGGGATTTTTACTGCCTGGTGCATACGCACAGAAAAGTAAATACGACATTAATTACCCTGTATGTAAAGCGGGTGGTGATTATGTAGTATGTGATAAAGATGATGCAATGCGTAGCGCACAGCATTTGTCTTCAGGCAGGAATGTTCCTGCAAAGGGATATACAGAGCCTGACTGCAAAACTACCGTAGTGTATGTGAACAAGAGCAACCAGGCAAACGAAGCCCTGACAGTTACCTACGAAATGCCTAATGACGAGCATGCCATATTGGAACCCGAATGTACGGCAGCGTTGGCGTACCCTACCAGCACTACACAATATGGTAAGAACCCCAAAGTGTGTGACAATACGGTGGTGTGTCTGAAACATCAGAAAAAAGACATCAAGCCCGTAGCCGTGGTAAGTGCTAAGAAGAATCCCCGCATTACCGCTACTTACGACATGCCCGGCGATTTATATGCCGGTGAGGAAGTAATGTCTAACGATGGGGTAGAAAAAAACAGAAAACGTAATATTAATTACCTGGATTTTGGCCCTTCAAAGGTGCCTAATGATGGGGGCTTAGCTACCAGGTACTAACAAGTGCCGTGTAGGCCAAGCAGGAAAAGTGCCGCTATTATAGCGGCACTTTTATTATTACGGCAACATAGCCCCCCGTTTAATTGTTAAATAGGTAGTAACAGAAAGATGAGCGCACTGAAATATTATTGGCGTATGCTGAAGGAAACAGCAAATGAGTTTGTAGATGACAACGTTACCAAGCTCAGCGCATCTCTTGCATATTATACGGCGTTTTCATTAGGCCCCTTGCTGCTGGTTGTTATTTCCGTCACGGGGCTTTTCTTCGAAACAAACGATGTGATGTGGAGTGTGTATTGGCAAATGGAGGACCTGGTAGGAAAATCCAGCGCCGATCAGTTGTTTACTATCATTCAGCAACTGCGCGACCAGAACGCAAAGACATTCAGCATCATTGGCATAGGTATATTGATATTCGGCGCTACTACCGTATTTGCAGATATACAGGATTCCATCAACTATATATGGTCTATTAAAGCAAAGCCACAACGTGGCTGGCTGAAATATCTTCAAAACAGGCTTTTGTCCTTCTCGCTGGTGCTGGGCATTGCCTTCCTGCTCATCGTATCATTGTTCGTCAGCTCGCTTACCGATATATTGTCCAAAAGCTTGTTTCGCACTTTGCAAGACGACTTGGTGGTACTCATTCAAATATTCAACCTGCTGTTTAATTTTGTTATTATTACACTGTTGTTCGCCTCTATATACAAATTCTTACCCGATGCCATTATCAGGTGGAAGGATGCACTACGCGGGGCATTTTTTACGGGACTGTTATTTATGCTGGGCAAATACCTCATCGGCCTGTACATATCATCGTCTGAAATGGACAATACCTACGGAGCGGCTGCATCTATTATTATCATTTTGTCCTGGGTATACTATACGGCTATCATTTTGTACTTCGGAGCGGAGTTTACAAAAGTATATGCCATGAGGGCGGGGGGCAAAATACAACTGAAGGGCAGTGCTGTGTTTATAGTAAAAAATGAATCGGAACTACTGCCTAAAGACGAAGCGGCAAACCTGGAAAAACTAAAGAAATAATAAAGCGCTACTTCGTCATCAGGGCTCTAACCGATGCCAGCGATACAAACCTGAACAGGAATATCAGCACCAACCCAAATAACGCATACAGCAGCATGGCATACAGCCAGTTAATCTGCAATAGTGTACAGGAATAACCCGCAGCACCCAACAGCAGCACATAACCTATATGCGCAGCTACCAGCTTTATCCCCTTATCCAGTTGCAACTTCTTGCCTGAGAAAAATATATACATAAAGGCCAGGGTAGTTTGTGTAATGAAAGCCACCTGCGCCGCACCCAGGGCCTGTCGCTCAGGTATCAGCCACAGGTTCAGCGATAGGTTGATAACTACACCTGCTATGGCTACTTTGTTCAATAAAATAAGATTGCCATTGGCGGTGAGCAGGGTAGAGTAGATGTACATGATGCAATAGGCCGGAAAACAAGCCATCAGCCATGCGAATACCTGTCCGCTGTATACATTCATATCTGTGTAGAGCCATTGCATAATATCGGTGCCGAAGAACACTGCTGCGCCTGTAGCTATAAAAGCAAGAGGCAGCAAGATGTTAACAGATAACCTGACGATGGGTTGAATGTCCTGTTTTTGCGATAGCAGCCGCCCGAACATGGGCAATAGCATGCCAGAAAACAAAATGCCGAACATATTGCCTACATCCAGCAGGCGATAGCCGGCAGCATATATTCCCGCAAAGTTTTTACTATCCGGCCCGCTGATGCGCTCTATCAGTATCGTATCGGCCCGCGTATGTACTGCCATCAGGAACACAAGCGTGGCGTAGGGAATGCTTTTCCTGATGATAGCGCCCACCTGCTTTATGTTGAGCGACGGGGTGAAGGACACCGAAGCCATCCGGCGCATGATGTACAATGCCAGTACTATAGCCACCGCATAACAGGCTATCTGCGCCAGTATAAACCATTCAATCTTAAACTCCGGCATTCCGGGCCAAAACAGCAGCACACTGCACAAGGCTATCATCAGCAACCTGTCTGTGACAGACAGAAGGGCATCGAGCCTGAACTTGTGCAGGGCCGATACATTGCTGCGCAGGAAGAGCATCAGAGAGTTGAGCGACTGTATGGCGATAATACCCCCCAGCAGCAGCATTTCCGCATTAGTAAAGCCAATGGCCCACCCGGCCACAAATACTACCACTGCATAAGCCACCACCAGCACCAGCCTGGCCGACAGCATTGCAGGAAACAAACTGCGCAACTTGCCCGGAGAGCCCGATATAATATGTGTATTATAATATGTAAGCCCAAAATCGAGGATAATATTGAATATCAGCCCCAGGTTGACCAATGCCTGGTAGGTACCATAACCTGCATGGCCCACCCTATTCTGCACCGTCCTGTCTATGAGGAACACCCACAGGGGCTTCACCAGCAGGTTGACGGCTATTACAAACAAGAGGTTTTTTACAAAAAATCGGCGCATCCGGCTATTATTGGTTGGCTGTGTTGGGTAAAATTATATTTTTGTCGCCATTACTATGCGTATAGGTGTTAATACCAGGCTTTTATTGAAAGGAAAGTTGGAAGGAATAGGATGGTTTACCTACCAGACATTAGAAAGGATGGTACATCAGCATCCTGAGCACGACTTTTTCTTTTTTTTCGACCGCCCCTACGATGAATCCTTTGTGTTTTCATCTAACGTGACCCCTATAGTAATACCCCCGCAGGCAAGACACCCTGTATTGTTCACGCTTTGGTTCGACTGGACACTGCCTTATGTACTGAGGAAGTATAAAATAGACGTATTCCTGTCGCCCGACGGATATTGCTCGCTACGCACACAAGTGCCCACCTGCCTGGTTATTCACGACCTGGCTTTTGAGCATTACCCCGAACATTTCAAGCTGAGCCACAAATACTACTGGAAGTTTTTCCAGCCCCGCTTTGCGCGCAAAGCCAAGCGCATAGTTACGGTATCCGAATATTCCAAGCTGGATATCATCAGCCACTATGGCATAGATGCCGCCAAAATAGATGTGGCCTGCAACGGTGCGCACGAAGCATACCGCCCCCTGCGCTGGGATGAGAAAGAAGCCGTGAAAAAGAAGTATGCCGATGGCTGCGAATATTTTGTATTTGCCGGCGCGCTGCACCCTCGCAAGAATATCGTGAACCTGCTGAAGGCTTTTGTGGCCTTTAAGAAAATGCAGCGTAGCGATATGAAGCTGGTGATAGTAGGCCGCCTGGCGTGGAAGTATGACGAGGTGCTGGAAATGAAAGAGAACATGCCCTATAAAGATGATGTGAAATGGGTGGGTTATATGAACGTGGATGAGCTGAGCCAGGTAACCGGTGGCGCGTATGCTATGGTGTACCCTTCCTACTTCGAGGGCTTTGGCATACCCATACTCGAGGCGCTGAAGTGTGACGTGCCTGCCATCGTCGGCCATACATCATCTATGCCCGAGGTAGCGGGAGAGGCCGGACTGCTGGTGGACCCCACAAACGTGGATGATATAGCCGCAAAAATGGAGCAGCTCTATAAAGACGAGAACCTCCGTGCCAAACTGATAGCTGCTGCCCCTGCACAGGTAAAAAAATTCACCTGGGAAAAAGCCGCTGATGTGCTTTGGGATAATATTGTAAGGTGTTTGAAGTGATAAACCGCTTTTAGCTCATTTTTTTCAGGTAGGTTAAGGGAGTCCCGTACTAGTTAATCATCTAATCGTTTCCAATCTCTGTCAAATAAAATTTTCAATTCGTTCTTGAAGTCGAAGGAAAGAATTTCTTTTGGTTCGGATTCTTTGTCTACTATTATTTCGAAAGCCATTATCTCATCTTTGTCATCAAACGTTTTATTATTATCGCTGTCTTTTTGGGCGGTCAATATTACCTTATCGAGTGATTTTATGTATTGCCAATTCCGCAAGTTGTAACCGCCAGGCGAAATTTGTCTGAAGTGGTTTCCTTCCTTATCGGAAATGAAAAGATATACCGGGTCTTGTTGTGTTAGCTTTTTGTCTCTATCATAGTCGTCTATGGTTGCTGTGTAAAATATATAATTGACCTTGAGCTCTGTATGCAATCTATAGTCGTCACCGTATTTCAGATGGTGCTCTCTGATTAATATCTTCTTATCAGTTAACAGGTGATATTCATTGGTTTTGCCGTTAAAGAAAATAATATTCCAGTAACTGTTATACGGAATTTCCTTGTAAGACGACCTGTCCGAGTATTTTGCCGACTCCCCCGTTGTGAGCGGAAGCATAAGAATTCCTGAACTGTCGATTTCTGTAAAATTGCTGATTTGAAGATTTATTCTATTCTTTGGGTCATTCAGAATTGTGGTTGAGTCAGTTGTATTGCCGGCTGTTTCCGCGCCGGTTGGTTTATTTTGCTGACAGGAAACTAAGAATGAAAACAGCGGTAGTATAAGCAAGTACTTTTTCAAATGTCCTCCTTAATTTTAAGATAATAATCTATTTACCCTCTTTTTCCAGGTTATCTATTGCTTCACGCATAGACTCCATGTCACCCATGTTTTCCCAGCCTATCATGCTTCCGATGTATATAAAATATGCCACACATAGCAAGGAGAATACTAAACCTATAATCGCACATATACGGCCGGCATTCAGGTTGTTAAAAGATGCTTTGGTGTACATATAAGGGTTGGTTTTGTACAGTTTTATATCCTTAGCTGCCAACACTAATGCTATTATGGCCAGAATAGCACCTATCCCCCAACAGCAGCAGGTAATAATGCCTATAATACCTAATACCAATACAGCAGTAGCATTGGGTAGCGCTACCTGGGGCTGGTTAATATCCTGCTGTGGTTGGGTATAGTCTGTCATATCAGTTGATGGTTTAGAATTTTATAAAAATAGTTAACCGCCATTACAGCTACTGTAATTATAAACAATATTTTTAGAATATAAGCGCCATGTTTAAAGCTGAATGTCAAATGAAGCAGCAGGAATATCAGTGTAACTAATACAAACAGTGTAGGCGGATATAAATTCCAGGATGATGCGATATCCCCCTTAATTAACGCCAGCAAAGAGCGTTGCAACCCACAACCGGGGCAGTCCAGGTAAAAGAATTTTTTTGACGGGCAGGTGAGTAAATATTGTTCAACCCCACTGATATTTGCAACTGATATTAGCATCATGACGCGGCTTTGTTCTTTTCGTATTCGGCCATCAGCAAGGGGCGTGCCTGCAGGTAGGTAGCTGATATATGCCCGGACAGTTCAGCAATTTCATCTTTACCTGCTGTAGTTCTGGCTTCAGCTATATCCCTGCCCAAGGTTTCTATTTTCAGTAGCCCCTCGTACATATCCTTTACCTTTACAATACCCGCACTGGATTTTAAAGCATGAGCCTGCTTGTATATAGCATCGTAATCAATAGCCTCTTCTGTTAACTGCTGCAAATTGCTTAAGCCATTATCTACAGTATTCAGAAATATTTCCAATAACTCATATTTGTATTTAGGGTCGCCACCTGATAATTCTTCTAACAAACTAAAATCTACTAATTGCTCCTTCATATTATAAAATGATTAATATTATTGAAAATAACGCCGATACTAACAAAAATATAAAAGATGGCACGGTATTTTCTGTGTATCAATAAATTATTAAGGAATAAAAAATTACATAATATAAATATACGTTTGTTGTTGATATGCATTCAATTGCAATTCTTGCATGAATGAAAACATCAAATAAATAACAAAAGATGCAATAAAACATTTAGTATTTGTTAGATTTGCGTTGGAAAACAGAGAGATAGAAACCGGATTATATGGTATTTGTAGCTGTATATAAATAGTTGTTACAGCAATAGATATCGCTAGATTAAACAAAAAACATGCAATATAAAATACGTATCCTGCCGCGTTGGTTTATCTTCCTGCTGGACCTGGCCTGCATACAACTTTGCATTTTCTTTTCATTTATACTACGATTCAACTTTAACCTTGAAGAGGTAGCTCATTACAATATCTCTTTCATACTCATTGCATCCCTATTGTTGAATGGTATATTATTTTACCTGTTGAAAAGCTATGCAGGGATTATCCGCTACACAAATATTGAAGATACCTTCAGGTTGCTGATAGTAAATTCTATAGCAGCCATATTTTATTTCTCTATCAACTTTGGCGTCAACTTCTTTGCCGGGGATGTAAACCTGTTCCCTACATCGGTAGTAGTTATCAACTTTTTCATTACCAACTTTGTGCTGATTACCTACAGGCTGCTGGTGCGCTATACTTTCAACTATTATAAGGCCACGCAAAGTGAAACTGTAAAAGTACGTGCCGCTGTGTTTGATACAGGAGAGTACGGGTTGCAAACTAAAAAGGTAATCAACAACTTCCCCAGCAGTAATATACAGGTAGTAGCTTTTATAGATGACTTACTGAGCAGAAGCGGAAAGCTGATGGAGAATATTCCTATTTACAATACGGATGACCACAGCTTTCAGCGCCTGAAAGAAGAGGGTGTAGAGCTATTGATAATCGCCAACAGGAATATATCTAAAGAGCAACTGGTACACCTGGTAGATACGGGCCTGAAATATGGTATGAAGGTACAGCAGGTGCCGCCCATACGCGAGTGGTTGAATGGCCAGCTGGGTGCACAGCAACTCAAGGATATAAAAATTGAAGACCTGCTGGAGCGCGAGGTAATAAAAATACATAACGATAAAATACACTTCGAGCTGAAGGGTAAGCGGATACTGGTAACCGGTGCAGCCGGCTCTATAGGCAGCGAGCTGGTAAGGCAACTGGTTAATTACAGGCCATCGCTGATAATAATGTGCGATAAGGCCGAAACCCCTATGCACGACCTGCACCTGGAAATACTGGAAAATTACAAACATGCCAGCGTAAAAACCTACCTGGGCGATATAACAGACCGCATCAGGATGGAGCACTTGTTTGAGATATATAACCCTGAAGTAGTATTTCACGCTGCCGCATATAAGCACGTGCCGCTGATGGAAGACAATCCCTCGATAGCTGTGCTGAACAATGTGCTGGGTACAAAAAACCTGGCAGAACTGGCTGTAATCAACGGGGTGGAAAAATTTGTAATGGTATCAACCGACAAAGCAGTGAACCCCACCAACATTATGGGTGCTACCAAGCGGATTGCAGAAATATTTACCCAGAGCTACTACAAAGACCTGGTGAAAGTACAGACCGATAGTAGCGATAAGCATAAGATTACCAAGTTTGTGACTACACGCTTCGGCAATGTGCTGGGTTCTAACGGATCGGTAATACCGAGGTTCAAAAAGCAACTGGACAAAGGCGGGCCTATTACCGTTACCCACCCTGAAATAACGCGATTCTTTATGACAATACCCGAAGCCTGTCAATTGGTAATTGAAGCAGGTGTAATGGGACAAGGCAGTGAGATATTTGTGTTTGATATGGGTAAAGCGGTGAAGATTGTAGACCTGGCACGCCGCATCATAAAGCTGGCCGGTAAAGAACCGGACGTGGATATAAAAATAGAATATACAGGCCTGCGCCCGGGCGAGAAACTGTACGAAGAGCTGCTGAACGATTCGGAAAACGTGATGCCTACTTACCATGACAAAATCATGATAGCCAAGGTGGCGGAATATGACTTTGAGCTGGTTCGGGAAAAGATAAGTACGCTGATAGCCAGTGCCAAGCAACACTATACACTGGAAACAGTGGGATTGATAAAGGACCTGGTACCCGAGTATGTCAGCAACAACTCTGCCTATCAGACTAATAGCCACGCTGACAAAAAACTCTCGCAGGGGGGATAAACAAACTAAAAACTTATACTGATAGCCGCACTTAACGTGTGGCTATTTTTTTGATGGTAAGCGCGATGATGCGCAGATAATTGAATAAGGTGGGGGATGAAATATAAGCCTGGTTGAGCCTTATCTTTTCAGGCATCACCTGCTCTATATAATACCTCTCCGGCTCGGGCTGCGCTGCCAGCAGGTTGTTCTCGTCTATAAATGTTATGGAAGCTATATCAGTAATGCCGGGTTTTACATTTAATATTTTTCGCTGTTCGGCGGTGTACAGGTCTGTGTAGCGTTTCACCTCAGGGCGCGGCCCTACAATGCTCATATCACCAATCAGCACATTGAATAGCTGGGGTAACTCATCTAACTTATACTTGCGGAGGAAGGAACCGAAAGGGGTAATACGCGGATCGTCACCGCCATAGGTCAGCAGGTCTACCTTGTCGGAATCGGCACGCATAGTACGGAACTTGTACAGGTAAAATTCCTTGCCGTATTTGCCCACCCGCTTTTGCTTGTAAAATACATTGCCGCATGTATCCGTTTTGATGCGGATAGCAATATATAAGATGAGCGGACTTAGTATTATCAATCCTGATAAGGAAAACAGGACGTCAATCAATCTTTTCATGAAACCACCTCAATGTACGCTTTTTCTACCTGTTCCTCAACATAGGCGCAATCCTCATCGGTAAGCTGTACATAGATAGGCAGTGAAATTTCGCAGGCATAATTCCTGTAGGTGTCGGGATAATCTTCCAATTTATACCCACGCTCTTTATACACTGTAAGCATAGGCAACGGCAGGAAATGCACGTTGACACTCACACCCGATGCCATTATTTTTTCTATAATGTTGTCGCGTTGGTCTTCAGAGATACCTTTTATACGCAATTGGTACAGGTAGTGCGATGAAGCTTTATGGTTGTTGTAGCCGGGAGGAATGATAGCCCAGTCTTTATCCTTAAAGAAATTAGTATAGTGGTCATATACCCGCCTTCTTTCCGGCAGCATAAAATCAGGGTACTTGCGCAGTTGTGCCAGGCCTATCGCTGCACATACATCTGTCAGGTTGGCCTTGATACCATCTGTAACTATATCATACCGCCAGTTTCCAGTCTTCTTTTTGGCGAAGGCGTCTTTATCCTGACCGTTCATAGAATTCAGCTTCAGCCATTTGTACACTTCTTCGTTGCTGAAAGGCGCAGGCAGGTTCAGGCAGATGATACCGCCTTCGGCAGTAGTCACATTTTTCACGCTGTGCATGGATATAATAGATATATCAACAAATTGCACCGCAGGCTTACCATTATACACAGCACCTATAGAGTGGGCTGCATCAGCAATCACTACCGGTCGGCCGAATTGCTTTTGTATATCATTTGAAGGCTGAAAATGTTTAATCACATCGTCAGCCGACATGAGCGGATTGATAGTATCATAATCACATGGCCATCCGCCTATATCCACACAAAGTATAGCTTTGGTGCGTGGGGTAATAGCCTGTTTTATTTTTTCGGGGTCGATGTTGAAATCATCCTGCACATCCACCATCACGGGCGTGGCACCGGTATGCAATACACTCAACCCCGTAGCTGCAAAAGTATATGCGGGAATAATCACTTCATCTCCGGGCCCAATGCCCAGCCATTTGAAAACCAAAGCTGCACCGGATGACCATGAGTTGGTACACACAGTTCTCTCCAGCCCGAACATGCGGGCAGTAAGTTCTTCCAGTTCACGCACTTTTGGGCCGGAGGTAATCCAACCAGACCTTAGTGTTTCCGTAACAGCCGCTATCACATCATCGTCAATATATGGCGGCGCAAAATCTATTTTCCGCATCTTAATTCTTTAGGGCGTATATACGTTCTATTATGTCCACCACCTTTGTCCCTTCCAGGACATTGGTCGTTATCTCCGACCTGCCTTTAAGTACGTCCACCACATTCTGTATAACAAAATGGTGGTTGGCCTTAGCAGCTGTATAACCTGCAACCTGTTCAACAGGCGAAGATATACTTTCCTTTAATTCATAGTCTTTTATATGGCAATATTCTAATTTGTCCATATACTGCCCGCCTATTTTCACTGTTCCTTTCTCGGCTACTATTACCATAGTACTTTCCATGTTCCTGTCCCATACGGACGTAGAATAGCTGAGCGAGCCCATGCCCCCATTGACGAAGCTGAAACTGATAGCTGCGCTATCCTCAAAATCTATCATGCCCTTATGGTTGTTGTTGGCAAAACGGGCGGTTATCCCATGTACATCGCCAAATAGCCAGTACAGCAAATCGATATAATGGCTGAACTGAGTAAACAAGGTTCCCCCGTCCAGGGCGGCTGTGCCATGCCAGGTATTGCCTGTATAGTATCGTTCATCCCTGTTCCAATAGCAATGGACGTCTATCATGTATATATCGCCCAGTTTGCCTTCCTCCATCAGTCCTTTCAGCCATTGCATGGCAGGCGAGTAACGGTTTTGCATGACACAAAATACCTGTTTACCGGTGGTACGGGCACATTGCAGTATGGCATCACAATCTGTGGTTGTCAGTGCAATCGGTTTTTCAATGACCACATCGGCACCGGCGTTCATACATGCTATGGCTTGTGCGGCATGCAGGGCATTGGGGGTAGCAATACATATTATATCGGCTGAAATGCCTGATTGCAGGAAACTATCCAACGAGGCGAAAAAAGGTACGGAGTAAGTACCGGCTGCTTTTACTTCCAGGATGGGGTTTTCATCAATTATGGCTATCAGCTCAGCTTCAGGATGAGCAGCCACCATGTCAGCATGGCGGGTGCCTATATGCCCCAGCCCCAGTATTGCAAAACGTATCTGCTTATCTCCCATCTATCTACACGATTATTTCCTCGCCACAGTAAAAGCGATGTATTTGCTACCCGGAGGCAGTAAAGGCTGCAAACACCTGTTAATCATATACATCGTATTATTGACTGCTTTGTTTGAAAAAAAGGTTGGTAAAATACCAAATGTTTTGGTTTGCACAAGGCTGAAGGGGCCGAATAATTTATCTAACTCTGATAAGGAGAGGTAATACCATCCTTTACTTCCTTTCAGCCTATGGCGCATATAACGGTTGAGGATGCCACCCTGCAGGTTTTCGGCAGAAAAAAAATATCCACCGGGCTTTAATAGCCGGTGGATATGCTGCATAGCTTGTTCAAGTGCCTCGAAATTGCGGGATGAAGATCTGCCCCGGGTGGGTTTTACCCCGCCGATTACAGATTTGCCGATGATAACATCAAACTGTTCCTGCGGCCATTCATCATTTACTATGTCGAGTCGTTTGTATTCAATTCTGTCGGTTACTCCATGTTTTTTGTGCAGGGCTGAGGCGGATGCGGCAATGTCTGTAATATCTGTACAGGTGACGTGGAAACCCATCAATGCCAGCCAGAGGGACAACCCCCCGTTTCGTTCGCCTATTGCCAGGACTTTACCGTCATGGGGCAGTTGTTCCAATACAGGCTGCCAGTAATGCATCAACCGCGACCAGTTGCGTACATCCCATTCAATTATATCCTGTACGGGAAAATCATTTGTTGCCTTGCCTGCCAATATCAAGTAGTGTTTTTACAATACGCTGTGCCGTTTTGCCATCCCATAGGTCGGGGATAGCGCCCTGCTTCCAGTTACCTGTAAAAATACTATTCAAAGCGGATTCCAGTTTATTTAAATCATCCCCTACCAATTCATTAGTTCCGATAGTTACCGTTTCGGGACGTTCGGTGTTGCTGCGCAGGGTAATGCAGGGCACACCCATCACGGTGGTTTCCTCCTGTATGCCACCCGAATCGGTAACTACAGCCTTGCAATGGCTGACTAGGTATATAAAGGAGAGGTAGCTCAGGGGTTCTGTTACCAATAATTTTGGGTGAGTGAAGCCCGAAGCCTCCAACGACTTCATGGTGCGGGGGTGTATAGGAAATATAATATGGTAACCCGGATTGTTTTTTACCAGTGTTTCCAATATGGCTTTCAGCTTTGCAGGGTCGTCGGCATTGTGCGGGCGGTGCAATGTCAATACCAGGCATTTTGATAAATCAAGCCCGTATTGACTAACTAACTGAGGCTCTATAAGGCGGTGCCTGTTCATATACAGGCTGTCTATCATAATATTGCCTACATAATAAACATGTGCAGCGTTGACACCTGTACGCATCAGGTTTTCATTAGCAGTTTCAGTAGGTGTGAAAAAGTAATCAGAGATAGAGTCTGTAACTATACGGTTAATCTCTTCGGGCATGGTCATATCAAATGAGCGGATACCCGCCTCTACGTGCGCTACCTTTATATTCAACTTTTTGGCTACAATGCTGCATGCCAGCGTTGAATTGACATCACCTACTACTATCACTATATCACAAGGGTTCTCCAGCAGTTCCTGCTCAAAGCCAATCATAATATTGGCCGTTTGCACAGCCTGTGTTCCGGAGCCTGCATTAAGATTGACATCCGGCAAAGGTATCTCCAGTTCATCGAAGAATATACGGCTGAGATTATCATCGTAATGCTGGCCCGTATGCACCAGGCGATAACCAATCTCCCCGCCTTCATCACGCACACGTACTATCTCCCTGATCAATGGAGCTATTTTCAGAAAATTTGGTCGTGCACCTGCTACTATCGTTACCTTCATTATTCTCCTTTGAGCAAAAACTGGTTGAGGTGTTCTACCTGTATTTCCCGGTTGAACACATTCCTTGCTGCCTTAATGCAATTTGCTTTTATCTTGTTCAATTGTTCCATATTCATAGCTGCAACCTCTTTTATCTTCGTTGATATTTCAGTATAATCACCGGGGGTACACGTCCAACCGGTATAGTATTCGTGGATGATGCGCTCTCCTTCGCCCCCACCTGAAAATATTATGGGTAGGCCTGCAGCCATAGCCTCGTATATCTTGGAAGGGATAGCTCCATAAATCGGTGTTACCAACGGTATTAAAGTTACGTCATACTGCATCAATGTTGCCGGTATGGCTTCGCGCGATACGCTTTTGTGCAGGAAGATTCCCCGCTGCGGGTTTTTATTTATAAATTCCCGGATGTCATTTTTCTGTGAGCCTTCGCCGTATATATGCAACTCGGCACCAAGCGCTGCAAAATCAACATGTGTGCAAATATCTTTTACCCCCTGTGCAATGCCTAACAGGCCTGCATATACTATGCGCAACTTAGTTGATGGCGCCGTTACTACCGTGTCTCTTATTTGTTCAAAGCGATTGAAGTCAACACCATTTCGAAAGAGTATGGTTCGTTTGCTCCCGGTTATCTCCAGCCTGTCAGTTATTTCCGACGACTGGCCCATGCAGGCAAATGAACGACGATAGAGGTAGCGTTCCAGTTTCTCCAGCCGTTTATACATATAGCCTTCTGATATAGCACCCAGGCGTAATGCAGATAAGGGCCAGATGTCGGACACATTCATGATGTGTTTTGCCCCTGCAATACGAGCCAATGCAAGCCCTGTGAGTCCGAGTGTAAGCGGTGGTGACTCCGTAATAATATACGCGGGTTTAAAGGCCCTGACACGAGCTAAAGAAAACATAGCTGTAAAGCCGAAGGATAACATACTAACGATGCGGGGGAAAGATTTTTTGGAATGAGATGCATACAATGCATACCGCCTGATATCAATTCCATCTTTTTCATCCTTCATTACAAACAACCCACGATAGCCATCGAATACGCGGCCGGTAGGGTAGTTGGGCATAGCCGTGATAATGAGTATTTCCCAGCCACGTTTTTGCAGCCCAATCACCGTTTCATAAAGACGGGATTGCGGCGCACCCATTTCGGGCGGAAAATATTTAGTGAGCAGTACTAGTTTTTTGTTCAAATCAGTTCCGAATAAAAATGTTTCAGCTTTCCTGATGCAGGGCGTTCTATATATTGTACCCTGTTCAGTATGATGTCCAGTCCGGGCTCAAGATATAAGCTAATTTTCTGTTTTACCAATTCCCTCTCTTCAGTTGTCAAATCGCGGTCGGCAACAATATCAAATATGAATTGGTGGCTTTTAGTTTGCCTGATGATAAATTCTTTTAATACACCACTGGATTCCAAAACACTGCGGGATATATAATAAAAAGTAAGGCCTGCCGCTTTTTTACCCGAGGGCAGTATTATCATATCGTTGGTGCGGCCATGCAACTGTTGCAGGTTTCGGTGTATGCCAATCCTTGTATTATCTATAACGCCTACATCGCCGGTTTCGTACCGTATCATAGGCAGAGCGGTATTGTATAATGACGTGGACAGTATTTTCCCCACGTGTGTTTCTGTCAGCAGGGTTTCTTCGGTCAGTTTCCAGTTACCATCGGGTGCATCAAATGCGGTAATGCAGGTTTCTGATAAGCCATACTCGCGTATATGCGGCACTCCGAACCCCTTTGTCAGTATCTCGTGGTCTTCAGGCGCTGCTGTTTCTGAAGTGCTGATACAGATATTGACAGAGGGGCAAATTTCCTTTATAGTTATACCCTTGCTGATAAGATAACGGGCAAACATGACTAACGCGCTTGTGTAACCATATATGTAATCAAACCTGTTATTACGGAAGCGGTAAATGAATTGCTCCATAGCTTTATCCGACAGATCAAATACACTGAATCGCTCCCTGTTCATCAGCCTGTCTTTCAGCAGCTCTGCTTTGTGGGCCAAAAATTCTTTTGGTATACCGTAGAAACGTGCTTGCCTGGAAGCTAATGTCAACCCATACCACCTATACCTGTCGTCTATCACTGCCCACGTCATGGCATGGGCCATCTTATCCTTAGCATAAAAGAATGGCGTGCCGGTGGAACCGGATGTATTACTGGTATGGCAGTCTCTAAGGGTTACACCATTTGTGATGATGCTGTTTAAAGGTTGCTGTAAATCTTTCTTAGTGACAATGGGTAAGTCTTCCCACCTGTCGGGCAGTATATTGCTTGTAAGTTTTCTGTACAAGGGATTGTGCCGATAATGAAAATGCACTTGTTGCCATGCTTTTTCCTGCTGCCAATTAATGAACTCGTCCGCGCTCATAGATTGCAGCCTGGCCAACTCAGCTTTAGCCTGTGCAAAGGGATAACCTTTAAGTTGTAATATTTTCTCAAACAGGCTCAGGATGCTGCAATTGAATTGAACAGTTTTTGCCACTTACCTTTTATAATGCACCAGTCAAATTGTTCCGCATATTTACGTGCATTTAGGCTGACAGATGCCGAGAGCTCCTCATTATGTATCAGTTGTTGAATAGCATCAGACATTTCACTCACTTCTCCGGGATTTACCAGTAACCCATTTTGCTTATCCTTTATGATATACGGGATGCCACCCACATTAGTAGATACTACAGACAGGCCTAGCGCCATCGCTTCCAACACACTTACCGGCAGGTTATCGTAGTTAGTGGTATTGATGAAAATATCTTTTTCCCGTGCCAGCGTAGTCCATTCCTCTTTACTCAGCTTACCTGTAAATGTTATTTGTTGCTCTACACCTAATTCTGTACTAAGTAGGTTACATTTTTTCATGCTGCCGTCCACATCAGGGCCTACCATAGTTAAGTGAACACCGGGGTAATGTTGCTTCAATTCATGAACAACATGGATAGCCATCTGCGGGTTATAAGTTTCATGAAAAGAACGTACCCATAATAGTTGTGGTTGCAAATCTGTACGCTGCTTGAACGTATACGCATTCAAAGAGATACTATTTTCGATAACAGTTCCCTTATATCCGGCCTGCTCCAGGTAATGCAACAGATAAGGAGAAACTGCTATGTTGGTGACACTGTTGCCAAAAACAGTTTTGCATTTGTCGGGAGAACGCTGAAACCGTGCCGGCAGGTTGCCGCCATGCAGGATAGGTATATATTTTATGCCCAGCCACGCACACAGTTTTGCAGACATCCATGCATAATAAAATGCTGTAGTGCTATAAGCGTCTATTACAACCAGGTCAACTAGTTTCCTGTATTTCCATATACGATATAACATATCCCGCAAACGAGCGGACTGCTTCAGCTTGTTGCTGGCATAGTAGAGTGTATGGCCCTCCTGTTCCAGCAATGGGCCGAGCGTATCGATAGATGTGGGCGTTCTGCCATGCACAGCCAGTTTGTTTCCTATATACAATATGCGCAGTTTATTGTCCGGCACGTGTCTTTCTTATATATACGGGGATAGCTGCCAGTACATAGCAAACGATAGTAGTATTGGTACGCATGGCAGAGTGCATTGAGGTAAGTAATGCCATACAAAACAATGCCGCGCTTATACCCATCCACAACCTGTACCGTTGTTTGCGTAGCCAGTAAACAGGAAACAACAGTAACACAATGGCCGCCAGCAAACCACCTAAGCCGTGCTCGCTCATCAGGCGTGTCACCTCAGTATGTGCGGCTGAATCGGGTGGCGCGCCATAACGGGTCCGTAAATCTTTTGCTCCACCGGGCCCGGCGCCAAACAGGAAATACTCTTTAAATATATTCCAGTCGGCAGTAATGAGCGTCGTACGGCCTGATGTAACCTTATTCCATGTTTTCTCCTGTTCACCCGAAATGGTGGCGATGGTTTCTCCGCTATAACGTTGTGTGAGTTTATGCCCGGTCAGTTCATCTACCTTATTAAAAACAAATACTCCCAGTGCAGCGAAAACAATCATGATGGCAGAATAGCGGATAAATGTTTTTCGATTGACTATCATAGCAAAACCAATAGCTACATATACAGATGCTACTGCTGTAAATACACCACCACGCGAAAAAGTAAGAAAGCTGCGGAAAAACAGGAACGCAATGAGCAGGTAACATGCCCAGCGTGCTACTATTGGCCTTTTGAGCAGGAGCAGCAACATGGTGTATAATATTCCCAATCCTAATACGGTAGCCACCTGGTTGGTGCCACCACCCGCCGCCTTGAAGTTGGCCCCCAGCATAAAGTTAACACTGCTGATAGCAGGCGTTTTCAGTATGAGGTACATAACAACAAATACTATGGGCATCAACCCAAACTGCAGTGTCTTGGCAAATCTTTCAATATCCCATCTTTCACGGGCTGCCAGCATCAACAGGAATGCGAGTTCTAATGTGGGCAGAATGTTGAATACCCATTGGTCGAAGCTAAACCCGGCCAGGTTAACGATGAGGCTCGGTAATAATAATACCACTATTAACGACCCTGTTTTATACAGAGGTTTGTTAGAAGCAGTTTTTATATGATGCAGTAATATAGCAGCTATGGCAAAGAGCAGGTAATATTTACCAATCTCATCAGGTACAACGGCACCTTTTACCATACGCGCCCATACCTCCACTATTGGCGATGCCGCGATACAATACCATATCCAGTCCTGCCTGCCGGATACTAAGGCAGCCAATGTGATGAGAAATACAGCAGCCCATACAGCCGTTACCAGCAGGGGTACATAACACGCAACCGTGCCGATTGCCACCAATGCAGCTACCTGTAGTATGTTGAGCTTATTTGCTTTGTATGCGCTCATTCATCAACATTGTACACCTTAGCCATACGTTGCCTGAAACGTTCGTACGTGAATAGCCTGCTCATTTCAATAGTATTTTGACTAATACCCGAAAGTTGAGCATTGCCAGCTACACGATTAAGCGTTTCTATTATACTATGTGGTGTATTATCAGTCATCAGGAAACCATTAACCCCATCAGTTATCTGCCGTGTTATGGCAGACAGCGATGTGGTAACCGGTATACAGCCATAGGCAGCAGCTTCTGCAACCACCTTCGGGAAACTCTCTGAACTGCTGGGGAGTACCAGGAAATGGGCGTCTGCATATAATTTATTCAATACCTCCCTGCTGATATCGCCTGCCACAGTAATTCGTAATTTTTTATTAGCCTTCGCGCTTTCTTTTACTTCATCTAACAACCTGCCGCCTCCGGCAATATGTAATTGTGTATAACACGTATTGAGTTTTTCACTCTGTAGTGCGTCCAATAACTGCATGATACCCTTAGTAGGCATCAGGTTGCCGACAAACAACAGGTGCAATTCTTTGCTGAAGTTTTTTTGCAGGCCGACGGCATTCATTGCTTCTATTTCGTGCCCATATATGCATGGGTTTTGCATATCGTGCACGTTTGCAGATTCCTCTTCGTTCTTACCGCTGATAATCACTTTAATATTAGGCTTACGTACCCGTTTCAGCAAACTTCTCTGTACCCGGTAGGTGAACGGAATGTTTTTGTCCGTCCACTCCCCGGCATATTTGTGCGCGTATATTCTTTTTTTATCCAACAATGAAAGTAATATCATCAGGAATGCAGGATGCGAAGGCCCACGTGTATGTACATGGGTAGCATGGGGCAAATACTTTAATATCCTGAACAGGAAGACAGGATATGCCGCTAGTACGAAGAATATATTTTTCCAGCCGTTGCGACTGACGCAAGGTAACATCTCTGCATGTATCTTATTACTGTCAACCGGTTTCAGCGTAGCCTTTTTATGTAAAGTTCTTGCACCCAACCAAATGATATTGTCGAACATATCGCCTACGACCTTTAACTCGCGCAATACGGGATCGAAGACCAACAATTGGCCAGCATCATAATACATGGCGGTATCAGATACTACTAAGAGTGTACGCTTTTGTATATCTCCAGGCACCTGTTAATATAATCTTCGGGGTTGAACTTCTTTTTATATACTTCGCGCATTTTGTCCGGCAATTCAGTGTCAGTAATTATTTCCCGGATGCGTTGTTCCCATTGTGATTGTTCAAAGTTCTGCATAAGCAGTTGAGGCAATTCAGCTGACACTGTTTCTGCCGCACTGCCTGTTTTGTGAGCGATAAATGGTAAACCAGCGGCCAGGTATTCTATCAACACCAGTGGCCCTGTTTCCTTAGGTGAACAGTGTATGGCAAGATTGTATTGCTGATAAAGCTGTGAAAAATCAGTTATACCGTTAATGATACGAATGCTTCCGTCATTGCCTGACAGAGCAAGTAACATATGATAATAGTCCTGTTCAATAATATTGCCGTAAATATCAAGTTGCCATCCCATACGCCTGCACAATTCAATAGCAAACTCAATATTTTTCACTTGCCTGATATTGGCAACTATCATGGCTTTTTTACCGTTCGCCTTAATTGTTGAGCGTCTGATTTCAGGCATGGCAGTATTTTCAAGAAGGAAAACATTTTGTTTGGCAATCTCTATTGTATTTTCCGCCCAGGTGGTTTGCTCCTTATTAACACCTATATAATATAGTGGCTTGAAAATGCCCTTGAGTCGCACAGGAATATCAATAGTAGCGGCGGCATGGTCGTGGAGTATAAGTTTGTACTTGCCACCAAACAGCAATTGCGCTAACCTGATGTAAGCATATACATGCCTGAGGTGGGTGTGCACTATATCGTAACTGCTGCATATTCTATGTGCTTTATACAAAGTGAAAGGGTTGAATTTATTACCCCTGTTCAGCACATGAATTTTCAGCCTGCTGTCTAATTCTTTATCCAACGCACTACCTGCCGTAAAAAGTAATACGCCGGTATGAGCATTGCGTTCTGCAAGCAGCCCCGTGAGATTGACGAACAGTCGTTCAGCCCCACCTGTTTCCAACCTGTCTATAACATGCAGTACTTTCATTGTGCTGCTCTTCGTTTGGCCAATTCTTCGTTGGCGATAGCCAGGTTGGTTTTATATCCTTTACGCAATGCCGGTATCTTATACAAAAGGAACAGTAAACGCGCGATTTTCTTCATGATATTTCCGTTGATGATAAGCTGGTTCATATACTTGATACGCACATGGCTTTTCAACTGTTTGTCGGAAAAGTATTTTTTTGCAATAAATATTTCGCTGGGACCGGGGTTCAGAACTTTAGTAATGGTGTTTTTAGTCATGAAGTTGGTCACAACTCTTGCATTGTGTGCCCTCAGTCCGCCTGATGGTGCACGGTGATGGCCTATTTCAGCCGAAGGATCGAATATCATTAAGGCACCATTCAAATGGCAGCGCATAGCCAGGTCGTGGTCGGCCTTTACATTCCGGTTAAAAAACATATCCATTTTCCCCGCCTGTTCCACTACCGACTTTTTGATTAGTGTAATTGGAAATGTATCGGACATATAATAATGATAGTTAGGTTCGCCATACACTATGCCTTTTTCCCTTACGTTGGATGCTACCATGTCGGCATCGAAGCGTTGCATGGTTTGCAACATTTTTTCAATGAGTGCAGGTTGTATATCATAGGCATCGTCGCCAAAAAAGAAAATATATTCCCCGGTGGCTTCATCTATCAGTTTGTTCCAGGCCAGGCATTGTCCTTTTTCATCTTGCGGAAAATAGCGGACAGTAAGATTCGGATACTTCCCGAAATCAATTTGTTGCCTTCGTTCTTTGTCAGTCTGGTCGGTAATTAATACTTCGTGCGGGAGTATAGTTTGTTCATTCAACTCACGCAGTTCCTCTTCCAGGTAAGGATACCTGTCAAGTGTGGGTGCCAGTACTGAAACAGTAGCATATTTTACAGGCGTATTTGTTTGTACAGATGAATGTAAAGCAGGTAGCGCCTGAATAGATTTTATATTTTTTGTACTACGCCAGGCTTTTAAGTTTTCGAAAAAGCCAGGTTTATTGAACAATATCCATCCTTGCCATTTTTTAGTAAAAAACCGGCGGGCGAATACCCATTCATCTTTGAGAGGTATGTTGACAATATCTGTTACGGATTTGTTTAGCAGCGCGGCATGATACCGGATAATACCACCTTGTTTCAGTACCTGGTAGCCATAGGCTATACCTGCCATTTCCAGGGTGTCATACTCTATTGAAAACAAGCCGGTCTTTTTAAGTACATCCGTCCTGATAAGGCACACACGAAAACTCAACCGGAAATTACTGTGTATTCTCTCATCTGTGCCATCAACATTATACATCCATGTAGGGTGTACATAGTTGAGTACATCCGGCAGGCCACGCGTACCTAAACGTAAGCCTGCATGAAATGCGTCCACTGGACTTGTTGCCAGTTGTTGTATCAATTCAGTATCGGGTGCTCCTAATGCAAAGTCCCAAAAAACTATCCATTCGGCGTCAGTAGTTGCAATAACCTCGCTGACAATTTCATGCAGCTTTCGAACAGTTAGTTCCGATGAATACGATTTCCCGTATGGCCATTGCACGTTGGCAGCATCTTCAGAAAAATATACCAGGTCGGCCCTAATGTCCATTATGCAATAGCCTGTAAAAGGCTTCAAACTTTTTCAATTGTTCCTCAATAGTGAAATTATCTGTCACGTGCTGCCTGCCGAGCTTACCTATTGCGAGAAGGAGTACCTTATTATTATAGCACCATTCTAATTTTTCAGCTATTGCTTTTACATCATAAACAGGCACAACGAAGCCTGTTACGCCGTTCTGAACATTTTCTGACAGGCCATCTGCATTAGTAGTAACAACGGGTAGTTCCATAGCCTGGGCTTCCAGTACGGCATTGCTGAACCCTTCTGATATAGCAGGGTGCAGAAACACATGCGCTTCCTCCAGGTGCTGTTTTACATCTTCCGAAGTATGTGCAGGTATTATACGAACCTCCTCTTCAAGCCCTAACTCTGAAATAGCGAACAGTACTGGTTGCTTGTAATTGCCATCAGCAATTATCCGGTACTCAACAGGTATGCCTTTTCCCTTTAACAGCGCTACAGCTTGTATACCATATTCATATCCTTTTTTCCATGCCAGCCGGCCAACGCTTACTATGGTAAATTTATAGGAAGACTTAGTGTTCCCGGACGGCGTAAAAAAATCAGTATCAATACCCGGCGGGATTAAGGTTTCAATTCTGTTGGGTTGATAGCCACGTTTTATAGCTCGTGTTTTCAGATCATTGCCCAGGAAGTGGAAGGCGTCAAAATTCTGCCATACCTTTTTATAATAATTTTTGTCTTCAAGCCCGGTATAATTTATATCATAACCCCGGAAACTGACGCTCGTTTTACAACGTACATAATCTTTTATATCGCTGAATTGGTGGGCCAGCGTGCCGTATTCAAAGTGTATGATGTCAGGCTGTAAATACAGTATTGGGAAGTACAAACTAAACCGTGTAAATACTTTCCGGTAATTCCATCCGTGATTTTTAATAAGCCTGAACAGTAAAGGCCAACTGATTTGTGGAGCAAAAATTAACCCGGCGAGGTTTTTGAATAAGATCCTAACTATATTCTTTGTATCCAGTTTTTCGTAAAACAGGTGAATGTGTCTGGACGGTAGTTTATTAGTGTACTTCTGGTAAAACAATTTTCTATTTGCATTACTGTCCCAACAAATAAAATGAACATTGAACTTTTGAGACAGGCCAAATAGCTTATACTTCAGGAAATCAGTAGCAGGTAATGGAACTGAATTTGCAACCAGTAGTATTTTCAGCTTTCTGCTCATAGTTTTAACAAAGCTTCTTTGAATTTCTCATCCAGCTTTTCTTTAAAATCACCGGTTATCCCAAACCTGTGCTGGAACCACTTTACTTCATAGCCGCCTTCTGCAATATGTTTGTCGGCAGGCAGATATATTCTTGTGCCTGCAAGGCAGCCTATCTTTAGGGTTGGGTAGTTGTTCAATGCCGCAGCAACAATGTCTTTATATTCCGCCAATACTTCAGCTGAAACGCCTATAAACTGAATATTATCCGCAAAACTCAACTTCCTGAAGTCAATATTATGGGTATCGTCCTCACCAATTATTTCATTTAGCGGCAGCTTGTATTGTGTGGTTGAAAGTTTTGTAACAGGTGTATTAGTTGATGATTTCAATACTGCTTTTGTTTCTTTCCACAATAAGCCAATCCACTCCAGGTAGTGGCTGGTGGATGGGAAACGTGTGTATTTAGGCCCAAACTGGAAAAAGTAATTAATCCTGTCTTTGAGACGAGTGTGTGTGATCGGTGTTACATCCGGCTTTATATTTCCTGCAAACCCGATAAAGAAGACAACAGACAATTTTTCATTCTGCAGGTAACCTCTCAGTTCATTTCTTATCAGCCCGGGAAAATCGGCAGATACCTGGCTGCGGTGCCTGAACCCGACAGGATGACAGGCATAGTTCCATAATACCATTTCGGATTGACCTGATTCATTTTTCAGGTGTATGAAATGGATGTCATCATCCTTCACCCCATCATAGTCAGGGTACATCAAGGTTTTCCAGTATAATTTGAGCCCGCCTTTAGGCCGTAATAGTTTTTTACGCCGGTTGACATTTAAAGATGATTTGCCAGTTCCGTACGATACAGAAACCTTTTTATAATCCGCTGTCAACGTGTTTTGTGTCAGATGTTTTAATTTTTCTGTCACCAACTTATAATAATCTTCGTCCACTCGTCCGAGACCCGGCTTTTCCCTATCTAATCCCGGTGCGAAATGTGTATGGGATGCAGCCATCCATATATCCTTCTCCTGAAGATTGTATTGAGCACCGAATTGCTTTATTATTATCTGTGTAAACTCTTCCGGTACAAATAAGGTGTCGATAGAGTATAGCAAAACATATTTTCCTTCCTGCTGTAGCACAGCCAGGTTGATTTCCAGCCTGTCATGTATTTTGCTGTAAGCGCCGTGACGCTCCGCAAATCCGGCAAGGGCAATAGGCTTGTCCGGGGTTATATCAATATTACCTGCTGAAAGGAATAAGTCCATGAATTATTGTTTACGTTTTATGATGTAGTTACCTATTACCAGCGCGTCAATTTCAGAGTTCAGCAATACGTCAATAGCCTGTTCGCTATTGGCGACTATCGGGTAGCCGTGCAGGTTAAATGATGTGTTGAGCACGCAGGATATACCTGTTAGCTTTTTAAATTCACTGATGATGGCATATAGTTCAGGGCTTCTTGCTTTGGTTACGGTTTGTGCCCTTGCGGTAAAATCTGCCTGGTGAATACCGCAGGTTATTTTGTCCCTTGCTGCTTCCCTGGTGTCAAATGCAAACATCATATAGGGAGAGCCTTGCTTTTGTAAAGATGCGGGAATTTCTATCATGGTTGCTGCATCCTCCCAAAGCATTGCCGGTGCGAACGGCATCCAGAAGTCGCGTTTCTTTACGCTCCTGTTTATCTTATTGACATTCTGCATGCGCGATGGATTGGCGAGTATGGAACGGTTGCCTAATGCTCGCGCGCCGAACTCCATCTTTCCGCTGCAATGGGCAACGATCAAGTTGTTGCTCAGCATAGTAGCTACGCTGTTTGCTATATCAGATGAATTTTCTATTGTTATTTGGCTACTATATTTATCTAAAGCCACAGACAAATCATTTGAACATTCCGGACCGAGCGTATAAGTATTCAATAAGTCACAGGCTTTGGCATACTTACTGTTGTATACATGGAATGCAGCACCGAAGATATTTGACTCATCACCACAGGAGGGGAATATATCTATATATTCTATTTCGGATAATTGAGAGAGTAGTTTATTCAGTTTCACATTCATGAAAACACCTCCAGAACACAGTATTTTTTTAATACCATATTTCCTGGTATTGCCCTTTACCCAACGCACGACAATATCTTCCGCAAAAGCCTGTAATCCGGCTGCTATATTATCAAACCGCGCACCGGTCAGGTTTTTTATTACTTCTGCAAAGAATACAGAATGGTTGATAAAATAAGGATTAGCAAATTCGGTATCGTCATTTACCAATTTCAGGTAGTGTTCGAAAAAGGCCTTGTATTTTTCCGCATAGTCCGGGTTCACATAAGGTGCCAGCCCCATTAGTTTGTATTCATGTTCGTGACTGCGAAAACCCAGGTGATGTGTTATAGCGGAATATATATTACCAACAGAGTATTCATTTCCGGCTGATTTCCTTTCAATCTTTCCCTGGTGACCGATACTCACAGTAGAGCGCAGGTTATCTCCACCCCCATCCAGCGTGAAGATGAGGTATTGCTCATCCGTATTTTCTGCCAATCCGTAATATACCGAAGCTGCATGACAAAGATGATGCTCTACATGTATCACCTTATTTATGTCTAACCCGTAGGTTTCAAGTTTTTTATATAACTGTTCGTTGAAACTTTTATCAGCTTTTTGTTCTTCTTTAGCCTGTATGTATGATTTATATAAGCCTGCTGACTTCAGTTTGTTTTTAATATCCAGTTTGGTGCGTTCCAGCTTGACGTTATATGCCAGCAGTTTTCCATAGTTATAATGGTAACCGTAACGCTTGTAAAATTTATCGCGGGAGATATCGCTTAGTATCTCATCGCATACCGCAATGTCTGTTAAATCACCCGGGTTGAAATAGCCTTGTCCTATGAGATACTGTAGGGCCTGCTCCGGAAATCCAAACCAGTTTTTAATCCTGTTGAAGCGTTCCTCTTCCACACAAATAACAGGTCGCCCATCCCTGAACAATCCGACTGAACTGTTTATACCTGCATTTATAGCTAATATCAAACTCAATGTATCGTATTTTGTTTTGCCAACATGGTGTCTAACACTTGTTGCATCAACGCAGCAGTGAACTTTTCAGCCCCCTCAATATTCAGATGCTCCGGGTCAAATACATTCCCCGGCCAGATGTAATCAAGCTGCGAAAGGTTATTCTCTTGCAGGTCTGACACATCAATGTAAGTAATGTTTTCATGGCGTAATTTGGCTATTTCCTTGTCAAACCATGAATGCCCGCCGGTATTCAATACTATATCGTTGTATATGGACTGTGGCAATTTTACTAGTACCAGTTTACAGCCTTTTTTTTGGAGAAAGCCAGCCAAATTTACTATTTCTTCTATCCTCGCTTCGTCAAATGTATTATCCTTAATGTTAACAACTGCCGCAGATTGCAAATATTTTATGAATTCTGTTTCGTTATCCAGGTATTTTTTGTCTATGGATTTCCGGTACATATTTCCACCTCTGAACCAATCATCGTATTTGTTCTTCAAAGTAGTTGTTACATCGTAACGCAACTGGGGCATGCATAGGTACTGTTCTATCAATTGGTCAAAAGAGGGTTTTTCTTCCCTGCTTTTTATCGCTTCTTTCACATACTCATGGCTGTGTTGGTTTTTATAGCTCTCCAGCATTTCCACCTTGTTCATTCCATATAGCACTACCGTTCCGGGTTTAAACGTTAAACCGATAGAATCAGCATAGCGCATAAACCATGATGCTATGAAAGGAGTGTTATTTCCAGTAGTGAAATCCAATAAGTATTTGTCCGGGTGCTTTTCGTAAAATACCTGTCTGCTGAAGTCACAAAAGAAGATAGAACTGCCCAGCAGTATTAAATCGGGTGCATGGTGTTTCCACAATTCATATCGTAGCCCCGGGTGTTCCCTTAATATATGTGGTTGACATTTATACCTGAATTGCGGTAAAGTAAACTCGGCGGATGTGGGTGTAGAAACGGGATAGTCATTATTGAGAATTATACTGTCATACATACCGTACATCCTGTTTAGGATGATTTTTCCATGTTCAGTCTGCCGTTCCATGAACTTAAGGCGGTACGTTTCTTCATTAATTATGCTGATCTGTTCAGGACGTATGCTTAGTTGATTGGGGTAAATAGTATAGTACACTTTATTCGCAACTAATAACAATGCTAACGGCGAAAATAATATGATGACTACAAGTCTGTACCGCAAGTTGTCAAAAATTAAAATATAGAAACTGCGGGTTATCTCCGAGTAACACCACCGCAAACAGGAACAATGAGTATATCCAGATAACCCTTCCTGTTCTCAATTGGCTATTCAATAATATTTCCTGCGAATTTTTGAAAAATACTGCAAGCACAAAAAATACCCCGAGGTACAATAATATACGGTTGGAATAAAAAGGCTTCTCCAGCAAAGTACTGTTCCATTCGCCAAAAGATACTATGCCTGAACGGGCTAAGACACTAATCTTTTGCAAGCCTTCGGGCAATACTATACCCGTCATACCTGACATTCCTTTCAATACTTTTATGGCATCTTCCCAACTGTTCGCCCTGAAGAACACCCATGCAGCATTTACAAATCCAAACGTGAGCGCCCAGGAAACGAATATTGGTAGGTTCACTTTTGTCAGCCTGAACAAACGTTCCACTATAATAGCCATACCATGCAGAAAACCCCAGAAGACAAATGTCCATGCTGCCCCGTGCCATAGCCCGCCTAGAATGAATACCACCAGGAGGTTGTACAATTCTCTGCCGAAGCCTCTTTTATTACCTCCCAATGGTATGTACAGGTAGTCGCGCAAAAACCTGCTGAGTGTAATATGCCATCTCCTCCAGAAGTCAGCTATACCCGTTGCTTTGTATGGCGAATTGAAGTTGACCGGTATCCTGATATTGAACATCAATCCCAATCCCACTGCCATATCGCAGTATCCGCTGAAGTCATAATAGAGTTGGAAGGTATAAGACAGTGATGTTATCCATGCTTCAGCGAAGTTGAGTACAGGTGCGGTGTCAAAACCATTGTTGGCCCATATGGCAAATGTATCTGCAATCACTACTTTCTTTACCAACCCCATCATTACCAGCAAACTGCCTCGCACCAGGTTTTCATAATTAATATACCTGTTTTCTTTTTGTGCGAATTGTGGCAACATCTCGCCATGGTGCACAATAGGCCCGGCTATCAGTTGTGGAAAAAATGTTACGAACAATGAATAGTTTACCAGGCTATACTCTTTTGTTTGGCCTTTGTAGCAATCTACAAGGAACGCAATGGTTTGGAAAGTAATAAAGCTGATGCCCAGTGGTAGTATTATATCCTGTACGCGGAATGAAGTATTCAACAGGTGATTAGCGTTATCAATAAAAAAGTTGCAATACTTATAGTACCCCAGCAATGACAGGTTAACTATCACCCCAAATATCAACAAGGCTTTCCTGCTGAGTGTTGTTTTATTTAGAGATAGCTGCCTGCCTACAATAAAATTGAACATTATGGTGAACAGCAACAGAAATACATATACAGGGTTCCACCAACCATAAAAAACAAAAGAAGCCAACAACAGGAAAAACTTCCCATTCTCAAACGAGGTATATTTATTCAATAAGAAATAAATAATCCACGTGAGCGGAAGAAAGACCAGTAAGAACCCGTACGAATTAAAGAGCATTTACTTAAATACTTTATCAAGAAATACGGCAAACGTCAGTAGCATGGAAACAGCATAGCCGTTTGCCGCTATAGGGCGATTGTGTAAATCATCCAGCAATTCTTTTATTTTATATCCAGGTACTAGTTCGCTCAACAATTTATTGCCTAACAATCTCTGCTCCAGGTTTATCTTTCCGTTTGGGTTCAGGTAAAATACTTCCCAGTTTCTTTGTACCGGTTTGGTTTTAGTTATAGTCCTTTGAATTTTTTTTACAGCCCTGTACGCAACATTCCTGTTATTGAAATATTTGTAGTTATACAAATCCGCATCATACTCCTGCCAGGTAATTCTTGCCAGGTCTTCATGATGCTGTTTCAGATAGGCTATCTGCAGTTCACGGTTCTTTGCCAAATCGCCAGGAATGGTGCAAAACAAGTCAACAATACGTTTATCGTAAAATGGCAGTACAGGCATAACAGCTGCCTGGTACATACGCAAGCTGGCAGCCGTCCACCGGAAAGACCATTGGTCAGTCTTATATATTTTCATCAGGAAGTCCGCACTGTCGATGTGGCTGTATTGCGATACGAAGGATTGAAAATAGTCGTTCAGATATGCGGAACTGTCTTTAACATGCTGCTGACAAATATTGTCCAACAGCCATTGCGAACCTTTTTTAATGATTTTTTTTTGAAAAGCCGGAACTAAATCAGCTTTCTCCTCAATATTCATACTATCCATCCATACATCGCCCCAATGGCCGCCTACCACCACGTCGGCGTTATGTTTCAACCAATCTGTAGCAGATGCCTGACGCGTACCATCTACATACTGGAATAACTCAACCGCCTCAGCAATTTCATCCAGTTGTTCAAACAAATAATCAGGCAATTGATATGAATGTATAGGTAAATTCCTTGCTTTGGCTATTTGCCTCCCTATCTGTATTTCAGGTGAATCGGCAGTATAGCCATAACAAAGCGCCTGGAGGCTTTTATAGTGCCAACCACCTCTTGATGTCAATTCACCCGCAAGCAAACGACTGTCTAATCCCCCCGATACTGGAATGACTGTACGCTTATTGTCTGTAGCAATAGTCAAGGAGGAGTGCAGAATGCCCTTTAATTCATTAATAGAACTTTCAGCCGGTTTTTCTGTTGGCTGATAATCCCATTGCCACCAGCGTTTTTTTTCTAACAGGTTCAGGTCAGAATCAAAGTGATAATAGCATGCGGGCTCAAATATGTTTATGCCTTGTAAGTAAGTAGTATCATTGGGGAAATAGCCCATTGCCATGAAGCCTGTAATGCCTTCCCAATTTAGTTTTTTATTCGTTTTTGCTTTTGCCAACGCCAGGTAGTTGGTGGATATGATTTTATCTTTAGACCAATATGCGTGATAACTACCCATCCGGTTGGTAAACACATATACATCGCCGGATGTTATGGCAGTAACGAATATGATATAGTGCCCTGCAGGGTCATTGTATTTGTTGTCAGGATTGTGGATAAAATTGACACACCTGTTGAGCAACTCCGGTTTGTCAATCTTTTCATATAACTGACCTATCAGGACCAGTTTATGTTTTTCGTTTTCAACTTCTGTAATGAAGTCGCTATTGCCGGGCAAACTGAGCCAGGTATTGCCTGATATATGGTGCCAATCATTATTACTACCTCGCTTGTACGATGGTGCATTACCGCCTATCCATATATCGTAAAAGGCACTCATCGGTGTTTCATCAACTTGCTATACAACGCTTCAAATTTTTGCACTTCTTTCTGAATGGTATATTCTCCATATACTTTATCCAGTGCTCTTTCAGCCAGCTCTTTCGGGTAAGATGGTTTATTGATGAACTCTCGCAGGCAATCAGCCAATGCATCTGCTTTTTCAGGTTTGAATACTAAGCCTGTTTTGCCGTGCTGTATCAAATCACGATTGCCGGCAACGTCGCTTACTATGCAGGGCGTACCAGCTGCCATGGCCTCTAATACAGAAACCGGGCAGCCTTCTTCATGGCCCATGTAAGTAGAAGTAGGCAGTACAAAGGCATTGCTGGCATTCAGTAAGCTATTCACATTACTATAATGACCTGCTATTTTCACCCTGTCCTGCACCCCCAGTTTTTTTATTAACGCATCCAGTTCAGCTTTGTATTCATTATCTCTTATTGCACCAGCTATGATTACATAGGTTTGTTCCACTTTGGCAGCCGCTTTTATTAAAGTCGCCTGGTCTTTAGCACGTACTAACTGTGCTATGCAACTTACCATTAATGCCCTGTCCGGAATGCTAAATTCCTGCCTTGCAGACATGTCATACCCGGGTTTGAACTGCTCCGTATCCACACCCCCATGTATTAAATGTGACTTGCGCTTGTATCGCTTTGATGCAAAGAATGTTTCGAACATGGTAGTATTGCGTGCCACTACTGCGCTGGAAAGCATAGTTTTTGTTTTCCATGCTTTTCGTCCCCAGTTCATGTTCTTTTTTACATACAGGTATTTTGCACCTGCCCAGCGCGCTACCAGCGCTTCTGAAAAATCTGAAGACCAGTTGAACGACTGCCATATATCAAAGTCAAGCGACCTGAAGTCGCGGGCGTATGCCCTTGCACTTCTTATTTTATTTGCCAGGCTGGCCTGTTCGTCCGCTACAAAGGGTTGCACCACTATGGGCATCTTTTTTGCTATCACTTCATCAAACAGTTCGCCCCCTACCTGTTGCACGCCTATCCATGCTTCAAAAAGATTCTTGTCCAGGCGCTCCGCGATATTCAGCATTTCTCTGCCGCTGCCTGCTGTAGTTAAGTTGGGCAACGCAAACAGTACTTTTATTTTTTCCAATTATTAACCGGTTAGTAATTATAGAATTTTCTGAAAGAATCCACAAATGCTTGCCTGTTGTGTTGTTCTACAACTATTTTTTTCGCTTCAGTTGCCATAGCAAATCGTTGTTCTTTATTCAAAGAATACAAATTGCTTAATGCTTCTTTCAATGCGTGTATATCTCTGGCAGGCACTACATATCCTGACTTGCCTCTTTGTATTACTTCTGCTATACCACCCACACCTGTTGAGATGACAGGTGTACCTGAAGCCATAGCTTCCAGCACTGCATTGGCTATTCCCTCTTCCACACTAGGCAGCAACAACACGTCATGCTTTTCTATTTCTTTCAAAACATCATTATGCGGCAACCCATTTACTATGTGTACCTCATCATTTATATCTTGTTGATGTAGCTGGTATTGAATACTTGCAGGCGTCTTTCCTTCTGCAATCAGAGTATAGGTAAATGGGATTCCTTCTCTTTTTAACATTCCTAGCGCATCCAGGGCATATTCATATCCTTTCTTCCAAAAGAAACGCCCGACAGAAATAATACGTAACTCCGGGTGGGGTGTTTTGGGCTGTATTTCTTTTTGCAGCAATTTGTCATCCACAAAGGAATAGATGATATTGGTAGCCTCCGGCCTTGCTCCATATTGTGCTGCCTCATTCGCAATAGCTTTGCTCACTGCATGAAACCGATGTACCCTGGGAAACAGCCGCATGTAGCTCTCTTTTATTTCCGGTGTTGTGATAGGCGTGTAGTTGATATGCGCGCCGCGCAAGCTTACTAATATTTTATGGGGATATAAATCGAACAACAAATCCCTGTTATGAATAAAGGCTGCCCACTGCACATGTATCCTGTCCGGCTTTGAATATATTATTGGCAGGTAGAACAGTAAATCGTTATACAATTGCATAATCCCCCTGCTGCTCTTTACAATCCCCACAAAATGCCTGAATCCTGTCGCTAACAATAGTCTGATAATAAACAATACTTTGGCAAACACGCGTTCAGGGATCACGATTACCGTTACATTCTGGTGATATTTAAAAGCTCCTGTCTTTTTGCCTATGATGGTAATGTCAAAACCGTCTTCTGCCATAGCATTGACCTGTGCGTCAATGAAAGTGGTAGAAGGAACCGAGCCTGTTAGTACAGTTATATTCATGCGCTATGTATGCCGTATATCCTGTTGAAAGGTTGTTGCGCTTTAGGAAAGGTAGCGGCAAGAAAATATGAAATGGTTTTAAGTTCTTTTGGAAAGAGAAGTTTTACAAACAGGTTATATACAAGTATAACAGCAATAGCTACTATAGCTATTATCCAAAGTGGGTATATCCCTTCAAAGATAGCAGACACATAACTGCCCGTAATTCCTAAAACAGCCACTACAGCTATAATGCTCAGGAAATAAGGATAAAGGTCTTTGTACCACCGCATGTTGGGTAATTCAACCGCGTTCATAGTCAATCTTATACGCCAGTTGTAAAATACGGCACGTACAATTACTAAAGATAAAGCCACACCAACAATACCACCATAATAAGCTCCTATGGCAGAACCAACCAGGTGCACGGGCGTAAAAAATAAGTTGACCTTAAAAGATTCTTTATTTCTGTGGTAAGCATTCATCACGATACTGAATGAACTGGTGACTGTACGCAATGCTGAATATATTATGAGTATCTGCATGGGCAATACAGCGTCTACCCACTGTGGGCCATACATCAGTAGTATTATAGGCTTGGCTGTCAGTAGCATGATACCCAGGAAAGGCAGCAATACGAACGAGAATGTTTTCAGGAAACTCATATAGTGATGATAGAACTTACTTTTATCATTCACGTATTTAGGCAATACAGACGACAGGATATTATTAGACACCATTATCAGTTGCGTGGTGAAAAGTTCTGCCATCTGCATGGCAATGTTGTAAATACCCAGCATACTCAGCCCAAGCATTTTACTTAGGATAAATTTATCTCCATGGTCAGCCATACGCCTTAACAGCCCGGAGCCTATGAGATGTTTCGTGAAGTGGTATATTTCTTTCCAGCGCTCTGTGTACAGCCTCGTACCCGGTTTTAATTTAGTTGCCCTGTAAAACACCCATGTTTGTATGGGCGTGAGCAGCAGGGTAGGTAGAATAAGACTGTATACCCCAAACCCGGCAAAAACTGCCACCAGTTTGCCTAAGGGAATAAGTATGATAAACGGAGTTTGTATCCTTACCTGTTTATCAAACATCATGTTCCTGCTCAACCATGTTTTAGGAATAACAGCCAATTGCGAAAACACGAATATCCCACCTACTATAAAACTGATGTCTCTTATCCGAGGTTCGTTTTGAAATACTGTCCATAAAGGCACTATGAGCAGGAAAACCCCAAGCACAACAAGCGTTATGACAATATTGAACCAAAATGCCGCCCTGAATGTTTCCTTTACATCATCTTTACGGTATGCCAGCAGATATTCGCTCAGGCCTGTAGTGCCGAATACAGATACAAGGTACAGCAATACTTCGGTAATGCTGACCAGCCCAAAGTCGTAGGGTGTTAGCTCACGTGCCAGCACAACGATGGTGGTCAGGCCCATCAGCTTTTCCAGCATGTTGCGCTGCAATATTTTTACAAATCCTTTTGCTGCTTTTTTCCCGATACTCATATGTATCGTTAAAGAGAGAATTATTCCAGGCGGATTACTTTACCACCTTCAAGTTTATATAGCTGTTTGCTTTCCGGGCAAACAGCAAAACCGTTATTGTCAAACTCCAGTTTGTGCCCGTACTCGCTCATCCAGCCGGATTGCCTTGCCGGGTTGCCGATTACCAGTGCATAGGGCGGTACGTCTTTAGTAATAACTGCGCCTGCGCCTATAAAGGCATATTCACCTATATTGTTGCCGCATACTATGGTTGCGTTGGCACCTATCGTTGCGCCCTTGCCTACAAATGTTGTTTCATACTTATCCCTGCGTGCCACGGCACTACGCGGGTTAGTAATATTGGTAAATACGCAGGAGGGCCCCAGAAAAACATCATCGCCGCAGGTAACCCCGGTGTATATAGATACGTTGTTCTGCACTTTTACATTGTTGCCCAACACCACACCGGGAGATATTACTACGTTTTGGCCAATGTTACAGCCATTACCTATTGTGCTCCCGCTCATGAGATGAGAGAAGTGCCAGATTTTTGTATCAGCACCTATACTGCAATTATCATCAATAACTGCTGTAGGATGTGCAAAAAAACTCATTAATATAAATTACAATCTTGAATCTACCTGCGACCGGTCCAGGCAGCCCTTTACATCGTAAATGATGCCACCCGGTGCCAGCCACGCTTTCCAGTCTGTACCCAGGAATTCATTATGTGCTACTGCCAGTACCACCGCATTGTATTGTCCCTGCTCGGGTAATTCAGTAGTGGTAGTTACACCATACTCGTGCATTACTTCATCGGTGCTTGCCCACGGATCATATACGGTCAGTGCGATGTCGTATGATTTGAGTTCAGCAATGATATCTACCACCCGCGTGTTGCGTACATCGGGGCAGTTCTCTTTGAAAGTGATGCCCAGTACAAGTATTTTAGAGTCTTTAACCGGCATATCCCGCTTTATCATCTGCTTCACCACCTCATTGGCTATGTAGCCACCCATGCTATCGTTCAGCCTGCGGCCGGCCAGTATTATTTCCGGATGGTAGCCTACTTCCTGTGCTTTTTGCGCCAGGTAGTACGGGTCAACACCTATGCAGTGGCCGCCTACCAGTCCGGGTTTAAACGGCAGGAAATTCCATTTGGTGCCTGCCGCTGCCAATACATCAGATGTGTCAATACCCATGCGGTTGAAAATCTTAGCCAGTTCGTTTACAAAGGCTATATTGATATCCCTCTGGGCGTTTTCAATCACTTTAGCGGCTTCAGCTACTTTTATACTTGCAGCCTTGTGCGTACCGGCGGTGATGATACTTTTATACAGTTGGTCTACCTTTTCAGCCACTTCGTCATTTGACCCCGAAGTAACTTTTTTGATTTTCGTTACGGTATGGTTTTTATCGCCGGGGTTGATGCGCTCGGGTGAATAGCCACAATAAAAATCGGTATTAAATTTCAGGCCGGATATTTTCTCTAATACAGGCACACACTCGTCTTCGGTAACACCCGGGTAAACGGTAGATTCGTACACCACAATATCACCTTTGGCTAATACTTTACCTACAGTTTCACTCGCCTTATACAATGGTGTAAGGTCGGGGCGGTTGTATTTATCCACCGGGGTGGGCACTGTCACTATATAAAAATTGCAATCAGCGATATCTTCCAGCTTATTGGTGCAGTACAACCCTTTGTCAGAAGGTGGTGTTGATACTATGACTGCCTGCAACTCATTATCTTCTACCTCCAGTGTATTATCCTTTCCGGCCTGAAGTTCTGCAATGCGTTTCTGGTTGATGTCAAAACCTAAAGTTGGAAACTTTTTAGCAAATTCTGCCGCCAGTGGAAGGCCCACATATCCAAGGCCAATTACTGCAATTCTAATATTATTGTCTGCCATTGTTCAGAGTGTATATTGCCTGTGTTATGCTTTCTTGTTAAGCTTGTTTTTCAATTTATTAAGTACCCCTTTGCCTTTGCCATCTTCAAAATAATCGGCACCATAGCTTCCATACCCATACCCATATACGCCTCCTTTACTTTTCATATCGTTGACAACAAGGTTCATTTTCTGCATCTTGCCTGTACGCATCAGCTCATCTGCATTTCGCAACTGTTCTTTATATGTATAGTTCATCCTGCATACATACAATACTGTATCTGAGTATTTACCCAACAGTTGTGCATCTGTTACCAGGCCTACCGGTGCAGAGTCAACAACAATATAGTCATATTCTGATTTCAGCGTGTCAAAAAGCTCATTAAGCTTTTTGGACGAAAGTAGTTCGGACGGATTGGGCGGCACAGCCCCCGACGGCATTACGTATAATGAAGGGGCAACACCTGACGGTTGTATTATCTCTCTTATGCCTGCCTGCCCTATTATGTATTGGGTAAACCCTTTTTTGTTTATAAAACCCAACGCTTCTGAAATCTTTGGTTTGCGCAGGTCGAGTTCCAGCAGTGCTACCTTCTCTCCTGAGAGGGAAAGCGTAACTGCAAGATTGAGGGCAACAAAAGATTTTCCCTCTCCGCTCATGCTGGATGTCATTAGTATTACTTTTTCATCTTCGCTGGCCAGTAAGAATTGCATATTGGTGCGCAGTGCCCTGAATTGTTCTGCAATTACTGTTTTACTTTCTTTAAAGACCACTACCTCCTCTCCTGTGTCGCTATGCCCTATTTCCGCAATGATACTCATGGAGGTCAGATTCTTTATCTCATCCTTACTGCCGATTTTTACGTTGAAAATCTCCTTAATAAAAATCCAAAGGCCGGGAACAATAATGCCCAAAGCAAATGCAGCCAGGTATATACGCATAGGCTTGGGCGAATATGGTACTGTATCGCTTTTCGCAGGGTCTACTATGCGAGCATTTGCCACGGTAGATGATTTGGATATAGCGTTTTCTTCCCTCTTCTTTAGCAAAAAGAGGTATAATTCCTGTTTGATGTTCTGCTGGCGCGAGTATTCCAGATAGATACGCTCCTCTTCGGGTACCTGCCTGATTTGGTCATCAACAAATCCTGCACGGCTCTCAAGTTCTTTTATCGATACTTTTATGCCTTGCTTCATGATAGAGAGTGACCGTACCAGGTCTTCGCGAATATTCTCCAGTTGCTTGTCCAGGTTCATTACAAATGGGTTATTCTCGGTATTGGTCATCAGCAGCGCAGCTTTTTTGAGCTGCAGGTCGTTATAGCTTTTCATGGCGTTCATAGCGGCATCATCTTCTACCAGCAGCGACGATGGAACTATCCTGTCTTTGTTCCTGTCGTCATTCAGGTATTGCTCCAGCGATTCTACCACACGCAGCTTTACTTCTTTTTCAGTCAATTGCCGTGCATACTCACTGGTATAGTCCAGCAGCATTTTCGATTGTTCAGACAAATCTGTCAGCTTACGGCTGCTTTTGAATTGTTCTATATTTTTTTCAATGCCTGACAATTCATAAGTAACACCTTTCAGGCGCTCATCTATGAATTCTACCGTAGCGTCAAGTGTCTTATTCCTGTCGTCAATATTGGCTTGCAGGTATGCTTTAATAAGTTCGTTCAGAATATCTTCTCCCCGCTCGGGCAACACATCTGAAATGGAAAGTTGCAATATAGATGCCTTACTAACCGGGTCAACGTCCAACTGGCGCAGGGTTTTTATAGCCTGGTATTCAGTGGCTTTTATTTCTATACTGCAATTTGTCAGGTCGTAAGCCGGGTTAGCCAGCTTCCTCCTGTCTTTTATTATCACAGGGCCGATAGGCAGGTTAACAGTGTCTCCCCAAACTCCCTTCCATGAATTCTTTTTGTCAGTTATCACAAAACCTTCGTCACCCTTCGTTTCCAGCTGGTATTTATACCTGAGTGGCACATTGCCGTTATCAAACAACGGCACGAGCCTGAATGGTAAATCTGTATAATAATATTCGCTGGTTTTTATTCTGCCCGGTGCGTAGTAGTGTATGTTCAATTGCAGCTCATCCACTACTCTTTTCATTAGTGTACGGCTTTTGAAAATCTCTACCTCGTTCTCTATATTGGCAGCAGTTGTTTGCAGCCCAAGCTCTTGCAGCAGTTGCCCTTCGCCTATACTACCCGATTTCTTTTCGTCTTTTATCAATACCTTGGCATAGGTCATGTACCTGGGCGTAGCGTAGCGTAGATATATATATGCTGATAGCATAGCAATTACTACACATACTGCCATTACCGGCCAATAAGACAATACAACTGATAACAGCCTTTCAGTTTTGATACTGTTATCACTGCCCTTCCGCTCTTCTTTAAATATCGGCTCAAGGCTATCCTGCATAGATGATGAACCCTATGTTAGTTTAATCTTGTAATCAGGGTTACAGCAGTCAAAGATACTGTAATAACCCCAAGCATCAGGGTCACAAACCTGGTGGAACGCTCGTCGGTAGTGCCCGCTCTTGCAAATGCTTTCAGCGGCTCCACATAAATCTTATCTCCCGACTGCAAATAGTAATATTTTGAATTGACGATATCAGTGGAGTTAATATTAACCCGGGTAAAAACAGATTCTCCATTCTCTTCCCTGATAACTATTATATTATCCCTTTTACCTCCTAAAGTCATATCGCCGGCAAGCCCCAGTGCATCAATAATATTTATTTTTTCATTGGCCACTACAAACAGGCCGGGGCGTTTAACCTCACCCAATACGGTAATGTAAAAGCTTGCTATCCTTACATTAATAAGAGGGTCTTTATAATATTTCAACGCTTTCGACCGCACTAATTCTTTCACTTCCATAGTTGTGAGGCCTTCTACTGCCAGTTTACCTAATATAGGTATTTCCACCATCCCGTTTTTATCTACCATGTACCCTTTTATTTGGGTGGTAGATGCGGTTGATTCCTCTCCTTTGGCCTGCTGTACAGCAGTGATGCCCCCTATGTTAGCATCTATGGTAGTTACTTCAATGTTTAATATATCACCTTTGTGTATCACAGGTTCGCGGTATTCAGCATTCCGGACACGTTTCTCCACAGCAATACTGTCTGCTACGTCTTGAAAATATGCTACTTGTTTTGCGCTGTTACATGCTGAAAAAGCTATGATAACAGCCAGCAGCGATATAAATGCAACACGGGTATGAATTCCTGGCATAAACAATTTCATTGTAAACGTGATATTTTGCCCAAATGTAGTGAAAAAGACAGGCGATTTATATAATTGGCCATTACTATTCTATAAATGCTATTTTCCGGCATATACTACTTCCCGGCCTTACTCAGCGATTGTAACGGCAATTTTGCCGTCATATTCAGCCCAAGCGTACGCAAGTGAAGAATAGCTTTATTCCCTTTTATCATCAGTATCTTTCCTTCAGCATCCTTCAGCGGCCCTTCTGTTACTCTTATATTCTGGCCTGTCTTTAGCTCTACGGTTATTTCTGCGTCTTTATAATCATTCAGAAAGCTTTTAATAGCCTGTATTTCACCGCTCCTTACCACTCCCGGCGCTCCATTCCACCATAAAAACCGGACAACACCCGGGGTAAGTAATACCTCTATGCTATCTTTTTTATAGTCTTCGAGCTGTACAAACACATAAGATTTAAAAACAGGTTCAGCCACTTTTTTCTTGCGGTCGCTCCATTGTCTTACCTCCTCTTTCAGCGGGCAATACACATCAATACCTTTTTCGATAAGTAGTGCCGTGACTTTTTTTTCATTTCGGGGTTTGGTATATAATACGTACCATTTCATAGTTCTTAGCCTTTATGCTCCCACAATAACAGGTGTGCGCTGATTTCGTCCGAGGTGTTTTTTTCTTCCCATTCAGCCACATCGTATATTATAAATCTCACTTTTTTATTTATCATCTTCTCAGCCTTGCTCACCATATCCAACAGGTATTTTTTGTCTATCTCTCCTACAAATGTCAGGTCTATTATACCGGAGTCCCTGCCCAGTGCGTAATCTCCTGTCAGGTACACCTTTTCCAGTTTACCCATCCGCTCAATTATAGCATCTATTATCTTATCAACACCTATGTACTTCAGCAATATGCTATGAATATCCCTGAACAGTGGGTGGCTATCATTTGCTTTATACATTTTTTTATTGCCTTTGTTCTCCGACAACAACATATTCGCTTCCTCAAACCGGTTTAACTCTACGCGTACACTATTAGTGCTTTCGTCAAACTCCTCGGCCAGTCCACGTAAATAGGCCGTAGTGCCCGGATTGAGGAACAACCGCAACAGCAGTTTTATCCTGGTGCGCGATGATATTAGTGTTTCCAGCATGTCATTATTTTTAAGAGCTATTTGCCTTTGGGCATGGCTTCGCCATTGTCAGCCACATAAGACGACAACAGGTTGAGTAAAATAATTACTCAACCTGTAACAAAAATATGAATAAAAAATGCTAAAGTAAAGGGGTGCAGCCTCGTTTATAAGGCTAAGGTTTTGATGTCTTCCTGGGCTTTTACGAAGTCATTGTGCTTACCGATATCCAACCAGTACCCAAGTATCGGGAAGGAAACCAGCTTTTTGCCCTGGCTGATGATGGAATCCATCAGGTCGGTCACATTGTAAAATTCGTTATGCGGAACTAATGACAACAACTCTTTTTTGATGATATAAATGCCTGCATTTGAATAATAGGTGTAGCAAGGTTTCTCTTTCAATGCGTTTACAAAGTTTCCGTTGTCCACTTCCATCACTCCATAAGGCACTTCGACACTATACATAGTAGTGGCTACTGCCATATCGGCCCCGGACCTGAGAAATGCCTGGAAAAAACCATTGAAATCTATATCTGTCAGCAGGTCAGAGTTCATCACCATCACATAGTCGTGCTCCAGTTCTTCTACCATTTTTACCGAACCCAGGGTACCCAGCGGCTTATCTTCATGTACATAGCTGATAGACACACCCTTATCGCTGCCGTCTTTAAAGTAATCCTGTATCTGTTCGGCCAGGTAGTTAACGCTCAGGTAAATGTTTTTGATGCCGAATTTCACCAGCCTGTCAATATTATGCTCCAGTATAGGTTTATCGCCTACCTGCAACATGGGCTTGGGGGTATCTGCTGTCAAAGGCATCAGGCGCTGGCCACGGCCACCGGCCATTATAAATACATCTGCCGGTACTACCGATTGTATTTCAGATAAATTCAGGATTTTAACTACTTTCCGGTCCCTGTCTACTACCGGTATCACCATGAAGTTCCTCAACCTCATGTTGTTGAAATCCGTCTTATGTATTTCGTCCTGGTACACAAACAGCGGGTCGGGCTGAAGGTAATCCATCAGTGAGTTATCGAAGGTCAGCCCTTTGATAAATCCGCGGCGCAGGTCGCCGTCCGTCAGCGAGCCAATGAGCTTTTCCTGCTCATCTACCACTATCAGGATGGTATTTTTCTTCAGGTCGTTCAGCTTTATCAGCGCGTCCCGCACTGTTTCGTAGCTGTATAAAATGTGTTTCTTGTCTGTGTTGTACATAGTGTTTTCTTTTTCTCAGTCCTTATACTGGTTGCAAAGTATAACCGCAGTAGTATATAGCGGAAAAAAGCTAATGGGATAACATCAGGACAACATGGTGATAACAAACGATTTACATTTCGGAAAGCCCCCGGTTAGTGATGCCATTTAACTCGTTAGTGAATGTTTTTTTATTTGCCTCGTTGAGACCGCTATCGCTAAGTTTGTATCATTTTGTATCGTTTTGTATCGCCACAGGGGGTATCGCAGGATTTTATATTCCTGTTACGATGGAGCAGGCTGTTTTAACTCGTTAGTGAATGTCTTTTTTATTTGCCTCGTTGAGATCGCTATCGCTAAGTTGTATCCCCGCCGCGGCGGGGCAGGCTGTTGTGTATCGCCACAGGGGTATCAGCCTGAAGTTTTTCTGCCAAGCGGGGAAAAGACTGTACAGCCGGGGGCGGGGCTACGGTATCGCCGTCCTCCGTTTCTGCTTCTTCTTCCTGCGCACCCTCGCCGGCATAGTAGCCCGATTCTTCCAACTGCTCATCGGCAAATTTTTTCAGCTCGCGCCATTTCTCGTAATTACGCGTCTGCTCCTCTTCCATCCTTTTGATATCTTCATTTGTAGGCACATAGTCCAATACCCGCAGCCCCTTTTCTGCATATTCGCGGGCCATGTACGGGTTGTCACGTACTGTTTTTGCGCGCATGCCGGGGTTGTAGTCCGGGCCATAGCGCATCTCGTTATATTCTTCCAGTTCATTTACAAACTGCCTATAGGATGGGGTTTGGGATTTCGGCTTTTCGCCAACCGGTTCATCACCAGGCTGCCCCTTGCGGCTGTACCAGTCGTTGGCCAGTTTGGTATCGGCCTCTATAGCGCGTATGATCATAAAGGGCGGCATATCAGTTTCCACCATTTCCAGCCTGTCTTTTACCCGGTAGTGTCTTTTTATTTTCACTTCACCCGCTATGATGGCCCGCAGTTGGCGGCGTTTCAGCAGCATGGTAGCATACTCCTGCTCTGCCAGCCGCTGTTCTTCTTCGTGGTAGCGGTTAACGGCTTCCTGCTGGGTGGCTGCGAGCCGCTCGCTGATGTATTGCCTGACATCGGGGTGGTTGGCCAGCCTGCGGGCGGCAATTTTGAGCGCCTCGCCTGTGGCATGGGGGTAGGCAGCTTTGTAGGCTTGGTCTTTATCGCCCGAGAGGAGGTAATGGTGGGCGAAGAGTTCATGTTCTATTTTCATAGTGATGGCTATTGCGGCCCATCCCGAGGGAAAGGCCGGGTTTTCCGATAATACAAATATAGCAATTTTATACGAAATCAGCAATATTTGTGAATTCAAAATTCAAAACTCAAAATTCAAAAGAGGTGTTGTGTGTCCGGCGCGAAAGGCTCCCGGCCCCTCCACTGGCGCCGGTCTTCCGAAGGGTGACCTGTGTCAGATTAAGTCACCCGGTCTGAGACCGGCATTATTTGTTTGTCAGCTTAATAATATATTCGTTGAAAAATAGCATATGTCAGGCAGGTACAAAGTCAGGGAGAGTTTCAAGCCTCATTTCGTTACGAGTACAGTAGTGGGTTGGGCGGACGCAATCAGCAGGCCGGAATACAAAGACATCATACTGGATAGCCTGCGTTATTGCCGTCAGCATAAAAACCTGTTGATACATGCCTGGGTAATTATGAATAACCATATTCACCTGATAGTAAGTGCAGCCAATGATGCGGACCTACCGGATATTATCCGGGATTTTAAGAAATACACCAGCGGCAGGTTGATTGAAGCCATTTCATCCAACACGACTGAAAGCAGGAAGAAATGGTTGCTGAATATGTTTTTGTTTGCAGGGAAAGGTAATCATGATAATGAGCGCTACCAGTTTTGGCAAAAAGATTATCATCCGATTGAATTGAGCAATGATACTTTATTCCAGCAGAGGTTGGACTATCTGCATGAAAACCCGGTGCGTGCGGGTATAGTGCGTGAGCCGCAACATTATTTGTATAGCAGCGCTATAGACTACTATGAACAGAAGCCGGGCTTACTTGCCCTGGATATGTTTTAGTGCTTTCATCTGCTTTTGGTACTCTGAATGCCGGTCAGAGACCGGGTAAACTAGCAGACACGGATGCCCGCCCGGATGAACCCCGCCAGAATGAACTTGTCGGGCTGGCGTTCGGACGGGCCCTGCTGAACATCCGCGCCAGTGGGGAAACCATGACAATTAGATTAGCGACCAATTAAATTTTAGCCACACACTGTAATATCTATAATTTGTAAGGTGTACATTTTCAATACCTGTAATTTTTATGAAAAAAGTAAACGAGAAAAACACCCCCCTTTTGTAAGGATAATGTTTTATAACATTGTTTACAAGTTTGAAGAACCGGTTCAACATTTGTATGCGTTAGCTGAAAAGCAGAAATAGAGTAGGCATTAACCATAAATTTTAAAATATGAAAAAAATTATTATGGCAGCATCTTTGCTTGCCTTAATACTTAGCACCAATGTTACTTATGCTAAGGAAATACGATATCAATCCAAGACGTCATATACTAATAGGAATTTTGAAACTGTTGAGGCAACTGACGATAAACCACCAGGTGCCAGATGCCCGGATGTGCCAGGCACTTGCTCAATAACTGTTATTATCTACGATGACTTTACCGGCGATATTGAGATGGAAGCAATGGTTATACCATTTAATGACCCTAATCCAAATCCAACTCAAGAATCAACTGATGCTATCCTTAACGATATTTGTATGATCGTTGAAAGCAATGGTGTCATTTATAATGACTATCAACCTTAATAAATACATCTATAATGTGCGTTAATGGCATATAGTTAAAATGATCAGGCTGCCTTGATATTCTAAGGCAGCCTGTATCGTTAATAGTTATAATAAAATGAAAGTAGTTACATTATTTTTTGTCGCAATCCTAATTTTTACTAATCAAAGTCTGGCACAATGCTTCGTACTAAAAGCAAATATGCGTGATTGTGCATTATGCGTTGTGGGTATCTCTAGTTTCAATCCTGTAAAAACAGGGTTACCCGCTTTTGCGATTTTCAATGAATCAAACAGAGAAGATAGTGCTGATATTGAATATGCCGGTAAGTTTTCTGAACGCGGTATAAAACTTCTGTTCAACGATAACTGGAATGATAAATTAAATTGCGACAACAGCTTGTCATGTGTTTTTGGGCTAAATAAAGAGGGTAAAGCAGTTTACAAATCATCACTAAAATCAATAGACTCTGCACAGCTTAGCACTTTCCTGTCAAACAATGCGGCAGAAAAAAGTGCACATAGTAAGCAGAGAGATTCGTTTTTATATACAAACAATGATTTTGGCACAATCAAGATCCTTAATGCCGTAGATAAGCAGTTGATAAATACCATAAGTTTCGCCGATTTCGACCTTCAATTGCTGGCCAACAAAATGCATGGGGTAGAAAAGCAAAGGTTTGAAAAATATGGTACCATAATTAACAAAAGAACTAGTGCCCTCTTGGGGAAATTTCAGAACTTCAGAGTTGACAATATGGGGAACTTATACGTAAAGATATTATTTCATAATACCATGGATAGCCTTACCGCTAATATTACAGATGAGCACGCTATTGCCCATTACGATGCCAGGGGTAATTACAAAGATGTTTACCTAATAGAAGTACCCGAAACTGTTTCTTTTCATGACTATGATTTTTTACAGGCTAATGAAGATACGCTGTATGCGCTGACTTACGACCGTACTAAGCATAGAGAGCCTGAAAAGCCAATGAGCGAAATCAATTTTATTGGCCGCTATGTGAAAAATAGCGGAAATTACCGGTTCTCCGGTTTTGTGCAGTTTAAAATGCCGTATATATATCAATTGAAATTTGGGTATTCTTATTTAGGTTCCGGAATTTCCACATATCCATTATTTGTCTCTAAATTCTCTAATTCAGTTTATAACATAGAAACAAATAAATCGGTATTGATTATTGATAGTGCACAATACATTGCAGGTATAGATACATCATCCTTTAACCCTGAAAAATCTATTGAAACACATGAAAAACTCGATGTACGTGGTATAAAGCCAGTGTATGATAAGTCTGATTTATATGCTATGCCTTATTTATACGACGGCAGACTTTATATTAATTATTACACAGCCAACCTGGAAAAAAAACATACCTATCATTGGGGAGAGGCTACTATAGGGGGCAAACCAATTGTTTCTGCGGCTATAAAAGATGGACAGGATGTCTTTTCTGTAATTTATGCTGATAAACATAAAACATGGAAATCCGTCGCAATCCCGATGAGTCTTTTCTATCCCGGGACATAATAAGACCTTTTCTGGCGCCGGTCTTCCAATGGGTGACCTGTGTCAGATCAAGTCATCTGCACCGAAGCCCAGCCTCTTTCTCCCGTCACTACGAGGCACGAAGCAGTCTCGCCAAATGAGGAGTGGGTTCGGTGTTACGCGAGATTATCTCGTTCATTATATCTTGTCATTTGCCTCAATGATTGCTTCGCAGTTGCTTCCGCCATAACGCAACGGGCGTTACTATGTCGCAATGACCCCGCCTTGACGGACGGGGCAGGCAGCTAGTAGGAAATGCCTACTCTATATATCAAGGCCTGTAGCTACTGGGGATATTCACCACACGGTCTTCCAGCCATTCTGAATTACTCAAATCGCTGCACTGGCAGTGGCTGAACATGGGGAGTTTATTCATCAGCCGCCATATAGGGCGTGTCATTACGCCGCTGTTGTTGGTTGCTTCAAGGAAGGCGTTTCTTTCCTCAAGGTTATTCAATACTACACAGTTGAGCCAGTAGTTGGCAATGCTGCCGGGTTGCTCAGTAACAAACCCGATATCCGTATTTGAAAAGTATTGACGGTATGATTCTGCAAGGTTGCGTTTATTGGCCAATATATTTTCCAGTTGTTCCAGTTGCGCGCAGGCCAGTGCTGCATTCAGGTTAGGCATCCGGAAGTTGTAGCCTATTTCATCATGCACAAACTCCCAGGGGTGGGGCACCTTTGCGGTGGTAGATATATGTTTGGCGTGTTTGGCCAGCGCTTCATCATTAGTAACAATAGCTCCGCCACCGCCGCAGGTAACTGTTTTATTACCGTTAAAACTGAACGTGCCTAATTTACCGAAGGTGCCGGTATGTATGCCTTGGTAATAGCTACCCAGCGATTCTGCTGCATCTTCTACCAGTACTATATGCCAGCGTTCGCATATTGTCACCAGTTCATCAATACGGGCAGGAAAACCGAATGTATGCATGGGTATGCAGGCGGCTATTTTTCTGCCGGTTGTTTTGTTGTAAGCCGCACCGTCTTTTACTACCGCATGTTCCTGCAGAAATTGTTCCAGCGCATCGGGCGACATGCCCATGGTATCCCTGTCCACATCAATAAATACAGGTATAGCGTTGCTGTGTACTATAGCATTGGCAGTGGCCACAAAAGTGAGCGGCTGTGTTATTACTTCATCTCCGGCCTTTACGCCCGCTACCACCAGCGATAGTTGTAAAGCAACAGTGCCATTGGTAGTGGCTACCGCATATTTGGCGCCGGTTATTTCGGCCATCATTTCTTCAAAACGATTGACATAAGCCCCAACTGAAGACACAAAAGTGGAATCAATAGTATCTGCCAGGTACTTTTTTTCGTTACCGCCAAAGTATGGGGCATGCAACGGTACAAAGCCTTCAGGGGCATTGAATACCTCCCTGATGTATTGAATAACGGGACTAAACATTTTTATACTTGCTGTCGTCAGGGTTCAGAATAAAGCCGGCGTCCAGCACTTCCTTTATTTGCCTGATGCCATCAGGAACTGTGAACATCAGTTCAAAGCCCAGTTTTTCCTTGATTTTTGAAAAATTAACCCTGTAATCGCGTGGGTCTTCATTTTTAGATACATACTTCACTTTAGCACCGGGTATCTGTTTTATGATTTCATCCACTATCATTTGCTTCTGATAGTTTTCTGCTGTATCACCTACATTAAATACATCAAAGGCTACCTTTTCTTCGGGCGACTCGATTACTTTTACTACCGAACGGGCCAGGTCGTACACATGGCAATACGGCCTCCAGAATTGCTCGCCAAATACCACCAGTTCCCTGCCCAGTGCCAGCTCTTTGGTAAACTCATTCACCGTCAGGTCGAACCTTGGCCGTAATGATAAACCGTATACCGTGGAGAAACGCAGGCAGGTAGGTTTGCAGGTGTTGGTTTTTGGTTGCGATAATAAATATTGTTCGGTGGCTACTTTTGTTTCAGCATACAAGGATACGGGTGCCAGTGCAGAATCTTCGTGTACAAAAGCTTCCGGGTCGTCCATCTTACCATAGTTGCTACAGGTAGAGGCGAATATGAATTTCTTCACGCCCTTTTCATTAGCTACATCGTACAGCAGTTTGCTACCTTCCAGATTGGTGCTTTTTGATAATTCAGGGTCCTGGGCACATGCCGGGTCGCCCACTATGGCTGCCAGGTGCGCCACACAGTCCATGCCTGCTACCGCCTTTTCTACATCAGCCCTATTGCGGACATCCCCTTTTATAAATTCAAAATTCGGGTAGTTAAACATATCGATGATGGGTTCTCCTCCATACATCAAGCTGTCCATTACACGTACATGGTATCCCTTCTCTAATAACTGCCGGGTTAATACAGAACCTATATAACCTGCACCTCCGGTAACTAAAACTTTTTCAGACATAAATATTATTTCACGTGTTGATAAGCGCGTAAATATATATCATAAAGTTTAGGCTTAGCCTATGGACTAAGGCTATTGACTATCAATAACTTCCGCTTAACGGTTAGATTAAAATTGAATTAAAGGGTTCCTCAGGGGTTTGCTTTGCAACAGGGCCATTATATCCTCTTTCCGGGTGATGTTTTGCACCACTTCCGTATGCCTCAGGTTATGCATATCCGTTCCCACATAATCATACATCCCCATCGCAAACAGTTTTTCGGCCACCTGTTTCACCGGTTTGCCGTAATAACCCATGAGTGAATTGATATTCATTTGCAGATAACAGCCCCTGTTTTTCAATTCTTCGTACTTGTCCAGGTCATGGTGATAGTACATATACCTTTCAGGATGCGCCATGATAGGTTGGTACCCTCTTGAGGTAAGCCTGAATATAATTTCACCAAGTTGTATAGGCTCAAACATGAATGATATTTCCACCAGTACCTCGTTCTTCCATACGGTAAGCAGTTGTTCCGTATCCAGCAGTTGCAGGAAGTAATCATCTATATAATATTCTGCCGCCGCGTGTATGGGCATATCTATGCCACGTTCGGTAAGCGCGCTTTTTACTTCGGCAAGTTGATTAAGTATGATTGCGGGTGTATTAGGGTAATTATCTACTTTGATATGCGGGGTGGTTACTATGCGTTTATACCCCAGTTGCTTCATCTGTGTGATTAGTTCTATGCTTTCTTCCATGGTCTGTGCACCATCGTCTATGCCGGGCAAAAAATGAGAGTGCATATCGGCTCCCAGGAAAGACATGTCGTGTACAAGCGGCTGTCCGTTATAAGCCACTTCAATTTTTTCCTTTTTTTTCGAGCCAAACAATCTTGAAAACATATAAAGCAATGCAGTTTTTGCCGGTATAAAAGTACATTATAGCTATAACAAAAGCGATGGGGCAGACCAGATTACCATAATCTTCACAATTGTATATCTTACCATATATTACATTTGCACTTTATGGGCATCGTATTTCGCCAGTCGGTAAAAACTACTATTGTCACATTTACGGGGGCAGGCCTTGGCGCGATTATAGTGCTGGTAAGCCCTATGCTGATGGAAAAGGCAGAGGTTGGTTTCGTCAGCACTTTAACTTACCTGGCCGCCACTGTTCAGCTATTGGTCATGATGGGTACTTCGGCCCTGGTGGCTGTTTACACACAGCGTTACGGGCATTTTGACGAGCGCCGCAAAGCCTTGCTTACCATCGGCATGTTGGTTACTGTTATCAGCAGCCTCATATTCAGTATCGCTTTCTTTGCGTTGAGGGTCCCCATTATAGGCTTGTACAATGCATCTGACCAGGCATTGATAAGCAAGTACTATCATTTTATTCCCTTTGTTGTACTCTTCATGGCATTGGGTAATATTATAGAGCATTACCTGGTAGCAAATATGAAGGTAGCGCAGTCTGCTTTTGCCAAAGAGATCGTTCTCAGGTTGGTCAACTTATCGCTGCTGGGGCTTATTTATGCAGGGTATATCGGTTTCGGGCAATATATAGTCGGGAATGTATTCATGTATATGGTCCCCCTGCTGCTGTTCTTCATTTTTGCATCTAGGGTAAAAGGTTTTGGCTTTACACGAAACCTGAAGGTATTCAGCCTTGCAGAATATAAAGACATGCTGCATTTCTCCTGGTATCACCTGCTGGTAGGTTCTACACTTACCTTGCTGGGGTATATTGATACACTGATGATAGCTCCGCTGGATAATAACGGGCTGGAAGCAACTGCCATATATGCTATAGCTGTTTTTATCACATCTTTTATGTTCATGCCATACAGGTCAATGGCTACAGCTTCATCCCCTATACTCAACCAGGCATATATTGATAAGGATATGCACAAAGTGCGCGACCTGTTTGCCCGTGCCGGGGTCAATATTTTTATTGCCGGAACGGGCATGTTTGTGCTTATCGGGGTCAACCTGGATAACCTGGTTGCCGTGTTGCCACCGGGTTACGAACCTGTAAAGTATATCGTTTTAATACTTATGATCGGCAAGCTGGCTGATATGGCTACAGGCTTAAACAATGAACTTATCAGCATATCCCGGCACTATAAATTCAATTTCAGGCTGTCCGCTTTACTCTTGCTGATGGTTGTTGTACTCGATTGGGTATTCATACCTGTTTATGGTATTTATGGTGCTGCATGGGTGGCCAGTTGCACACTCGTTTTTTTTAATATAGTGAAGATGATTTTCCTGTATAATAAGCTGAAATTGAAGCCATTTACAGGCAAAACATGGTTGGTTCCTGTTGCCGGGCTATGCGCAGGACTGGCGGGGTATTTCTGGCCTTACCTTATTAACCCCTATATAGATGCAGTAACCCGTACGTTTGTCGTAATGATTGCATACGTATCTGCATTGCTGTTGCTCAAACCGTCGGCGGACCTGAATAGCTACCTGGCCACGATAAGAAAGGACAAAAAACTGTTTTAATACGGTTTCAAACACCCGTTTTACCCGTCCGTCATATATATTTTGGCTCGAGGTATATTTTCAATAATTTGCATGTATTATCGTTATTAATGCTGAAAGCCTTACGGGCCAACATTCAGCGATATAAAAATTAATTAACGGTTGCATAATTGTCACAGGATTGAAATTTATTATGCAACTGTAGTGAGGTAAATGGCAGACAGGGATACTTATTTTATATTTATAGACTGTTTGGCCGTATGATTTAAGAGGTAACAAATGAACAGACAATTACGATACGCAAAATCAACTATACTGCGCCATATCCTTTTTATTATTGGTTTCGTGCTGATATTGCCCTACAGTAGTAAGGCTACACATATTTACGGTGCTGATTTATTTTATACGCACATTTCAGGCAATACTTACAGGGTTACACTCAATGTATATGGCGACTGCGCAGGCAGTGCTTTTCCTGCGCTATCAAGTGCGACTGCCCAGGTAATTGTATTCAATGGCAGCACTACATATACTACTCTTACCCTTACAGGGCAGAGCCCCACAAATGGTGTTGAAGTAACTCCCGTATGCCCATCGCAAATTAATAATACCAAATGTTCTTCTTTGACAAATCCCTGGCCTGGGGTTAAGAAATTTGTTTATGCTGCTAATGTGACATTGAATACAACCTCTACCAACTGGCGATTCCGGTTCACAGGCAATATGGGGAGCTCTACGTCTGCAGGCAGAAGTACAAGTATCACTAACATAAGCACTGGTACATCAGGCACTGTCATGCAGTTGGAAGCGACGTTGAATAATACAAATGGCCCAAACTCTTCGCCCACGTATACCACTATTCCCACTCCTTTTTTCTGTATTAATAAGGCAGGTAGTTATAATCCGGGTACAGTGGATATTAATAGTGACAGCCTTACCTATGCATTGGTACCCGGTCTGATAGGTGGCGGTACAGTTACCTATCTAACAGGTTATTCTGCTACAGCACCTCTTGCCGTCTCTACAGGTTCATTCAGTTTTAATACGCAAACAGGGCAGTTGAACTTCACGCCTAACCTGGTACAACAATCATTGGTAGTCAACCAGGTGAATGAATATAAAAACGGCGTGCTGGTAGGTACCAGTATGCGCGAGATGACCTTTGTGGTGCTGAATAACTGTAGTAACAATCCTCCCGGTGGTAAAATCACCAACAACAATACGGGCAAAGTAGATGTAAGCGGTACAGTGATTAATGTATGCCAGTCGGCCGGGCCGGTTACTTTCAATATCAACGCTACCGACCTGGATACTGATGTAATAAACGTGGTAGTATCAGGTCTGCCTGCCGGGGCTACGTTTAATATCAGCAACAATAACACTATTGCACCCACAGGGGTATTCAGTTGGAATGTCAGCAGCATTACTCCCGGCTCATACAACTTCTTCATCACGTATACCGACGAGGGCTGCCCTCTGGCATCCAAACAGACGATAGCATATACGGTGAATGTACAACCCAAGCCTTCGGTAGCTATTGCTATTACCGCACCTGCTACCTGTACAAAAAAGGCAATATTCACCATGACACCATCTGTGTCACCCTCACCCTGGCGTTTGCAGGTATTGCAGGGCAGTACACAGGTACACAATTTTACAGGCGTAACCGGGGCGCAGACAGATAGTTTATCGCCCGGCACATATACCATCAGGGTTACCAATGCAGATACCTGCTTTAAAGACACTACCCTGGTAATAGCGCCTCCCCCACCGGTAGGTATAGCGCTGACACTTACACCTCCCAAATGTCATAATGATACCAATGCTATAGTAGTTGTAAATGGCACAGGTGGATTATCGCCATACAAGTACGCAATTGGTTCAGGCGCATTTGGTACAGTTAATACGTTCAGCAGCCTGGGCAGTGGCCTGCAAACATTTAAAGTCAGGGATAGCAACGACTGCGTTAAGGATACGCTGATACTGATACCTAACCCGCAAAAAGTAGGAGCAGATGTAGTGCTGAACCAGCCTCCATGTAATTATTTCAATAGCGGGGTTATTACTATTACCGGCAAAAACACAATAGCCCCTTACCAATACGCCTTCGGTGCAGGTGCGTATAGTGCGGTAAATGTATTCAGCGGACTCTTTTCAGGTAGTTATTCTATTAGTGTAAAGGATAGTAATAATTGTGTATTGGATACATTGGTTGTCCTTCCTGACTCAGTAAAGGTTAATGCAACTGCGATACTGACTAATATTTTATGTAACAGCGATAGTACGGGCGCTATTACGCTCAATGCATCGGGCGCCACGCCACCGTACCGCTATCAGCTGGTAGGTTCGGGCCCGCTATCACCGGTTAATACGTTTACCGGCCTTCCAGCAACCACGCATAATTTTCATATCGAGGACACCAATAAATGTTACTTAGATACAGCAATAGTCCTCACACAGCCTACAAAAATAAACGGTAATATCTCAGTAAGCAATGCACTATGTTTCGGGGATAGTACCGGTAGTATTACAGTACTGGGCAATGGAGGTGTAGCGCCTTATACTTATGCATTGAATACCGGTTCGTATGGAACTATTACTACATTTTCCACGTTATCTTCGGGCTCTTACAACATACATATTAAAGACCAGAACAACTGTGTCAGGGATACAATGATTACCGTCGCTCAACCTACAGAACTGAAATTTGATTCCGTGCTGGTAACGAACCTTAAGTGTTATTCCGTACCCGGCGGAGAAGTAATTCTGTATGGTTCAGGTGGCATTAGTCCTTATACCTATGCTATAAATACCAGTGCATTCACCCCTGCGCAGGTTTATAACGGATTGTCTGCAACTACATACAATTTTTATATAAGAGACAGCAATAATTGTGTACAGGATACGGCTATTGCCCTGGCGCAGCCACCGCGTATAGTGCCGGGCGCAGCCATCAAACAATCGTCCTGCGCACCATTAAACGATGGCCGTATTACCATGAGTGCTACAGGCGGCACACCGGGCTACAGGTACGCACTGGGTTTTGGGCCATATTCATCTAATCCCGTTTTCTCGCCACTGGCAGCGGGTAGTTACCAGTTGCATGTGCGCGATAGCAACAACTGTATTATAGACACCAACCTTGTTGTGGCAGATTCTCTTACAGTAAAGGCTAATATATCCGTTAACGATGCTCTGTGTTACGATAGCAACACCGGTATTATCATTACCCTGGGTAATGGGGGAGTGCCGCCATACAGGTATGCGCTCAATACAGGCAATTACAGCTCATTAGGCAGTTTCGGCGGGCTGAAGGCTAATACATATACAATACATGTACAAGACACTTTAGGCTGTAAAACAGATACTAATGTTACAATCAATCAACCTCCACGTTTAGTGCCGGTTGTTGCCGCTACAGAACCCTCGTGCAACGGGTACAACAATGGTATGTTTGTGATTGGTGCTACAGGCGGCACCCCAGCATACGTTTACGCTATTAATAACGGCCCTTTTGCATCAGGTACCAACTTCGCAGCAATGAAAGCCGGTACGCATATAGTGAGTGTAATGGATATTAATGGTTGCAGGCAGGACACTACAATTGTTTTGGGTGAACCACCCGGTATGAGTTTCAGGTTACAGCTTACTCAACTGAAATGTTACAGCGATTCTTCGGGCAGCATATTTATTGACGGAACGGGGGGCACCCCTCCCTTTAGCTATGCTTACGACCAGCAACCGTTTGTGGCTACACCAACATTAGTGAATGTAAGTGCCGGGCCACATATAGTAAAAATGAGAGATGGTAATGGTTGTATTAAAGATAGTACAGTAGTACTCACCGAGCCGGCGCCTTTGTTTATTGTAAGCCCGGTGATAACCAACCCCACTTGCGAAGGCTTTGCCGATGGCGGGGCTAAAGTATATGGTAACGGTGGCGTGCAGCCTTATTTCTTCTCGGTTAACGGGGGAGGTTTTACCTCGTCCAATAGCTTTACCGGGCTGAAAGAAGGCCCCAATGTGATAACGATTAAAGATGCCAAAAACTGTATGTATGATACAACCTTACAACTCATAGGTTATCCGCATATTATCTATGATGATGTTTTCCCTGACCCCGTTAGCTGTTTTGGCGGCAGCGATGGAAAAATTATGCTGCAGGTATCCGGCGGAATACAACCCCTGGCATATAAAATAAACCCCGGAGCATTTCGTAATACATCCATATTTGATAGCCTTGTAGCCGGGCAATATGTGATAACTGTGGCAGACAGCGCCGGATGCATGAAGGATTCAACAGTTGTGCTGGAATCTCCTGAAAAGATAAAAATTGAAATGAAAGTAACCCCCAACGACTGCGAAGGGATAGACAATAGCGGCAGGATAGAAGCCTATGTAAGCGGTGGCACCCCCGGTTACCGGTATATATGGAACACTACACCTGAAAAATACAGTTACGGTATAGAAGGGATGCCCAATGGCAGCTACAGGGTAAAAGTAACTGATGCAAATGATTGTATGGACACAGCCATAGCTGCAATAGAGTATAATAATTGTTGTATTGTATTCATACCTGATGCGTTTACCCCCAATAATGACGGCCTTAACGACCTGGCCCGTATTCGTTACAAAGGTGTTTTTACATTAAAAATATTTGCCATTTACAATCGTTTTGGTGAGCGGGTATTTGATACTAAAAATATTGACGAGGGCTGGAATGGCAGCTACAAAGGGCGTTTGCAGGATTTGGGAACCTACAGTTATTATGTACAAGGTATATGCGGAGATAATGGAGAAGAGGTGATGTACAAAGGTACAATTACCTTAATACGGTAAAGATTTTTTGCATAAAGCAGCATATTGGGTGAAAACCATTATTTTTGTTGCCCTTTCAAACATAGTATGGATTATAAAGAAATTGTATCGGTTACGGGTATCGGTGGTTTGTACCAATTGTTGACATCTAAAAGTGATGGAGCTATTGTCCGGAACATTTCGGATAAAACCACGAAGTTTATCTCAGCCCGGCTGCATAACGTGACTCCGTTGGAAAGTATCGAGGTATATACTACCGGCGATAACGTGCGCCTGCATGAGGTGTTTCAGAAAATGAAGGATGCTGAGGGTTCAACTCCTGTACCTGCTGATGCCAAAAAAGCTGATAACGACACCGTAAAATCATATTTCGGAAAAGTATTCCCCAATTTTGACGAAGACAGGGTATATGTAAGCGACATGAAAAAGATGCTGAAATGGTATCTTATGTTGAAAGAGAACGACCTGCTGAATTTTGACAGCATGGTGGAGGAAGAAGTTGCTGAAGAACAACCTATACAGGAAGAAGCTGTAGCAGAAGAAAAACCTGCTGCAAAGAAAAAAGCTGCCAAAAAGAAAACAGAACAGGCCGCAGAAGAGGGTACAGAAGAGAAGCCTGCTGCAAAAAAGGCGGCTAAGAAGAAAGCCGTTGCCAAGGAAGATGGTGAGGCTAAGCCTGCCCCTAAAAAAGCGGCTAAGAAGAAAACAGAAGAATAATACATCAAAAAAGACATATTGTTGAAACGGGTTGCCCTGCAACCCGTTTTCTATTATACTGAACATTGTACCTTTACAACAGATAATTTACAAAATGAGCAAAGAGCGTCATACGGGCAACAGGGAAGAAGGGCATAAAAGGGAAAATGTGAAAAAGCCTGCAGCCGGGCAGAGAAAGCGTTTTGTACGCACTAAAGATGACGGCGCTGCAAGGCCTGCGGGCAGCGACAGAAGGGACAAGCCTGCACGTCCGTACAACAAACGACAGGATTCGGGTACTGCTGAAAACGATAGCCCAAAGCGCCCCTACGGCACAAGGGAGGACAACAAGGATACCGGCAGGCCTCCCAAACGTAGTTATGGCACCAAGCCCGACTACGGCAATAAGGCCGCCAGGCCCAAGCGGAATACAAGAGAAGACTCACCGCGGGATAACGAAAGGCCAAAAAGAGATTATAATACAAAGCAGGACTCCCGGCGGGAAAGCGAAAGGCCAAAAAGAGATTATGATAAAAGGCAAGATTCTCGCCCGGATAGTGACAGGCCAAAGCGTTATGTTAAACCGGAAAGGGATGAACGCTCAAAACGTACAAAAGGTGGCAGGCCCGATCAATTTTTCGCAAAGCCGGACAGAAAACAAGAACGCCCTGAAAAATACACCGATGAAAAACCTGCCCGCAGATTCAAAGACAACGACCGCCCGAAACATACTTTCGATAAGCATACAGCGAAAGCTGATAAAAAACCGGTTAAAAAAGAAACTGTAAGGGAGGAGAACGAGCCGGGCGCAGCAATGCCGCTGAACAAATATGTTGCCCATTGCGGCATAAGCAGCCGCAGAGAGGCTGTAGACCTGATAAAAGAAGGCAAAATAACTGTAAACGGCGAAGTAATGCTGCAACCGGGTTATAAGGTAGAGCCGACAGACAAAATAGAATATGGTGGGAAAGTCATCAGTTCTAAAAAAAACCTGGTGTACATACTGCTGAATAAACCTAAAAATTACATTACAACTACGGAAGACCCGCAGGAGCGGAAAACTGTAATGGAGCTGATAGCTGATGCAGGCGACGAAAGGGTTTACCCGGTAGGGCGACTGGACAGGAATACCACCGGATTACTCTTACTGACCAATGACGGTGAACTTGCACAGAAACTGTCGCATCCGAAATACAACATCAAAAAACTATACCAGATCACACTGGATAAGCCGCTTACCAAACTTCACTTTGAAAAGATAATGGAAGGCCTTACGCTGGAAGATGGCGAAGTAAAGGTAGATGCAATGGCTTATGTAGATAAGAAAAACGAAATAGGCATAGAGATACACAGCGGCCGCAACCGTATCGTCCGCAGGATATTTGAGCACCTGGGCTACCAGGTTGATAAGCTGGACCGTGTGATGTATGCAGGCCTTACGAAAAAGAATATCCCGCGGGGCAAATGGCGTTTCCTGAACGAGCAGGAGGTGATAAACCTGAAATACTTTAAGCAATAAATATGCTGATTACTGCCACCCGCATACATAATGGAAAACAATGGATGCCCGATGGCACGGTAATAGAGGTGGCAGAGGACGGAACTATTACCGGCATAAATGATATGGTGACTGATGTGCATGTACAACATTACGATGGCATAATATGTCCCGGATTTGTCAACGTTCATTGCCATCTTGAATTGTCGCATCTGAAAGGAGCGATTCCTGAACATACCGGCCTTGTACCTTTCCTCAAACAAGTGGCCATTACCCGAAACAACTATACACAGGAGCAAAAAATATCCTCCAGGCACAAGGCTTTCGGCGATATGGTAGCTAATGGTGTTATTGCGGTAGGTGATATTGCAAATACAAGCGATACACTCGACCTGAGGGCACAGGACAAAATACATGTTCACAGTTTTATTGAAGCGATAGGGTTTTCAGAATCTCCCCGCCCAATGTTCGATGCGGCAACATCAGTTTACGAAACATTGGGCAGGCAGGCTCGCTCAGGCAAAACATTACAGCAGTCAATTGTACCTCATGCACCTTACTCAGTGTCAAAACAGTTGTTTGCGCTGATTGATAAATTTGATGAAAAATCCTTACTGTCCATCCACAACCAGGAAAGCAGGGCAGAGGATGAATACTATATTTCGAAAACTGGTGCTGTAGGCGAGCTGCTGCGTGCTGTGGGTATAGACGATGTTTTTTTTGCACCATCGGGCAGCTCATCCCTGCAAACATATTCGCAATGGATTGCTCCAACACATCCCTTGATATTAGTACACAATACTTATACATCTCGTGCTGATGTACAGGCAGTACAATCTGTATATAAAAATCTTTATTGGTGCCTGTGCCCCAATGCTAACCTCTATATTGAAAATACCTTGCCTGATATTAAGATGATGGTAGAGGAGTGTAACAATATATGCATTGGTACAGACAGCCTTGCCTCAAATCATCAACTATCCATACTCGCAGAGCTGCGCAGTATAAAGCAGCATTACCCGGCCATTGATTGGGAAGATTTATTGCGCTGGGGTACATATAACGGAGCCTGCGCCCTTCAAATGGATAATGTAATCGGCATTATTGAGCCGGGCAAAAGCCCGGGCCTCCTGCTGATAAACCCTGCCAGCGATGACCATGTGGCTATTTTAGCATAACAATTTACCATTTTTTAAAATTTACTGCCTGCTCAGCACCAATACATGTATTTAACAATCAATCGATTGCGCCGGCATGCCCATATAACACTGATTATAAGGCGGTTAAAAACACATTCGCTACTATTAAATATCAAATAGTCTTTTTAACTTTTCATTAAACCTCCGGGTTTCCGATAAGTCTTTTAAAGATTAAATGAAGTACAATGGGCAAAGTAAATCGTCGCGAGTTTTTTGAAGAACTCATTGCGACACAAGTCGAAACTGCGCCGGTAGTTACCGACGATATCATTTATAACAAGTACGCAAATAAAGAATTGCCCAGGGGTCTGAGTAAGACAACAGGTACCCTTACAAAATACACAGGGCAATGGACGGACAATGAAATAATCCACCTCCTCAGGAGAACGATGTTTGGTGTGAAATATGAAGATGTGCTGGCCTTAAGGGGAATGACAATGGAACAGGCGGTAGATGAACTGCTCTCTCCGCAAACCATACCATCTCCCCCGGTTAATAATTATAATACAGCCACATACAACGACCCAACCGGTGTGCCGTTGGATGATACATGGGTGAATGCACCTTATGGCGATAGCACGGTAAACAGCTACAGGCTGTTGTCTATGACTAACTGGTGGATAGGTAATATGGTGTATCAGCCGCAACGGAGGATAACCGAGAAAATGGTATTCTTCTGGCACAATCATTTTGCTACAGAATACCCTGCAGTCGCATTCGCACACATGACATATCGCCACCACATGATATTAAGGAACAATGTACTGGGCAATTTCAAAACTTTGGTTACACAGGTAACCAAAGACCCTGCTATGTTGCGTTACCTGAATGGCTACCTGAATACAAAAACAGCACCTGATGAAAACTATGCCAGGGAGTTGTTTGAATTGTTTACACTGGGCAAAAATTACAAGCCGATTTATAGCGAAGATGATATAAAAGCTGCAGCTAGAATATTGACCGGCTGGCGCTACAACACAAGCACATGGACGAGTGTGTTCACTGCCAACCTGCACGATACGTCTAACAAAACATTCTCATCGTTTTTTGCCAATACCACTATTACAGGTAAGACCGGTGCGGCCGGCGCGCAGGAGACTGATGAATTGATTGATATGATTTTTACCAAACAGGAGGTGGCTAAGTTTATCGTGCGTAAACTCTACCGCTTTTTTGTTTACTATGACATAGACACTACTACCGAGTTCAATATCATCATACCATTGGCACAGATGATGATGAATACTAACTGGCAAATAAAGCCTGTGCTCGAAACCCTGCTGAAGAGTGAACATTTTTATGATATGCTCAGCATGGATTGTGTGATACGTACTCCCATTGACTATGTAGTGGGTACATTCAGGACTTTTGATATACAATTACCGGGTGGATGGCGCTCCGACAATGAGTATAAGATATATAATTACCTGCGCTCTTATATGGGCCAGTTAGGTTGCGAACCAAATCTTCCGCCAAATGTGGCAGGTTGGCCGGCTTTCTACCAGGAGCCTGATTATTACCAGAAATGGATAAACTCCACCACTATGCCACGCCGTATGCAGTTTATGGATATGATGCTGGGCTCAGGGTTTTCTGCCGGTACGGGTACTGCTATAAAGATAGACCCCATGCACCTGGCTAAAAAATTCTACAGCCCGGGAGACCCCAACCTGCTCATAGATTTCTTTTGTGACCTACTCTTAGGCATTGGTATTTCATCTACTATGAAAACCAATTTCAAAGTGGTTACACTGCTCAGCGGGCAGACACAGGATTACTATTGGACTAATGCATGGTCTGCGTATATAGCAAATCCTAATACCACCAATACGAATATTGTAAGAACCAGGCTGGTAAGCTTACTTACCGAACTGACACATTTGGCGGAACACAATTTATGTTGATTTTTAAAAGCTGCAACAAATGAAACGCAGGGATTTTTTAAAGGTATCACAGGCGGCAACGCTGGCTTATTTTATAAACGGTACGCCGGTAAGCGCTTATGCGCGCAACCCCTTGTTAGAGCTGTTGGCTAAACAAACTGCAGCTAATGGCCGCGTATTGGTGATGATACAACTGAACGGTGGTAACGACGGATTGAATACCGTTATTCCGCTTGACCAATACAGCCAGTTGTCTAATGCACGCAGCAACATACTGATACCTCAGAACAAAGTACTGGCCCTGGCAAATACCAACCTCACAGGCCTGCATCCTGCTATGACGGGTATCAGGGATATGTACGACAACGGATTGGTAAATATTATACAGGGTGTTGGTTACCCTGACCCTAACTTTTCACATTTCAGGGCTACTGATATATGGATGTCCGGCTCAGATGAAAACCAGTATATAAATACAGGTTGGCTGGGCCGTCACCTGGATGAAGAATTTCCAGGTTACCCGGCCGGCTTTCCAAATACAAATATGCCAGACCCGTTGGCAATACAAATAGGCTCGGGCATATCCAACCTGTTGCAGGGCGAAAACGCTAACCTGGGTATGGCAATAGCCAGCCTTAATAGTTTCTATAATATTGTTAATGGTACAGTTGACCCTGCGCCTAATACACCCGCGGGTCACGAGCTTACATTTATCAGGTATATAAAACAACAGACAGAAACTTATACCAAAGTAATACAGACTGCAGCAGGCATGGCGCAGAATGTATCCACCAAATGGCCTACAACAGGCAACAGGTTGGCCGACCAGCTGAAAATAGTTTCAAGGCTGATAGCGGGAGGATTGAAAACACCGATATACGTAGTAAGTATCGGCGGTTTTGATACACACTCTCAACAAACGGATAGTACAGATACTACCGTAGGCAACCATGCTAATCTTTTACAGGATATATCCGAAGCCGTAGATGCATTTTTTGATGAAGCAAAAATCCATAAATACGAAGACAGGGTAGCGGCCATGACATTCTCAGAATTTGGCCGAAGGATTAAATCGAACGCCAGCGGCGGTACAGACCACGGTACCACAGCACCTGTTTTTGTGTTCAGCAAGTATGTCAACCCCGGTATTATAGGTGTAAATCCTCCCCTGCCGGCAAATGCCGCAGTGGGCGACAACCTGCCGCTGCTCAACGATTACCGTACTATCTATTCAGCAGTGCTGGCCGATTGGTTCCAGATTGATACACAGACGATGGATAAAGTACTGATGAAACATTATAAAGTGTTACCGGTGTTTCAGAAAACCAATAACCTGGAAGAAACAACAATATCGGGCAGGGATGAAATACTCGGACAAAACTATCCCAACCCATTTTCACGCAATACGACTATTACCTTCAGTTCAGACGGAGGAATGGTGGGTATACAGCTGTTTGATGTGAGCGGCCGGTTGGTGAAAAATATTCTGCCGCCAAAGCAAATGGATAAGGGTAAACACCAGGTTACAATTGAGCGTGGTGATTTGCCGCCGGGTCAATATTTCTACAGACTGAGCAATGGTAAAAATCAAAGCACTAAACAGCTGACCGTAATGGATTAGGCTACCACTCTTTTCGTCTCATTTGTTTTTTCAGAGATTCGCGGCGCTTGGTTTCCAGGCGCCGTTCTTTTATGGCCGAAGGTAATTTGGTGGGTTTACGTTTTTTAGGCCGTATCAGCGCTTTCTCCACCAGTTGCATCATTTTCTTCAGGGCTATCTCCTTGTTCTCCAGCTGCGAGCGTGTTTCGCTCGACTTCACAATCAGGTAGCAGTCTTTGTTGATGCGGTTCATCAGCTTGCTGATGATGAGTATTTTTTCTTCAGGCGTGAAGAATTGAGATTCATCCACACACCACCATGCTTCCGCAGCCGTTTCTACTTTGTTTACGTTTTGTCCGCCTTTACCCCCGCTGCGCGATGTGGTAAAGCTTACTTCCGAACTGAAATCTTTCATCTTCCTCTATTCAGGTTTTCTTTCCCTGCGCAAATACTATACCAATAATTACTGCCTTATAAATCCTTTTGCAATTTTTTCCTGTCTGCTTCTATGTAATTAATAACCCTGTAGCGGTAGCCCAACAGCAGCAGTGCTACTATAACTTTACACAATGATAATATTAACGGTTGTGTGGTCACATCGTTCTGCCCGTTTGTCACTATCTTTTCCCTATACATTGAGTACAGCAATCTGAGCAGGTTGGGTAATTCATTTATAAGGATATAACCACCCAACACGATGATGGCAATATTAAGTACTACTGAGCGATGTACTTTTAGCGGTATTTCGTCATCCATGCCATTAGCCAGGTTCAATTTATCAATAACATATTTTGTTTTGAAGAGCAATAATCGAATTAAAATACCGTACACCACAATACTTAGCAAATACGGAGAAACTGATGAAAGGCCATATTCAATATCTATTGAGGCCATCAGGAGGGTTTGTACGGTATAGACTACAAGTACAATAATATCTTTTACGAGTATCAGTCCGAATACTTTCAGAATGATGTTAAAAAGGGCTCTGGTGTTCATATAATGTTAGTTGAGTGTACAGGTGCAATATATGAAAAAATTAATATTCTTCCCCGCCCTAGTTATCATCAGTTTCTTATACTAATACTCCTCGCTGTCTTCTTCATTGCCGAAACTCATATTGAGCATACCGCCCAGTATATCGCTGAAATTATAGCTGCCCGCTTCCACGCCTTTCTTGCTGATTAGGGAGTATTCTGCCAGCCCGTGCAGCAGGAATTCCATCAGCAGCGCGGCTTGCACCTCGTCGGCCTTGGGGTAATATTGTTTCACCACACTGTGTAGCCCATCTACTTTGTACAGGTTGTTGCGGTACTGCTCTTCATCAGCATCTACGGGTATTAATAAATTATTACCATTGCCAAACCAGTCTATCACCGGCTGGTAAGGATTGTTGGTTCCTTTTTGCCCTTCAGTTTTTCGCGCACCTTTTTTAAACGATTGCGGGTCGGGGAAGTATTGCACAAACAAACTCCTGATGGCTTTGCCAAGCAGGCTATGGGCTACATTGGCAGGGCCTTCCTGTTCCCCTTCATATACCAATTCTATCTTCCCGGTGATGGCGGGTATCACGCCCATAAAGTCGGATATCCTTACCTGGGTATGTTCGCTACCGTGTAGCAATGTCCTGCGTTCTGCAGTACTCACTAAATTTTCGTAGGCAGAAATGGTGAGCCTGGCCGATACACCACTCTTCTGATCTACATATTCGCTCTTGCGGGCTTCCATAGCTATCTGTTCCACCAATAGTTTGCACATATCGGGTACGGCTACTTTGGCCTGTTGGTCTTCAGTTATATATGCTTCCTGTTCTGTTATAGCTTTGGATACCTCTATCGTTTTAGGGTAGTGGGTTACTATCTGGCTTTCTATGCGGTCTTTCAATGGGGTAACGATGCTGCCCCTGTTGGTATAGTCTTCGGGGTTGGCGGTAAATACGAACAATATATCCAGCGGCAACCGCAGTTTAAAACCCCTTATCTGTATATCACCCTCCTGCAGTATGTTGAAGAGTGATACCTGTATCCTCGCCTGAAGGTCGGGCAGCTCGTTGATGACGAAGATGCCCCTGTGCGACCGGGGTATAATACCGAAATGCAAAACCTGTTCGTCCGCAAAACTCAGCCTCAGGTTAGCCGCCTTTATGGGGTCTATATCACCAATCAAATCGGCTACTGATACATCGGGCGTAGCCAGTTTTTCACCATATCGCTGGCTGCGGTGCAGCCAGTCAATAGGCGTATCATCGCCTTTGCTTTCTACCAGCAGGCGGGCGTACAAAGATATGGGTGCGAAAGGGCTGTCGTTGATATCGCTGCCTGACACATAAGGTATCCACTCGTCCAGCAGGTTTACCATTTCGCGCGCCATGCGTGTCTTGGCTTGTCCGCGCAAGCCCAGGAACAATATATTGTGCTGAGAGAGCAAGGCCCTTTCTACATCGGGTATTACAGTCTCCTCATAACCCAATACTGTTTTAAAAGTCTGCTGTTTCCCCTTTAGTGCGGTAACCAGGTTATCCCTTACTTCTTGTTTTACAGTTTTAGGTACATAACCTGCACGTTTCAGTTCTCCCAATGTCTTAATAGCCGGATGCTCCATAATTCTTATTGTACGATAAAGTTAATGGATTGATGCTAAGCACCGTGCTTACACTTGGCAATAGGCCTATAAATAAATACTTACAGGTGTATGCGGGTAAGTCAATTTTCTTATTTTAGTATATGATTTCGACACTAAAATCCATGCCCGCTTTCTTAGTATTACTTTTTTATTCTGTTAATACCTTCGGTGCTTCTCATTATTTCAAGTTCCTGAATGTTACGGTGCAGGTAGCAGATAGTGCAGATGCCGCCCGTTTTATTACACAGAAAGATGACTACACCTCATCATTTTCTACGTTTGATATGCAGGGCAGGTTTCGTGATAATGAAAACCATACAGAAGCTGAATACCTGGCCATGGCTGGTAAACAAATGCGCACCTGGACGCCCGCTGAAGAGGAAAAAATAAAAAATGCTTTTGAAGAAATAGCCACCGCCTTACACGAAGGAAAAATGAATATACAACTACCTGATACGGTGTTGTTCATCAAATCTACCTGTATAGAGGAATTTGGTGCAGGTGGCTACACACGCAAAAATGCCATCATCCTCAATAAAGAAGAAGGGGTAAGTACATCCCTGGTAGCACACGAATTATTTCATGTACTAAGCAGGCACAATCCTGCGCTGAGGGACAGGCTATATGAGAACATAGGTTTCAAACCCTGCAACCTTATAGATGTAAGTAAAGCCATGAACGGGCTGAACATCACCAACCCCGATTGCCCGGTTATCAGCCATTATGTGACTGTAGATGGGGAAGATATGGTGCTGGTATTGCACAGCAAGAAACCTTACGATGGCGGTGGTGTGTTTGAGGGGGATTATATTGATATAAGCCTGCTGGTGGTAGCGGGCGATGATAAGAATAAAAAGCCTTTAGTGAAAGATGGCAAAGCTGTTACATACAAGCTGGATGAAAAACTTCAGCTATTCAGCATCATTGGTTCTAATACGCCCTATGTACTGCATCCGGAAGAAGTTTGCGCGGAACACTTTTCAGCATTGGTAACAAGTCAAAAAGTGAATGAACCCGAATACCTGGAAAAGATGAAAGCTGATATGGCAGAGTAGGACTTATTGCCAGCGCGTTTCTTCGTAAGTCTTATCCAGTTTGAAGAGTTTGCGGTCGCGCAATTCTTCTTTCTCTTTCAGGTAAGCTTCGTATTCTGTTTTATCCCTTACCGATGTCCATGTACCGGTAAAAGTATTGCCTTGCAGTTTCAGTTCCATTACGCCCAGTTCCTCTTCCGTCAATACAAAGGTGCCGTCCGGCTTGCGTTCTACCTCCAGTAAGATGTATTCGTCCAGGTCGCCGAATTTATACATGGCTTCATAAGAGCAGATACCTTCCGGGCAGGTTCCTTTTATAAAGCGCATGTACAACTCTACTTCCACCTGTTTGTCAAAGTAACCGGTATAGAGTTTTCTTTCGGCAATATCTTTATACATAGGGGCAGCCTCTGCTTCTTCATCTTCGTCATCCACCTCGGCACCTGCATACAGCTTACTTTTCCTGATGCTGTCCCTGGCGGCCAGCACACTGTCCAGCACGCCGCGCTGCTTATATATCATCAGCTTCTTCAATTCTTTTTCTTCTATCGCCAGCGATTCTTCGTATTCCGCCTCGTTGCTGGCTTCCAGTATGTTCAGCACAGCGCCCCCATACCATTTGCCATCCATCATATATATATCCTTCAACGCTATACCATATCGTTTGCGTGTCAACATATCCCTGATGTAGATAAAGCCCTGCATACGTATGGGCGCTATCAGCTCAAAGCCTATCAGCTCGTACGGCAGTCTTTGTTTGTCCAGTTCGTATTTTGCTATCAGTATATCCCCCCAGTGAACGCCTGAGTCAGCAGCTTTCTTCCGCACAAAATTCATGCGGTCTATTATCGCGGGATTGTATTCGGGGTCGAACTGCTGTAAATGCCGCATGTTGACACGTATCCTGTTGATGCGCTCTATCTGGAAGGAATCGCGCGGCTGGTAGGTAGCCGCCATGTCGCTCATCATCTTGAAAGTAGGGAACAGGGCTGCATAAGATGAGTCGTCGCCAGCGCGCAGAATATCCACTATTTTATATACCAGTTCTTTTTCTGAATCTGCTTGCGCATATGCAGGAGCAGTTGCCTGGAAACAGGCAATGAATAATATGAACGGGTACAATAACTTCATTACTACTTTTAAATATAGTAAATCTTACACTAAACAGGAATACAGGTTATGCATCCACCAGTTGCAGAACTGCCTCGGGCGGGCGGCCCATAATAGCTTTATCGCCCCTGATGAGTATGGGGCGGTTGATGAGTATCGGGTTTTCGGAGAGTATTTTCAGCCATTGCTTTTTAGTCAGTTTCTTGCCTTCGTACTCTTCTTTGTACAGTGGCTCTTTCGTCCTGATGAGGCTCTTCACCCTTGTCCCCATTTTCTTCAGCAGTTCATCCAGTTCTGCGGGTGTGGGCGGGTCTTCCAGGTACAGGCGCAGTTGAGGTTTTACGCCATGTTGTTTCAGCATCTTCAATGTTTCCAGGCTGGTGGCGCAGTTGGGCTTATGGTACATGATGTATTCTGTATCAGTCCCCATCCTTAGAAAGTCATTTCTTTTACATCGTCAGCAATAGCCAGCCTGCCTGCTGTTTTAGCTTTTATCTCTTCTATGGTTACCCCCGGTGCGTACTCTATACAGCGGAAACCGTCTTCTGTCACATCAAACACGCCCAGGTCGCTCACCACTTTGGTAATGCAGCGCACGCCAGTGAGCGGCAGGGTACACTCCGGCAGCAGTTTGCTTTCGCCTGCCTTGTTGGTATGCTGCATGGCTACTATTATGTTTTTAGCCGCAGCCACCAGGTCCATAGCGCCGCCCATGCCTTTCACCATTTTGCCGGGTATCTTCCAGTTAGCTATATCGCCATTGTCAGCCACCTCCATTGCGCCCAGTACGGTTAGGTCTACCTTGCCGGCGCGTATCATGCCAAAGCTCATGGCACTGTCGAAGAATGCCGAACCCGGTACAGTAGTAATGGTTTGCTTGCCTGCGTTGATCAGGTCCGGGTCTTCCTCACCTTCAAACGGGAAGGGCCCCATGCCCAGCAATCCGTTTTCGCTTTGCAATACTACGTTTACCCCTTCGGGTATATAGTTGGCAACCAGCGTAGGTATGCCTATGCCCAGGTTCACGTAATACCCGTCTTTCAGTTCGCGGGCTATCCTTTGTGCTATTTGTTCTTTATTCAGTGCCATAGTATTTCTTAAAATGCGGCAATGCGATAATACGATAATGCGGCAATTTATGTTAAGAATTTATTTTAGTGTTTCTAAGAATTGCATTGAGCAGTTTCATTATCTCTCCAAGTTTATCATTAAGGGCTTTATCAAATTTGTAATCATCACTTTGCTCACAGAGATACAACCAGTACCATGTTTCATGCGTCTCTTTATCTGCAATTTTCAGTTTATGAATAAAATCAGGTTTGCTCTCAGCACTTTGCGCTTCCATGATATTCGCTCCAATTGACGTGCCGCTGCGTAATACCTGCCTCGCAATAACATACTTTTTCTCACTTTCTAACACATTAACATACTTAATTATCATTAAAGAGAATTCGATAGAGTGTTTTACTATCGGATTATTTGCATAATTGGTTCTCATATAATAATTGTTTGTATCAAAAGCCTATTATCGCATTACCGCATTATCGTATTACCGCATTAACGACTGGTTCTTACTGTTCGTTGTTCGATTCTCTTTTCATAGTTACTTCCCTGGAATATTCTATGCACATATATACCGGGGGTATGGATGTAGTTAGGGTCCAGTTCGCCGGGCTCTACCAGTTCCTCTACCTCGGCAATGGTTATTTTACCCGCCATCGCCATCATGGGGTTGAAGTTGCGGGCGGTGTCTTTATATATCAGGTTACCCAGCCTGTCCCCTTTCCATGCCTTCACTATCGCAAAGTCAGCGTCAAATGCTTCTTCCAGCAGGTATTCTTTACCGTTGAAGGTGCGCACCTCTTTGCCATCGGCCACCTCGGTGCCCACGCCCGCCAGCAGGTACACGGCAGGCATACCATAACCCGCAGCCATGCAGCGTGTAGCCAGCGTACCCTGTGGTACCAGGTCCACCTCCAGCTCTCCGCTCAGCAGCTGGCGCTCAAATTCCGCGTTCTCGCCCACGTAAGATGATATCATTTTCTTCACCTGCTTTTGTTGCAGCATCAGCCCTATGCCGAAGTCGTCCACACCCGCGTTGTTGGATATGCAGGTCAGGTTGTTTACCCCTTTGCGCACCAGGGCTGCAATACAGTTTTCCGGTATGCCGCACAGGCCGAAACCGCCGAGCATCAGCGTCATGCCCGACTCTATATCTTTTATAGCCTCATCCGCATTGGCAACTACTTTGTTCATCTGTCAGAAAATTTGCGCTAAAATAGGCAATAGTTCACAGTTTGTGTGAGGGTCAATCAATGGTTTATATTAGGATGAGATAGATTTGACAACCTTTCCCTGAAGCAGGGTTGTAAAATCCGGATTCATTATCTTCATGCATGCCCAGGCTGAACACGCGGTACACGATTTGTTAAGTATAAGATTCTGATAATGGTAACAATAACATTAGAAACACGAATCAATGCTCCTGCCGGTGTATGTTTCGATTTATCAAGGAACATAGATATGCACACCGTATCTATGAAAAAGTCGAAAGAAAAAGCAGTGGCAGGTGTTACATCCGGGTTAATAGAAGCAGGCCAGTTTGTAACATGGCGGGCTACACATTTCTTTATTCCGATGTACATGACCGTTAAAATAGTGGAAATGCAATTCCCCCATTATTTTATTGATATCATGATTAAAGGGCCTTTTAAATCCCTTTGGCATAAGCATGAGTTTTTGCAAAACGATGGCTATACGATGATGAAAGACGAATTTATCATTGAGGCACCATTGGGCATATTAGGTAAAATAGCAGAAATGATATTTCTGAAATCTTATATGAAAAACCTGCTTACAAAGCGTAATGAGGCATTGAAAAATGCAGCTGAAGCATCAGACGGATAGGTACAATAAGATAATAAAATTCCAATTAATATTTCGCCATTTAGGCATTTTAACGTATATTTGCTATGTAACTCCGCATAACAATGTGGAACTTCAACCATGAATAAACCATAACCCCATGCCCCAAACAAGACAACATCACCACAACCACATTACACAATCCACCCGCCCACCTGGCGGGTTTTTTATTCCGGGTATTTCTCCCGAAAAAACATGTGCAGGGTTAACAACTGAGCTTGCGAACTCGCTAATGCAAAAGAAAATCATTGATCAGTTAGCAAAAGTTAACAAACATCGTATAATATGCTTGTTATCAATCAATTGCAAACATGCAATATTACCTTCAGTTAAACCCGCTATACAAAATGCAACAACATGGTTAACAAAATGTGAGCTTTTAAACAACATCACAAAAATTAGTCGCCCCTTTAGGGGGATAGGGGGAAGTTCCCGAACTTTACAAACCATGTTCAAAATACATCGTCCATATCCGCCTGCGGGCGACCAGCCACAGGCCATCACCGAATTGGTGAAAAGCCTCAACGAAGGGGAACAGTTCCAGACCCTGCTGGGGGTTACCGGCAGCGGTAAAACCTTTACCATGGCCAACGTGATTCAGGAGGTGCAGAAGCCCACCCTGGTCATCACGCACAACAAAACACTGGTGGCGCAGCTCTACGGCGAGTTCCGCCAGTTCTTCCCCGACAATGCGGTGGAGTACTTCGTCAGCTATTACGACTACTACCAGCCTGAGGCATACATCCCCACCAGCGATACGTATATCGAAAAAGACCTGTCCATCAACGAAGAGCTGGACAAGCTGCGCCTGCGTGCCACCAGCAACCTGCTGAGCGGCAGGCGCGATATTATAGTGGTGGCATCCGTATCCTGCATATATGGTATGGGTAACCCCACCGAATATGCCAATGGTATCATCCGTTTCAAGCGCGGCGATAATATAGGCCGCAACGGTTTCCTGCACCACCTGGTGAATGCACAGTACCACCGCAGCCAGGGCGATTTTACCCGGGGTACTTTCCGCGTAAAAGGCGATACGGTGGATATCAACCTGCCTTATGTGGACTATGGCTACCGCATCACCTTCTTCGGCGACGAGGTAGAAGAAATTGAAAGCTTCCAGACCGATACCGGCAAGCGCATCGGTATTATGGAACATGCAGCCATCTTCCCCGCCAACCTGTACCTGGCGCCTAAAGACATGCTGGGGCAAATTATGCACGAGATACAGGATGAGATGATGGCGCAGCACGATTACTTTAAGAGCATACATAAGCCGCTGGAGGCACAACGCATCAAAGAGCGGGTGAGCTACGACCTGGAAATGATACAAGAACTGGGTTATTGCAATGGGATAGAAAACTATTCCCGCTTCCTCGACCGCAGGCAGCCCGGCACAAGGCCTTTCTGTTTGTTGGATTATTTCCCCGACGACTTCCTGATGGTGGTGGACGAGAGCCACGTGACCATTCCGCAGATAAGCGGTATGTATGGCGGTGACCGCAGCCGCAAGCTGAACCTGGTGGATTTCGGTTTCCGCCTGCCCAGTGCATTGGACAACCGACCGCTCAACTTCCACGAGTTTGAAGGATTGCTGAACCAGGTGATATTTGTAAGCGCAACCCCGGGCGACTATGAGCTGCACCGCACGGGCGGTGTAGTGGTAGAGCAGGTAGTACGCCCCACCGGCCTGCTGGACCCGCCTATAGAAGTGCGCCCCAGCATCAACCAGATAGACGACCTGCTGGACGAGATAGACAAGCGGGTGAAAAAAGGCGACCGCGTGCTGGTGACCACGCTCACCAAGCGCATGGCAGAGGAAATGGATAAATACCTGAAAAGGATAGATATCAAAAGTAAATACATTCATAGTGAAGTAGATACACTGGAAAGGGTGGAGATATTAAGGGAACTGCGCCTGGGGGTTATAGACGTACTGGTAGGTGTAAACCTGCTGCGCGAGGGGCTCGACCTGCCCGAAGTATCGCTGATGGCGATACTGGACGCGGATAAAGAGGGTTTCCTGCGTAATGAACGCTCGCTGACGCAGATGGCCGGGCGTGCCGCGCGTAATGCAGAGGGGTTAGTGATATTTTATGCCGACCGTATGACAGACAGCATGCAGCGCACCATAGACGAAACCGACCGCCGCCGCGAGAAGCAGGTGAAGTACAACACCGAGCACGGCATCACACCTATGACCATACGCAAGAGTACGGAGGAGGTGTTCAAACAGACATCGGTACTTGACATAAAGGGCTACGACAGCAATAATAAGTACGCCATACACGAAGAGCTGGCGCCGCTTGCCGCAGAAGACGAAGTAGAATACAAAACCTACGCGCAACTGGACAAAGCCATAACCAAAGTGAAAAAAGAAATGGAAAAAGCCGCCAAAGAACTGGACTTTATGGAAGCAGCAAGACTACGCGATAAAATGCTGGCCATGCAAAAGGAACTGGAGGGGATGAAATAGAGTAAAAAGTTTTAAAAGTATACCTATGATTGTATGTTACATGTGTGAGACTGAAATCAGCAAAGAAAACCATAGTGACGAACACATTATTCTAAATGCACTAGGGGGAAGATTAAAGTCTAAGAAGCTATTATGTAAAAAATGTAATTCAATATATGGTTCTGATTACGATGCGGAACTTGCTAAGTCAACGAATACATTAGCCAACCTATTGATGATCAAAAGAGAGGATGGTCAGTCGCAGCCAATTAAAGGGAAATTATCCAGTACTCAAGAATCCTATTCCATTTTGCCAGATGGCAGTCCAAGAGCAGGGAAACCAAAGTTTATTAAAGAAATTGATGGAGAAAAAATAAAATACTCGATTTCTGCCCGTGATGAGTCCGAACTAACCACAATACTCAAAGGTTTACAGAAAAAACATCCGGAACTCAATATTACAGATGCAATAGCTAATTCTACTCACAAAAATGTTTATTTGAATGAACCAATACAGTTCGATGTAGCCATAGGAGGTTTAAAGGTATTTAAGGCGGTTACTAAATCTGCTGTTAACTTTTATATTCATAACGGCGGCGATCGTAATGAAATTAAACATGTAATACAGTATCTGAGAGATGAAGCTGATCTAGATGTTGCTTGGCTACATTACCCAAATACCAGTCCATACATTGCAGGTGACGAAGAGGTTAGCCACCTTGTATACATCTATGGTTCCGCATCTGATAAAATACTTTACGCTTACATCGAATTTTTTAATACCGATTGCTATATAGTCAAACTTAACGACGACTATAAAGGAAATAACATCAATGCTGTGTATGTGCAAAACCTTATTGATAATACTAATACAACTGATGTATTTATACCTAATTATAGCAGAGAAGAAATTTTGAATTTTTTTGAGAATAAAAATTACAAGCCGTTTACTGAAGTACAGAAACGCTACGATAGAACCATGAACATCGCATATAAACGACAAACTTCAAATCATACTTATAAGCTAATGTCTGAAGGACTACAGAATGCTTTAGGGAAATATCCGGAAGGCACAAAAATAACAGAGGAAATGATAGGTGAGGCTGTTGAAGAAACAATGAAATTACTGGAACCTTGGATAATACGTAATATGAAAAGGAGTGAAAATTTGGAGGATAAAGAGGAATAAATCGTCCTAACCCGCCACCTCATTAATATCCTTATTCTCCAAATGCTTTTTATCACTACCATGAAGCGCTACCACTATCATCGCCTTGCCTACCCTTACGGTATCGGTCACCATCGCCGATTTGCGCAGCAGCGGGAAGAAGGGCCGCAACACTACATAAGCGGCATTATACCAGCCCGTTTTCGATTTGATGCCTTTCATAGGCAATATGATTCCCGGCCGGAACATATATGCGACTTTGAAGGGCATTTTCAACAGTGCGTTTTCAGTCCTGCCTTTCACCCTCGCCCAAATGCTGCGCCCCTGCTCGGTGCTGTCCGTCCCCGTGCCGGATACATAGATGAAGGTCATGCCGGGGTGTATCACCGTTTCGGCGAAGTGTATGGTCAGGTCGTAGGTAACGCGGCTGTACTGTTCTTCGCTCATGCCTATGGCCGATACGCCCAGGCAAAAGAAGCAGGCATCGTACCCCTGCAATTGTTCTTTTATGGCGCTGAGGTCGTAGAAGTCTTTATGGATAAGCTCTTTCAGCTTAGGGTGTTGTATATCTATTGGCTGGCGGTTCACCAGCAGCACCTCCGAGATATTCTCGTCCTCCAGGCATTCCAGCAGTACGCCTTTGCCCACCATGCCGGTAGCCCCTGTAATAATTACCCTGATACCCATAATAATAAAGGTAAGCCAATTACCTATTAAACAATATCTGCTACGTTTAAAACATAATCATAATGGCTTATCTTGTACGCTCAAATACGCAAACATGTTGGTGACGATACAGCCTTGCAACGATATAGCTGACCTGAAGAAGTTCGCGCAGTTTCCTTACGACCTGTATAAGGAGAACAAATACTGGGTGCCCCCAATGTTCAAAGACGAACTGCAAGCGTTGCAGCCCGCTACCAACCCCGCCTTCAAAAACTGCGAAGCGCAGTTCTGGATAGCCATCAAGCACGGTAAAGTAGCGGGCAGGATAGGTGCTATCATCAACAAGGCATACAACGAGAAGACCGGTACACGCCTGGGCCGTATCACCCGTATCGAATTTGTAGACGATAAAGAGGTAAGCAAAACCCTGCTGGATACTGCTGAGAAATGGATAAAGGATAAAGGCATGGTAGGTGCGCACGGCCCGCTGGGCTTCACCAACCTCGACCACCAGGCTATCATGATAGAAGGGTTTGACTACCTCCCGTCGATAGCATCAGAATATCACCTGCCATACTATAAGGAACATATGGAAGCGGCAGGCTATGGTAAAGAAATGGATTGGGTGGAGTTTCGCCTGAAGCTGGCAGATGCCATACCGGAGAAAGCACTGAAGCTGAATGAAATGATCAAAACCCGCTATAAGCTGAACGTAGTGCATTTCAACAACAGGAAGGAAATGCGCGCCCACGCCCCCCGGGCTTTTGAGCTGCTCAACAATTCCTTCGGCGACCTGTTCAGTTTTGTGAGGATGGATAAAGAATTGTCTGACTTCTACATCAAAAAATACTTCTCCATACTCAACCCGCATTTCGTTAAAATGATTGAGGACGAGAACCACGAGTTGATAGGCTTTATCATCAGCCTGCCCTCGCTCAGCGAGGCTATGCAGAAAGCGGGTGGTAAAATATTCCCGCTGGGCTGGTACCATATCATGCAGGCTTTAAAGAAGCCCAAAGTGGCCGACCTGTTGCTCACGGCTATTCATCCCGAGTGGCAGGCAAAGGGCGTGAGTGCCATCCTCATTACAGAGCTACAGAAAGTGATGTACGAATACGGCGTTACCCATGCTGAAACCACGGGCATCATCGAAACCAATGAAAAAGCCATCAGCCACTGGAAAAACTACGACCACATCCAGCACAAAAGGAAGAGGTGTTTTATAAAGATGTTTTAGTCCTTGCCTGGGATTGATATTTAATGACAAAGTCTTTTGCTTCACGCATAGTTTTAGGATACTCAACGTATTCTTTCATTGATATTATTCTACCTGTTTCTTTTTGCACCTGTACTACTTTATAAATGTGTTGGTAGAAAAACCCATGTTCAACTAAGAATTTTACAATTTCCCAGCCCTTAATATCCGCTTTTTTAGGAGGTCTAAATAAATAAGACATACTGATTGTAGGCTTAGAACAATCAGGGCAAATTTCCTGTTTGTCATCTACTGACAGTAGGTTATTGGTTTTCCTGCATAATAAACAAACTGCTTTATGTCCCATTCTTAAAATTAAGCAAGTCTATACTTCACCGACACCAGCCCCGTTTCGTAGGTTCTACTTTCCAGCAGTTGCAAGGGTATCCTGTCGGTAATGCCGGTAAACAAAGGCTTTCCGCTACCCAACAGTATCGGGTGAATAGACAGCCAGATTTCATCTACCAGGCCCAGGTTCATTAGCGATGATGTGAGTGAAGCACCGCCAAACAGCCATATATCTTTGCCGGGTTCCTGCTTGATTTTTTCTACTTCTTCTTTTGTATCACCCGAAACAATTACCGCGCCTTCTTTGATTTTAGTAAGTGTATTGCTGAAAACATACTCTTTCATCGGAGGCATACCGGGTATACCGTCACCGCCTGCACTCATTTGCTCAGATAGCTGGAAGCTCTTCCTGCCATAAAAGACAGCATCAATTCTTTTGAAGAAATCGGACAATCCGTAATCCTGGTCGGTAAAGCACCAGTCAAATTCGCCGTTGGGCCCTTCAATAAATCCGTCAAGGCTGACAGCTAAGCCGAGTATGATTTTGCGCATGGGAAGTTGTTTTCAGCCGCAAATATATTAGCGATGGAAGGAAGAAAAAAATAAACCCCTTCTTGGGTTGAGGTATCTATGTTATGCTCTTAAACACCGTGTACCGCAGCACCATCTCAGCCAGCAGCAGCAGTATCGCAACAAAGGCAAAGGGGAAAAACAGTTCTGCATAGTGCTTGTAGCTGCTTACTTCTATCTTGGTTTTTTCCAGTTCGTCTATTTCGCTATAGATGCTTTTCAGCGATTTGTTGCTGGTGGCGCGGTAGTATTTACCGCCTGTTTCTTTGGCTATCTTTTGCAGCAGGGCTTCGTCTATCTGCACCGGCATCATCTGCTTCTGCGTGCCGAATGGCGTCTGCACAGGGTAGGGTGCCTGTCCTTCGCTGCCTATGCCTATGGTATATACCCGCACCTTGTAGCGTTTAGCTATTTCCAACGCTGTGCTGGGGTCTATCAGCCCGGTATTGTTTACACCGTCTGTCAGCAATATCAGCACACGGCTTTTGGCTTTGGATGCACGCAGCCGGTCAACACCCGTAGCCAGCCCCATGCCTATGGCCGTACCATCCACCAGCACGCCACTTTTTATTTTGCTTATTTGTTCTTTCAATACGTTATGGTCAATAGTAATAGGCACCTGTGTAAAACTCTCCCCGGCAAATATCACCAGGCCTATGCGGTCGGTAGGGCGGCCTTCTACAAATTCTATAGCCACGTCTTTTGCCGCCTGTATGCGGTTGGGTTTCAGGTCTTCTGCCAGCATACTGCCCGATACATCCAGCGATATAACAATGTCTATACCCTCGCTGTCAATCGACTCGCTGGTACTGCTGGACTGTGGTCGCGCCAATGCTATGATTAAGAATATCAATGACAGTATCCTCAGCCAGAACATGGCCGGGCGTAACTGTACCCTCCAGGTAGGTTTTACTTCTTTAATACCTGATATGGTAGTGAGCCTTACAGCGGGGTTGTCGTATTTCTTTTTGCGGTACTGCCACCATATCATAAAAGGAATAAGCAGCAGCAACCCGAAATATAATGGGTGCGCAAAGTTGAGGTGCTGCCAGTCTAATAATCCTTTTATCATTGCTTCGCTGTATTTTCAGTTACAACAGGTGGTTTTGTAGTCGTCACAAATTGCTTAGTATGGTCGAATGCGTCTGTATGCTCCTGCGGCAGGGGCTGCGCCTTGGCAAACTTGGCCATATCCGCTGTTTGCAATATCATAGCCAGTTCGTCATAATGCTTCAGCATATCCCTGTGGCGTTTGGCTACCAGCAGCAGTTCGTCACTGGTCAGTTCCATAGCAGGGGTATTGAAGCGTTCTTCTATATAGGTACGCAGTATATCAGTCAACTCGGTATAGTATTGCTTCACATAGTCTTGCTGCCAAAGTTGTTTCTGTTCCAGTTCCAGCAGCAGGCGCAGTGCTTTTTCATTCGGTGTTTCAATATATTTCACGGGTGGTGCCGGTGGTACTTTTACGCCCTTGTTACGTACGAAGTAGTAAATAATAAATGCTATCAGCCCCAGTGCCAGTAGCCCGCCCAATATGTACCATATATAGTCGCGCCATGTGGTTTTAACCTCCATGATGTCCACTATTGGCTTAAAAGGCTTGGTGGTATCTACAGGTACTGTCTGCACCATAATGGTGAAGGAATCGCTGCCAATATTATACGGTTGACCTGCTTTAGGTACGGAGGTGAATGTAAAGGAGGGTATAACGAGCATGCCCGAATCCCACCCTGTGATGAGCAGGCGCTGTTTGTAGATAGTGGTATTACCTTGGGTAGTAGTGTCTATTTTACCTTTTTCTACTACTTCCAGGCTGTTGAAGGTATCAGGGATAACCGCCCAAATCAGCTTTTCATCTTTATCGTGCTTCGCTTCTATAAACAGGCGCAATTGGTCGCCCACTACTATTTGGCGGGCATCAATCTGCGCTTTTATCTCCGGCTGGGCGATGGCCTGTCCGTATGGCATCAATGCCAGTACGGCCAACAGAAAATGATATGTGCTTTTTATCCTGTTCATTTCTTACCTGGATATAAAGAATCCCTGCAATGCTTTTACATAATCCTCGTTGGTGCGTATGCTCAACAGCGAAGACCCGCTTTTGCGGAATGCCTGCAGGCAATACTTTTTATGCTGTTCAAACCTGTGCGTATAATTAGCCCTTACCGACTTTTCACTGCTGTCCAACCACACCATCTGCCCTGTTTCTGCATCCATCACTTGTACCAGTCCTGTATCAGGCAGTTCACGGTCGTGCTTGTCGTACACCTGTATGCCTACCAGGTCGTGCTTGCGTGCGGCCAATTGCAGCGGCTTCTCATAAGGCTCGCTGATAAAGTCGCTGATGGCGAAAGTAATGGCCCTCTTCTTCTGTACATGGTTCAGGTACTCAAAAGCCGCGGCAATGTTAGTTCCCCCTTTCTGGTTGGGCTCCAGCGCTATCAACTCGCGTATGATGCGCAGTATATGTGAGCGCCCTTTCTTGGGGGGAATAAACTTCTCCACTTTATCGCTGAAAAATATTACGCCCACCTTATCGTTGTTGGTAACGGCAGAAAAGGCCAGTACGGCGCATATTTCCGTGGTCAGGTCGCGCTTCAGGCGTTCCTGTGTGCCAAATAATGAACTACCGCTGATGTCTACCAACAGCATCAGTATCAGCTCCCGCTCTTCTTCAAATACTTTTACATAAGGAGTGCGCAGGCGGGCAGTTACGTTCCAGTCAATAGACTTTACATCATCGCCATGCTGGTATTCCCGTACTTCGCTAAAGGACATACCCCGCCCCTTGAAGGCTGAATGATACTCACCGGCAAAGATGTGGTTGCTCAGCCCTTTGGTTTTTATTTCTATCCGCCTTACCCTTTTCAGTATCTCTGATGTGGTCAGCATGGGTTGAAAGTTACGTGCAAAAAAGTAAAAAACATGCTATGGCGTATTATTCCGCCATGTTTCGTTTCAGCCAGCAAATGTAACAGATACGATTTTTATATGTCTGCCTGAAAAACTAAAATTTTTGTGAAAATGCTATGGTATGCCCAACTAATAAGCCGTAGTTTTGTAGAGCACGCTAAAATACAGAGTTTATGAAGCAGGTAATATATATATTGGCAGGGGCCACATTGATGTTTACCGCCTGCGGTGAGGAAGCCAGCAGAGAAGAAACGGCAGACAATATGGACACGCAGGAAACTGTGATGAAAGCCACCCCGATTAATATGACAGAAGTGAAAGGTTCGCCTGATTTTTTTGGAGCGACTATATTGCTGGGGGATATAAGCACCAAGCCTGACGATGAAAACGTGAAAGTGACGTTTAATTTTAACGTGAAAAATTACGCCCTGAAAAAACAAACAGAAGACGCTGCCTCTAAAATGTGCAATAATTCTGAAAAAGGGCAGCACATTCATTTTATATTGGACAACGAGCCTTATGCAGCCCTGTATGACCCTACACATACTGTCAGCCTGGCTAAAAATACTGAGCATTATCTGCTGGCTTTTCTTTCACGCTCATATCACGAGTCGCTGAAGAATAAGGAAGCAGCGCTGATGTACCATTTTAAAATAGATGAAAAAGGCAAGGTGGTAAAGATGGACGACCCCGGCACCCCAATGGTGTTTTACAGCCGTCCCAAGGGAGATTATATAGGCGAAGACAATACCACCAACCTGCTATTTGACTTCTACCCCTGGAATACGGAGCTCAGCAATAATGGCAATAAAGTACTGGCACGTATACAGGCTGACAATATGGATACTACAATGACTGTTGACAAGTGGCAGGCATACTTCCTGCACAACCTGCCAACGGGCAAACCTAAAATAACACTGACCCTGGCAGATAAAGACGGTAATAAAATAGACGGTCCAATGACGGAAGTAACTCGTGAATTCACATTGGCTCACGACGAACCGTTGCCACAGTAAGTATATATGTTTTTCCGAAGGTATCCTCCTGTAATAATGCTGCATCATGTAAGCGATGATGTACGGCTGGACGGCCTTAAGCCGTATAGTATCAGCAACGGGTCGTTTACCCGGCTACTGGATGTATTGAATGAAGAGGGATACATTCCCGTTGGGTTTGAGGATTTGAACAAACCAGGGGAAAAGCAGGTCATCATCACATTTGACGATTGCCCGCGGCACCTGTGGGATTTTGCCATCCCTGAATTGCAGAAGCGGAATATGAAAGCTGTGTTTTACATGCCTACAGCCTACTTAGGTGGCCAAAATGACTGGGATATCCCCTTTGGCAAACCTGCGGTTGACCTGATGGATGAATCAGATATAAAACGTCTTTCAGATATCGGCATGGAAATAGGCTCACATTCGCACCGGCATGTACGGTTGGGCGATTTCCCCCGAAGTGAGGTGGCCGAAAATCTGAAAGAAAGCAAAGAGATACTGGAAGGTATTACCGGGAGAAAAATAATCTCTATTGCATACCCGTTTGGTTCAGTACCGAAAGACAATAATAAATTGTTGAAAGAGGCAGGTTACGATTATGGCTTGTCTATATACAGCCCTTTTGAAAACCGCTACAGCATCAGGCGGTTTATTTATCATGATGGTGATGATGCCCGCAGGCTGAAAGCAAAGTTGTCGTTTCGTTACTCGATAATGCGGGCGATAAATGATAAATTGCTTTACTTAAAGAGCTTACGCCAAGGCAAATAGAATGCGCAGAGTATTAATCATTACCCCGTACTTTCCGCCGATAAACGCACCAGATATGCAGCGTGTAAGGATGAGCCTGCCGTACTTCCGGGAGAATGGTTGGGAGCCAACGGTAATGACCGTGGATGAACAATACGCCAACGGTTTTCGGGATGAGTTGCTGCTGGAGACATTTCCCGCTGATATAGAAATAATAAAAGTAGGGGCCTATCCTGAACATATCACCCGGAAGGTGGGTTTGGGCAGTCTTTCGTTACGTTCGTTGCCACATTTCAAAAAAGCGGGCGACGAACTGATGAAAAAGAAGAAATTCGATCTCGTTTTTTTCTCTACCTCCATGCATCATGTTTGTGCGTTGGGCAGGCACTGGAAAAAGAAATTCAGGGTACCATTTATAGTGGATATGCAGGACCCCTGGCGTAATGATTACCGTATCGGGAAAAAGAAACAGGTGAATGAATTTAAGTTTTGGATAGCCTACAACATTAATAAATATATGGAGGCGTATACCATGCCCAGGGCGGATGGTATTATTTCCGTATCGCAGTCGTATATAGATATATTGAGAGAAAGGTACCCCTCTTTAGAGAATGTACCGGCAAAAGTGATAACATTTGGAGCATCAACCATAGACTTTGACCTGGTGGTACGTAAGCAATTGCAGCCTGCTGCAATTGATATACACAATAGAAAGATTAATGTGCTGTATATGGGTGCCGTAACACCATTCTTTATTCCATTAATCAGGCTGTTCTTCGAAGCATTGTTGGAGCGTAAAGAGCCATTGGACAAATACCATTTCTATTTCATCGGCACATCCTACGTGCAGAATTCGCGCATCACTATGGTGGCAGACCTGGCGAAGGAACTCAACATAGGCGAACATGTGACAGAAGTGCCCGACAGGGCTCCATATCTGAACGCATTGGCCACGTTGAAGGCAGCGGACATCCTGTTTATACCGGGTTCTACAGACAAGGGTTATAATGCTTCGAAGGTGTATAACAACATACTTTCCCATACCCCAATATTTTCCATTTTTCACAGGAACAGTACGGTGATACCTGCTATCGAAGACTCAGGCGCGGGTGTAGTATATAGTTTCGACGATATGGCGGATACGGAAAAAATGAAAAAGGACATTTATGTTAAATGGGCTGAACTGGTACAAAACAGGGATAAATATCCCGCAGGTGACAGGAAGTATGATTTTACAGCGGATATAAAAACGGCTGAAATTTGCGATTTTTTCGAGGAAGTAATCAAAGCCGGAAAATAACAGCGCATATTCTTATAGCTTTTCTTTTTATTACTTTGTGTTATGCTTAAATCCTGTTTCAGCAAAGGTGTAATAGAAGCGGGCTGTGATGAAGCGGGCCGGGGCTGCCTGGCAGGGCCTGTGTTTGCTGCAGCCGTTATTCTGCCACCCGGTTTTTCAAACGATTTGCTGAATGACAGTAAGCAATTGACCGAGCCTGAACGAAACAAATTGCGGATAGTTATTGAAAAGGAAGCAGTTGCCTGGTCGGTGGGTATGTGTACGCATGAGGAGGTAGATGAAATAAATATACTGCAGGCATCATTCAAAGCGATGCATAAGGCTATAGACGGATTGAATGCCAGGCCGGAACTGTTACTTATAGATGGCAACCGTTTTGCGGCTTACTTCGGCATACCACACCAATGCGTCATCCAGGGAGATGGTATATATATGTCTATAGCTGCCGCCAGCATTCTGGCCAAAACATACCGGGATGAGTTTATGATGAAACTACATACTGAGTACCCGCATTATGGCTGGGATAATAATAAAGGTTACGGTACGATTCATCACCGCCGACAATTGCAGCAGTATGGGTTATCGCCTTATCACCGTAAGACTTTTAAGTGGAAAGCTGTAGACGAAGGGCAACAGCTTTAAGACAATGGGAAACATAACTCAAAAATTGCTCCCTGTGGTTCATTATCCCTTACGGTTATCTTGCCACTGTGTTGCTTCACTATTTTCAGTGTAAGGTATAAGCCGAGCCCTGTGCCTTTGGCTTTACGGGTTTCTTCGCTGCCGATACGGTAGAATTTGTTGAAAATTTTGGCCTTTTCTGCATCAGGAACGCCCGGGCCATTATCCGCTACTATTAGTACTGCATGGTTGTTCTTCTCTTCCAACGATATAGATACAGGCTTATCTGCCGGAGTGTATTTTACAGCATTCTCCAACAGGTTGTTTACAGCCATCTGTACCAGTGTCTTATCCCCGGTAATGTTATAATTGCCCGTTGCCAGTATCTTGAACCTGCCGGGGTAACTGTGTGCGTAGTCCGCTACACTGTCAGTTACCAGGTCTGAAAAACTGAACTGCTCCTTTGCCGGTTTATACTGCCTGCCCTCCATCTGCGATGCCAGCAGCATATTGTTACACAAATCGTTCAGCCGGTTTGATTCGGTAACACAACGGTCTATCAGCAGTTTTCTTTTGTCTTCGTCTAACTGATGACGGGCCATGGTTTGCAGGTTCAGCTTCATAGCCGCTATGGGCGATTTTAGCTCATGGGTCACTGCCATCATAAAATTGTTTTGTTGCCTCGACAGCCGGATACTACGTCTGAAAGAAGAATATACTACAGCCGCCCCGATGATAATCACTAACAGGAAAGTAGAGCCTTCGCCCAGGTATTGTTTGGTGCGTGTGCTGCGCTTTTCCTTTATTTCCTCCAGTTTGGAATTGTATGCATCAGTTTGTGCCGTACTGTCTATAGTGCGTTTCAGGTTTTCGTATTCCAGCTCGTATATAGTCTGGCTTTTACGGTCGAGGCTGATACCCCAGAATACCAGGGCAGACACGACATAAGCGAACAATAAAATATGTGCGGTAGTGAATAAACGCATGATGCAACCTTTGGCTATGGTTGCTAAGTTACTGCTTTGGCTGCTTTTCCACACGCAGGCCTACCTGCAATACTTCGGGCAGTGGATTGATACGCATATTATGGCCGAATTTTATTTCCCACATTCCTGCCTTGCGCAGCATCACAGTATCGCCTTCGCGGGAGATGGGCATACGCTGCTCCCATATTTCCCCCATGCCTCTTCCCAACCATTTGCCGGAGGGCTCTGACAGGGGTATTTCAATACGGGTACGTTCAAAGGTGCTGTCACCGGGCTTTTTAGTGTATATCATCAACCATATATTGGAATATGGGTAGGCCTCTGTATGCCGGATAAGAAAGTGCAGGTTGTATAATGAGGTGGTATCAGTCACTTCAAACTTAAAAGATGGTTCGTAGCCGTAGTCCCATTTGTTGCCGGGTATGGAATAGTTTTTCTGATAATATGGCGAAGTGTGGCAACTATTAAATACCAGGATAATTGCCAGTGGAATAATTATTTTAAATATCTGCTGCATGTATATCTCTCAAAATATCTGTCCTGCAAAGCTATATTTAGTTACAGGATATTTAATATTTGCTCTTTAGCTTTTTCCAGTTCGTCCTTCATATTGATGACGAGCTGTTGTATAGTTGCGTCATTGGCCTTAGCGCCCAGGGTATTGATTTCCCGTCCTATTTCCTGTATCACAAAACCCAGCATCTTGCCTTTTGCAACTTCCTCCTTGGCCACCATTTCGTAGAAGTATTTGCAGTGCTGGCTCAGGCGTGTTTTTTCTTCCGAAAAGTCCATACGCTCCAGGAAATAAATCATTTCCTGTTCAAAGCGGTTCTGGTCCATTTTATCCTTGCCCACATATTCATTCATCGACTGGGTGATGCGCGTACGTATCTTTTCTACCCTTCCGGCCTCGAGGGGTATTATTTTCTCCAGCAGGGCCTCTATATTTTTAATTCTGGCTTGCAGGTCGGTGTGTAGCGCATCACCTTCGTGCTTGCGGTGTACCATCAGTATGCGGGCTGCTTCTTCTATAGTAGCTTTTACTACCTGCCATTCATCTTCGGGTAGCATATCCTGGTCGGCTGCTACTACCTCGGGCATGCGCATAATGGTGGAAAGTACGTTATCCTGCACTATGTTCAATTGGTCTGCTATCTGGCGCATACTGTTGTAGTAAAACACTGCCAGGTCTGTATTTACAGTCATAGGCTTACTGGCGCCCTCTGTCTTTATAGCAATGGTCAGGTCTATGGTTCCCCTGTATAATATATTGCTCAACAGGTTGCGGATATCCAGCTCATAAGCACGCAAAATGGGGGGCAGTTTGGTCATCATTTCAAACTGTTTACCGTTCAGCGATTTTATTTCTACCACTATTTGCTTGCTGTTGGCGCGTGCTTCAGCGCGCCCGAAACCGGTCATTGAATAGAGCATCGGCTATAAATATTTGAAACAAAGAAAGGACAAACAAACCGCATTTTAAAAAACCCGCATACAAGCCACAAAAAAATATGTATAAAACCTTGCTAAAAAAAATGAAGAGCCATACAAGCGCATGATATTTGGTTATTTTTGCCGGATATGAATAATCCCTGTTGATGCGTTTTTTTTCAGCCTTCATATTAATATTGTTATCAGCCGCCGTAATGGCCCAGCAGCCCACCAAAGAAGAACTGGAGCAGCGCAGGAGGCAATTGCTGGAAACCATAAGGGAAACCGAAAACCAATTGGCCGCTACACGTCAGAATACTAAGGCTACCATGGGAGAGTTGCGTGCATTGCAGGCAAAACTTGCCGGCAGGCAAAAATTGATTAATAATATCAACCAGGAGATAGAGCAACTTGGTAGCAGTATACAGCAGTCGTCTTCTGAAATAGAAAAACTAAGAGGTAACCTTGGAATATTAAAAGCCCGTTATGCACAATCAGTAAGGTATGCGTACAAAAGCAGAAGCTCTTATGATATGCTGGCCTTCCTTTTTTCTTCCAATGATTTTAATGAAGCCATGCGTCGCATGAAGTATCTGAAAAGGTACAGGGATTACCGTAAGGACCAGGCAGACCAGATAAGGCTAACTCAGACAAAACTCCAGGAAGAGGTAAGCAGCCTCAACAGCGAAAAAGCAAAGAAAGACTTACTCCTGTCAGCCGAAGAACAACAGAAGCTAGCGATTGAAGAGGACAGGAATAAAACCAACCAGGTAATAAAAGAACTGAAAGGGCAGGAAAAAGAACTGACAGCCAAAATATTGAAGAACCGCCGTATGCAGCAGCAGATAGACAAAGCTGTGGAGGAAATAATACGCAAGGAATTGGAGCTGGCACGCAAAAAGGCCGAAGAGGAACGTAAACGCAGAGAAGCTGAGGAGCGACGTTTGCGTGAGGAAGAAGAACGCCGTAAAGCATTGGCCGCTAATACAGCCTCTAAACCTGCAAGCAATATTACTGTAAACAACAACACGCCCAATCCACCACCACCACCGGCTGATAGACCCACCCCTAAGCCTGCTACATCAACATCTGTAACGCCTGCGAAACCGGTAGAGAAAAAGCCAGTGCAGAATTACGGTCTTACACCTGAAGCTGCGGCATTATCCAATAACTTTGAAAGTAACAAAGGAAAGCTGCCCTGGCCGGTAGAAAAAGGTTTCATTTCTCTGGGATACGGGCCTTATAAACACCCGATAGCTGAGAAGGTAACCCTTTATAACAATGGTATCAACATTACTACCAATACCGGAGCCAATGTAAGGTCTTGTTTTGAAGGTACAGTATCGCGGGTGTTTACTATGGATAATAAGAACTGGAATGTTATCATAAGCCATGGCCGATTCTTTACATTGTACATGAACCTGTCTAAAGTACAGGTAAAGCTTGACCAGAAGGTAAGCACCAAGCAGAGTATAGGTACTGCTGCAGTAAACGAAGATGGCGAGTCGGTTATCAACTTCCAGATATGGGTAGAAACCAACAAGGTAAACCCCGAACCCTGGATTGCCCGTTAATCTATCAATATAGTTCCTGTCATTTCTTTTGGTACAGGCAGGCCCATTACTTTGAGTATAGTAGGCGCTATGTCCCCTAATTTTCCGGGCCTTACCACGCCATTGTAATCATTTGAAATAATAAACAGTGGTACGGGGTTAAGCGTATGCGCTGTGTTGGGTGAACCGTCTTCATTGATTAAATAATCGGAGTTGCCATGGTCGGCTGTCAGGAAGACCGTGTACCCCTTTTCTACGGCTAATGGTACTATTTGTGCTACGCAATCATCCACCGTTTCCGCAGCTTTGATAGCCGCCGCCCACACACCGGTATGGCCTACCATATCGGCATTGGCAAAGTTGAGGCAAATAAAGTCTGCAGATTGTTGTGCTATTTCCGGCAATATCGCAGCCGTTATCTCGTGGGCACTCATTTCCGGTTTCAGGTCGTAAGTGGGCACATCTTTGGGAGATGGCAGCATAATACGGCTTTCGCCGGCAAATTCTTTTTCCCTCCCGCCGGAGAAGAAGAATGTGACATGCGGGTATTTTTCAGTTTCAGCAATGCGTATTTGTGTCTTTCCCTGCTGTTCCAGTACTTCGCCCAGGGTATTATTCAGGTTGTCATTACGGAAGATAACTCCTACGTTTTTGTAGGTCTTATCATATTCCGTCATCGTTACATAATGCAGGTTAAGTGGTTGCATTTGCTGCTCCGGGAACGCTTGTTGTGTAAGCGCTACGGTAACTTCCCTGCACCTGTCTGTGCGAAAGTTAAAACAAAGTACTACATCACCTTCTTTGATGGTAGCGAGTGGAGTGCCATTGTTGTCAGTAACTATTATAGGGTGTATAAACTCGTCGGTAATGCCATTATCATAAGACTGTTGTATGGCTGCCAGCGCATCAGTAGTTTTGTGCCCTATGCCTTGTGTCAGTGCATCATAAGATAGTTTTACCCTTTCCCAGCGTTTATCCCGGTCCATAGCATAATACCTGCCGCATACTGATGCCAGCTGTGCACCTGTTTGTCGCAGGTGCGCCTGTAAGTCAACCAGGTAATCGTAACCGCCTTTAGGGTCTGTATCTCTTCCATCGGTAAAGGCATGTACAGCCACCCGTGGCACGTTATGTTCCCGGGCCAGGGTACACAAAGTCTTCAGGTGGTTGATATGCGAGTGTACGCCCCCATCGCTCACCAGTCCTATGTAGTGCAATGTCCTGCCTTCTGCTTTTGCTGCTTCAAATGCATTAAGTAATACCTGGTTCCGCGCCAGCTCACCCTCACGTATAGCTACATGGATACGCTGTAGTTCCTGGTACACTATGCGGCCGGCACCTATGTTCAGGTGGCCTACTTCAGAGTTGCCCATTTGTCCGTCGGGCAGGCCTACCGCTTCTCCGCAGGTTACGAGTTCTGTATTGGGGTATCGGGTATATAATGAATCTACAAAAGGGGTATTTGCATTTTTTATGGCATCCGCTTCGGGCACTTTGCCGTGGCCCCACCCATCCATTATGATGAGCAATACTTTTTTTGACATGGATGCAAAATTACACTTTGCGCCTGACAGTAGCCAAATTCTCTTAATAGGTTATTTCCCGCACCGCGATCCTGTTCATTTTTCCGTTCCAGGTTTCTGTACTCCTGGTAAAGTTGTGATACTTATCATATACATATTCCGTATTAATAACCGCAAGGTCGCCATCTTCTACATTATAAGACTCAGCATGTACAGGGTTCCCATGAATGTCATAAGTTATTGTAGTAGTGTTTACCAGTTCCCCCTGTTCATTGTAATTGTCTTCTTTTATAACATGCTCATGGTCATGATAGGCATATACTGACCTCATGCGTATGGTGTCTTTATAATAATACAGGCGTTCTGAAATTCTGCCGCTTATGTCTCTCAGCAATTTTCCGTATCCGTTCGGCCTTTCTCCGTCTTTTATAATAATGATATTGCTATCAGGCAGAATAACAACTTGTTTTTTTACTACGGAGTGATGATATTGATATAGCTGGCCTGTAAAGGTGCTGATTGTATCATTTTCAGGCAGCAGGCTATGGGTGATTGAGTGTTCGTCCGCAGTGTATATGGTACTTTTTCTGTCTTTTTCCCTATACCGGGTTATAGTCCTCACCTGTTTGTCGTAATCGTAATCAATAATCCAGTACCAATGAGGTTTGCCATTTTCGCCCTCTGACAAGTAATAGAGTTTCACTTGTTTCGGGTTACCGTTAAACCTGAACTGGTCAGCATACATAGATACTTCTTGGGCAGAAACGGCATAGCCAATAGCGGTGATTGTTAATATGAACAGATATTTCATAAGCCGGGTGTAATAGACACTATGAATATAACACATTTATCTATGTTCCGTACATATAAATACCATATAAATATATTTATATGGTGGTTGATATAAAGGAATTAGATGTTTTTTATAAATTGCACTTTCTCGCTATGTTGGCGAAAGGTTTGGTTGGCTTTTTTATATTAATTTAGCGTATTAAAGTCTTTGGA
>CALEZD010000080.1 GCA_937928385.1 uncultured Bacteroidota bacterium
GCATGGCCATATTTATAACACCCTGCTCTTAAATTAAAAACAGGTTATAAAAATAGTGTTTTAACAATCCTTTTACAAGTGATATTTTTTCAAACATTATACTTAACAGCAATATTTATGAATTATAGACAACTTATTGAACATTAACAGGGTATGAATATTTCATTCTTCCTGTTGATTTGTGGATACAAAGCCGGTAGAGAATACAATACTTCCCCCTGTAATCATTTATTTTTACGCCCATGATATACCATGTTGTTGTAGGAGATATGGCGGCCCAACCCTTATTGGAGGCTGTAAGCAATGAACCATCTATGCAGGGCGAGGTACTGGCGCTGAAAGATATATTGCATGTAGGCCCCATTAAGAAAGCCCCCGGACAGTCGTTCAGCCAGTTGCGCACCGAGTTTTGGAAAGAAGTAGTAAATGACGAGAAGCAGGAAATAGAGGTAAACGACCTGGAAAAATTGCTGGAAATCACCACGCAGCTCCACAACAACCCCGATGCGGTAGTGTGGCTATGGATGGCACCCTGGCCCGCCGATGTATGCGCCTACTACTGGATGCTGAACTACATGAGTAAGCATTTAGACAGGTTTTATGTGCTGAACCTCTCTGGACTCCCCTTCCTTGATGCAGAAGGGAAAGTATATTATCCCAAAAACATCAGCGAAATATTGCCTAAAGAATTAATAAAAGCCCGCCGCCTGGCCCGTGCTGTAACACCTGCGGAGCTGGAAGTGGATGGTGAAGAGTGGCTGAACATGACTGCCGAAAATGCAGGTATGAGGCTGCTGGAAGGTGGCAAAAAACTCTATACAAGAGACGAGTCTTATTTTGACGAGAAACTAGCCAGCTTCTGCTCTCACCAGTTTCAGAAAGCGCATCGTATAGTCAGCCAGGCAATCAATAAACTGAATGTGCCCACCGGCGACCTGTACCTGGGCTGGCGATTGCGCAAAATGGTGCAGAACAAAGCCCTGCTGGCAGATGGGGATATCAATAAATCACTACGCGACTATAGCGTAAAGCTACCGGGCGGTACCACTACCGAAGAAGTGGCTGCTGAACCCACTCAGACAGAGGAAGCATGATAAAAGTAACCCCCATAATACCTGCCGGTGCGGATGAGCGCGGTTATACTGCCGAATTTCAGCAGGAGCGTACAGGCACGCACCTGATTGTATTTCGAAAGGCAGGCACTATCAGCGGCAGGCATTATCATAAGGGGCTGAGCGCCACTAAAAACCCTGAAGTGCTAATATTGCTCAACGGCACCTGTACTTTCAACTGGAAACATATAGAAGATGCAGAAATGCAGACAGCGCGATACACAGGGCCGGTACACTTTGAGATACCACCCTATATATGGCACGAACTGGTACCTGATACTGACTGCACCTTTATGGAACAAAACTCCATAGCCGAACATGTGGCGGACACATTCCGCCTGTAAACCGGCGGCTAACATTATTTTTGCAGTTATGACATTTGAAATACCGCTGGCAGAACAGAAAATAAAACCCCACCAGGTAACTGCCCTGCACCTGATGGCAGGCTTTGCATTGGTAGCAGCAGGTGCGTTTATCATTTTTGTTTTTACCGGCATGATGCTGATGCCCTTCCGTTGGGATGAAATTGCAAAAGACAGCTCACTCAATATGCACAAGGTGCTTCTTCCCGAATACTTAATGATAGCTGCCGGCTTGATCATACTTTTTCTCTCTTTCTTTAAAAACAAATGGCTGCTGCGACCACGCAACAATAAAACAATCCGCATATTCGAGCTGGTATTTTGCGCGGCAATAGCGGGATATTCCTTATATACCAATGCTATGGTGCTGGCAGGTATGTTCGGTATATTATCGGTGGCTATTGTATATTCTTTTTTTGCTGAAAACGCAGGTGCGCGGCCGGTGACCGTAGTTATAGATGAAAAGGGCATCAGGTTGCCGATGAGCGTTCGCCGCCGTCATATCAACTGGGCGGAAACTGAAAAAGTCCTGTTGCGGCATGGCACGCTCACTATCAGTTGCCTGGACAGCAAGCTGTATCAATGGATAACAACGCCTAATGACACAGACAGCACTATTCTTGAAGCTTTTTGCCATGCACATATTGAAGCTGCGCAGAAAGACAGGAAGAATTATGATTGGTAGACTTTAGTAGTTAGGGATTAGTAGTTAGTAGGCTATTATTTCACCAGTGCGCCTTCCAGTTCCAGAACGCGGGTTTCGTTTACTTTCAGGTTGTATATAGCTGTGTAGTACCTTACTAATGCCTGCACATAGCTGTTCTCCGCTTCGCGGGTTTCCAGCGTATTGGCAATACCGGCTTTAAAACGTTCTTTCTGTATGTACAGGTTTTCTTTAGCGTAATCTATGTTTTCCTTTTCCAGGTTGTAAGCTCCAACCGACACTTCATAATTTCTCCAGGCTGTACGGTATTGCCTGCTCACCTCTGTACCCTGCCATTCGTACAGCAGTTGGTCGCGGGTAGCCTGCAGGGATGCGATTTTTACTTCGCGCCTCACGTTTCCACCCCTGAACAAAGGCAAGGTAAGTGTAAGCCCGCCGCTGGGGCCATAAGCCTGGCTGAATGCAATGAACCCCGCCCGGCTTTGGTTATTATTGTAAGCATACGCGCCATTCAGCGCTATTACGGGCAGATAGTTAGTCTTAGCCATCCGGGCATTCAGCAACGATGCCTGCGCGTTAAATCGTGCAATACTTACAGAGGGGTTAATCGTCTCTAATAGCTCAGCATGCTCCGGCAACAGCTCTGTATCTATAGCTAATGAATCCTGTACCGCATAGCTGAAACCTGCATCTTCTCCCATCAGCGCATTCAGCGTAGCCAGCGATGCATTCAGAGCAGCTTCCTGTTGCAGGGAATCTGATTGGCGGCTGTTGTAATCTACCCTTGCCTGCAGGTAATCTACTTTGGCTGACGAGCCGGTTTCGTACTTCACCCGCGACAGGTCCATCCTTGTTTTTGCCAATAGCAGGCCTGTATCTATAGCTATGCGCTGTTGCTTTTGCCATACCACCTGGGCATAAGCCTGTATTACCTGCGATATCACAGCTTGCACCCTTTCTTTCAGTTGTGCTTCGCCCGCCAGCTCCAGCACATTCAATTGTTTCTTGGCCAGGAACATCCTGCCTCCGTCAAACAATGTCCAGTTCAGGTTCACGGAACCGCTGTAACCCAACGATGGGGCATTGCTCACCTGCTGCACACGGCCGTCTATAAATTCATTACGAACATTCTGCGATGCCGTATTCAATCCACCTCTTAGATCAATACTCGGCGCCATACCTGCGTTACCGGCAGTATTGTTCACTTCAGCTTGCCTTGCATCAGTGCGTGCAATCCTTATGTCAAAATTATGTTCCAGTGCACGCTCTATAGCCATGTCCAATGTCATCAATTCCTGGGCATGAGCACAGGAGTGCAGCAGGGCTATCAATATTGCCAGACGTTTTATCATAGCTTATTCATCCAGTTTTGCTATAGCTGATGACGTAGCCACCTTCCTGCGCGACAGGAATGTGTACATCACCGGCACGATGAACAATGACAAAATTAATGAGAAAAGTATACCCCCCACAATCACTATACCCAACGGTATACGGCTGGTAGATGCCGCACCCAATGACAACGCAAGCGGCAGCGCACCGAACATCATGGCAAAGCTGGTCATCAGTATCGGGCGCAGGCGCATACCTGCAGCATCTATCGCGGCACGTGTTTTTGTTGCACCGCGCTCGCGCAGGCGGTTGGCATATTCTACTATCAGTATTCCGTTTTTAGTAACCAGCCCTATCAGCATAATCATACCTATCTGCGAAAATATATTGAGCGTCTGGCCGAACAACCACAGCGACAACAATGCGCCCGCAATAGCCAGCGGTACCGTCAGCATGATGATGAAGGGGTCAATGAAACTTTCGAACTGAGCTGCTAATACAAGATATATCAGTATCAATGCGAGTATGAATGCGAAAGCCGTATTAGAAGAACTCTCCACGAAATCCTTTGAAGAACCACCCAGCGATGTATCAAAACTCTCATCTATCACACCATCTTTTTTCAGTTTTTCAAATATCCTGTCCATCTCCTCCAGGCCATCACCTATTGTATTGCCGGGAGTCAATCCCGCTGAAATGGTCGCTGACTTGTACCTGTTGTAATGATATACCTGTGCAGGGCTGGTGGTTTCCTCTATCTGAACCAGGTTATCAATAGATACCATCTGCCCGGTAGAACTATTCACGTAAAACTGCTTCAGGTCAACAGGCGCTTCCCGGTTGGGCCTTGACACCTGGGCCAGTACCTGGTATTGTTTACCATTTTTAGTGAAATAACCCAGCCTCCTGTTACTCAATGCGAATTGCAATGTCTGTGCCACATCTTCGATAGACACGCCCATAGAAGAAGCCTTTTGCCTGTCGATAGATACAGTCAGTTCTGGCTTGTTGAATTTAAGGTCTGCATCCACACCCTGGAACACAGGGCTGGCGTTCGCCTCATCAAGAAAAGCGGGTAAAGCCTGCGACAGTTTATCAAAGTTGATGTTTTGCAGGATGTACACTATCGGGTAGTTGCTGCCACCACGCTGAACGGAAATTGTCTGCTCCTGTATAGCAAACGCTTTACCATAGTTAAACTGCTGCAAACCCTTGTTGACAGACTGTACGATTTCTTCCTGTGTACGCTCCCGTTCAGATGCATCCACCAGTTTTATGTTACCAAAGCCCGTGTTCACGGCACCGGAGCCTGTAAAACCCGGAGCTGTTACTGACAGTATCACGTCCTTTTCAGGCACACTGTCTATCATCATCTCCACAATCTCGCTCATGTACGTATCCATGGCATCGTAAGACGTCCCCTCGGGCGCGGATATAGCCAGGCGGAAACGGTTTTTATCTTCCATTGGCGCCAGTTCGCTCTGTATGGTTGTCCCTATCAGCACAATCAATCCGAAAGAAACAATGATTCCTGCAGTAGCCGTCCATTTATGTTTCATCACCCATTCCAGCCCACGGGTATAATTTTTTTCCATGCCGGTAAAAAAGGGCTCTGATTTTACATAAAAGCGTGAAGGTTTGTGGTTCTTCTTTGTCAGGAATACGTTCAATACGGGTGTCAACGTCAACGAAACAAATGCTGAGATAAGTACCGCACCTGCCACCACTACACCAAACTCGGTAAACAACCTGCCGGTAAAGCCTTGCAGGAATATGATGGGCAGAAATACTATTGCCAGCGTAATTGAAGTTGCAATGATGGCAAAATATATCTCCTCGCTACCTTCGCGGGCTGCACGCATTTTATCCATGCCCTTCTCCAGCTTCTTGTATATATTTTCCGTCACTACTATACCATCGTCCACTACCAGGCCGGTTGCCAGTACTATTGCCAGCAGGGTAAGTATATTGATGGAAAAGCCCATGATATACATAATAAAGAAAGCACCTATCAGGCTGACGGGTATATCCAGCAAGGGTCGCAGGGCTATCAACCAGTCGCGGAAGAATAAATAAATAATCAACACTACCAGTGCGATGGCAATGAATAATGTTTCTTCTACTTCCTTGATAGACTTTGTGATATACTGCGCATTGTCATAAGCTATGGCCAGTGTCATGTCCTCAGGCACTTCACTTTTTAATTCTTCGTAGCGCTTATGAAATTCATCGGCTATGGCCACATAGTTTGAACCCGGCTGCGGTGTCACTGCCAGGGCTATCATGGGTGTATTGCTTTCCTTCAGGATTGTTTCTTCGTTTTCAGGGCCAAGTGCGGCTTCGCCAATCATACCGAAGCGTATATCGGTACCATCAACATTCCTGATAATCATATTATTGAAATCCTCTTCGGTGTACAACCTGCCAAAGGTGCGAACCGACAGTTCTGTCTGGCTGCCACTCAGCTTACCGGATGGTAACTCCACGTTCTGCCTGTTCAGTGCCTGTTGTACATCAGGAAAGGTAATGCCATATCCTGCCATCCTCAACGGGTCGAGCCACAGGCGCATGGAATAACGTTTCTCGCCCCATATACGGATGTTACTTACCCCCGGTATGGTCTGTAATCTTTCCAGCAATACATTCTCGGCATACTCTGTCAGTTGCAACTGGTTTCTTGTCGTGCTCTCCACCGTCATAGAAAGTATGGTGCCGGCACTGGCATCGGCCTTGGACACTACAGGCGGCGCATCAATATCCTGGGGCAGGTTGCGCACAGCCTGCGATACTTTATCGCGCACATCGTTGGCGGCAGCCTCCAGGTCTACACCCAGGTCAAATTCCACCGTGATATTGCTACTACCCAGTGCGCTGGTGGAAGAAATACTTTTGATACCTGCAATACCGTTAATAGATTTCTCCAGTGGCTCGGTTATCTGCGACTCAACTATATCAGGGTTGGCACCGGCATAAGAAGTACGCACATTGATGATAGGCGGGTCGATAGACGGGTAGTCCCTGATACCCAGGAAGTCGAAGCCTATAACACCGAATATCACTATGATGATATTCATCACAATGGCAAATACAGGCCTTTTTAATGAAATAGAGGGTAAACTCATGTGTCTATAACGAAGCATCAAAGATAAGGATGTCCGTTTATCAGCCTATTATATTCTTTCTATCTGAACATAAATGGGCTAAATGTGTTTATAATACTGCATATAAAAGGTGTATCATCTTTGGCTATTTTTATATAAGCCATGGAGATTTTTATTTACATGGCATATAGGTTAGCTTTGCATCGTCTTTATTTATTAAAATTTAAAAACAATATATCATGGCACACAATCTTCCTGATTTGAAATATGCATTCGATGCGCTGGAACCGCATATTGATGCAATGACAATGGAAATTCACCACGACAGGCATCACAACGCTTACGTAACCAACCTGAACAAGGCCATAGAAGGCACAGACGCGGAAAATCTTTCGCTTGAAGACCTGATGGCTAATGTCTCAAAATACCCGATGGCTGTACGCAACAACGGAGGCGGCCATTACAACCATACATTATTCTGGGAAATATTGGGGCCCAATGGCGGCGCCCCCTCCGGCAAACTTGCCGATGCAATCAACGACGCTTTCGGCACGCTGGACAGCCTGAAAGAGCAAATGAACAACGCGGGTGCTACACGTTTCGGCAGCGGCTGGGCATGGCTGATTGTACAGGATGGTAAACTGGCGGTATGCTCTACCCCAAACCAGGACAATCCCCTGATGGATATTGCTGAAGTAAAGGGCACACCTATACTGGGTATTGACGTATGGGAACATGCTTATTACCTGAAGTACCAGAACAAACGCCCCGACTACCTGGGCGCTATATGGAACGTGATTAACTGGAATGAAGTAGGCAAACGTTATGAGGCTGCTCTGTAACGCCCGTTAACAAATTATATTGCACACAGGCCACCCGCAAAAGGGTGGCTTTTTATTGCAATAATTTGTACGTAACAAGCGTTCTTGGCAAGAATAAAACTCAACTATATGAAAATCACAAGCTTTCTCGCTACAGCATTATTAGCGGCAACAATAACACAGGCACAGGAAGAACCCATACCTGCTGAACCAAAAAACAGGAGAAATGAAATAGGGTTATTCATCAATCCTTTTTCAGCCAATGCAGCCAATGGTTATGAAGTACCGGCGGGTATCCAGTATAAAAGACAAACAACCGCCCACCTCGGTTACAGGCTGTCAGTGGCTGCTGGGGGCTATTTAAGCGAGAAAACAACTGCACCGGAACTGATACAAAATGACACATCATATTACAAGTCCTATTCCACCAATATGTCTATGGTATTTGTAGGTGCCGGCCTGGATATCCAACATAAGTTCAAAGGCAAGTGTTACCTGTATGCTGCAATTGAACTAAGGGGCGGTTACGGTAATGGGTATACACATATATCCACCGTAAAGGAAACTGCAATGATATCCGGTGATGAACGGTCTTATACTTATGAGCAAAAAGCATTTTCATCGCAGGATGCATCCTTATTTGTATTAGACAGCACTCCTTACATCGGTACAAAGTTTGTATTCAAGCGATTGGTTATTGGTACAGAACTATCTGCAGTTGTTTCAGGGGCAATGGTGGCAAGCCAGGCAACCCTGGGCAATTATAGCAACTTCATCTTCGATATGGGGCAGTTGCAGCAAAGGTTCTATGTCAACTACCGGTTTTAATACAAGGGACATATCATACAATTGTTAAAGAATACCTAATAAAGCTTGTAGGGAATACGCTACATTTCATTAAGAGATAATTTCATATTGATAAACCACAAAAAAACGCTGTATATGCGCACGACACTGATCGCTTTAATTTTATTAACCGGCAGTTCTTCTTTTGCCCAGGACAATACTAACACTGACATCCTGCTACTGAAAAAATACCCGAAGAATGAAATAGGCCTTGTAAGTGAAACCAACTTCAGCAACGATGAATTTGGTGGGCCCGGCATGATACAATACAAGCGTTGGGCACGCGAAAATATGGCCTATCGTGTGAATGCCGGTGTTGGTACTTATCACAACTTCAGCCTGGACAGTTACTTTGGTATATCAGGCGATACCGTGCTGGAAAAACAAACCAGGGAACAGGCTACTATGGCATTTATAGGTGGTGGGCTGGAAATGCAGAGGCATTTTTATAAGCGAGTGTACCTGTATGCAGCTGTAGATTTGTTAGCAGGTTACGGAAGTGGTAAAACTGAGGATTACATCGTACGTAGGATAGCCATCAACGGGCAAGACCATACAGAGAGCAGTCCTACACCCGGCAGAGGGGATGTATCTGTATTACATTTAAACCTTGCACCATTCGTGGGCGCAAAAATTGTATTCAACAGGATTAGTTTCGGCACCGAAATGTCAGCCATCAATATGTCTTATACCAATGTAAAAGATAATTTTACCGGCTCGTCAGGCTTAATTGATTTAAATATGGGTTTCCTCAGGCAGAGGTTCTTTATTAACTACAGGTTTTAACGCCCGCCCAGGCCAAAAGAAAAACCGAAGCCGAATATCAGTCCACCGGGTGACAACAGGTTCATAACCGTTTCACCATCGCTTGTAAGTGTATGCCCTGATGTAATTGTATAAGGATTGGAAACAATACTCTGTGACCAGCCCAATTGCAGGTAAAACCTGTGGCCTCCCCTACCCAGGTTGAAGAAGTGGTACGCAGAAACGGCTACATTGGGTGAAGGCTCCAGATCCATGTCCACATCAACATCGCCGATAGTCGTGGGCATCTCCAACACAAAGTTCTGTAGGCCGGTGTTGTAAGTAAAGGCGGCACCGAGCGCCCAGCCCCTGTTGCATTCCTTGAAATAAAAGCGCCCTTCGCCATAAGCTTTATATCCCCAGCTACTTATACCCACACCGGTACCCAGCGAGAATTGCGTAGTTACAGGCACATCAAAATTAACGCCGATTATTCCTGAGTGGTTATTGATACCACTGCTAATGCCTAAGTAAAATTTGGGGCAGGAACCTGAACCGTATGCATTTCTGGCTGAGGCAATAGTTATTGAAGCCGAAACAGCGATGACGAGGGTAATCAGTTTTTTTCTCATTTGGTCTATGGTTTTTTGTTGGTGCAAATATATAGGCTATTCAGAAATACAGAAAGTAAAATATCTATAATGGTAAATCAGCCAGCATGGCTTTTGCCTGCTCGTTGTCCGGGTATTTTTTTAGCAGGTGTAGCAGGGTTTTCTTTGCCATATTATCCAGCCTGTTGTTATGGTACCACACAGCCATATTGATGAGCGCCTGTTTGCTGTCCGGCTCGTATAGCAAGGCTTTGCTCAAATGGTCGTAAGCCATGGTATTATTGCCCTGCTGCATGTAGATAAATCCAATATTTGTATGGGCTACTGCATACTGCGGGTTTTCATCTATTATAAGTTGATATACTTTTTTAGCTTCAGGTATGTTGTTTAATGCCAGCAGGCAGGCACCATACTTGTTCTGAAAATCCAGTGCGTGTGGCCATATAGCAACGGCGCGGTTAAACCATTGTTTGGCTTCCGCCACCAGTCCTGATTGCGAATACGCCTCTCCAATGCGGTAGGCTGTCCAGGCATCAGTCAGTTCAGCAGGTTTCAGTTGTGCCGAGTATTCCATTACTTTCCTGTAATCATTCAGCAGGAAGTATATACGTATATAGTCCCTGTTCTGCTTATCGTTGGCCTCGCGTTCTTTATCCTTATCCAGGTAGGTTAGCGCTGAATCAAGTAAACCTTTATTGGGATTATACCTTTCATAAAACTCCATAAAACCACGGGCTTTGGTGATGGCATCTACATTGTCATTATTATAACATACTATCCCCAGGAAGGAGGTTATTTCATCTGCTTCTCTTTTCTCTACAGGGCGTTTGCGTATGTAATGGTCCGTCACAGCTACGTGGGGTATATCTATACTACCGTTTTTAGGCATGTGGCAGGTGATGCAGTTGTTATCTTTCAACATGCGTTTTGCCTCTGTTTCGCTACAGAGCGCATCATCAACACCGCTGTGGCAACTGTTGCAGGCATTGATGTATTGGCTGTTGGGTGTGAACTTCACACTCACGTGGGGATTGTGACAGGTGATGCAACTCATCTTGCCTGAGTTGACATAACAGGCACTTTTCTTCATCCTTTCTACATGCGATGCCATGATCATTTTATCCTCGCCTCCCTGGTAGCCCGGCATAAATACATTCATCACCTCTGACAACTTCATGCCCGGGCGGAAGTCAGAGAATGTCTTACCATCATTTAGTACAGATATCCCCTGCAGGTGGCAGCGTTGGCATATATTGTTCTGCAACTCTGTAGACAACCTGCGCGGGTTGACAATTGTATAGTCCGGTGTAGTTGAAGTGTCCACTATATTACCTGCTTCTTTCTCCTGCACATGCAGGCTGCCGGGGCCGTGGCAGCGCTCGCAGTCGATACCCTGTTTTATGTTCAGGTATTTATTCTGGCTGTTGTGTACAAACTCCGGCAATCCATTGTGGCAACTCATACACTCCATCTGTATCATTCGGCTGAAACGGCTGTTGGCGCCTTTTTCAAAACCCGGAGCGAGGTCCCATGTACCCTTTTGTGTATAGTAAGTAACAGGCGCCTGGTAGGCATATCCGTTCGTTACAAAAATATGCGAATTCGTATGCTGCCCGGAGCCCACTACATAGTCTATCCGCTGTAACAGTTTATGTACGGTATCCTTACCCTCCAGCCTGAACTCCATCACATACATACTATCACCCTGCCAGTAGGGATGGTAGTAAAAGTCGAGGTCCTTATCGTACACAAGAGCGTGCCCGGGGCTGAAGTCGGCTGCTGACTTCTGTTTGGTGGCATAGTCCCACGACTGGCCCATACCTGTTTGTATATAAGTTTGGTAAACAGCTTCGTGGCAGGTTCGGCATTTCTGCATGCCCACATAACGCACGGTAGTATCATATACATTCAGCCAGGCAGAGCCCTGTTCCGCATCAGCAGCCTTCTTTCCAGGACTGTTGCAAAAAAAAGCAGGCAGCGCAATAGCTGCCACCACCAGCAACAATACCAGGCTTTTTACTTTCCGGGACGACATTCCCTTCAAATTTAAGATAAAAGAGCTATACGATTAATTGAATATAGCCAGCGTGTAATTCGACTTGCCTTTTTGCACCAGTACGTACTTGCCATTGAGCAGGTGGGCTGTTGTCAGCTTAAAGTCGAGTTCGGTCACCTTTTCTTTGTTGATACTCAGCCCGCCGTTTTGCAGCATTTTACGTGCCTCACCTTTCGACGGGAATACCCCACTCTCGGCCAGGAAAGTGAGTATGTCTGCGCCTTCACCATCCAGTATAGCCTTGGCAGATTCTACCTGCGGCACACCGTCCATCACTTCCAGCAGTTGTTGCTCGTTGAATGATTTCAGCATATCCACCGCTTCATTGCCTTTGCTGAACAATATATCGGAGGCTTGCTGCGCGAAAGCCAAATCTTCAGCACTGTGGACCAAAGTAGTCAGCTCTTCTGCCAGGGCCTTTTGCAACTTGCGCAGGTGTGGTGCAGTTTTATGTTCTTCTATCAATGCCTGTATTTCTTCTACCGGCCTGAAAGAAAATATATATGACAGCTTTTCAGCTTCTTCGTCCTTCTGCTTCAACCAGAACTGGTAGAACAGGTAAGGCGAAGTACGGGCCGGGTCGAGCCAGATATTGCCACTCTCCGTTTTGCCAAACTTGCTGCCGTCGGCCTTGGTTATCAACGGGCTGGTAAAACCCCAGGCATCGCTGCCACCCTTACGCCGCACCAATTCAGTACCGGTGGTGATATTGCCCCACTGGTCTGCACCACCAAACTGTAGTTTCACATTATGGTTAGCGTTCAGGTAGTAAAAGTCGTAGGCCTGTATCAGTTGGTAAGAGAACTCGGTGAAAGACAAGCCTGTTTCCAGGCGCTTCTGCACAGAGTCTTTAGCCATCATATACCCTACTGTGATGTGCTTGCCCACATCGCGTATAAACTCCAGGAATGTATAATCTTTCAGCCAGTCATAGTTGTTCACCATTACCGCGCCGTTGGGCTTGTCCTCTCCAAAGTCCAGGAACTTTTCCAACTGCCTGCGGATGCCGGCTATATTTTTTTGCAGGGTATCATTATCCAGCAGGTTGCGTTCAGCAGACTTGCCCGACGGGTCGCCAATCATACCGGTAGCACCACCCAGCAGCGCGTAAGGCTTGTGGCCCGCCCTTTGCAGGCGCATCAGCAGGGTTATCTGCAGCATACTGCCCACATGCAGGCTATCGGCCGTAGGGTCGAAACCCACATATCCCGATGTTATTTCTTTGGCCAGTTGTTCCTCCAGCCCCGGCATAATATCCTGCACCAGGTTTCTCGCTCTTAAGTCTGCTATCAAATCCATTGTATATAATTAATATAAGGCTGGCAAAAATAATACATTGTGCCATACACCTTTAAAAACGGCTTTATTTCTTATTAATATCGTTCCGGCGGCAAATAAGCATAAAGAATGCAACAGCATACAAATATGTATTTATCATCATGTTTTGATGTAAAAATCTTATTAGTGTTTTAACAGTCTATTTTGTTTTTGGAAAATTGTTTCTATCTTTCGCATTATCTAGTAATTAAAACAATACCGTCTTGAAACGTATTATACTCAGCTTAGCTTTGTTACTGCCGTTGGTGTCTTCTGCACAACAGCATCACGAGTTTGGATTTTCTGCGGGCATAAGCAGTTACTACGGCGACCTGCAACCCAATTTGTTCCCTGACCACGGCACCCATGCTATGGGTGGTATCATGTATAAATATTTCATGAACCCCCATGTAGGCCTGCGTTTTGGCCTTGCCTACACTAATGTTGGCGGCTTCGACAGCCTGTCGCGCATACCTGCACGTGTAGAGCGTAACCTGAGCTTCAGGTCGAACCTGCTGGAGTTTCACGGAGGGTTTGAATTCAACCTGCTGCCCATAGAAAAGGACCGCATGAAGTTCACACCTTATGCCTTCTTAGGTATCGCGGTGTTCCGCTTCAATCCATACACATTCGGCTCGCAAGGCCAAAAGGTGTACCTGCGCCCGTTGGGCACAGAAGGCCAGAATATCCCGTTATATCCTGACCGTAAAGAATACAAGCTGGTAAGCACATCATTCCCCGTAGGTGGTGGTTTGAAGTTCTTCTTGGGCAAAACACTGCTGATTACGCCTGAAATAGGCTTCCGCTATACCAATACAGACTACCTGGATGACGTAAGTAAGTCTTACGTGAACATGGACGTATTGAAAGAGTACCGCGGGCAGGAAGCAGTTGATTATTCCTTCCGTACGGATGAAAAGGCCGGATGGGATGGCAACTACCCCGACTACCGGTACCAGCGCGGCGATAGCAAAGCAAACGACCTGTATTGGTTTGGCAGCCTGACTGTAACCGTGTATATGGACGCTGTAGGCAACCTGCGCGACTACTGGCAAGCTAACTGCCCCGCCTTCCTGAAGAGCGGCAGGGTACGCTAAGATATTATAGTAAAGCACACACTCATTAAGGCAGCCTGATGGCTGCCTTAATTTTTTGTACGGCGCGATTGACCCACCCCAACCCCTCCCAAGAGGGGAAGTTGATTTTTGGACTCGGTAAGCAAATTTTGTTCCATTTTGATGCCAGTTTTTTGATTTTTGATTTTTGGCATCAATTCTGCATAATCAGTTGATTATCAACCATGCATTTTGTTCCGAATGTGCGGAAAATGTTCCGGTGGGAGCCTGACCCCTAAATTCCCCAGCGGGGGACTTGTGTTTTGTTCCTTTTTGATGCCACGAAAATTGAAATTGCAAATTGGCATCAATTTTTAATTAAGATACTGGTTATCAACATTTTATTTTGTTCCGGGGCGGAACGGGTGTTCCATTTTGTTGCCCAAATGATCTCTTTTCAAATGCGGCAACGAGAACGCTGCACATCCCGAAATAGTCAGGACATGTTGCGGGGACATATATGCCCCGTGGAACAAAAAACTGATAGCTGTGGAACTAGTGGAGTGCCCGGCAGTTTTTGTGT
>CALEZD010000081.1 GCA_937928385.1 uncultured Bacteroidota bacterium
ATTCCCTCCGTTCTGCAGTACTTTGGTTTATATTATGAAATAAGCATTTATTTTTTTTATATACTTCACCTTAACGTGTATTATTAATCAGTTAGTTGATCTCTTCTTTTTTTAATGAAAATATTAAAAATTAATTAACAAATTGATAATTAATAAGATAGGTATGCGAAGGGCAAACCGGGACTATTTGCCCTTCGCTGTTACAACTTACAATTTGGAGAACCTAACCTGTTTTTGTACATCCGGGGCGGTATAACTAAGAATGTATACACCTGCAGGGAGCGTAGATATATCTATTACTGTTTCAGAGCTATGTACATCCATTACCTTCATCACCCTACCTGTTATATCCGCAATGGTAATATCGCCATCCTGACGGGTACCGGGAACTTTAATGAAAACATGCAGCTGGTTACCTGCCGGGTTAGGGTATAATTTTATTGGCTCTTCAGCTGATATATCGTCCACACCTAACGCCCTGGTATTAACTGTAGCCTGCGACCATCCTGATACGGACAGAACGCCCTTGTCATTGCAATAAGACCTCGCATACACATAATATACCGTCCCTTCATCCAGGAAAGGGAACTGATGGCTGGCTGATACCATCTTAATACCCGGGCCGGGATTGGTCAATTGCGATTTTGAAGCAATGAGCTCATATTCATACGACGTAGCTGGAGGATACCAGTATGTCACAAACCTGCTTGTATTTACACCGGTGAAACGTACATCGGGTGCATGACACGGTATCGGTACATAGATTGAATCCATTATCCAACCGGAGCTATCCATGCCAAGGCATTTTACCCGGAGGAAAAAATAATAGGTTTCGCCCGATACAAGAGGCTTAAACGTAACAGTGTTGTTGCCTGTAACAGTCACCCCAGAGTTATCTGTAGGTGCATTTTTGTCCTGCTTTAAAATATATTCATAGTCTACTGCTGTGCTTACCACCGGCCAGGCAATAGTCACCGAGTTGGTATCCAATGAGTTAATCATTATGCCGGGTGGTGTGGCAATAGCACATGGTTGCAGTGTATTGAACGGTAATGTAATCCATGACGAGTAATTGTTGGCATCGCATTTTGTTCTCAGGTGTATATAATACTGTGTGTTAGGCATAAGGCCTCCTTCAGTAGCTGAAGTATTTGTAGTTGCTACGGGCGTAGCGGTGGGCAACGGCGATGAATTCTGATCGACAATATACTCGTAACCTATAGACAATCCCGGAGCAGACCATGAAAAATCAACTGATGTTGAATTTACCCTGGTCATTGCCAAACCGGTTGGTGGGGCACATGCCGGGCCGGGGTCCCATATATAACTTTGCCCCGTGGCGGGGCGTATTGTAATATCATAAGTATACACTGTGGACGAGGATACCGGGTTGGCAACAGCGTCATCTAATGTCTGCCAGTCGGAGGACGTGGCTGCGATACCTATAGTGGCACCACCACTGCTGTTTACCTGTACTGAGCCTGTTTCCTGCTTGTAGATACATTCTATCACACCAGTTGCCTCGTACAGCCATACCTGGAATGATACTGATGGGGAAGAGGCCGCATAATCCCATAGCCAGTCGCGGCATTCCCATTTAAATATCCTGTTGCCGGCAGTACCAGTCACCAGGTAAGTAGAAGTACCAACATCACCGCTAATATCCTCGTACAAGGCATATACACAAGGTTGTACGCCTGAGTTGACCTGTGAGTTGTAGTTCCAGTTGGCAACAGAAGTACCGGCACCGGTGCCAAAACGCAACCAGCCATTGGAGCAGACTGTAACATCTGTATAGTTAACACCACAGAACTTGAAAGTAAACCCTATTGGAATTGTATAGAAAGCATCATCAACTTCTATAGCAGGAATAGACGTACCGCCGGAAAGGTAATTGTATGTCTTGGAACTTGCGGAGAACGAGTAACCGGATGCAACTATCGATTGGGCTGATGCATCCATGCTTACCCATGCGGAGAACAGTAAGCACAATAGTAATCTTGTAAAAGAGCTTAAATTTTTCATTGTCAGGAGTTTTGCTGTAAGGAAAAGGTATCTGTACCGGATAAGGGTTGGCTCATAGGGTACAGATGGTGTCATTGTTATAGACAGCCGCAGATGGGCAGTTGTTGGCACGAGTTACGCCTTTTAAGGCGATTATAATAAAATAGTATGCAGTTGATTACACGCAATAGGCTGGGCTTATAAAAGCAGTAAGCCGCCAAAATGGCGGCTTACTGTAAAAGCTATCAAGATTATAAACCTGCTATTAATATTTAGGCCAGTGTAATACTGTTGTCCAGGTATACGTCCTGTATCGTATTCAGCAGTTGCACACCTTCAGTCATCGGCTTCTGGAAGGCTTTGCGGCCACTGATGAGGCCCATACCACCGGCACGCTTGTTGACAACGGCAGTTGTTACCGCTTCAGCCATATCAGATGCGCCTTTGCTTTCGCCGCCTGAGTTGATAAGCCCTACCCTGCCCATGTAGCAGTTGGCTACCTGGTAGCGGCACAGGTCTATCGGGTGGTCGGTAGTCAGCTCTTCGTACACTTTCTTGTGTGTCTTACCGAATTTCAGGGCATTGTATCCACCGTTGTTGGTAGGCAATTTCTGCTTGATGATATCCGCCTGCAGGGTAACGCCCAGGTGGTTGGCCTGTGCTGTAAGGTCGGCAGCGGTATGGTAGTCTACACCGTCTTTCTTAAACTCGCTGTTGCGCAGGTAGCACCACAATACAGTAGCCATACCCAACTCGTGCGCGTATTCAAAAGCCTCGGCTATCTCTACTATCTGCCTTTTACTCTCCTCGCTACCGAAGTAGATGGTAGCCCCGATAGCCGTAGCACCCATGTTCCATGCATCTTTAATAGTGCCGAACATAATCTGGTCGAAAGCATTGGGGTAAGAGATAAACTCGTTATGATTCACCTTTACAATGAAAGGTATCTTGTGCGCGTATTTGCGGGCAACAGCACCTAAAACGCCGTAAGTAGATGCAACAGCGTTGCAACCGCCTTCCATGGCCAGTTTCACAATATTTTCAGGGTCGAAATAGATGGGGTTGGGGGCGAAAGAAGCGCCACCGCTGTGCTCAATGCCTTGGTCTACCGGCAGGATAGACACATAGCCTGTATTGGCCAGGCGCCCGTTGCCCATAATAGTCTGAATACTGCGTACAGTCTGTATGTTACGGTTTGACGGTATCCATACATTATCTACCGCATTGGCAGATGGGGTATGCAGGGTGGACTTATCAATTGTCGTGCATTTGTGGTCCAGTAAGTAAGCGGCCTGGTCGCCCAGCAGTTCCTGAATTTTTTGTGAAGCCATAGAAAAGTTTATATTTTAAAAAGCGCTGCAAAAGTAATAACTAAACGCTGAATGCCCTAATATGTTATATACAGTCTATTTTGAGCAAGGAATCCGTGATTTTGTTCCTTTTTGATGCCAAGGAAACGAAAAACTGAATTTGGCATCAAATATCACCTAAACTATTGATTATCAATATCCTATTTTGTTCCAGGATTGCGCGAACTGTTCCGGGTTGTAACAAGACGTAACACACGGCTACAAAGTACGGACTGAATGAAGCCGGATTGTTTTCATGTCAAAGAGCTTGTGTAGTACAGTTTGCCGGGCTGCAAACTGAATGTAAATATACGCAAAATTGATGTGTTTTTGAAATTAAAAATATACCATGCGCGCGGCGGGAGAGTTCCTGTGCAGGAGATTAGCCCGGTAATGAGAAACTATCCCCTGCGCGAATTTGAATCACTGTCAGCTAGTCTTCGATTATTATTTTTCTATATAAATACTCTGCTTCAAATTTCTGTAGCTCGACAAAAAAACTTTGTTGATCTAAATATAGTTTTTCCTCTAAATCATTAAATGCATTTACTATGTCATCTACTTTTTGAGAAGTTTGACGCAAGTAATCTGTCGTCAGGCTATATCTTTTGTATATTTCCCTGCTCCCCATTGCAATCCTGTTATGTACACCATTCCGCATACTCACCATTTCATCAGCACTTCTTAAAAGAACTTCTCTTTTTTTCTTTGTGTTTTTCTCAATTAAATATAGAGCCCCGTCTTTTTGTCTCAGAACATAATCATTGCCTGAGTAGCTGTTATCATTTTGTTTGATGAGGGTGTCTTGCGAATATGGCCAAATCCAAACATTAGCTTTCTTTGTACCGATTTCTTCTGAAAATGCAGTATCACCTTTAACTGTTACGAACCAGTATCTACTATACGTCCTGTCACAGTCTGAATATAATCCGGGTTGTATTTGTGAAAATACGGTTAGTGAACAGCAAACAAAAAAAACTGTATACCGCAGATATTTATTAATCATACAAAAAAATTAAACCTGATTAATGGGATGACTAAACTGATGACAAATATACTCCTTCCAGTTGCTTAGTTTGCAACTAAGCACCTCCGTGTGGGTGTCAACAATATGAATATTACGTCCGCTTTTCCTTTGGTCGGTCTTGTGACCGTACCAATCAAATTCCGGAGTTACATCTGGTCGGTGACAACACCGACCAGATGAAAAAACACCAACAAGGACAGAACTTTATCAATTATGTTAGTCGCATGGTAGAGGCTAAAGGCATAGCTTTGCAATCGATAATTAACCAACAATGAGTATTGCTTTTACACAGGAACAGGCTATGGATATAGCTGAAGATTTCAGCGACCTGGAGGGGACGGGGCTGGTTGTAGAAACAGGGGATGGTACCATTACCTGTCGTATAGAAAAGGTAGCAATTGCCCCCTACCCGGCAACGGACAAGGAGGACTTTATAACAAATTACAAAGCGGGGAATGATGCAGAAAAGGCAATAACCGCATATGGCGGGCCTGAGTATGATGTATTGATACTGGCCAGAAATACAGAGGACAACTCCCTTATTACCTTGCCGATACAGGTATATACCCAACAGTATGGTGTGCCTTACCGGTACCCCGCTGCAAACCACAATGGGGAAAAAGCCAAAAAATAAAGCAGCCCCTACGGGGACTGCTTCACTTTCCTCTTTTGTTTTGTAACAAGTATGGTTATGAGAACATCTGTTCCAGGTTGTATTCCAGTGCCATCCTCATAGCGTCGCGTTCGGTTTTGCTGCATAAGCGTTTGGTAGCTTGTTCCTGCAGCAGCCTGAAACCCTTCTCGAGAATGGACGTGTAATACTCAAAATCCATACGCTCGCGGTATTTGCCGCTGTATATTTTTTGTGCGATTTCAAGTTCCATTTTCATCCTTTTTGCGCCCTGCCATGGCGGGGCCGTTAATTGATCTTTTTTCAGTTCAGGCTCTCTCTTAAACTTTTTTAATACGGGTGTATTAACAGCTAAAACACCACAATACAAAGATGCTATGAACGTGGGCTGTTGGACAAAAAAATGGCCTTTGTTAACCACCTGTTTGCAAGCGGTTAACGAGCGGTTAACAAACGTTAAATAGTGTGGAAATGCATCTGCACCGGGCCTTAGCCTCGGAAACGAAGCAATTACTGGCTGCCCCTGCTATGCGGCCACCTGCTGTGGATGCCCCTGCGGCGGTATAATTCTACCGTGCGTTTTATATAATTAAAATAGGTGTATTCGCTCATGCCGCGCAATTGCTCGTACGTAGGTCGAAATAATTCCATATATGCCTGCAGGCTGTCACCTTCAAGGTTTGTAATTCTATTGACCAGCTTGTGGTTGAATGTATAGTCTATATACTTCTGCTCCTGGTAAAAGCGGTATTCATCCTGGAAAGCCCATATCTGCCTGTTCTTTTTGCTCATAGCGCTAAAGGGGTGCTGCACCACCTCTATACCCGACAAGCGGGGTATTTCCAGTGACTCTTTATACAAGGCATAATATTTGGCGCTGTCGGTTTTGTAGTCGGGTGCGGCTTTTCGGCTGTACATATAGTCTTCCACATCAGTGCCCATCTTCTGCATCATTACCCTGAAGTAAGTGGGGCGTTTACCTTGCGGAATACGCACGCGCAACACCTTATATCCTTCTTTGCGAAATTCAACCAGTTGCCCTTCCTCTACCGTTAACATGAAGGCCCCTTCGTTGCTGCTGAGCATGCGCTCTTCTGTATATATATTATATACCACTACCCCCTGCACCGGCCTGCTGTCGTTAACATCCAGCACATGGCCCTGCATAGGTTGGGCGCATACAATCGTATGCGTCAGCCAGGAGACAATAACGCTTAAAAGGGTAAAGCTTTCACGCATATTCGGATTAAAGATAAGCCTTAGCCCGATACATGAATGATGTGAAAATGTTAAAAAACATACAAGGCTGTTTATCTATCTTTGGCGCATGTATCGGTTATTGCGGAAAATACTCTTCAGCATCCCCCCCGAAGAGGTGCATTATATGGTGATGGCCTGGCTGCGCAGGGCATATAACATAGCCCCGTCGCGCTGGGTAATGCGTAAAATGTTTACCTGCCAACACCCATCGCTTGCAAAAGAATTGTGGGGCATACGCTTTCCTAATCCTGTAGGGCTGGCTGCGGGTTTTGACAAAGACGCGCGCTGGGTAGATGAGTTGTCCTGCCTGGGTTTTGGTTTTATTGAGATAGGTACCGTTACCCCCAGGCCGCAGCCCGGTAATGATAAACCCCGCCTGTTTCGCCTGCCGGCCGACGAGGCATTAATCAACCGCATGGGTTTTAATAACCAGGGCTCTGAAGTAGCCGCGCAGCGATTGAAACAGAAAAAAGAAAATATAATAATAGGCGGCAACATAGGTAAAAACAAGGTGACACCCAACGAGGATGCGCTGAGTGATTACGAAGCCTGCTTCAAAGACCTGTATGATGTAGTGGACTACTTTGTAGTGAATGTGAGCAGCCCCAATACGCCCGGCCTGCGCGAGCTGCAGGATAAAGAACCCCTGATGCGCATACTGAACCGCCTGAAGGAACTGAATGAACAGATGGGCGCTCCCAAACCTCTGCTGCTGAAGATAGCCCCCGACCTGACCGATAGCCAACTGGATGATATAGTAGAAATAGTAAGTACAACCGGCATACAGGGTATCGTTGCCACCAATACTACTATTGACCGCAGCCACCTGGCAACGCCGCAAGCTGAAGTAGAAGCCATAGGCGCCGGCGGGCTAAGCGGCAAGCCCCTGCGCAAGCGGGCAACAGAGGTAATAAGCTACCTGCACAGCAAAAGCGGTGGCAGCTTTCCCATCATTGCAGTAGGGGGTATATATACCGCCGAAGATGCGCTGGAAAAACTGAAAGCCGGGGCATCGCTGGTGCAGGTGTACACCGGGTTTATATACGAAGGGCCGGCTATTGCTAAAAATATTTGTAAAGGTATCATCAACAAAAACAACAACTAATGAACGAATTGCTGACCGCCGACGGGCTCATCAGCCTGCTGACACTGACCATACTGGAAGTAGTATTGGGTATAGATAATGTGATATTTGTATCCATCATCATGGGCAGGCTGCCAAAAAATAAGCAACTGGCGGCCAGGCGTATATGGATGTTTGCCGGCATAGCTATGAGGGTATTGCTGCTGCTGGCACTGAGCTGGTTAATCAGTCAAAAAGGGAAACCACTCTTCACCTTATGGAACAAAGACTTTGACCTGGCCAGCCTGGTAATGTTGGCAGGAGGATTATTTCTGTTGTATAAAACGGTGAAAGAAATACACCATAAACTGGAGGGCGCAGATGAAGAAGACGTGCCCAAAAAGACCTCCACAAAATCGCAGGCATTTGCCGCTGCTATGGGGCAGATAGTGCTGGTGGATATGGTATTTTCTTTTGACAGCATTATTACCGCCGTAGGTATAGCCAAACATGTAGAGGTGATGATAATAGCAGTGTGTATCGCCATGTTCATTATGTTTGTCTTCAGCCAGCGTATAGCCGACTTTATACATAAACACCCCACGCTGAAGATGCTGGCCTTGTCCTTCCTGGTAATGGTGGGTATGGTATTGATAGTAGAAGGCTGGGACAGCGAAAGTGCGCACCAGATGCACCTGAAGAATTACGTGTACTTCGCTATGGCATTCTCATTCGGTGTAGAGCTGCTGAATATGCGCCTGCGCAAAAAAGGGAAGCCTGTAGAACTGCACGAACCAAAAGCAGAAGACATAGAAGCAAAATAACAAATAGGCCCCTTAGACAAGGGGCCATGTTACATATAGAGGATAAGAGAGAAACGTGTTTGAAAAATTCAATGCCCGCTACAGCCATGAAAGATCATCGCAAAAATCATAACCATATCTGCGAGCATTGAATTTTTAGAAATTGACAGCCAGCACTAAACAACTTAATACACCGATAAAAAGAGTGATTTTTCGGTTTGTATCTTTTTGAGCGATACGTTGTGTTGCTGAAGCCTGTGCCATCTTGTGTGTTTTTTGTTTTGAAACGCCCGAAAAATATTTTCCGTTTGTTGCAATACAAAGATGGTGCAGGTGCCTACCCTATTCCAAATAAAAGGGGCACCTTAACCTATATGCATGTTAACGGTTAACCAGTTATTAGTAACATTATGAGCGCGATACTGTGGATTTCGCAGTTTCATTTTATGAATTGCGACAATTAACCCCTGATTAAAACTCGCGCATATTATATGGCAGATAACCATCAATACTTAAAAAAGCCTTACTTTTAAAACAGTAAACGATAATCTGAAATATGAAAAACCTCTCCTGCCTCATCCTGTTGTGCCTGCTATCTACCTTATTATACGCACAAACCAACCTGGTACCCAACGGTGATTTTGAATACAGCCAGAATTGCACACAGACTTATGGTGCACCTCAAAACTGCATAGGCTGGGCCAATTTCAATGGCAGCCCAGATTATTTCCAGGTTTGCTCTAATACAGTGCCATCTAACGCATGGGGCTACCAGTTTCCTGCAAGCGGCAATGCCTACATGGGCATAGCTGATTTCAGCAGCCCAATCAATTACGGCATCAGGGAAGCTTTTACCAGGCAGATAACACCCATGATACCGGGCGTTACCTACGAGGTTTCCCTGTCTTATTCCGCAGGCGACAAATCAAGGTATTCACTGAACAGCGTATGTGTCCATTTTTTTGATAATGGGGGTACCACCTTTAGTAGCCGTTGGCCGTTTACACCCAGCATCCATTTTTCACCCAACAGCCGGTTGACAGATACCGCCAATTGGGTACGACTTACAGCCACATTCTACGCCGATTCAGCTTATGACAATATTGCAATAGGGCCATTTGTAGATAGCCCTGCACTGTTGTACCAGTTGACCAACTATCCGTCAAGCCCAAGTTACGGCACCTGGTATGTAGATTCAATAGTTGTAAGGGTTTATGATTCTATTGGATTTACTCCTTCGGACTCACTATTCTGCGCAGGAGATTCAGTTTACTTTAATTACTTCGTTTATAACGACCGCCAACCAAACAATGTCTTCAATATGCAACTGTCTGACAAAAACGGCAGTTTCAGCTCTCCGGTAACAATAGGCAGCAAAGCCTCCGACACATCGGGAGTAATTGGTTGCAAAATACCTGCCAATGTAACTAATGGAACAGGTTATAAATTAAGAATGGTAGCCTCCAATCCGGCAGACACCTCATTTACCTTTAACGTAAAAATAGGCAATCCTGACAGTACCAATATTGCCACCAGCAGCAATAGCCCCTTGTGTGCAGGAAATACATTGCAGCTATCGGCGAGTACGTTTATCAGCGGAACTACCTATAACTGGGCAGGGCCCAATAGTTTCAACTCAAGCTCTGCCAGTCCCAGTATACTGGGAGCAACCACAGCACAAAACGGTGACTATATCGCTACGATGAAATGGTATGGCTGCGAAGTAAAGGACACATTGCCTGTTACGGTTAAACCATTGCCCGCAACACCTGTTGTCGGCAGCAATAGCCCTATCTGTGCAGGCGAAACACTTAACCTTACAGCAACTACCTCTACTTCCGGTGTCAGCTGGTCGTGGATAGGGCCCGGCAGTTATTCTTCTACTTCACAAAATCCTTCGGTAAATAATACTAATGTAGCCATGAGCGGTGTATATACAGCTACTGCCACGCTGAATGGTTGTTCTGTTGCTGACACGGTACATGTACTGGTAAAACCTTCTCCAACACCTGCATCAGCTAGCAGCAACAGCCCTGTATGCGCAGGCGAGACACTGCATATCACCATCGGCACTTCTACTACCGGGGTAAGCTATAGCTGGGCAG
>CALEZD010000082.1 GCA_937928385.1 uncultured Bacteroidota bacterium
GGAAGGGGTTCCGGTTCTATCACTTCGTTTTCCCTGACACAACTTACTAAAACAGTCGCTGCTGCAAAAAAGCCTATAATCTTATAAGTAATACGCATAGTTTAATTGTAATATGTTTGCAATTAGTCCCCAATTTATAAAAAATCTCTTGCAAAGTATATACCCCGTAAGAATTTATAGCAGGTCATCCCTCTGCTTAAGGGTATGGAAATGACAAAACTGTTATTTATGTGACAGCTATATGCCTTATTTTTACCCGTATTAATATTTTTTTGACGGTTTATGTACAGGCTCATTACCATTTTGTTACTGGTAGTATCTTTGCCCTCTTGTTGCGAGAAGAAAATATATTGTTCATCGCAGGTGCTTGATTTTGCATTTACAGGTTTCGACAGGTCAGAGGTCCGCAGTTTCACTTTGAGAAGATTTAAAAAAGGCGACCAGTGGGGGCCTGTGTTAGATTCGGTGCAATATATATATTACGGGCAGGCACCTGTCACCAGCAGGCCTGATACTTTGCCTTTTGCTGATTATCGTACTGTAGGGAATATTAATGGCATTTCAGCCGGTAACGATTGGGCCATATACCTGCCTGCTACACGCAAAACTTATTTTATTACATCAATATTTACGGACGAAAAGAAATCGCAGTTAGTAAGGTGTGGAGATGATATTACAGGTTGTTCAAGTGTCATCACAAATTTCGCAATAAATGAAAATTGGCAGAATGGTGGGTTTGTTTTTATTCAAAAGGGTAAGTGGTAATCATTATTTGCCGATAGCGGTATGCAATACCGTTTTTTTAAGCGTTCTTTCCGCACGATGCTCTTTCCTCTTTTCACGTTCAATCAGTATGAACGCATAAGCCATGTATGCTTTCAATAATAATCCTACCGGGTATGTAACTAAGTTTCTCATCTGTGTTTTTTTTAAGTTCTGTTTGGCTGTTTATTTGTTCGTCATTATTACTATGCAAATATGCAAAGCCGTTTTACCCAAAAGAAATTTTTGGTAAGGCTTAACCAGCCCTTTAAAACCGCTTAACAAACAGTTATGATTTTCCGCCGAATAGCCTGTAGATACTGGCTCTTTACTTGTTAACGGGAAGTGAATTCCATGACCTTGTTTTGTTATCGTTCTTAACCCCCTGTTTTTAGGCTGAAAACCACTGTTAATTACTGGTTAACACATAACAGCACCTCTCGTTAAACCATGAAATATATTAGGAAGCTATTGAAGCGAGGGTAATATTTGCATATAAACTTTAAAAATAAAAAGCACATTTATGAAAAAGCTATTTTCGGTAGCGTTACTGTCAGTATTGGGTTATACTGCCAACGCTCAACAATCATCTTCTGCAACCCAGGGTGTTCAACTTTCTTTACAGAATGCTATTGACATCACATTCATGGCAAATGGTTCTGACGTTGGCCCTTTGGTGGAAATGCAATTTGCATCTATCAATGATTATGTAAATGGTGTAGAATCAGCTAACCAGGAACTGAGGGTACGCAGTAACAAAAGCTTCAATGTTTTTGTTAGGACTAATGCGGAGAACTTCACGTACACAGGTAGCGCTTCACCAACACCGGTAATGCCTGTGGCAGGTGTACTGAGCCTGATAGTGGTATCTGACCTGACAGGCGGTACTATACCAGGCCCTTATTCTACGTCTGCATATTACACGTTAAGGGACTTCAACATCGATCTGATCAACAACGGTACTGCCGGTGCTGACCAAAGATTTACAGTGAAGTACCAGGCTACTCCGGGTTTCACATACCCTGCCGGTACTTATGATATTGGCGTTGTATATACAGCTACACAACTGTAATATAAGTTTTATATAAGGGAACAGAACGGGGCCTGCCCCATGGGTAGCCTCGTTCTGTTTACCTTCTTCGTTACACAGCCTTTAGGCACAATACCCCTTTTCTATAAGGATAGTGTATATGCTATACGTAGCGTATCAGCCACCCTCATGTCAATACTTGCGAGCAAGACCAATACGAAAGAGACAATAGTAGTATTCAGGACAAAAAAATCGCAAAACAATCCCCAGGGGATAAAAACATAAAAGATGTCAGAGCAGGCTCATAGCACCAGGCTCAACTGGCGTATTATCAGCTGGTTGAGAGGATTGGCAGCATTTTACGTAGTTATTAACCATTCGCGCGGCGCACTTTTTTCCGATTCCATGATGTATGCACAGCATGTGAACCCTAAAGAAAACTGGCACTGGTGGGAATGGTTGCAGATGACTATCATGAACCATACAGGCCTTGGGTCTGAATTCGTTATACTTTTTTTCCTGTTGTCAGGATTTTCTATTGCCCACAGCCTCAGGAACGATACCGGTAATTTCAGCTTTTACAAGCGCCGCCTGGTAAGGCTCTATCCACCCTACCTGTTGGGTATATTATGGAGTTTTGTTGTGATATTCCTTGTTTGGGCATTTGTGCCGTATGTATATTATAACGAGGCTGAAGGATTTATTTCCATCAAAGAAGTTTTTGAGAAAATATCATATTTCCCTACACTGTTATCCAATCTTTTTTACATGCCCAAAGACAACCACCTCACACATCAGTACTGGTCGTTGCCTTTCGAAGTAATATTTTACCTGCTGGCCCCCTGGATGGTCAGGAAGTTCAGGTTCTTTGGCACAGCCATGCTGTTCCTGTATATAGCCGGATGGTTGATATATGGCAAAGCATATCACAACCCCGATCACACCAATACGCTGTTCCAGTTCAGTATAGAATACGGTATATATTTTATTGTAGGTATCATGTTCTATAAATACAAAGACAAACTTATCAAGAGCTTCAAGCTGAGCAAGCCGGTTGCTGTTATCTCGATATTGGCATTATTCGAAGTCATGGTGCTTTCCAAAGGATATATGTTTGGCGGCGAGCATAATAAGTTTACAGGCATTATGACAGTAGCCTTCACGTACTTGCTGTTGTTCTCTGCGCTGAAATACAACTTCAGGATAAAATGGCTGGAGAAAATAGGCGATTATAGTTATACGCTATACGTCACACACTGGGCCACTATTTTCGGAGTTAAAATTATTGCCGTTAAACTCGGGTTTAACTATTACTATATACATAACCTGTACTTCTGGTACATTGGCATTCCTATATGCCTGGTTACGTCTTACGTTTTATACCTGTTGGTAGAAAAACCAAGTAATCAACTGGTAGAGAAACTTCGAAAGCAGCCCGACAATCCAATCAATCCCGCGGCAATGCCTGCCCGGCGTACCAAAGTAGCACAGTAACGGAGAGATATATGGCTGCCGAAATATGGCAGCCATTTTTATGCTATCTTGCAACTGATGAAAGCTTTCATAACAGGATGTGTATTGGCTTGCACAGTGGTACAAGCCCAAGGACAGGTAGACATTGGTGCCGGTGCAGACTTAGGGTTTCCCTTATTGTTCAACAGCTCTGTTAAAGGGCACAACCATGCTTCGGGAGTGCCGGGCGCCAGGTTGGTAGTCAATTATACACCTGGCGAGGGTAAGTTTACAGGTTCGCTGGTAGCAGGGGTGTCGCCTATGATATTACCTGTGGTACGTTTCAATGCCGGGCAGGATATGCTGTATATGAACTTCACCAGTATGAACCTCAGCCTGCTGGGTCGCTTCCGCAAAGAAATGAACCACGGTGCTGAATTGTTATACGGCGTTGGTGTGGGTGTCAACTCGCTGAGGGGCAATCGTGTGCAAATAAGCAAACGCTCTGATAATGATATTGTAAGGGTAATTGAGGATTCCAGTTTTTACAATAAGGCTACATTGCCTGCCTTTTATCTTAACCTTGAGTATATACGCCCGCTTAATAGTAACTCAAAACTATATTACGGCATTGGTGCACAGTTGCATTACATCTATTTCCTCGACCAGGGCAATACCTACAGGGTGGACATGATAGATAAAAACCTGCAATATTTCAGCCTGCAACCTGAGCTGACCGGCCACATGCTCAACCCTATGGTCTTCGTCAACCTCTATTACAGGTTGGGTAAACGCAGCTAAAGCCTTTAACCTTTCTTTTCAGCCTGAATACGTATTTTTGAAACAAATGCGGACATATATACAGAACCTCAAATTCTTTTTCTTAGTCGCTGTATTTTCAGTACTCACCGTTAGCTTGCATGCTCAGCATGGTACCAAATGCGCATTCGACAGAACGGTGCATTCGGTAATCAATGCTTATCCTCCCCTGGCAGATACTTTCCATGCATTGACACAACAGAGCAGGACTGCTTATAAAACAACCGTTACAGGTACACCTGTTGTCCCCGTTGTATTTCATATTGTACTTACCCAGGCGCAATTCAACCGCATAGGAGGCACAGCGGGTGTAGAGCAACGTATAGATTCTCAACTGTTAGTGCTCAACCGCGATTTCAATGCCATGAATGCTGATAGCGCCACTATTCCGGCCGATTTCAAACCGTTGTATGGTAATGCAGGCATACGCTTCGGGCTGGCGCATACTGCCCCCGATGGTTCTGCCACGCCCGGCTACGAAGTCATCATAACCAATAAGAACGGTTTTAATGTAGAAAATGAGTATGGCTCTGGCTTTGGTTTCAGTGGTGCTAAATATGCAGCTAATGGTGGTGCCAATGCCTGGGATCCCGAAAGCTACCTGAATTTCTGGGTAATTAACCCGCTGGAAGATGGCTCTGCCACCAATATACTTGGGCTGGCTGTACCACCATGGCTCGCTACTGAAGATTATGGAATATCACCAGTGGAACGAGGTATTGTATTGCATTACGGTACATTGGGCAAGCGCATGCTACTGACTGATTTCTATGTTCAGGGTTCAGACATGGGACGTACGCTTACGCACGAGGTAGGGCATTATTTCAACCTGTTGCATATATGGGGCGAGGATGATGGCAAATGCCCCAACAACGGCGGTAGTGATGACGGTATAGCAGATACACCTCCGCAGGCATACTCTTCATCGGGCTGCCCTACATTTCCTAAAACTGACGGATGCTCTAAAACGCCCCCCGGCATCATGTTCATGAACTATATGGACTACTCTAACGACCGTTGCCTGCTTATGTTCACGCATGGACAGGTGCAGCGTATGAGGGGTACATTAGAACCTGGTGGATATACATACGCCTTTACGCAACAACCCTGGCTGCTGGACTATCCGGCAACAGCAGCCGGGCTAAATGAATTTACAGCATATCCTAATCCCGCCGATGATAGGGTGAACATTGTATTCCGCAGGCAACCACAGGGGCTTCAAAGCATATACATTACCGATATGCTGGGCAGGGTAGTGGCTACCCGCGAGTTCGATTATCAATCGTCCTTTTTTACATTTGACGTAGGCAGCCTGTATAGCGGCATATACTTTGTAGTACTCAACTTCAGCGATACAAAAGAGGTGCGGAAGGTGATGGTCAGGTAGTAATGTTGTAACCTTACCTCTTTTTTTGGATTTTTCGGGTTTCTTCTGATTGTTCTATCTTTTTCAATGTTTTAGTAGGAATGATAGTCAGTGTATTGCTTTTACAAGACCATATTGAAAAATAGTCTTTGGATATTACTGTGCAACTTTGCCAGTTGGTATATGCCTGATAGAGCAAGGCAGTAGCTATATCAGTGGCCGTCATGTATTCACTTCTTCCGGGAACATGAGAATGTACGAATCCAACAGGTGTGCCACCACTTGTCTCTTCTGATTGCATCGGACTTGAGATGAGCGTATTGTGTATTCGTTCTTTTGAAGATAATTTGTAATTGTTATCAAACAGCATGATATAGTCATTTCCGAAAAGGACTATACCTTGACGGGTCGTGCCTGTAAGTATATATACTCGTTTCGATTGTTCATCGATGATAGGTACTATATTATAATTCGTGTTTTCATAGTATTTAAAAAATCCTGTATCTGCAATAAGCACGGACTCCACACTTTTTCTAAGGAGATAATACTCCTTTTCTCGTTCTGAAAACTCACGTGCGTAATCTGCTACAGTTGTTTTTTTAGGGTCAAATGATTGGTCAAATTCTATCGTCAGCAGTATTTTGGGTATGCTGTCATTAGAGTAAAATACACAGCGCACTGCATTTTCGGTAGCGTAGGAGAAATATCCTTTGAGATTTGAGGGTATGCCACTGTCATAAACTTCCTGCATTATATCCGTACCCAGCCACGATGCTTTTTCTGAACGGTATATTTTAAAAGCTTCTGCTTGTATTTCTGCCGCTTTTTTCTGCAGGTCTGTGCCTTGGCTGGTATTAAAAACTAATGAGAAAAGGATTATGAGTATAGGTCTCATGTCATAAGAATTTCAGATAAATGTAATAAGGATTTATGTTTATACGCACTAACAATTCAAATTATTTAAGTTTGTATCCTGGTACAAAGACAGATATAAAACAAATGAAGATACAATGGCTCATGCTGCCCCTGCTCATGCTGGCAGTTGCTTGTGGCAATGATACGGAACAGGTGGAAGAAAACCCTTTGTTCAAAAGCGAACCGGCATTGAATAAAGTGACTGAAGCAATAAAAAAAGACCCTAAAAACGCTCAATTATATTTCGAAAGGGCCATGCTGCTCGACAGGCTGGAAGTGGATACCCTGGCGCTGAAGGATTATAAAAAAGCGATTTCTTTAGACTCTACCCGTGCCGAATACTACAGCGCTATTGGCGATATGCTGTTTGAACACAAAGACCTGGACGGTAGTGTAATGTGGCTGGAACGTGCGCTGAAGGTGAACCCAAACGACAAGACAGCACACCTGAAGTTGGCTAAAATGTTCCTCTATATAGAGGAGTATAACAAAGCGCTGGCGGCTATAAACACTGTATTGCGGCAGGATGTATACCACCCTGAGGGTTATTACCTGAAAGGTATGGTATATAAAAGCCTGTCGGATAGCAACAAGGCCATATCCAACTTTATGACTGCGCTGCAGGTACAGCCCGAATATCGTGATGCCATGATACAACTGGGCATAATGAACAGTATGAAGGGCGACCCGATAGCCTTGAAGTATTATGATAATGCATTCTTGCTGGACACGATGGACGTATTTCCACTATATGCACGGGGTGTATATTACCAGGATAAGGGTGATTACGAAATGGCTAAACGTGAATATATTAATGCCATATTAAAAGACAGGAACTATACAAGCTCCTACCTGAACCTGGGTTATATATATATGCAGCAGGATTCACTAAATAAAGCTTTCCGCCAATACGACATCCTCACCAAATTAGATCCTACTGACCCCGAAGCTTATTTCAACCGCGGATTATGTTACGAACTGATGGGGAAAAAAGCGGAAGCTGTAATTGACTACAAGCAGGCCCTTGTATTTGACGAACGTTATAAAGACCCGCAGGAGGGGCTGAAACGCCTGAACGCCGAATAGTATGCGCGTTTTTGCAGTCATATCAGTATTGTGCTTCTCTGCTATACACTGCAGCGGACAGGAGTTTTCGCTCAACAGGCTGCCACTCAACGAGCCAATAACTGTAAACATCCTGGGCAGTGATAAGGAATACTTGCATTGTTACAATCTCTATGGTTTCGAATGGAAATCGCCGGACGACTCTGTGACAGGGGAGTTTATCGTACTCAAATCTGAAGATACCCTGCAACAATCAGGAATTGTGAAGCTGAAATTGTGCCGTGTAAAAGAATTTTGCATCATGAGGGCGGGCCGTCCTGTACATATACCGGTGGAAACCGGACTCCAACTGGAATATCCCGGCCAGCAGGAACGTATATTCCTCAATTTTGACCCCGCCGGCCCCGATCCTGTATTTATTCCCTGTAAGTAGTATATTAGTAGCTAATGCAGGGAGGGCGTCTTTTCCATTGGTTTTTTTTACTTATCTGTGCTATTCTTTGGCAACATACCACCGTGCTTGCACAGGTTAAAAAAACACCACCTGAAGCTGCAAAGCCTGATACCTTATTTGTAATAGAAAAGCCAAAGGATAAAGCCAAAGTCGATTATTCGGCTGATATGAAAGAGACCGTAATAATAATTTACCCAAACGATACTGCACCCAAACCCAAAGTAACCTATAAAGACACTGTCATCATAGTAAAAAAAGGGTTGACCAAAGAACAACTGGCCGAGCGGGAAAAGAATAAAGCCGCAGAAGTAATGAAATCCAATAATTTTTGCCAATGCGTGAAGATGGATATTGACGTTCGCCCGGTGCTACAGTTAGAGACTTACCTCACGTATAAATTTGTGTTTAAAAACACCTGTAAAATAGACGTATGGGTCAGCTCAAAACATTTCAGGTTTACTCCCTACAATGCATTCGACAAGCCTGTGAAAGTGCTGCGCAAACTCAGCTTTGTAAAACGATACGACCATCCTGATTTTGTAAAGATTGCTCCCGGCGAAACGTATATATTCAGTTATGCCGATGATGCTTTTTTTGAGTATGACCTGCAAAAAGGACAAACCTATAAGTTTGTATTCGAGCACCGCAACTTTGGTGAGCGCAGCAAAATGTCCCCCGAAAAAACCTACCTCTGCGGCCAGAAACGCGTGCAGATGATAATCGTAAAGTAATGGGAATAATGATGCAGACTAAGGCAGGTAATACACTGCCAGCAATTTGTATAGGGTATATGCCTTTGGGGCTGCACCCAATTCCAGCAATGTGCCGCCTGTATCTATATATGGGGCAGTGCCTATCAGCCGTCCGTTGATGAAGAAATAATATTTATCTCCATATTTTCTCAGAGTGTAACGGGCATAAGTGTCGTAAAAGTAGGAATGTCTTATCCGGTACAGCTTGTTTTCACATCTCCCGGTTTTACCGTCCCGGCTATGAAATCCGTAAAATTCATCACTGGTAAACGCAAACGTATTATAGGTGTATGAATTACCTTCTACAGCCCACGAAATAAAACCATCCCTAAGCATGTCATTTGTTTCACCACAATATATTCTTACTTCCGCTACTATCTCGAAATTTCCATCGTACAATACCGGTAAATCTAAATTTGTATAAACCGCTTCACTACAGTTGTTCAAAAGCATTAGCTTATTATCTTGAATCTCACTTATAGCACAACCTTTGCGTGTTGTATCTGTTAGTTGGATGCGATGGTTCTGTTTGAAGTCGCTATTATACGCGAGTTTCTTTACTTCATCAAAAGCGTGATACTTCCTTGGGTTATATTGCCCTTTAGACGGTATGTATAACAGTAGTAATGATATTATTATCGGTATTATTTTCATATAGTTATATAACAAGTGTGAAATTATATTTTCAATGGGGATTAGTGAAAGTATTAATGTTAAAATATTGTACATGAGGTTGTAGTGGCTATTTTACTAACTCCTATATTTGAAAACTAAACCAGCCACGATGGCCGAAGAAAGCAAACTGTTTAAAGACGTTTTTTTTAAACCGGGGTTTATAAAAGAATTTGGTGAGGCCCTTGCCTATGCCATGCCCGGTTTCGATAAGAAGGCTTTTGAGAAGAACGTTTTTGACAAAGACTGGCAGCACAAAGAACTGAAACAACGCACCCGCCATGTAGTACTGGTGCTTCATGCCCTGCTGCCCAAAGATTTTCCTGTAGCGGTGAAGGTAATACTGAAGACGGTAGAGCACCTGAGGACACAAGGTATAAAAGAAGTGAGCTTTGGCTATATGGCACTGCCTGAATATATAGAAGTGTATGGGCTGGAGCATTATAAGGAGTCTGTGCAGGCCATGGAGTATATCACACAGTTTATGAGCTGTGAGTTTGCAGTGAGGCCATTCATCATAAAGTACGAAGCCAGGATGATGAAGCAAATGCTGGCATGGAGCAAACATAAAGACCCTAAAGTACGCCGTCTGTCCAGCGAAGGCTGCCGACCGCGCCTGCCCTGGGCTATTGCATTACCTGTTTACAAGAAGGGCCCTGCGCCTATATTGCCCATACTCGAAAACCTGAAGGACGATGATGATGTATGGGTGCGTAAAAGTGTAGCCAACAACCTGAACGATATATCAAAAGACAACCCGGAACTGGCAATTAAATTATTCAAATCCTGGCTGGGGAAAAACAAAGAAACCGACTGGATAGTAAAACACGCCGCACGCACATTGCTGAAGGCTGGCAATAAAGAAGTAATGGCGCTGTTTGGCTTTAAAAAAGAGAATGGTGTAAAACTGGATAAGCTGGTAGTAGAAACCCCAAAAGTGAAAATGGGTAAAGACCTTATCTTCTCATTTACTGTACACAACAGCAGCAAACAAGCTAAGGTCATCAGGCTGGAGTATGCTATGTATTACCTGCGCGCCAATGGTTCCCTCTCTAAAAAAGTCTTCAAAATCAGCGAGAAAGAATACAAAGGGGGTACGAGTACGAAAGTAACCCGCAAGCAAAGTTATAAGCCCATCACCACACGTGTATATTATCCTGGCAGGCAAAGAGTGTCAGTCATTGTCAACGGGCATGAAGAGGCAATTGCTGATTTTGATTTGCTGGCTTAGTCGCTTTTCTTTTTCGCAAACATGATATGCGTTGTCGCGCGCATCATTAAGCCGAACACCAGGCCGATAAGCATCCATACGACAAAACCAACCGCAATTTTTTTATAATTAACCGGTTCGGACATTAAATCAATTAAATCATTCACTAGGAACATAAACAATCCAAAGAAAATACCTTGTCTTAGCCACTTGTATTTGTGTGGTTTTTGCGGCGAAAGGTCAAGTTGTATATATCGTTCAGGTTGTTTTGCCAGCCATTTGTTATACAATGGTTTCCTGAACCAATACCATATAGGCGAGGTAACTGCCAGCACGACGAAAGTACCTATGTTCATCAGGCAGGGTATTACGCCACCACAAGCAGGACAGTATAGTCCAAACCAGTTTTTAGTAGCGGTCTTATTTTGCGGGCTCCACGTTTTGCCATCGTGTACTGCATTACAATGCGGACAAGGTACTTTATATCGCTCTACCCATGGTTTGTCTCTGTTGCGTTCCTGTAGCATTAGTTTTGGAACGCGGTAGCCCATTATCAGCTCCATCACAATCAACCCGGGGTTTATAATCCAGTGGAACATGATGAAATGTTTCCAGTCTATTTTTCTGTATTTGCTATTATCGTAGTTCATAGGACGATAAATTAGTATCCATAAAAATACAAAAATATGGGATGATTATCCCTTGGGCTTCTGGGGTGGGGCAGCCGAATTCTTTTTGCGTCCTGCATCTTTTATGGCTTTATCTATCAGCCATTCTATCTGCCCGTTTACGCTACGGAATTCGTCTGCCGCCCACTTCTCCAGGGCCTTATACGTTTCCTCGTCTATCCTTAAAACAAAACTTTTCTTCGCACCCAAAACCTATATCTTTTTGTTTATTGATAAAGTGTTCCCGTATTCAACACAGGTTGCGCGTTTTTCTCACCGCACAGTACTACCATCAGGTTGCTCACCATAGCTGCTTTTTTCTCATCATCCAGGTGTACTATATTCTTTTTCCCCAGTTCTTCCAGCGCCATCTCTACCATACCTACAGCACCCTCCACTATTTTGTAACGTGCCGCTACTATTGCAGTAGCCTGTTGCCTTTGCAGCATGGCGCCTGCTATTTCCTGCGCATAAGCCAGGTGGCTGATGCGTGCCTCACGTATAGTTATACCCGCTGTATCCAGGCGGTCAGCCAGTTCTTTTTCCAGCATCTGGTTTACCTGCTCGCCACCGCCACGCAGTGTTATCCCGGCATGTTCATCTTCTATATTGTCATAGGCGAAGCTGCCTGCCAGTATACGTATAGCTGCTTCGCTTTGTGTACGAACATAAGCCATATAGTCCGATACGTCATAAGCAGCTTTAAAGGTATTTGTTACCTGCCATACCACCACAGCGCCTATCTCTATGGGGTTACCCATTTTGTCGTTCACTTTTATGGTAGGGGTGGCCAGGTTTTGCGCACGCTGTGTCAGTTTCACGGTTGTATAAAACGGGTTGATAAAGAACATGCCGTTGGCCTTAATGCTGCCCATGTATTTACCAAACAGGTTCAGCACTTTAGCGTTGTTGGGTTGCACGATGATGAGTCCCTTCCACAACAGCAGCGTTACTACCAGTGCTGGTCCTGCTATCCAGTAATATGCCGGTGTCAGATATACATTCATGAATCCGTATACAGCAGTCACCAGTGTAATAAACGAGATAAAGAGTGCGGCATAGCCATTAAGAGGTTTGATTACTTTTTCCATATAAATCTATTTTAGTGTGTGATTGTGTTATGATATCAATATGATATCAAAGGTAGAATGAAAAAATATATCTGCCAAATTTTTTCATCATGATTATAAAAACACGGTTGTTTACATTTGCTGTTACTATGCTATTTGCAGATATACCGGGACAAAAGACAGCCAAAGAAGGATTGCTGAATATGTGGAAAAGCAATCATTTTCCGCATGCGCTGATGTTGGCGGGTAACGAGGGCACGGGTGGCCTGCCTATGGCGCTGGCACTGGCACGCTATATCTTCTGCGAAAACAAGCTGGAGCACGATGCCTGCGGACAATGCCCGGGTTGCAGCAAGGTGCAGAAGTTGGAGCATGCTGACCTCCACTTGTCATTTCCCACAGTATCGCCCAAGCCGGGTACCAAGGCTATGAGCAAGTACTATATGCAGGAGTTCCGGGACTTTGTAAAGCAGACCCCTTTCAATAGTACTTACGATTGGCTGCAGTTTATAGATGCCGAGAATAAACAAGGTAATATTACGGCCGAGGAGTGTCGTGAAATAATTGATACGCTCAACCTGCGTTCTTATGAAGGCGGTGCGAAAGTGCATATCATCTGGCGGCCTGAATACCTGGGCAAAGAAGGTAACATATTGCTGAAGTTGATAGAAGAGCCGCCTGCCGAAACTTATCTGATATTGATAGCTGAAGACACGGATGATATACTGCCTACGATATTATCGCGCACACAGATGGTAAGGCTGGCACCTGTAGCCGCCAACGATATTGCAGCGATATTACAAAAGCGCAACCTGGCCGAGGGAAAGAAAGCTTTGCAGGTAGGATATATGGCCAACGGCAGCTATGCTGAAGCCTTACGCCTGCTGCAACATGCAGAGAACGATCTTTTCCCCGAGGTGCGTAGCTGGTTCAACGCTTTGTTTACCAACAACGGGCTGGCCATTACCAAATTCGCAGACCAATGGAGCAAGGCCGGCCGTGAGCAGCAGAAGAACTTCCTGCATTACATAGTGCAATTGCTGGAGCAAACCATACGCACCCGCTATCTGCCGGGGCATCCACCCGCTCTGCCACCTGCCGAGGCAGAGTTTGTACAGAAGCTGGCAGGCATGAATATCGGGTTGGAGACCATCAATAGTATGGTGAAGGAACTAACAGACACCATATATTATATAGAACGCAACGCACATAGCAAAACACAGCTGCATGTATTATCCGTCAGGATGGTGTATATCATTACCAACAGGAAGTTGCCGATACTCTAATCTTCAGGAAGAAATCCTCGCTTGACCGCCTGCATGTGGAACCAGGGATTTAGCTTGGCCCTGTTCTTCAGCAGGAATTTCCGCACAACTGGTTGGTCGGGGTTAATCATACGTGTGGGACATTCAGATATATCTGCCATAGTATCGCAGCGTACGCTTATATGTCCTGCTTCACCCGCGCTGATGTAGTACAGGGGCTCAATGCCGTCTTTAACGAAGCCTATGCCATGTATTTTATTGCCGGGTACATCTTCCAGCGAGCATTGTACTGAGTTGTCATATATAAAGGTATAGGCCAGCTCTCCCTTACCATTCTCGTACTTCAGATAGAATACTTTGAGGTCCAGCATGCCATAAGTAATCCCGGGTAGCTTTCTGCCATTGCAGTCCTTTACAGGCACATCACAATGGTTGCAGTAGAGTCTCCACTTTACCTCTTCGTATAAGTCCAGTATGCCCAGCCTTGCTATCTGTCCCAGGTAGTCCTGTTCCATCTTCTCCAGCATAACTTCCGGCGAGCGCTCTTCCTGTTCTTCATTGCAACCTGCCAATAAAACAACTGTAAAGACAGCCAATAATAAACGATTCATCTACACGGTAAATATGTGCAAATTTAAGGACGTACCCAACTCCCAATTGTTAAATCGGCTATTATCTTTACCAACAATGACCAGAATAGGTTTGATATCAGATACGCACAGCTACCTGGATGATGCGGTATTCAGTTACTTTAAGGATTGTGATGAGGTATGGCATGCGGGTGATTTCGGTAATACTGATGTAGTACAACGTCTACAGGCATTCAAACCATTGAGGGGTGTATATGGCAATATAGATGGCCATGAGATAAGGGCGGAGTTCCCTGAAAAGTTGAGGTGGCATTGCGAAGGGGTAGAAGTGCTGATGATACATATAGGCGGCTATCCCGGGCGTTATGCACCTGCTATTAAACAGGAAATAATTCAACATCCACCTAAGTTATTTATTACGGGGCACTCGCATATTCTCAAGGTGATGCACGATGATAAGCTGGGCTGCCTGCACATCAATCCCGGCGCTGCAGGCAATCATGGCTGGCACAAGGTGCGTACTATTGCCAGGTTTGTAATAGACGGTGCCCGCATCAGCAACTGCGAGGTGATAGAGTTGGGAAAACGAGGTATGCCTGTCTAATGATTATTCTTCCCCTGTAGCATAGGTACAAAGCTGAAGTCACCCAGCTCTTCTTTGTGTATATTTCCTGCGGTATCTTTGGTTATCCTCGTCATCTTCTGTCCCACACCTTCGCCTATGGGGGCTACCATAATGCCGCCGGGCTTGAGCTGTTCCAATAGTTTCTCAGGTATGTATGGTGCAGCAGCAGTAATGATTATCTTATCGAAAGGTGCATAGCCGGGCAGACCCTCATAGCCATCACCATAAAATCGTTTGATATTTGGGTACTTCTTCAGCAGGAAGAATTTGCCTGATTCGTTGTAGAGTTCTTTTTGCCGCTCAATGGTATATACAGTTGCTCCAAGCTCTGCCAGTACGCAGGATTGATATAAACTGCCTGTACCTACTTCCAGCACTTTGTCAAACTTCTTTATTTGCAGTAGTTCGGTCTGGTAGGCTACAGTATACGGTTGCGAGATAGTTTGCCCGGCGCTGATGGGGAAAGCACGGTCTTCGTAGGCAATACGCTCGAAGGCGGGGTCTAAAAAAAAGTGGCGGGGTATGGCGTTGATGGCATCCAGTACGCGTTCATCCTTTATTCCCTTTCCCCTGAGTGTTTCTATTAATTGTTTCCTCAGCCCCTTATGCAGGTATGTGTCTTCTTTTGGTTTGCTTTGAAGCATAATGCAAAATTAAACCAATACCCCGTGAAAAAAAGCGGTAAACTGAATTGTGGTTATTTAAAGTTCATCACCAGCCCCATGCCTACAAAGTTGTTTTGTACCATTGGCTTCACCTGCATGGATATATCCCTGGATACATCAAAGTTCTTGAGGTGTGCGGAGGCTACTGCATCCATTATCTGCAAAGCGTACCCTACCGATGTAAGCAGTACAATGATATCCAGGTCTTTCTTGTAGTTATTCTGTAAGCGTTGTAAAGACTGGGCATCATAAAATCTGCTTAACTCATCGCTGGTACCGGGGTCGCCGTCTATTGCATAGATATATGCCTGGCGGTATTCTGTGTATTTATTATAGTTATACCCTATAAAGTAACCCGCCGTACCCAGTATAGCATAGACTACTGGTATTTTCCAGTATTGCCTGTTGTAGGCCTGTCCCAAACCCGGTAAGATGGACGAGTACATGCCCGATTTCTTAGCGTTCGGTTCAAAAATCTTCTTTACCCTGGCGGTGTCTTTGGCAATTGTTGAGTCAACTCTGATGCCCGCTTTAGCCAGAGCTGTCTGCTGTACGGTGTCAACCTGTACCGCAGCACTGTCTGCTACAGGCGCTTCCTGTGCCTGTGCTGTGCCGGCTATTAATATCAGTATGATGAGTATCAGCCTCAATGTATCAATCAATTGATGCGCAAATTTAACCAAAGGGCGGACTATATAAAATAAAAAAGCCCCGTCACATTGTACGGGGCTTCATAAGGCAATATTATTTAATGTTCAATTTTTTGTTCCACATTCATGCCCATATTCAGCTGCACATTCATCTGCGACATATCGTTCAGGATATTCACCGTTTCTGCCAGGTATATATCCTTTTGCAGTGCTTTTATCCACTCCTCATTCCTGGCTATGGTGCTGCTGTCCAGGTTTATTTTTGGCATATCTTCTTTCGGATTTACTATACTCAGCCTGGTTGCCTTCTCTTCCAGCTCTTTCATTTTGTCAGCAGTTTTATTGGTTTCTTCCTGCTCTGCTCTGAATTTTTTCTCGTTCAGCGAGTAGGTTTTGTCTGTTTCCTGCTTTTTGATGGTACGCGCATTCTCTTTTATCAGTTGGAATGTCTCGTTTTTGTTCACACGCTCATTACTGAGGGATGCCAGCTTCGTTACATTTACCGGGTTTTTGTATATGTCGTATTTGGCTGCGGGTATTTCGTCCCACTTCATAGCTGCCTCATCTTTTCGCTCGCCCATTTCTATCAGTTCATAGGGGTCGGGCAATTGAATGTCGGGTGAAACACCTTTCAACTGTGTAGAGCCACCATTTACACGGTAAAACTTCTGTATCGTCAGCTTGAGAGAACCTATGCCATCATCTTCAGAACGCGCTGCCATCTTCTCAGTGAATTTCAGGTATTCGTCCAGCGATATGATTTTTTGCACAGTACCCTTGCCGAAAGTATTAGCGCCTACCACTACGGCACGCTTATAATCCTGCATGGCTGCTGCTAATATCTCAGAAGCAGAGGCGCTACCCTGGTTCACCATGATGGCCAGGGGGCCATCATACAATGTGCCGGGTTGCCTGTCTTCAAGCATAGCAGGTGTAGAGTGGCTGCTTTTCACTTGTACTACGGGACCCTCGTCTATAAACAGCCCGCTGATGTTCACCACATCAGACAATGAACCTCCACCATTATAACGGAGGTCGAGTATGATACCATCAACCTTGGCATTTTTCAGCTTCATTACTTCGATAGCTACATCTTCGGCACTGCGGCGACCGCTGGTCTGGTTGAAGTTGGCATAAAATTCGGGCAGGTAAATGTACCCGTACTTACCATTATCTGTATTGATAATAGCAGATTTGGCAAATGTTTCTTCTATTAATACCTCGCCGCGAATGATGGGTATCTCCTGTATAGCCCCGTTTACCTTCTTTACCGTCAGGCGTACTTCTGTGCCTTTTGGCCCGCGTATCAGCTTTACCGCATCTTCTATATCATAACCCTGTATATCAACAGTTGAGTCATCTTTTGATACTTTGATGATTTCATCGCCGGCTTTCAGGTCGCCTTGTTTCCAGCATGGGCTACCTGCTATTATTGCTGCAACAGTTATTTTACCGTCTTTATTGCCCAGCCTTGCACCTATACCAAAGAATGAGCCTGACATCATTTCGTCAAAACGTTCTTTGTCCTCCGGCGGAAAGTAATCAGTGTGCGGGTCGTAAGTATTGGTAATAGTATTTACGTATATAGTGAACTTTTGTTCGTCATCCAGCTTGTTCAGCCGCTTGTAATAATAGTCTATACTTTCTGTCACTTTTTTGCGCGCTTCCGCTTCCAGTTCCTTGTCAGTCTTTACCGCTTTCAACGTGGTGTCTTTGTCAGCAATGCGTTTTTCCTGGTTCTTCTTTAAGTCGGTGTACTGTGCCAGCGCCCTGAATTTCAGGTATGAGCGCCAGCGTTCCTTGCGGGCTTTATCATTAGCCGGAAACCCAATATCTTCTGATGCGGCTATATAATCTTCTTCCTGCGCAAAATCGAAGGGTTGAGCAAGGATTTCCTTATACAGTTTTTCTGTTTCTTCTACACTGTTGTCATACAGGCTTATAAACTTATTGTAGAATTTGACAGAACCTGACTTGAATTCATCGTCAATCTTATATTTATATTGGTCAAGCTCATCAATATCTTTTTGTGTAAAAAACCGTTTTTCATAATCCATCCGCTCCAGCAACTTTTTATAGGCCCTTACTGAAAATGAATCGTTTACGTCTTTAGGTTCAAAGTGGCTGTTTTGCAGGGCTTTATACACTGTTTCTATAATCAGCTTATTCTTCTTATCCATATCTGCACCGGCCATAGATTTCCTGAATGAAAGAAATGCAGCCAGGGCCATAATAATCAGCGACGGAATCAGAATCTTGTTTCTCATGAATCTCAACATAGTCTGAATAATAATTTACAATTGTAACAAATGTAAAGTATTTGCTGTTAATAAAACGCTAATCAGATGCAGCCCCGGTGGTAGCAAAAGGGGGATTTTACAGTTGTGTAAATGATCAGCCGGATAACCATAATGTGTTTCTTTTGATCTGTTTGCTGAGCGACGCAATCGTTCTGCCGGGTAGCCTGTAGCAAATGGATTTGATGAATTGTTAACTATACAGGACATTTTGTGTACAATTTGTTTAACAGTGAGTTAGTGTTTTGTTTTTGCAAGTGATTGGTATTCAGTTTGTTGCTGTAATAATTGTTAACTTTTGTTAAGTAAAACAGCATTGTCGCCGGAGTTAACAATTTATAAAAAAGCCCCATTGGGTATGGGGCCGGTTGTTGACATAACTTATTGAGGTGGGTGTATGCTCTTCGTTGCATTAATGCTTTGGTGTTATTCATGGTTACATTTTATTATATCCCCATACATCCGGGAAATTCGTATGTTTTATTACAACAAATATACGTTTTTAAGTCCATTTTATGAAATTTAATTTTTGCAAACCTGTTTTGTTGAGGGGGCAATCCCGGGACCTCCCTATTTGTCGCACCGGTAGGTGGCTTGCGGCCATATAATAAAAACGGCTTTTATTGTTTAATTTTGCCTTTGTGCATAAGCAGCAGATATATTTCAAGGACCTGGGGGTGGTAGAATACGGTAAGGCCTGGGAGCAGCAGGAGGAAATGCTGAAAGCCGGGCTGGAGGTAAAGTCGCGCAGGGTAACCGGCGGAGCGAATGCCGCAGACGAAATTATCAACAATCATTTATGGCTTTGCGAACACCCGCATGTATATACATTGGGCAAGAGCGGGCATATCGAAAACTTACTCGTAAATGACCATCGCCTGAAAGAGCTCGGCGCTACCTTCTTTAAAACTAATAGGGGGGGCGACATCACTTACCATGGCCCGGGGCAGATAGTGGGTTATCCGATACTTGACCTTGAACAGTTTTTTACCGACCTGGGTAAATATATGCGCAGCCTGGAGGAAGTAATCATCAATACCATAGCGCATTATGGCATAGAAGCAGGCCGGTTGCCGGGCTCAACAGGTGTGTGGCTGGATGCTGATAACCCTTCGAAAGCAAGGAAAATTTGCGCTATGGGGGTACGCTGCAGCAGGTGGATAACTATGCACGGCTTTGCATTGAACGTGAATACCGATATGCGTTTTTTCGATTATATCGTTCCTTGTGGTATTGGCGACAAGGCAGTTACCTCTATGCAACGCGAACTGGGAAGGGAAATAGATGAACAGGAAGTAAAGGATATTCTGCGAGCGGAATTTGCTAAGGTGTTCGAAGCGGAAATAATACCCGCTGTTGCGCCGTCGTATGTATAAATAACTTAAATTTATTGTCCCGTTAATGTGTACCATATCCGCGGCGACAACAAAATATCATTTCACTGGGGCGACAATAGTTTGCTCATTGACCTGGGCAATCGCACAGAGCCCCGGATTAAAGCCTTGTTTTGGATTGAGTTTATACTAACGGTCGGTTGGGCAACCATATTCCTGGTAAGGGCAATACCCCTGCGCGGCGACATAATCAATACACTGGAATGTATTGGCGCTGTTATCTTATACCTGCTGGCATCATACAGGTTTTTATCCCGCATATTTTACTCTGAAAAGCTGATTCTTTACCCGCATATACTGGAAATTGTAACGCGGACACCGTTTTCCTATAAGGCACGCAGTTTTGATTGGAAGAATATGGGACCATTACACTATGTAGGGCAGGATAAAAAGACCGACCACCCTCTGGCCGGCAAGTGTTACGATTATTATGGGTTTGAAACCCGTGAAAAACTGATACACAGGCTGCACAACGAAGGGAATATGTATTTCAATTATGAAGGGTTCCCGGTTCGTTTTGGCAGGGGGGTATATTCATGGACTGCTGAAGAGATAGTGAATATGATGCAGCTTTATGTAGGCAGCAATCTTTTGCTGGGCCCGGAATGGGCACAGATGATGCAGGAGTATGAAATGGATAATTGATATTGCTTAAAAAATGGATATGTAGCCTTCGTCCATTTTGTTGGTACCCTCGTACAAAACGAACTTATACACGCCTTTGCCCTGGAAGTTGCGCTTGTCAATCACCACTTTGCTTTTTCTCAACCTGGGTATATCCAGTACCGGTGTACGCTCATCACCTTGTTTGAAGAATTGTATGGCGTAAATCTTCCTCGAATCTTCAGGCAGTTCCAGCGTCACATGCCCGGTAAAGGGGTTGGTAAACACATGCCTGGACTTGACATAGGTATATTGGTTTCCTTCATCACTCTTAGGAATATTAAGGTTCAGCTTAGGCGCAGGCTTTGCCGCAACCGTGCCGCCAGTGGTAACCGGCCTGGCTGCAGGGGTTACATTGCCCGGAGTATATTCAGGAGTAGTGTTGGTGTTCGATGAGGTGGCAATAATATCTTCAGGTTTCAGGTTGATAGACGATGCGTATTTCTGCAATGAATCGTTAGGCGGAATTACGCTTTTGCTCAGTAATGTAGCGCTGTCAATATATACTTTTACTGTATTGCTGTACCACGTCAGGTCTGAACTGAAGCCTATATACAGCCTGTACCAGTTATTACCCGCCTGCGGGTGGCCATCTATAAAAGCCTGGGCCCCTTTTTTTAAATCTCTTACATAGCCTACTGTAGTGTAGTTGAATACACTGTCTGACGAACGTTGTACTGCAATTGACTTGATACCGTCGTACTGGCAGGTCCAGCTCAATACATTTACACCTTTGTCTGATGCTATAGCTATATCAGGCAGTAATGGTGCCTGTGCAAAGGTATAACCTGCGGCTAATACAAATAAGAAACTAAAAAATACGGAACGGGCCATTTAGCAAACCTACTGCAATTTTTATTTTCTGTAAAGCCCTCACAGTACTGTTTTCAATTCAATAACAAAACTTTATAAAATCGGTTTGGTTTGTAGAAACGACATTTTCTTTATAGTTTGGATGCTCATATCTGCTTATCTATATGGGTTTATTTAAAACTAAGCCGCTCAGCTTATTGCTGGCCGAAGCCTCTGACGATGAAAAAGGACTTAAGAAAACCTTATCAGCACGTTCGCTGGTAGCGCTGGGTATAGGCGCTATCATTGGGGCGGGATTGTTTTCTATTACAGGTCTGGCCGCTGCCAACCATGCCGGGCCGGCTATCACTCTTTCTTTTATTGTAGCAGCATTGGGTTGCGCTTTTGCCGGCCTCTGTTATGCTGAGTTTTCATCTATGATACCTATAGCCGGTAGTGCATATACCTACTCGTTTGCCACCATGGGCGAATTTATAGCCTGGATAATAGGTTGGGACCTGGTGCTGGAATATGCGGTAGGTGCAGCCACTGTATCTATCAGTTGGTCAAGGTATTTAGTCAAGTTCCTGGAGTATTATAATATTCACATAGACCATCGTTTTGCATCGTCTCCATCAGAGGGAGGCTTTCTCAATATTCCGGCTGTATTCATAGTAATGCTCATGTCGCTGATACTGATGCGGGGTACACGGGAATCCTCTTTTGTGAACGGAGTGATTGTTTTAATAAAGGTGTCTATTGTATTGATATTCATTGCTTTGGGTTGGCAATATATTGACCCTGCCAACCTTACTCCTTATGTGCCTGAAAACACGGGTGTATTTGGCGAATTTGGTTTCAGTGGTATCATCAGAGCGGCGGCTATAGTGTTCTTCGCCTACATTGGTTTCGATGCGGTATCCACCGCTGCGCAGGAAGCTAAGAACCCAGGGCGGGATATGCCGATAGGTATCCTGTTATCGCTGTTTATCTGTACCATATTATATATACTGTTTGCGCATGTAATGACAGGTGTTGCCAGTTACGAAACATTCAAAGGCATAGACGGTATAGCTCCTGTAGCAGTAGCCATCGACCACATGGGACAGACCAACCCTGACGGCACGATTACGCCCGATTACCCCTGGATGAACAAAGCTATTATCCTGGCTATACTGGGTGGTTATGCTTCTGTAATCATGGTGATGCTGATGGGCCAGTCACGTGTGTTCTTCTCTATGAGCCGCGATGGGTTGGTGCCAAAAGTTTTCTCCGAAGTACATAAAAAGTTCAGGACCCCCGCCCGCAACAACTTTATGTTTATGCTGCTGGTAAGTATATTTGCAGCATTCGTGCCTGCCAATGTAGTGGGCGAAATGACCAGTATCGGTACACTTTTCGCATTTATATTGGTGTGTATAGGCGTAATCGTATTGCGCCGCAGCCAGCCCAATGCGCCCCGTGTGTTTAAAACACCGTTGGTGCCATTGGTGCCTATCCTGGGTGTAGCTACCTGCCTGTTTATGATGGTGTTCCTGCCCCTGGATACATGGATACGACTGATAGCATGGATGATGTTTGGCTTCGACCTGTACCTGTTTTACGGTATGAAGAACAGCCACATGAACAAGGAGGGCTTCTCTAATAAGAGCTATAAGACGGTAGCATACACGGGTATGGCCATGGTGCTGATACTCATTGTAGTAGCTGTATTGTACAACCAGGCGCCCGAAGCTTCTTCAGCACTGTATTGGTTCTCTGTCGTATTTGCCCTTGCACACCTGGTGATATATGCCATAGGTGCCAGGCAAAAGAATAAGATAACGAATAAATAAGCTTTAGTTTATATTCATAGAAGGGCGCTGCAAAGCGCCCTTTTTCTTTGCCGGATATAGCTGTGTTGTTATATGTTCCGGGCGCTATTATCTATCCGATAAATTGGCTACTTTTGTCACCTCTGATTTTAAAAAACAATTTTTTACAATAAAATTATTTCCTGTTTATGGCATACGATGTAATCGTTATTGGTAGCGGACCCGGTGGCTATGTGGCGGCTATCCGTGCATCACAATTAGGTTTTAAGGTGGCGATAGTAGAGCGCGAGAGCCTGGGCGGCATTTGTCTTAACTGGGGTTGTATCCCTACTAAAGCATTATTGAAATCGGCGCAGGTGTTTGAATACATTAGCCATGCACAGGACTATGGCGTGACCGTAGGCGAGGCGAAGGCTGATTTCAACGCGATGATTAAGCGTAGCCGTGGTGTGGCCGATAAGATGAGCAAGGGTATCCAGTTCCTGATGAAGAAGAACAAGATAGAGGTGCTGACAGGGCAGGGTAAACTGAATAAAAAGAAAGAAGTAGAAGTAACCGGCACGGATGGTAAAACCACCGCTTACCAGGCGAAGCATATTATACTGGCTACAGGTGGCCGCGCGCGCGAACTGCCTAACCTGCCCATAGACGGCAAAAAGGTAATTGGCTACCGGGAGGCTATGAGCCTGCCCACACAGCCCGAGAGCATGATAGTGGTAGGTTCGGGCGCGATAGGTGTAGAATTCGCATACTATTATAACAGCATCGGAACTAAGGTGACTATTGTTGAGTTTATGCCCCGCATCGTACCGGTAGAAGACGAAGATGTATCAAAAGAACTGTTCAAAGCTTACAGGAAGAAAGGCATGGAGATCATGCTGGAGTCTTCTGTAGAGAAAGTGGACATTAGCGGTAAGAAGGTCAAAGCAACAGTGAAGACAGCTAAAGGCGAACAAGTGCTGGAAGCTGATGTGGTGCTGAGCGCGGTAGGTGTGAGTGCCAACATCGAAAACATTGGCCTGGAAGACCTGGGCATTAAAACCGAAAAAGGTAAAGTAACTGTTGACCCTTACTACAATACTAATGTAGCGGGTATATATGCCATTGGTGATATCGTGCCCGGACAGGCGCTGGCGCACGTAGCTATGAAGGAGGCAGTTATCTGCGTAGAGGCATTGGCGCATAAAGAAGGTAAGTACCACCACCAGCCCGAAGTGCTGGATTATAACAACGTACCGGGCTGTACCTACTGCTCACCTGAGATAGCCTCTGTCGGCATGACCGAGAAGCAGGCAAAAGATGCCGGCCACGAAATTAAAGTGGGTAAATTCCCGTTCTCAGCTTCCGGTAAGGCAAGTGCAGCAGGAGCACCCGAAGGTTTTGTGAAAGTAATCTTCGATGCCAAATACGGCGAATGGCTGGGTACCCACATGATAGGTGCTAACGTCACTGAAATCATAGCACAAACAGTCTCCAGCCGCAAACTGGAAACTACCTACCACGAGCAATTGGATGTCATCTTCCCGCACCCGACAATGAGCGAAGCGGTGAAAGATGCTATAGAAGTTGCTCTGGGTGAGGCGATACATCTTTAGTAATAAGTAGTAAGTGATATTGAAACGGCTGCCTGAGGGTGGCCATTTTTTTAATAATTAACGCCTGCTATTTGCATCGTTGAGTATCAGTTCTTCTGTTTGTGGATCAACCCTAAAGATTTTAAGGCGGGTAGTAAGCGGTATCAAATGCAAAAACAGCAAAAACAAAAATAGCGGTACGCCCCTTTTTAGAATTGCTACATAGACAAATCGGTTTTGTGTCATTAACAACCACGCCGCAAGCAGAATAAACAGAAAACTTGACATTAAAGCTGTAAATGACATTATACCGGCACCTGGCCAATACTGTATTTTAAATAACAGGCCAATTACAAGTATCTGAAAAGCCATACCTGTAAATACAGAAATGATGATATCCCAAGGTTTTAAATTGGCATAGCTATCCTTTTTAAAGATTTGTCTAAATCCGATGCTAGTGAACACCGCAAATCCAAAGAAAAAATATAGTAAAGAGAGAGCAAGCGCGGCAAAAGTTATTACTATACTATTGAATGGCAAAGGCACAAGCTTAGCCAAAATTGCCAAAACGATGAGCATCAAGAGGGTTTTTTCTAGCCTTTTCATGAAGACTAAAATAGTAATTCCTTTCAGCTTTTTATACCACCATCAGTCCTTTGAAAATCACTCCGCCGCCCGGTTCAAAAAGTCGTCAAAGGGCTTCATTGCTTTGAAAACGTCAGTAGCGTGTTTCAGGAAATCGCCTGATGTTACCAGTTTATCATCGCAGTAGTTGGTAGCCAGGTAGCTTTTATATTGCAGCAGTTCCAGTTCGGGATGGTCTTTGGGATAGCCTTTGGGTGCTGTTTTCAGTTTCTCACCCTCTATCTCGCCAAAGTACTTTTTAAAACCGGCAGCGTTGATGATTTTCTTAAATTCTTTTGTGTTGTAGTCTATCTCCTGGCGGATTTTTGTAATCCAGGGAGTAGGCGGGAGGTATGCACCGCCTGCCAGGAAGCTATTGCCGGGTTGTACCTGTATATAGTAACCTGCACGGTCGTGAACTTTTGTAGGACTGCTTGTCAGATGTGCGCCGAAGTTGACTTTGTAAGGAGACTTGTCGTTTGAGAAACGTACATCCCTGTAAATACGGAAGACAGCTTTCTTAGGGCTGAGGTCGCCCACCGGGGGATCGAACTTAGCGATGTTTTTTATCAATGCACCGATGAATGTTTCAAAGTCTTCCTTAGCATCCTCATAACGCTTCTTATTGTCAGTGAACCACTCTTTGGTATTGTTGTTTTTCAGGTCTTTCAAAAACTTCAACGTATTGTTGCTGATAGTTGCCATAACTTATATTTAGTGTGACTAAGTTAAACATGTTCCGGCAAATCTATGCCGGAACATGATAAGATTTAGTTCATGGAGTGGAATGCTACCTTGTTGCCTTCGGTATCCATGAATACTGCAAAAAAGCCATTTTCTCCGATAGAGGTTTTAGGCAGTACTACCGAGCCCCCGGCTTTTTCTACCTTGCTAAGTGGTACAGAAAGGTCTTCACCACCGTTCAGGTAAACGGTAGAGCCATTGGCATTGGGTTGTTGGCCATTGCCGTGGGTTACGCATCCACCTACTCCTTTGTCTTTAGAGGGAAAGAAGGCCATGTCTGTTTCTCCCATTTTCATTGTTTGCAGTTCAGCGCCCAATACTTCGCTGTAAAATTTCACGGCACGGTTGAAATCAGCGGCAGGTATTTCGAACCAGTTAATTGCGTTTGACATAATGTTATGTTTTAGATGTTATTAATTGTAGAGCAAATGTAAAGCTCTGGTAGGTCGTATAATAATAATATTTGTCTGAAACGTAGGTTTCTAAAATGTAAAATTAATAGTATAGTGTTTAATTTATAGATAATTTTACGTTCATAACGTAAAATTCAAATGGCTAAGGAAGATGAATTATTTACGCTGGTCAAGTCGCTATCACGTAGCGAGAAGCGGTACATTAAATTGCACAGCCGTCATGATAGCAGTGGTGCCAATTACCTGAAATTATTCGACGCGGTAGATGCGCAGGAAGAGTATGACGAGGCAGCAATAAAGAAGCAATTCAGGAATGAAACATTTATTAAGCAGTTGCATGTCACCAAGTATTACCTGCGCAACCTGATTATGGATGCCTTACGCAGTTTTCACGGCAATATTTCAAAAGATGCTGAACTGAAGGAGATGCTCAGAAATGTCGAGATACTATATAATAAAGAGCTGTATGCACTCTGCGAAACGGAATTGAAGAAATCTGAACAACTGGCGGATAAATATGAACTCTACACCGGCATGTACGAAGTGTTAGCATGGAAGCGTAAACTGAAACAAGCGCTGGAACCATATAGCTACCATGCGTTTCATGATTATATTTCCCGGCAGGAAAAGGCTCTGGGCTTGTTAGAGAATAACACCGCCCATTGGCAGAGCATGATTGTGAACACCTGGCAGATGATGGGTAACGATGCGCCGGAGGGTATAAAAGCATTGAAGCCCGGGAAAGCCGTCACGTTGGAGGCAAAAGTGCTGGAGTCTAATACAAGATACCTGCAATACTTCGGCACAGGCAAAGGCGACAAGGCAGTAACTGAGCTATACCAACTGCTGCACCTGTTGGAGCAATACCCGCACCGCCTGAAAGAAGAACCATCCCCTTATGTATCTACTATCAACAACCTGGTGAGTTATCTTATATTCAGTAAGCGGGATGAAGAAGCGCTGGAACTCATCAGGAAGGCGAGGGTTGTGTACGAGACATTCAGCATTACAACCGAAAAGAAGAGTATGCTGAAACAGGTGCTGCGTACCTACAACCTGGAACTGGAGATATACCGCAACAGGAAAGAAAAATCCAACCTGGCCTTTGCATTGGAAACTGCACAGTTCATAGAAGCCAACAGGAACAAAATTCCTAAAGATTACTTGCTGTCTTTCTGGTTCCAGTTAGGGCATATTTGTTTTACCAACGGGCAGTATGATGAGGCATTAAAATGGTTAAATAATATCCTGAACGACAAACCCGGCGGTGCACGCCCGGACCTGCAGAAACATGCGCGCATGCTCAATATAATTATCCACCTGGAGCAGAAGAACGATTTTGTCTTGCGCTACTTTGTGGACAGCACCCGTCGCTTCATTAAAAAGCATAGTACCCTGCATACCTATGAAGATGTATTACTGAAAATGTTCGCAAAATTATCCAACACACCACCCGGCACTTACAGGAAATTGTACAGGGATGTATATGAAGAGTTATTTGCAGCAGACAGCAATTCAGCTATTCCTGACGAGGTGTTAGACTATATTAACTACAAAGAGTGGCTGGAAGTAAAATGCAGGTTAACCAAAAAATAATTTGTTGGTTATTATTCCATTGTTGTAATATTGCAGCTGTGAAACATACGCATAAACATATCCGTAATTGTAAGCGCCCGGTATCCGGGGGTACGGAGATGTAATGCGTATAACAAAAAGATTTTAGCAAAACATTGATAGGCCCCCCGGTGTACGGGGGGCTTTTTTATGGCCACAAAACAAGAGGAATGATGCAACTGATTAACAAGAAGATATGCATGGGCAAGGACATAGGCATACACGGCAATATGTTTGGCGGCATACTGATGGCGTGGATAGACGAAGCGGCTGCGGCTTTCGCTACGGAGTATTGCTATACGCCCAATATGGTGACACTGAAGGTGGGCGAACTCAGGTTCAAAAAGCCAATCAAGGTGGGCAACCACATCAGGCTGTATGGAGAAGTGGCTCATTTAGGCACTACGTCCATCACGCTGGAAATAGAAGTGAGGAAGTACAATCCCTACAGTGGGGTGGAGACGGTTGTTTGCACTACCACGATTACGTTTGTACGCATAGACGACGACGGTAACCCCACGCCCATAGGCGATAGCGTGAAGAAGAAACACGAGGAAATGTTGTTGGCAGCGGTGTAGGGTTATTGTTTCAGATCATGGTTTTATTTGTTTATAAGTATTATGAACGGTGTAAATAATTACGGTTGAATTGTGTACTTCAAATATTATTACATAGGGGAAGCGCAAAATGGCAACGTCTCTTGTCGTTTTGCTAGTATCAGTATATCCATACAAAAAAGGATTTTCTTGTAGTGTCCTGTAATATTGCTCCAGGATTAATAAGAAATCTTCCCCCAAACCCGGACTGATTCCTTCGTAATAGTTGTAAGCTTCCCGGACATCCTCTCGTGCGTCTTCGGTTAGTACTAGTAAGAACATCAGGCTTGCTTTCTATTCTTACGTATGTAATCGTGGGCTTCCTCTGCTGAGTAGGTAGTAGCATTTCCGCTCAGGTATTTTTGCCTGCGTTCATTAAAAAGTTTTAACTCTTCGTCAGTATAAGATGATGTGCCGGTAATATCCGATTGCAGTATTGTGAATATGGCCTCAATGGTGTGGTCATCAGCATTGTCGATATACTGATGCAGCTGCTGCCGTATTATACTTGTATTCATATAGTAAATTTAAGGGAAATTTGTTACACGGCATTGTCTGGCAGTTTCAATGGTCCTATTTTATCTTCTCCAGCAAATACTCCATACCCAGCAGTTCGGCACAGGTAGCTACAGCGGTAATGCTGACGCCCAGCACGCCGTGCAGGTTCACGTTCTGTCCTGTCAGCAACAGGTTGGGTATTTTCGTACGGGTGGCTATGGTGGTTTCGTTGGGCTTGTTTACGTCTTTCAGTATGCCGTACAGCGCGCCTGTGGGTGTACTTGTATAGTCGCGCCAGGTGAGTGGCGTAGCGGCTTTTTGCGCTATGATATTTCCCTTGAGTACAGGCAGGCGTTGATATACTTTGTTCAGCAGTATTTCGCTTTTCCATGCTTTGAACACATCGTAATCTTCACCCCTGTTGTGCTCATGCCCTGTGCGGTTGTAGCTGTCCGCCCATTGGCTTACTTCTTCGTAATGCATATAGCTGAGTACCGACAGGCTCTCAGCATATTCCGGGTTGTCTTTATCAGGAGTATAGAACAGTGTATAGTTGGCAGGCCAATCTTCTTTTTTGTAGTTGACAGCATCCCAAACATCTTCGGTAGCGTTCCAATACAGGTTGTGGTGCTGCATAGGTACAGTTCCCGGTTTCACTACCAGGTTCAGCATAAAGGACGATATGGTCTGCTGCAGGTTACTGACACGATTGCGGTAAGCAGGACGTAGCAGGCTGCTGTCTGTAATTTGCAGCAGTACTTCAGGGTGTACATTGGCTATGAACTGTTTACCATAAATATGATCCCCTGCATCGGTAACGGCGTGTGTTATCATGCCATTTTCTTCTAACAGTTTGACAACTGTGGTATTGCGCAATACCTCTCCACCATGTGCCTGCAGTTCCTGCCAGAGGAACTTGGATATCTGCGAACTGCCGGGCAATACTTTGTGCGAACTGTGTATATAGCTTTCCGTTACCAGTGCATGCAGGTAGAAAGGTGTTTTGTCCGGAACCCCGGCGTACAGCATATTGTTGCCTGCCAGCACATTCTGCAGGCGTTTGTTATCGGTCAGTTTACGGAGCGTATCTGTCAATTCCCAACCGGATACAGCCGCTTTCTCATTGGCATCGCCCATTCTTAAGCGATACAAGGGAAAATGGTCGCCTACTTTGGTAACTAATCTAATGTATTCTTCCAGTGCTTTTCTTTCATCAGGAAAGTAGGGTAGTAGTTGCTCTACGAAATTATCCATACCCTGCGCGAGGGGAAACTCTTCTTCTACCGCATCGAATGCAACTTTGTCGAAAGCATTTTGGTCATATTCTTTCAGTTGCAGCTTGTTCATAATGCCCGCATAGCTGAAGATGCGGTTGAGGGTATGGCCTTCGCCCAGTCCGCCTATGTAGTGTACGCAACTGTCGAATAATTTCTTCTCGACCGAGAAGGTTTGCAGGCAGCCGCCTACTTGTTTGTCCTTCTCTATCACGCATACCTTCATGCCTTCCTTCGCCAGCATCACGGCAGACAATAACCCACCCAGTCCGCTGCCGACCACCACTATATCATATATATTATTCGCGGGCAATTAAGTACTAATTGTGCTAATGGTATTACATCATTTCCCTGATGTCTTCCATTATACGTTTTGCAATATTATTCGATGTTGTTTCAGAACCGCTCTCAGCATATATACGTATGATAGGCTCTGTATTAGAGGGGCGCAGGTGTACCCAGTCGTTGTCAAATTCTATCTTCAGCCCATCCTCGGTATTGATGGGGTGGCTCTTATACTTGTCCTGTATTTTGGCGAAGATGCCTTTCAGGTCTATATCATCACTCAGCTCTATCTTATTCTTTGATATAAAATAGTTAGGGTAGCTGTTGCGCAGCGATTTCACACTTTTGCCCGTTATAGCCAAGTGTGTCAGGAAGAGCGCTATACCTATCAGTGCATCGCGGCCATAGTGCATTTCGGGTACTATGATACCTCCGTTACCCTCGCCGCCTATTACTGCGTTAACTGCTTTCATCTTCTTCACAACGTTCACCTCGCCTACTGCACTCGGGGTATATTCGCCTCCATGCTTCTCGGTTACATCCCTCAATGCACGGGTAGATGACATATTAGATACAGTATTGCCTTTCTTATGGCTGAGCACATAGTCGGCCACAGCTACTAATGTATATTCCTCCCCAAACAAGCTGCCGTCTTCGCATACGAAACACAGTCGGTCCACATCGGGATCAACAGCTATGCCCAGGTGGGCGTTCTGTTTCTCGACCGTGGAGCAGAGTTCTGCCAGGTTCTCAGGCAGTGGCTCAGGGTTGTGGGCGAAGTTGCCCGTCACCTCTTCGTTGATAGTGATGATTTCAGCAACTCCCAATGCTTTCAGCAGTGGCGGTACAGACAGGGTACCTGTTGAGTTGATGGCATCCACTACTATTTTAAAGTTCTTCGCTTTGATGGCCGCTACATCTACCAGCGGGTGCTGCAGTATAGCGTCAATATGCTTTTGTATATAGCTGTTGTCTTCAGTTATGGTGCCCAGCTTGTTAATCAGGGCGTAGTCATGCTCATTATTGTCTGCATAGTCCAATATCCACTGGCCGGCCTCAGCACTCAGGAACTCACCGCTGCCGTTCAGCAATTTCAGGGCGTTCCACTCTTTGGGGTTGTGGCTGGCGGTGAGAATAATACCTCCTGCTGCTTTTTCCATCACTACCGCCATCTCTACCGTCGGGGTAGTACTCAGCCCAAGGTCAACTATGTCAAATCCGCAACCTTGCAGGGTGGCGGTTACCAGGTTGCGCACCATAGCGCCCGATATACGCCCGTCGCGGCCTATTACTATCTTATTATTATTTCCTTGCTGTTTTATCCATGCCCCGTAAGCTGTAGTGAATTTGACCACATCGATGGGTGTAAGCCCGGTACCTTGTTTCCCGCCAATTGTACCCCTGATACCTGAAATTGATTTGATAAGCGCCATATACTATGCTGTAAGTTTTCAGGCTGCTAAGATAATTCAATAATTCCCTTATGCACTTACAGGGGCATTATGTTTTCTTATGGGGGTGTTTATTAACTCTTTACAATATTTTAAGATTTTATTATAGGTTTTTTATTCACTGTTTACGGGCAGAAAACATTACTTTGGCAGGCTAAAACCATTCCTTATGCAATACTCATCTAGAAATTTTTACAGCATGGTGCTGGCCCTGCTTATGTTACTGGTTACAGCAGGTAATGTATCCTTGGCACAGGACCTTTCGGCCAAGCTGCCGATAGACCCCAATGTGACCATCGGCCAGTTTGACAACGGGCTGAAATACTACATCAGGACCAATAAGAAACCTGAAAAGAAGGTAGAGCTACGCCTGGTAGTGAATGCAGGCTCTATACTGGAGGATGAAGACCAGCTTGGCCTGGCACACTTCATGGAGCACATGAACTTCAACGGTACAAAGAACTTCCAGAAGAATGAACTGGTAAGCTACCTGCAGTCGATAGGTGTAGAGTTCGGCGCTGACCTGAATGCCTATACCAGCTTCGACGAAACGGTATATATATTACCCATACCTACCGATAAAGAAGGCAACCTGGACAAAGGCTTCCAAATCATAGAAGACTGGGCGCACAATGCCTTGCTGACTGATAAGGATATAGATGACGAGCGTGGGGTAGTGCTGGAAGAAAGCCGCCTGGGCAAGGGTGCCGAAATGCGTATGCTGCAAAAGTACCTGCCCGAAATGATGGCCGGCAGCCGATATGCAGAGCGCCTGCCCATAGGTAAAGACGAGATTCTGAAGAACTTCAAATACGATGTGATACGCCGCTTTTACAAAGACTGGTACCGCCCCAACCTGATGGCTGTGGCTGTAGTGGGCGATATAGACAAGGCAACCGCCATGAAGTACCTGGAGAAGCACTTCAAACCCATGAAGAACCCCGCCAACCCTCGCCCCCGCTTTGATGTGCCGGTAGAAACACGCAATGTGGCCAAGGCTATGGTGCTGACAGATAAAGAAGCGACCAACTACCGCTTGCAAATCATCTTCCCGGCACAGAAGAAAGACAAAGAAATAACTGTAGGCGATTACAGGGAATTCATGGTGCGTGGCCTGATGAGCGAGATGCTGAACCAGCGTCTGAGCGACCTGGCACGCAGCAGCGACCCTCCCTTTCCCTATGCATTTGTATATGTTGGCGGTTGGGCCCGCGATTATGAGAACCTGGTAGGCTTCACCATGTTTGGCGAGGAAGGCCCTGAAAAAGCCCTTATGGCGCTGACAGGTGAAATGAAGCGTGCTAAAGAATTCGGGTTTACTGAAGGTGAAATGGAATTGGCACGCAAGAACCTGATGAGCAGTATGGAGAAATCTTACAATGAACGCAATACTACCGAGAGCAGCCAACTGATAGGCGAATATGTGCGCAACTTCCTGGAAGATGAACCCATACCGGGCATAGAGAACGAATACAAATACTATCAAACCTACCTGCCGGGTATCGATGTACAGGAAGTGAATGAAGAAATACAGACCCTGATGACGAACGAAAATTTCTTCTCGCTGATAACGGGGCCGGATAAAGACAAAGATAAACTGCCTACGGATGAGCAATTGCTTGCATTGACAAAAAGAGGTTTTGCACAGGATGTAAAGGCTAAAGAAGAAACAGCAGTGGCCAGCAGCCTGATGGATAAAAAACCAACACCGGGCAAAATAGCGAACATCTCTAAAGTAGAAGGGTTCAACGCAACTACTTATACACTGAGCAATGGCATCAAAGTAACGGTGAAGCCAACCACCTTCAAAAGCGATGAGATAATAGTACGTGGCCTGAAGAAAGGCGGCAGCAACAACTTTGGCGTGGCCGATGTGCACAATGTACGCTATGCTACACAAGTGGTGGATGCTATGGGCTACGGCAAGTTCAAGCCATCAGACCTGGAAAAGGTGCTGGCAGGTAAAACTATCAGCGCCGGCGGCAGCATATCAGAAATCACTAATAGGGTATCTGGCAGCAGTACGATAAAAGACCTGGAAGATATGTTCCAGCTGATGTACCTGAAACTGACTGCGCCCCGTGCTGATAAAGAACTGTTTGAAGCATATAAGAAGAAGCAGATGATGCAGTTGCAGTTCCTGTCTGCTAACCCTACTTATGCTTTTATAGACACTGTGTACGAGTCGATGTATAAGAACAACCCGCTGGCACCGTCGCCCATACCCAAACCCGAGCATTTCGAGGCCTTGTCTATGGATAGGATACTGGATATATACAAAGACCAGTTCAGTACGGCGGATGGGTATGAATTCTATATCGTGGGTAACGTGGACCCTAAGGTGTTGGTACCCCTGCTGGAAACTTATGTGGCCAGCCTGCCCAAAGCTAATAAAGCACCATCGTACAAAGACAACGGTGTACGCCCCATAACCGGTACACAGACTATGAAGTACTACAAGGGCTCAGATCCCAAGAGTATGATTATAGGTGTGATACATGGTGATGCCAAGTATTCTGAAGACTTCTCGCTGCAAGTGCAGGCGCTGGCCGAGATACTGAACATACGGGTGATAGAAGAACTACGCGAGAAGCTGAGCGGTATCTATGGCGGTGGTTATAATGCCAGTGTAGAGAAAGAGCCTTATGAGAACTTCTCAGTAAGCCTGTACCTGCCCTGCGGACCGGAGAATGTAGACAAACTGCTGGCTGCGGCTGACGAGGTTGTGGCCGAGATAAAGAAGGAGGGGCCTAAAGCTGAAGACCTGGAGAAGGTAAAAAGCCAGTGGCACGAAAAACACCGCGAAAGCCTGGAGAAAAACGGCTGGTGGGCCAGCTCTATGGAGAGTGTACTCTTCTGGGGCAGGAACAAAGACCACAAGCTGAAATATGACGAGTGGATAGACAAGCTGACCGTACAGGATATTAAGAAGGTAGCTAACCAGGTGTTTGCCGCCAACAATTATACGGCCATATTGTACCCCGAGGCTGAAAAGAAGAACTAACTAAGGAGTAGTAAGTCGTAAGTATTAAGTTAATTTCATATTCAGGAGGCTGCCCGCAAGGGTGGCCTTTTTTGTATTGTCGGCCTGAATCAGGTAAGTGTTCATGTAGATAAGTGTGCTAAATACAACCTTTGCATAAGAGCATTTTTTATGGTTTACTTATAAAAAAGTAAAGTTTACTTGTATTTTGTTTAAGTTTTCTATTATATTTGTATTGTTCTATTTTTCACTTTAAACAAAAATCAATGAGAGGTTTTAAAACAATGTACGATTACCGTGGCAAGGTTGCTGGTATGGTAATAGCCGCGGTCGGCTCCATGCTTGTTATCATTCAGAAGCTTGCGCCGTTTAATGTGTTCCGAAGCATGAATGCAGAGCAGCATTATTACTTGTCTGCCTGGATAACGGTAGTGGGGCTTTTCTCTATTGCCTTTAGTATGGAAAAACATGAAGATGAACGAGTGAAAAAGATAAGGGCAGGTGCTATGCAGTTAGTGATCGGGTTGCTGATAGGTTTATTACTGGCGTTGTCGTTTACCGGTATAGTTATTGGTGATTTTGACCTGGCACCGGAAATGCTAATAGCCATAGCAGGGTTTTACCTGGTGTTTTATCTGGTAGTATTCCATATAGGGCTGTACACCGACATACTGTGGCAGTACGATGCCGATGAAATACCAATAGTGGAGAACATAAAGAAGAACTGGTGGGTACACCTGGTGGTGGTGATTGTGATGATGGGTGTTCTGTTGTTGATTTTCAGCATTATTTAAGCAGTAATATATGAAGAACACAATCAGGGTAGAGCGGGCAAAACTAAATATATCGCAAACGGAACTGGCTGTGAAGGTGGGTGTGACAAAGCAGACCATACACTCTGTAGAAACCGGGCGGTTTGTCCCCAGTACGGTGCTGGCTATGAAGATAGCTTGCTTCTTCAAGGTGCGCATAGAAGATATCTTTGAGCTGGAGGACAGTGATTGGAAATAAAGGCTAACGTCAATCGGGGTGGAACGTGACAGCCCCGATTGACGTTAAGATATTGGTTCAAAAATTTTGGCAGGCTGTTTAATCATGCTAATAATCCGGTTTTCAATGAGTGCATAATTGTAATTTGTATTCTCTGTTTCAACCCGTCTTTTTTGCTTTTTCAAAGAATGAAAGATGCTCGGTAAGCCCCTGATTATTTCATTAAGATGAATTTATGACAGATGTTTCCGCGTTCATTCAATTTTCTATTACCTTTGGTAGCATCAACTTTAGCGTACCACTTAATATAATATGAAGAAAAATATTGCCCTGCTCGCAGGTGGCTATTCCGGCGAATACGTTATATCCATACAAACCGCCGCTACCATAAAGAAGAACCTGGATGCAGAAAAATATAATGTATATACCATTGTAGTAACCAAAGAAGGCTGGTGGTACGAAGGTGATGGAGGTGCCAAAATACCTGTTGACAAAAACGACTTCACACTGACCATACAGGGCGAAAAAACAGTATTTGATATGGCTTTTATAGCCATACATGGAACGCCGGGAGAGGATGGCCGTATGCAGGGTTATTTAGACATGGTGGGCGTGCCCTATACCTCCTGCAACGCCATAGTGTCTGCCCTTACCTTTAATAAAAGCTACTGTAATAAGGTAGTGAAGGATTTTAATGTAGTGAACATAGCCAACTCGGTACACCTGATAAATGGGGAACCCTACTCAGTAGGTTCTATACTGGAGCAGATACAGTTGCCCATGTTTGTGAAACCCAATGAAAGCGGATCGAGCCTGGGGGTAACAAAAGTGAAAGCTGTGGAAGACCTGCTGCCTGCTATAGAGAAGGCATTTAAAGAAGACAACCAGGTGCTGATAGAGGAGTTTATAGAAGGCAGGGAACTGACAATAGGCGTGTATAGGGTAGATGGTAAACTGTACACACTGCCTGCCACCGAAATAGTGAGCCAGAACGAGTTTTTCGACTACGAAGCGAAATATACCCCGGGCGTGACCAACGAGATAACACCCGCGCCCGTGAGCGAGCAGGTGAAAGAAATGCTGGAAACCAAATCGGGCTATATTTACCGCCACCTTAACTGCCGTGGTGTAGTGCGGATGGATTTTATATTGCAGAACAAAACGGATAAATTGTACTTCCTGGAAGTGAATACCATGCCGGGCCAGAGCGAGGCGAGCATAGTGCCTCAACAGGTGCGGGCAGCGGGTATTACATTAATGGATTTTTATGGCTCGTTGGTAGAAGATTGTCTTAAACAACAGGTTAGTAATAATGGCGTTGATTAAAGAAAAATACAAACAATCTATATGGTTTCACCTGCTGCTGATGCTGCTGCTGGCGGTGGTGTTTTACATCATATTCTTTTCCAGCCTGGGCAGGATAACCGGCCATGGTGAACAGATAAAGATGCCCGTTTTGGTGGACAAAACCTATGGCGAAGCGGTGAAGATACTGGAGAAAGAGGGTTTTGATATAGACCTGGACTCAGCCTTTGATATAAAGAAGGATGCAGGCATAGTGCTGTCGCAAATGCCGGATACAGGTGCGTTTGTCAAGCGTGGCAGGACAGTTTTTATAGTCGTGAATAAATCTCAGGCGCCGCTTACCCCCATGCCCGACCTGATGGGCGTATCCTACCGCAGTGCAGATATGGTGCTGAGGAGCAACAAATTACGATTGGGTGACACGATACACCGCCCTGATATAGCAGATGGGGCTATCTTAGAACAAATGTATAATGGCAAGGTAATACAGGCCGGTGATATGATACCGCAGGGCAGTAAAATAACCCTGGTGATAGGCGACGGGCTGGGCAATGTGGAATTTGACGTGCCGGATGTAGTGGGTATGAGTTATGCTGAAGGTTCAGCCATATTAAGTGCATCGGGCCTGCAGTTTATTGATGTGTGGGAAGGGCCGATTACAGATTCGCTAACAGCGGTGATATACCACCAGTATCCTGATGCGAAGAATGACTACGGCGGCACCAACAGGATAAAACAGGGTGAGTTTATGGATATTAAGATTAGGCAAACCCCAGTAACCAAACCCACGGTGCCTGCGCAGCAGCAAGGCAATAAATCGCCTAAGAAATCTGTTAATACTAACAATGACGACGGAGACTGGGATTAAAATATTAAACAGGCGATATGCGCAGGTAGTATTGATAGTGTTATCATTCTTCATTACTGCTAACGAGGTTATGGCGCAAGGCGAGGGAGTAGCCCCATTAGGCTACCGGCCGCCGGATACAGCCCTGGTAAAGACATATTATTCAACCATGCCGCGCGCGGCTGCAAAAGGAACAGCCATATCATTGCCATTTTTCGAGGACTTTACGAGTACCGGATTTTTCCCTGATACGAACAACTGGCAGGACAGAAAAGTGTATGTGAATAACAATATGGCGGTGGAGCCTGTCAGCCGTGGCGTGGCTACTTTTGACGCATTGGGTGAAGACGGCCTGCCTTATCAAAGAACAAATAAAGCGGTAGCCAGGTATTGTGACAGCCTCACATCTCAACCTATAGACCTGAGTACTTATACGCCGGGGGATAGTTTGTACCTAAGTTTCTTCTACCAGCCGCAGGGTGCAGGTTTCGACCCACAGCCCAGCGATTCGCTGATGCTGTTCTTCCGCCGCTCCAGCAGTACCAGCTCCTGGGTAAGGGTATGGCGCGTAGCAGGTTCTGCATTGCAGCCATTCAAACAAGTAATGATACCCATTACCGATACCAATTATTTTAATAGTGATTTCAGGTTCCGTTTTGTCAACAAGGCATCTATCAACAATACCGATGATAACTGGAATATAGACTATATCAGGCTGGCTGCGGGCAGGAACATGAATGATACTGGTGTACAGGATGTGGCGTACACCAAAGAACCAACGCAGATGCTGAATGACTATACTTTTATGCCTTACCAGCAGTATATAGCCAATGCAGCAGGGGAGCTTGCTACACAGTTCGAGAGCGCTATAAGGAATAACACTACTAATGCTGTTACTGTAGATTATGGCTATACATCCAGGGAGTTTTTTACCAATACACCGTTGAGCACCGGTACAGGCAATACAGGCATAGGCAGTAATGCGGAAAACGGGGTTTCTTTCCCGGTGTACACAAACACAGTTTCTCTGCCGGCACCTAATTCAATAGTTACTTTTGAGAATAAATTTTATTTACAGGCAACGCCTGATACCGGCCCCACAGCTAATGATACCATCAGGGGGTATCAACATTTTTACAACTACCTGGCCTACGACGATGGTACGGCAGAGAAAAGTTATTACCTGAACCTGTTCTCGACACTGCCCGGTAAAATAGCTGTAGAACACCGCCTGAATGTCCCAGATACTCTAAAGGGCATCGCCATATACTTTGGCAGGCAGGTACCACTGGCCTTCCAAAAGTATTTCTCGGTAACAGTGTACAGCGATATTGCCTTTGGCGGCGGCAGCGACAATGTATTGTACCAGGAAGATTTTTTTGTGCCTGCTTACCTGCACCAGAATGCATTCTGGTATTATAAGTTTGCACAGCCGGTAATACTGCCCGCGGGCAAGTTTTTTATAGGCACTATACAGCCTGCATTAGGTTCCAGCGATAGTTTGTATTTC
>CALEZD010000083.1 GCA_937928385.1 uncultured Bacteroidota bacterium
AAAAATGCAAATGGATTTCAGGGTGTGTTTTAAAATATTTTTTAATAATAGTTTAAATACCAGGTAAATGAAACAAATCAACTTTTTTAAACGTATTGCCCTGATTGCAGCCATTGCAATTACATGCAGCAATACCACGCAGGCCCAGTTGAGCGGTAGCTACACTGTAGGCGGCACCAGTCCTGATTACTCCACGTTAAGTGCGGCCATCAGCGCGTTGAACTCTGCCGGCGTGAATGGCCCGGTGCAGTTCCTCATACGTGATGGTTCTTATTCCGGTTCATCCTGGATAGGCAGTATCAATAATATTGCCGGTGCGAGCACGACCAACACGATTACCTTCCGTTCGCAAAGCGGTAATAAGGCGAACGTAGTCATCAGCGATGGTACTTCCAGCAACTATATCTTCCGTTTCAACAATGCGAGGTATATAACAGTTAAAGACATGACATTGATTAAGACAAGTTCGTCTTACGGCCGTGTTTTTGATTTTACCAGCCAGTCTTCTTACAACAATGTAGAAAATTGCGTAGTAGAGGGTGTTGCTACTACAACATCTTCAAACGGTGCAGCTTTAGTATATGCAAGTGGCCATTCGGGATCGGACAACAAGTTTACAGGTTGTAGTTTCGTAAATGGAGGTACATGGGCATATATATACGGCAGCAACACATCCAGCACTTCTAACGATATGCAGTTTGTGAATAATACTTTCTCCTCTACCAATAGTGGCTACTACGGTTTTTATACTTACTATACAAGCGGTTTGAAATTCCTGGGAAATACATTCAGCCGCACCGGCTCGGGTACCTATTACCTGTCTTATAGCTGGTACCTGAACAATGATTTCAAATTTTCTAATAATACAGTTAACGTAACCACTACTTCTACACTTTATGGTCTGTACTGCTATTATATCAATTACATCACTAACAGCAGTTCATTGGTGCCGGAGATACATAATAACACTATTAGCTTAAATAACTCTTCAGGTAGTACCTATCCATTTTATACTTATTATGCACACCGCGCTACTTATCTGAACAACACCATAAACGTTACACAGTCTTCCGGTTCTATTTATGGTTACGGTCCTTTGTATTACAACAACAACTCTAAAGCAGATGGCAATACGTTTAACTATACAACCAACTCTTATGGTTATGTGTACAATTACTACATGAACTATAATGGAGCCAACTGGCCTGACACCTTTACTAACAATAAGGTCAACATCAATGCGTATGGCATCTATAGCTATATGGGGTATTATGGCAATACCATTACTTCCAACAATGAATTTTACAGCAACAGCAATTTAGGAGGGTTTGTTTATAATTACCTGCTGTATACAAACAATATGCAGTTTACCAACAACAAAATTAAAGCCACGGGTAACAGCTACGCAACAGTATATGGTGTTTATTTAAACGGTTCAACTGGTTACCAGGGTGTGCGTTTTTATAATAACGATGTAGAAGCGAGATCTCAATATGGTACTGCATACGGCATACAGGCATGGTACCTGAGTAACGATGTGTTTGCGAATAACGTTATAACCAGCAGTACCGCCGGTACAAACTATACGCTGTATTTGTATTACAACTACAAAAGTTTGTTCAAGAACAATACTTTCCATAGCCTTGCTACAGGCAGCACCAATTACGTCGCATATGTTTACAATACATCATCATCATATAAAACAGAGCTCAGAAATAATATCTTCTCAAGGTCCGGTACATCAGGCACTCTGTTTTATAGCTATCATAAAGATTATTGCAAAAGCGATTATAACCTGTATTACACTCCGGGCGGGACATTATTTCAGAACGTTTCGCCATCATATTCAGGCAGCGTGTTGCAAAACTGGCGCAATACTACCGGCAATGATATGAACTCTTTGATATATGAGCCTCCATATTTGAATGCGGCCAACCGTGATTTCCGTATTGATGCATCGAGTCCTGCCGCCTGGGCGGTGAATGGCCGTGCTGAGCATGATACTACTATTAAGACAGACCTTGCAGGTGCCAATAGGCCTTACTTAGTGCCTACCGGCGTTCCTGACATAGGTGCCTACGAAGTGAGCCCTACCAGTACCCCTCCTAATGCGGATGCCAGCCCTGCCAACCCTGTAGCCAACAGCACACAGGTATTTACTTTTGGCCAGGATACAGTAGCTACCA
>CALEZD010000084.1 GCA_937928385.1 uncultured Bacteroidota bacterium
CCCCTGCATCGGTGGTCACTTCATTATCACAATAGCAATAGTAAAAGGGCGCTATGCTCACTTTATGTGGTGCTGTTGTGAATGTTTCCCCTGTAGCCTGGCACTTAATAATACAACGGTACCATTTGTCATCAGTAATTGAATCTTTTATTTCACCGCCGGCTGACACATTGGGCACACCTGTGAAGTTAGCCCAATTGGCTCCGTTCATAGAATATTGCCATTGGTATGTTAGGCCTGACAACAATATTCCGCTCTGCAATCCTACTGATAAATTATATGGTTTTTGGGGGCAGATTACTTTAGGACCTATCACTACAGCGCTTTTAATAGTGTCATCGCAGGGAATAGACGCAGGTTCAAAAGTTATAAACCCTGAAAAGAAACGCGGGTTGTTGCCTACTGCATATCCAACATTTTGCCCGGCTATCTGGTAGTCACCAGTGTATAGTGTTACACCTGCTGCTGTAAAATTGTTAGGCGTAGCTACACCTAATGTATAATTATTAACACCGGTGGTATGCACCGCAATACGGTAAATGGCACCATCAGGAATTTGAAAGTTTAAACCGGGTAACACCGGGAAAACTCCTGAAGCTGAAACGCCGTTCACCAGATTTGAGCTCACTGAGGTCCATGCAGGAGCTGTAAGTGTCACCGGTCCGCTAAGAGAGGTGGCGCTATACCATAATGTACTTGTCGTATTATTATGGCCGGTAGTAGCCCAGTTGCCCACTTCTGTTATTTTTATCGCTATGCCCGAGTTATTCTCTACTACAAATGTGATAAACCCATTCACTCCGGAGCTATTATTACCATTATAACCCGTACTCCCTATGGTAGTATTAATAGTAGTACTTTGTCCATATCCACTTGTGATACCCAAAGACACACTAAGCGTGAACCCCGTCAATAAATATAAAATGCTTTTCATACTCCAATTTTTTATTATAGGTAATTAAATATTCAATAATTATAAATGCATTATGGGCTTATATTGAGTTGCAAATCTATTGATAGCTTTAGAGTAAAGACAAAAAAAATCCGGCAGGGGTTAGCTCCCTGCCGGATTTTAACTGTATTTTCATTAGTTTTTTTACCTCACAACTAATTTCCTCATCAACCTTACGCCTTCTGTCTGTAATTCTACAAAATACACACCTGAAGGCTGGCCTGTCATATCCAACT
>CALEZD010000085.1 GCA_937928385.1 uncultured Bacteroidota bacterium
TTTAAAATCCCCCAACACTAAAAATGTTGGGGGATTTTTGCTTTTAGGAAATGTTAGTTTTTCATATCCCTTTATTCAGGATATTTGCTTTGTAAATTATCCTGTTATGCAATTCAATCTGCAGCAATCAATACCCATCCTGGAAAGAACACCATCTGTCATTAGACAACTTCTTTCCGATCTCGATAGCGAATGGACTACTAAAAATGAAGGTCCTGAAACATGGAGCCCTTACGATGTAGTGGGGCATTTAATACATGGAGAAAATAACGACTGGATTACCCGCATAAAAATTACAATGAATGACAACGGGGGAAAATATGTACCCTTCAACCGGACAGCAATGTTCGAAGAAAGCAAGGGTAAATCCCTGGCACAACTGCTGGATAAATTTGAGGGAGCCAGGAAACACAATCTTGAAGAATTAAGAATACTCAGGATTACTGAAGAAGACCTTAATAAAACAGCTATACATCCCACTTTTGGTACGGTAACACTCCGGCAGTTATTGTCTACATGGGTGGCACACGACCTGAGCCATATAGTGCAGATAAGCCGTACTATGGCTAAACAATACAAAGAAGAAGTCGGTCCCTGGAAAGAATATTTGTCTGTAATGAAGTAGCTACTTCTTTTTTCGCCACTCTTTGTAGCTCTTCTGCTTAGGCTTTTTCTGATCCTGTCTCTCAGCTGCCGGTGACTTTACTGGCCTTTCCGGTTCGCTAATTTTTGTACCAACTTTTTTCTTAGGTATATAATTCTTTACAGATGCTTCTTCTGTCTTCGATGATGAAGCTATCATCCTATTCATTTCCTCAACTTCCTGTGGAGTAAGCAGCCTCCATTTGCCAACAGGTAAATTACCCAGGCGCACATGCATGATGCGTGTACGGGTGAGGGTGATTACTTTATAATCCAGTTCATTGCACATCCGGCGGATTTGCCTGTTTAATCCCTGTGTGAGGATGATGCGAAAACGCTTGGAGCCTTCTTGTTTTACAACACAAGGTTGTGTGCGTTGCTTTAATATCCGTACGCCTGAACTCATTTTTTGTATAAATTCAGGTGTTACCGGCTTATCAACAGTTACTATATATTCCTTCTCATGATAGTTGCCGGCGCGTAATATTTTATTCACTATATCCCCGTCATTAGTCAGGAATATCAACCCATCAGAATCCTTATCCAGTCTACCCACGGGAAATATCCTTTTGGGATGATTTATATAGCTGATAATATTAGTCTTATCTCTCAGGTCGGTGGTAGAGGTGATACCTACAGGTTTGTTGAAAGCGATATAGATAGTCTGTTGCTTTTTTTTCGTTTTCAGTGTCTCACCGTCTATTGCTACAGTATCGTCAGGCGATACCCTGGTTGCGGGGTAAGCGGGTTCATCGTTTACCATTACACGGCCTTGTTCAATAAGTTTATCAGCTTCACGACGGGAGCAAAACCCTGTAGAGCTGATAAACTTATTAAGACTGATTAAGTCGCTGTCTGTTGTTGATTTTGGCATGTGTTATTTCGCCTTGCGGAATAAGTACCGTGTGATAAATAAACCGCCGGAGCTGTTGCCTTCAGATGTTTGTGCGTGTGAGCCTGTAGATACATTTACTAATTCCCAGCCGTCATTGCTGTATGCATTGATACGTTCAACTATAGATTGGTCGTTATTGGCAATGTTTTTAAAGTTAAGCCCTACCATACTGTAAAAATTCTTCAGGTCCTTTTCTAACAGTTGGCCGTTATTATCAGTAGTCAATATCCGGGAACGTCCCAATCCGCCGGGTATTACCGACTCAATAGTTGAGAACTGGAAATATTGGTAAGTGATGCCTTGTGTAGTTTCAGGTGCAGGCCTGAATGAAAATCCTGCAAATACAATTAACGCAGTAAATGCTGCAACAGAAAAAATCTTGAATGTTTCTTTCATAATACTTTGATTTAAAATGTTTGTAATGGTTAAAAAATTTTGCCTTCTCGTTTCCATTGAGCATACTGCCTTGTTTTTGAATACTTGGCCATATTCTCAATTGAAGACAGCTTACATACTATAAACCCCCAGTATCCATCCAGGAAACCCAGCTTGATTATATAATCTTTAACAAATTTCCATTTAGGCCCCAGCCATATTTTTAAAATGCTGCAATCTTGTCCTTTATTTACTTTCTGCCTGGCTGCTATGTCGCTGTATTTCTCAATTTTATTCAAGTGTTCAGATATGGAGTTGTAGCTGTAATGCAACAGGTCACCTTTAAGCAATAGTGGCTTTTCTTTAGCATTGTGTAAAGTCCACCTGTCGTGTGGGTTTTCACCTTTCCACATACCTGCATTTCGGTTATACAGGCGTATTTTTCGGTCTGGGTACCAACTGCCATGTTTTATCCAGTAGCCGCAATAATTATTTAATCGGTTAAAGTGAAATGCCTGGGCCTGGGGATTTTGTTTTATAATTTTTATGTTTTCAGCCAGCTCCTCACTTAATTCTTCATCAGCATCTATTGATAGTACCCAGTCGTGTTTAGCCTGTTCTGTTGCAAAATTTTTCTGCTCTATATGTCCAAGAAATGTTTGTGAGACAACGTTTGCACCCAATTGTTTTGCGATCATTATAGTCTTGTCGGTTGATAGACTGTCCACTACAAGAATTTCATCTGCCACAGTTTGTACAGACCTGATGCAGCGCTCAATATTATTTTCTTCGTTTAGTGTTATTATTACTACACTAAGTGCTATCATGAACGGATATTAAAAAACCCGGCAATTACCGGGTGTAAAAATAGTATTTATGCTTGTTATTAAGATAAAAGTTGTTGCCTCAACAGGAACTCTAATTGAGAGTTGGTAACGCCCAGCTTTTCTGTCAATTCTTTTTCGTCCTTTCTTAGCTTGTAAATATCATAAGCGCGCTGAATAGTCATATCCAGCTCCTCTTCGTTCCACGGCTTGGTCAGGTAGTGGAATATTTTTCCCTTATTTACAGCATCAATTACAGCATTCAGGTCAGCATAGCCCGTCAGCAGTATACGCATGGGGTCAGGATGTTTGTCCAGTATTGACTCCAGGAATTGTACGCCTGTCATATTGGGCATACGCTGGTCTGTGATGATTACATCAATAGGCTCAGTATCCATAATTTTTATGGCTTCTTCACCACTAATAGCAGTAAATACCTTGTATTTTATGCGGAATGTAGCCTTAAACGACATCAGGTTATGCTCCTCATCGTCTACATAAAGCACTTTTATTTTTTCTATCTTTTCGTCTCCCATTGTAATGCAATTATTAGCTTTACATTTGCACCAAGTACAAAATAGTGAAAAAAATATACAAAGTATAATTTTTACTATTTTTTCTCTGCCTGGTGTTTTTTAAAACAAGTTTGTTACTGTGTTAATGCCCCGTTTATTATGACAAATAATAAAGAAGCTATCAAAAATAGTAAAGATTTAGCTACAACGTATCAACCTGTTATTTATCGTATAACAGATGACGAACAGAAATTAGCCTTTGAAGGATTGATAAGTACACCCGGAGTTGAAGTACTCGACGTTTTAGACGGTCAGCTCAGGGAACTTGTGAAGATTTTAAACCCCAAAATCAAGATAAAAGATGACCAATACCCTGATTTTGTTGAGAAACACCTGGATGGCTGTGACCCTTATGAATACGGGGTTTGGGTGTACTATCCATGGTCGAAAAAAGTACTACACCTGCTGGACGAAGAAGAGTTTATAGAAGTACGTACCAACCGCAACAGGTATAAGCTCACAAAGGAAGAGCAAAGTTACCTGCGTAACAAAAAAATTGGCGTAATTGGTCTTTCAGTAGGACAATCCATAGCCCTTACTATGGCTATGGAAAGGATTTGCGGCGAACTAAGGCTTGCCGATTTTGATACAGTTGAATTAAGTAACCTGAATAGGATAAGGACAGGGCTTCATAACCTTGGCTTGCATAAAACCATACTGGCTGCTAGGGAAATACTGGAAATTGACCCTTATTTGAATGTAAAAGTCTTCAGTGAGGGCATTACGCCCGGTAATATAGATACCTTTTTTACCGGTGATGGCAAGCTTGACCTGCTTGTGGAGGTATGCGATGGTTTAGATATAAAAATACAAAGCAGGTTCAAAGCAAGGGAACTAAGGGTACCTGTATTGATGGATACTAACGACAGGGGCATGTTGGATGTAGAGCGGTTTGACCTTGAACCCGACAGGCCAATATTGCATGGCCTGGCAGGCGACTTAAACCCTGATTCAATCAAAGACCTCACCAACGAGCAGAAAATACCATATATATTGAAAATGGTAGGGGCAGATACTATTTCTACAAGGCTCAAAGCATCGATGATGGAGGTAGAGCAATCTATTAACACATGGCCGCAACTGGCGTCTTCAGTGGTGTTAGGTGGGGCGCTCACCACCGATACTGCACGCAGGGTTTTATTGGGCCAGTTCCACGAATCAGGCCGTTATTACATCGATTTTGACGAACTTGTTGCTGATAAAAGGCCTCAGTCGGACTATAAAACTGACTATGAACAAAATTGCCCGCCCGAACTAACTGTAGCTGATATACAATCATTGGCCGCTAAGTACCAACCTGCTACTACAAGTATAGAGATAGGAGAGGAGCGCAGGCAAAATATTGCCAGGGCTGCATGCGCTGCCCCATCAGGTGGCAATGCACAGCCATGGAAAATGATGTACCATGAAAACAGGTTATACATTTTCCATGATATTTACTATTCTTATTCCCTGCTGGATTTCAATCACCTGGGTTCATATATCGGCTTTGGGGCTATGTTAGAGAACATTTCCATCAAGGCTGCAGAATTAGGACTTTCTGTATCAGAAGAATTGTTCCCGCTGAAAGATGATACCCGCCTAGTGGCAGTTATCTCATTTGCAGAGCAGCAGACACCATATCCGCTGCAACGCCTGGCCCCGGCAATATTTACACGTGTCACCAACCGAGAATTATCTGAAAGAAAACTGATAGCTGAAGCAGATAAACAAGCATTGAAGGATGTGGCTGCTACAATTCCGGGTGCTGCGCTATATATGTATGAGTCTGAGCCTGAAATTGATGCATTCGCTCATATTCTTACCAATACAGAAAGAATGAGGATGCTGAACCCCCGTGGCCATTATGATACTTTTGTAAGGGAATTGCGTTTTACACAGGAATCTGTGCGGCAAACAGGCGACGGCCTGGATGTGGAAACGCTGAATATGAGTAACAGTGACCGTGCTGCCATGCAAATAGCCAGCGACCCCGGTGCAATACGATTTCTGTACGAGCTGGAAAAGGGTGAAGGTTTTAAGAAAATTTCTGAAAAACCTATACGAAGTGCAGGTTGCATATCTGTACTAACTATGAATGGAGACACACAACTCGATTTTCTGAATGGCGGCCGGGCAGTGGAAAGGGTATGGCTGGAGGCAAACTCCAGGGGCATAGCCTTCCAGCCTATTTCACAAATAACCTTCATGCTGCAACGCTACCGTAAAAACGGGAAAATTGACTTTACTGATTTCGAACTCCAGGAGTTTGCAGGTATTGAAAACGAATTCAATAAGATATTGAGGCTTGAAAAAGCTGAATGCCCCGTTTTTGTATTCAGGTTGTTTTATGGTGGCGAACCTTCAGTCCGTTCTTTAAGGCGTCCGCTTGAAAAAGTATTATTCTACACATAGATTATTCATTTTTTGTTCTTATATTGTAATTAAATATTATTACCAGTTAATAAGTAAAACTAATACAGTATGAAATAATTATATTATAATAATTCTTCTACTGATATCCGGAATAAGAGAGAAAAATACATACAAACAAACAAGAGGTCTTATTATACAAACAGGATATTGACAATTTAGAAGAGTAGTATAGTTTTTAAATGCTTAAAGTAAGGATTTTCAGGGCAGTTGACGACCCCGAGTCGTGTAGGCTCTTTGCAGAAGGGCATGCTAATGTTTTACGCGATTACGGAGTTACCAAGGTTACATCTGCCAAAAACGATTGGTTTGATAACCCAAATGTGTACGTAGTTTTAGTAGAAACAGAAGATAATAGCGAGGTAGTTGGAGGCGAAAGGATACACCTGGTAGGTGGCGGTTACCCATTACCAATAGAAGAAGCAATTTCCATTGTTGAAAAGAGGATTTACGGCCTTGTAGCATCTTATGCTGATAATAAAATTACGGGCGAACTTTGCGGATTGTGGAATGCCAAATCAATTGCCGGCAGGGGAGTAAGTATCTTACTGACCAAATTGGGCGTTGCATTAGCCCAAGTACTAAAAATGGACAGCCTGTTTGTACTCTGCGCACCTTATACAGTGGCCATGTGCGAGAGCGCGGGCTTTGAAATAGAGACATCGATAGGCAACAGGGGTACATTCGTTTACCCTAAGTTAGACCTTGTGGCCACCGCGCTTGTGGTAAAAGATATGACACTGCGTACGGCCAACCCGGTATTCAGAAACGAAATATTATCATACATGACCAACCCGGTAAACAGGACTACAGTGATAGGCGAGAAAGGCACCACGGATGTTGCGTATAATTTATTATTGCCCGAAATGCAGAAAAACACCTCTTCATAATTATTCTCTGATATTTTTAGAATATCTTTAGTCTCGTTAATCAACCGGCAAATGTTGAAATATCTTTCTGCATTTATTCTACTTTTTGTTACCTCATTAGCTGTTGGTATTGAAAAAACTACCATAGATAAAAGTCTTGAAACAGCTTTAGTAGGTAGAAATGCATATTTACTTGTAGATGAAACTAACTCACTAAGTTTTGAAAACGTGCGTTCTGCAGGAGCTTTTCAGAAATTAGATAAGGATATAGCTTCCCTGCAAAATGCAGGGGCCACATATTGGTTGAGGTTCACGGTAAGTAACCATGATAATGATGGTAAATTATTTGTAGAGTTTGTCCAGCCATTTCTGGATGAAATTGATTTTTATTATCCGGTTAGTGAAGGAAACTACAATGTTCACACGGGTGGAATGAAATACCCCTTTGACAAAAGGCAATACGATCAGAGTACAAACTTTTTGTACGACCTTAATGTGAGTGCCGGCGAACAAAAAACTTATTATGCAAGGATTAAGGTAAAACAGCAAACCGTGTTACCTGTCAGAATTCTCCCTGCAACAAAATTTTACTCCAATACTATCAACCTGAATATTTGGTTTGGTATCTACTGCGGTATCATTATAGTCATGTTCCTGTACAATATCTTTGTCTACCTTAGTATCAGGGACAGAAGCTATATATACTATGTAATTCATACTATTGTTGTGGGCCTTACACAGGCTACACTTACAGGATTTACCTACAAATATCTCTGGCCTGATGCTCCCAGGTTTGCTGACTTTAGTTTTTTCCTCTTTACATGCCTGGTTAGTATTGTTGGTGTGCAGTTTCTCATAGAGTTCCTGCGAATACGAACCATCGCGCCAAGAATATTTAGGGTACTGAAAATATTCCAGGCTGTATATGTAGTGTATATTATTACAAGCCTGGCCGGGTTTAATTCCATCACTTACAATGCTATGTTACCCACACAGGGCACAATAGCTTTCGTAATACTTGGTGTGTCCATTCACCTGTACCGCAGGGGACTTTCGGAGGCCAAATATTATCTGATAGGTTGGTCTTCATTAATGGTGGCAATAATAATATACGCCCTGAAAGATGCCGGAGTAATGCCGTTCAATAACATTACCTCGTATATATTGCTTTTTGGCTCAGCAGCTGAAGTTACACTCCTGTCCTTCGCCCTGGCCGATAAAATAAATATATTCAAACGCGAAAAAGAAGAGTCCCAGGTACAGGCGCTCACTGCTCTGGAAGAAAATGCCAGGATTATCAGGGAGCAGAACGTTATACTTGAAACCAAAGTGACTGAAAGAACAGTAGAACTCAAACAGTCAAATGATGAATTAAACAAGACGCTCAAAGATTTGAAAGAGGCGGAAGCACAACTTGTAGAATCAGAGAAGATGGCTTCACTCGGTCAGTTAACTGCCGGTATAGCTCATGAAATTAACAATCCTATCAATTTCGTTACATCCAATGTTAAACCCCTGAAGCGGGATGTCGATATGATTATCGACATGCTGAACAGGGTAGAAGAAATATCTTTGTCTGAGGTGAGCTCTGATGAGAAGAAACAGCAGATAAAAGAACTAAAAGACGACCTGGATTATGATTATCTGAAAGAAGAAATAAGTTATTTACTGAATGGCATTACCGAAGGCTCAAACCGTACAGCCGAAATAGTAAAGGGACTGAGAGTATTCTCAAGACTGGATGAAGACGACCTGAAATTAGCCGATATGAACGAGGGTATAGACTCTACCCTGGTTATTGTCAGGAATACATTAGGTACAAATATCGATATAGTTAAAGAATACGGTAACCTCCCGCCAATTGAATGTTACCCGGGCAAACTCAACCAGGTTTTTCTGAATATCATTACTAATGGCCTACAGGCTATACGCTCGAAATTCAAAGATGAAAAGGGAGGATTGCTTACCATACGTACATCAGTAATTGACGAGGATAATATCAGCATCAGCATTAAGGACAATGGTATAGGTATGGATGAAAATACCAAGAAAAAAGTATTCGAACCGTTCTTTACGACAAAAGACGTGGGTGAAGGTACAGGTTTGGGTATGTCAATCGTCTACAACACAATTAATAAGCATAATGGTAAAATAGAGTTTGAATCTGTTTTGGGAGAGGGAACAGAGTTTACTATTTCATTGCCTGTTAAATTAGTTAATGTTCAAATAGAGGATCAAGTTGGACAGCAATAAGAAAATTAAGGTATTATACATAGATGATGAACCGAACAACCTGGTAAGCTTTAAAGCCTCTTTCAGGTTCGATTACAACATCTTTATCGCCAATAATACCACCGAAGCACTTCAGCGTTTAGAAGAAAACCCTGATATCAGTGTCATACTCAGCGACCAGAAAATGCCCGGTATGACAGGTGTTGAATTCTTTGAAGATATAAGAACCAAATACCCTAATCCTGTCAGGATATTGATCACAGGTTATACTGATATTGACTCTGTTATCAATGCAATCAACCGTGGCCATGTATTCAGGTATATCAAAAAGCCGTGGACTGATGTTGATGTACAATCGGCTATAGACGAGGCGCATAAGTTCTACATCACCAGTTCGATGTTGGCGCTTAAAAATGAAGAACTGCAAAAAGCGTACGAAGAACTGGATAAGTTTGCCTACAGCGCCACGCATGATATGAGAGGGCCTATCCTCAGTGTTTTAGGTATAATAGACCTGGCCAAAAACGCTGAAGAGATGGGGGAAATTAAGGAGATGGTAGGTATGATGGAAAATGCCATGCTCAAATTGGATAACTACATCCAGAACTTGCATGACCATTATAGTATCAGGCGTGGAGAATTGAATATAACAGATATTGACTTCGAAAACGTAATGAAAGACATGAGCGACTTGTACGATATTACAAGCCGTGTCAAAAATGTACGTTTTGAAAAAATGGTACAGCAGAATGGTAAATTCAGAGGAGATGATATTTCAATAAAAATCATTGTCAATAATTTATTGTCAAATGCATTTAAGTACCAGAGAAAGGAAGCGGATGAAAAACTAGTCACATTTTCAATAAAAGCAGAAAACGGCCAGGTGGTAATAATGGTGGAAGATAATGGCATTGGAATTCCTAAAAAAAACATGAATGATGTGTTTACGATGTTTTTCAGGGGGGCAAACGATGAAATAGGCTCAGGTTTTGGCCTGTATAATGTTAAGGATGCGCTGAATAAAATAAACGGCAAAATAGAAGTAACATCTGCTGAAAATGTGGGTTCAAAATTTTTAGTAACAATACCAAGTAAATAATAACGATGGGGGCAGGCAAAATGAATTTTATAGTTATTGACGATAGCAAGCTTGATTGTTTCATTGCTGAAAAAATAATACTAAATAGTGGTTCGTGCGAGTCTGTCAAGGTCTTTCAGCAAGCTGCACAAGCGTTGGAGCATATTGAGGCATCAGCCTCACAAGGTACAACTGTTGTGTTTGTTGATATTCAGATGCCGGTGATGAATGGTTTCGAATTCGTAGAGAACTTTGAAAAACTAAGTGCCGAATTGAAGAAAAACTATCATATGTACATGCTGTCTTCATCTATCAATGAAAATGATATTGCCCGTGTCAAAGGATATGCTTCAGTGAGGCATTTTCTCAACAAACCTCTTACCAACGATACGATTAAAGCTGTATTAGAAGAATTTTAAAAAGGGAACTTATTTCATGGGTTCTACAGAATAGCCCTGACTTCTGAGCAGGTGTATCAATCCTTTTTCGCCCCAAAGGTGGCCGGCACCCACTGCAAAGAATACAGATTTCTGATCCATGCGTTCGGCCATACGGTCTATCCATTTTTCATTGCGCTCGTCAAGGAAGGCATCCATATTATCACCCTCTTCTTTAGATTTCATGATGAGGTTGTTTAGTTCCTCTATATCCTGTTTCTTATAGTTTTTTA
>CALEZD010000086.1 GCA_937928385.1 uncultured Bacteroidota bacterium
GTAATGTACTTAGTGAATTTGGCCATAATAATCAGCCTAAGTTAAGTGTTTACAGGCAGGTACAGATATATGGTTATATTTTTTAACAACACATAAACTGATAAGGGTTGATTAACTTTGCGCCTTATATGTCTCAAAAGCAGCAATATAGCAATACGAGGGCTCTTTTTGCACTGACCCGCGCCAGTCTTCAATCTACCATGAAGAGCCCATCGGCCATTGTATTCAGTATCGCCTTTCCTATGGTATTCATACTGGTATTTGGTTTTCTTGGCAGTTCCGGCATTTTCAGGATGAACGCGGCTATTGCCCCAGGTAGCGACACTGCCAATGCACTGTACCAATCACTTAAAAGCAACGTAGCTATATCCTGGGTAGAAGTAAGCGACACTACACAAACCAACAAATTGCTCAGCGAAGGGGATATAGTAGCACTGGTTCACATTAGCAAACAACCGGAAGGACAAACACCGCAATATAACATCAGGCTAAGTTCCGCAATATCCCAAATAGATAAAGTAGCCCAACTGGAAGCCATCATCAAAACCACACTGCAAGACGCCGATACGCTGATAAAAGGGCGTACACAGGCACTTGCACATATAGATAAAGACATCGCCACTATCAGGGAGTTTAAAACCATAGATTTCATACTACCCGGCCAGTTAGGTTTCTCGCTGCTGGCAGGCAGCATATTCGGCACAGCTTTTATTTTTTTCAGCCTGAGGGAAACGTTGGTGCTGAAGCGTTTTTTTGCCACTCCCGTCCGCCGGGAGGCTATATTGTTGGGAGAAGGGATAGCCAGGCTGGTTTTCCAGTTGCTGGGTGCGGCTGTAATAATATCTGTAGGCTATTTTGCTTTTGGTTATACGTTAATCAATGGTTTTGTCACATTTTTAGAAATGCTGGCATTGTGTACACTGGCTATCCTGGTATTTATGGGCTTCGGGTTCATCATCAGCGGGCTTGCCAAAAACCAGAGTACCATACCACCATTATCTAACCTGGTAACATTACCACAGTTTTTGCTGGCGGGTACGTTCTTCCCTATTGATGTCTTTCCCGCATGGTTGCAGCCTATATGCCGCATACTACCCCTTACCTACCTGAATGACGCCCTGCGTAAGGTAGCTTTTGAAGACGCGGGCTTTGCTGAACTGCGCTGGGATATTCTTATGTTGCTGGTGTGGGCAGTAGTTATTTACGCAGTAGCTGCCAGGGTATTCAAGTGGGAATAATTACCTGATAAGAATAAAAGAACCGCCGGACTTTTCTTCATGGCCTGTTATACATTTTGCTTTCAGTAGGTAATGATAACTGCCTACTTCGCAAGGTTTGTTCAAAAAAGACCCGTCCCATTTTTGTCTTGGATCGGATGAGACATATACCCTTTGTCCCCATCTGTCATACACCGACAAGAGATAAAAATCCACATTACCATAAGTAAGCGGGTGCCACCCATCGTTGACACCATCTCCATTGGGCGTAAATGCACCGGGATAAGTGAACAGGCAACATTGCTCTATATCATCAAAGACTAATGTATCAGTCGCACTGCAATTGTACTCGCTATAGCCGGTTACCACAAATGTTTGCGGCCCGTAGATATTTACATAAGGTTTATCATCCTGAACACGGATTTTGTCAGCCGGCTCCCATTCATACCTAACCCCGCCTGTTGCTACCAGGTATATACCATCCCCAACACATGCATGGCCTCCTTCATTAGCAATGTCAATACCCGGGTATGCATGTACGTATACATCCATCGTGTCCGATACTGATTCACATACTTTTACTTTTTGGTTCAGCAGCCATTGATAATGCCTTACACTATCTGTAGTATAAACAGGTATATCATTTAAACGTACACCATCTATATTGTACCATTGCACAGTACCGCCGTTTGTTGGCACAGGATTGAGCAATCGTTCCGCCTCATACAGGCAATGATGTATATCTTCAAACTCCGGCGGATAAGGGTATATGCCCCCATCCACTACATCAAATATATGTACGGTACTGCATGGCAAATGGTCTGCATATACCAGCAATGTGTAGCTACCTTCCCTGAAACTATCAACAATACTACCAGCACCTGATATGTACTCTGCCACAATACTGCCATTACTGCCGGTTATCTTCATGCTGTATGGCTTTAGCCCCCCGTTGACAGTGAATTGCATTTTCTGCTTGTACAGGCAGTTGGTAGGCTGCACAACTTCATGAACCACAGTAAAGGGTTCCACAATTCTTATGGTGTAGGCCATAGACTGGTTGCCCGGTATAGGGCATGCGCCATCATTATACTGCACATAAAAAGTATAATTGCCCGGCACTACATTTTTTATTTCCCATTCAAAATAAATTTCAGGAGCAGGGCTGCCGTTATTGACAATATTCACTGAGGCACCGGACGGAATATTAGCAATTGCTACCTGGATATTATCACCATTGTTATCACGTACGGGTATAGTGAAACTTACTTTTTCTTCACCTGTGCAAATGTTGACTGTATTACCCTCTGCCCTGCCGCCTGTAATAGTTGCCGGGTCAATATCTCCATAAGGTGCGGCATTAATGCAGTCACCCGTCATAAAGAAAGTCATTCCCCTCATGCTGCTGCCTACCAATTTCCCATTTCGGTATTCCTCTACCTTATTGACTAAAAAAGCTACTTCATGCTTTACAGGAATAAAGGTTAGCTGGCCGTTTATGGTATTATAAGTAAAGCTGCCCTGCTGTGCGGCAAATGGCTCAGTAGCTGTATATGGCGGTATATACTCCGTTACTAAAGCGTTCAGATTAAGAGGAGACACGAGTGAAAACTGCAACTCATCAAAGTCGCTATCCACTGCTCCCTGGTTATATTGCTGTAGTTGGTGCAGGCAATACCGCGGTATGGGTATAGTAGTATATGCAGGTGTGGAATTAGGGCCGCCTATATTGTTCAGTGTTGCTTCCAGGTATAGGTGTGGGTCGAGGCCTGTATTGTTTTTAATATTGGATATATAAGTACTTAAGCCCGTCTGCGATTTGCCTGTACTATCCAATTCCCCGGCAAAGATAATTCTCCATTGTTCTGCCGGCCCCAACTCTGTGGTGGCAGTATACACAAACCTGGTGATACCCGGCACTGTGCCTTGTAAAGTGACACAAGTGGTATTATTTATTTCCAGCGGGCATACATTGGTTACCTCTACCCTTTGGTTCGTTTCCTCGTTAAGTACCATTGTATAAAATCCGCCCTGCTCATTCAGTACTGTAATCCTGGGCTTACCGATTTTCAAATGAGGGAATGCACCTCCGGAACATTCACCATACAATGTCAAACTGATTTTATATAGATTACCTGAAATATGGCTGTACAATAGCTCCCCACCTACAATATGATTGGCCCTTATGCTATTGCATATCAGAACCAAAGACAATAATAATATGGTAAACGGGGTGATTTTCATGAATAGTACCTGTTGCGGGTATAACTAATCAAACGAATCTATTCTTTATTTATTATACATATACGTTACCAAATTATTATTCTGCTTATTAGGGTTTTATTCATTTGGATTATCTTAGCGCACATGAAAGTATTTATCGCAGGCGCATCAGGATTGGTTGGCGGCAACTGCCTGAAACATTTTACAGAGCAGGGCTGGGATGTTACAGGTTCCTATTTCTCTTATGAAGTGCCGGGCACTGTTTACTACAACACCCTGCAACCGGGGGATGAAAAAAACTTTGACATAAAAACTTTCAACCCTGATGTGATAGTACACTGCGGGGCAATGACACATGTGGACAACTGCGAACTGCAGCCCGAGGAGAGCTACCTGCAAACCGTTCAGAGCACTATTAACCTGGTGCAGGTAGCCAAAGAATGTAACGCGCGGTTTGTATATATGTCTACCGACTATGTATTTGATGGCCACGATGGCCCCTACCGCGAAGAAGATGAGGTGAACCCGATAAGCGTATATGGCAGGCATAAACTGGAAGCCGAACAATATGCATTGAATGAGATACCCGGAACATTAGTATTGCGTGTGACCAATATATACGGGCACGAGGCAAGGGGCAAAAACTTTATAGCACGTATTGTACAGCAATGCAAAGACAAACAAAAGCTAACGCTCAAACTCCCCTACGACCAGTATGCCTGCCCCACCAATGCATGGGATATTGCACGGTGCATGTACCTTTTACTGAGAGATAATAAAACAGGTATTTATCACATAGGTGGTACGGACTATACCAACCGTGTGCAACTGGCTCTGCGTGTGTTGCAATATTTTCCTGATGCTGAGTATGACCTGGTGCCGCTAAATACCGAAGAATTAAAACAACCTGCAGCGCGCCCGTTGATTGGTGGTTTTGTAACTATGAAATTCAACCGGGAATATCCCGATTTTCTCTTCGGAAATGTGGACGGCTTTCTGAAAGAGCTGACTACTTAAAGCGATTCTTTAGATTAGAATAACTTTGCTTAGGTACATAAAAAAATCCCGACTCACCTTGGTAAGTCGGGATAGGACTGTACTTACTAACCCATCGTAAGCATAGCAAATATCTAAAAAAGGATTTGCAAATGAAAATTATTTTTTTCTTTATATAAGTATATTTCCTCTGTCTGATAAGGTTTCTTTATAACTATTATTTATTTAATATAAAGACAGCATTATCCCATCCTGCACCAAATATCCTGACTAATTGTTGTACAAAACAGAATTATTGTCAGTAATAATCATCTAAAAATGCCATTTTGTCTTATTTTTTCGATTGGAATAGGGTTTGCAATACCCTTCGTGTACACAAAAACAATTAAAACATCTTAAAAAGAATAAAACTATGTACAAACACAGGAAAAATTTCATGATGACGCCATCCACTTTTTCAGGCATGATGGACAATATGTTGTCCAACAAATGGGACCGTATGTTCTTTGATGATAACTGGAGCAATGTGACTGCACCGGTAAATATTAAAGAAACCGATAAGGCTTATCAACTTGAGGTGATAGCACCGGGACTGAAAAAAGAAGACTTCAACATCGGTGTTGAGAAAGACGTATTGACTATCTCTTACGAGAAAAAAGAAGAGCATACTGAAACGGCAGATAAGTACGTCAGGAACGAATACCAATACCGCTCTTTCAAAAGAAACTTTACACTGAGCGAGAAAATAAACGCAGCAGGTATAACAGCGGGTTATACTGACGGGGTATTGAACATCACATTGCCCAAGACCGAGCCTGCAGAACCTACAGTAAAGAAAATAGACATAGCATAAGGTTGTTATAGATAAGTAGCATAGAGTAAGTTGACAGTAGCAGGGTTTTTACCCTGCTTTTTTTATGTCAGTTCGCTGCTGAATCTTTTTATCTCTTCTTTACCCTTGTCGGTAGCGATAATATGCAATAGCCCTGCCAGCCTGTTGATATATGTATTGATGGCTGTTACCCTGTCTTCTATTATTTCATCTACAGTTGCTTCTGATATCCAGAAACGGTTGGTGGTGGTTATGGCATGCAGGATGGTGTCCAGGTCCTGGGCTTTAGCTGTCTGGAAATATCCTGCCAGGAACAGTGATTTTAACTGCCTGTAGATTGCTTTTTTTCGTGCCACCTGCCTTTCTGCATATTGCCGGGCAAATTCATTATCCTGTTTCAACAGTAGCGGTAAACTAATGAATAGCGCCCTGTACTGATATTGATTGGAATAAATGCTGCGGTGCATATCCAGGAAGTTGTAGATGCTCGTTTCTTTTTCCTGCGATAATAACGCTTCATTGGTATCCGATAACCTTTGGGTCAGCTCACGTATCAAGTCGTTTTTGGTAGGGAAATAATAAGTGATGTTCCCACCCTTCATATCCAATTCCTTGGCCAACTCCCTTACACCAGCGTATTCAATACCATGGGTATTGTACATCTCCAGCGCTTTGGCCACAATTTTTTCCTTAGTTGATATTTTTTCTTTTGACATTGTCAAGAACAATTTTACCTTTGACGTTGTCAAAAATAGGTGATATTATGCAATTGCCAATTACTATTTCAAATATACACGGAGAAAAACTCACCTTTCTGCGCATTGCCCATGATGAAACCGGCAGACAGATAGTAGAAGTGGAGAATGAACTAACGCCTAACGCGGGCCCGCCTATGCATGTGCATTTCAAACAAGATGAAAGCCTGACAGTGGTGGAAGGTAAAATTGGTTACCAGGTATTGGGTGGGGAGAAAAAATATGCCGGTGCAGGAGCAACTATTTTATTCAAAGCAGGCACACCACACAAGTTCTGGAATGCAGGCGATGGTATACTACGTTGTACCGGCTGGGTTTCTCATCCAAATACGCTCGTGTATTTTCTTTCGGAGATATATAAGTCAACCAATGAAAACAATGGCAGGCCCGGCACCTTCGATGCGGCCTACCTGCTCAACAGGTACAAAGCCGAGTATGCCATGTACGAGATACCCGGCTTCGTAAAAAATGTGATTTTCCCTGTAGCATTATTTATTGGCAAGCTACAGGGCAAACATAAAAAGTATGCAGACGCGCCTATGCCTGTCCTATAGCAGTACTGCCATTACCAACTTCTTTGGGGAAAGGCATATTAATGTTTAGCTTATCCTGTTCTTCCATATTCAGGAACATGGTTTGGGTTGGGTAAGCAAATATAATACCCTCTTCTTCAAACTTTTTGAAGATAGCCAGGAATATTTCCTGTTGTTTATCCATAAATACAGGATAGTCGGGCGCCTCCACATAATACACCGATTCAAAATCGAGGCTGAAATTGCCATAGCCTGAGAAATGGGAACGGTCGAACCTTACCCCTTCTACTGCATCCACTATCTCTTTTATATAGCCGGGTATAGCCTTCAGTTGTTCGTAAGATGTCTGGTATATAACACCCAGTTTAAACGCGATCCTGCGCTCCTCCAGCCTTTTAAAGTTATGTAACCTGGCATTTGTCAGGTTGGTATTAGACACTACCATTATATCGCCGGTCATAGTTCTGACACGGGTAGTTTTTACACCTATATATTCTACCGTACCTGATTTGTCATCTACCATTATGAAATCACCTATTTCAAAAGGCCGGTCAAAGAAAATAACAAAGTAACTGAACAAGTCGCCAAGGATAGTTTGCGCGGCAAGGGCTATAGCTATACCACCTACCCCCAGTCCTGCTATTATAGCTGTTACGTCGCGGCCCATATTATCCAGCAGGAATACGATACCCAATGCCCATACGATAGCGTTGACGATAATCAGTATGCCCCTTACCTGCTTCTTCTTCAAATCCGCTTC
>CALEZD010000087.1 GCA_937928385.1 uncultured Bacteroidota bacterium
ACTAAAGTAGATGTAATAGTTAACATTTTTTTGGAACACAAGCATGCTTAATCAATCAATTCGAAATCAATCGTTTGCACTTCATGAAATATCAAGGCAATGAAAAAATGTTTTTTACCCGGTACAAGTTATTTTTTTCGTTGTATTGTTGTATCCAGTAATACTCTTAAAGATGAATACCGAAAAAGAAGAACGATTTAGGTTAAAACTTCTATGGTTCGAATTTGAATGTTTTAACCCTGGAAAAAATAGCAAGTCTTTATTGACACGGTTATTGATTTTTCTGCTGGCAATGGTGGTATTATGGTTAGCGTTCAAAAGTTAGATATAGTTGTGACTAATCCGCCTTTAGCGAACAATTATTGTCTCAGTCATGCAATGCATGGCCGAAGTATTACTACAACAGTCTTTCCCAAGCAGAATAATCAATTTCACCCTTTATAGCTTTTTCGCAATATCCTTAATTAAATCCTTTACAATTTCCTTACCCCCGCTGTTCTACATCTTCCGAAGGGTGATGTAGAACATATAATAGTAAGCCGTTCTGAGAACAGAAGTTATTAGCCTACAGATGTGAATTTGAACTATAGGCTATGTCATCTACAGCAGTTCAATGAATGCCGTTTACAAAACGGCTTTGTACCGGGTATTCAAGATGCCGTACCGAACATCTTGAACAGCGATTTTGTTGGTAAGGTGACAACCTCCTGCTGTTCTACATCTTCCGAAGGGTGAAGTAGAATACCCCCGCTGTTCTACATCTTCCAAAGGGTGATGTAGAACATATAATAGTAAGCCGTTCTGAGAACGGAAGTTATTAGCATACAGATGTAAATTTGAACTATAGGCTATGTCATCTACAGCAGTTCAATGAATGCCGTTTACAAAACGGCTTTGTACCGGATATTCAAGATGCCATGCCGAACATTTTGAACAGCGATGACCGGATGAACTAATAGACACAGGTACCCCTTCGGAACACCTGCGCCTGTGAAGAACTTTATTATAGATGAGATGTATTTCAGTTGCTGAACCGGAGGAAGAATTTATTTATTCTTCGATTTTCGGTCATACTCTTGCTCAGATATCGAAGTGCGCACAACTGCTAAAGTTTCTTTATCGAAGTATGTAGTGCAGGTAATTGTGCTTAAAATATTCTTCTTGAACCAATGTTTGACATGGTAAGTATCTTCAGCTTCAATATAATCTGTCAAACGATAGTGTGTACCCCGCCAGAGCAATTCCGGGGTATTTATATAACCTGCCTTTTTAAGGCTGTCATACAATTTCATTGTCCTTCCAATACAGTCTCCTTTGCCCCACAAATCAATCCAAACCTCGCCTTGATATCGCGGAAATTTGTCTTGCAGGATATGTTTGTCAGTCCTGTAATACTCATAAACAATAGGTTGTTTGAATCTGTTAATACCAATACGACCATAATAGACAAAGTACTCAGTCTCAAAGAGTATTTTATACGGGCCATTCTTTTTGGAGTCCCCATTCATCCTCTTTTCAAAAAAATCCCGGTAATCAGATACCGATGAAGTATCAGTTTCAGTATTATTTTCCAGATATACGATTGTATGATAGGCAAAAGTGTCTTTACCTCCTGCATAGACTATCGGGCCGGCAAACAGCAATAATATCAGGTAATATATACGGTTCATATTCATCAATACATACACAGTAACGGTAATGCGGTGTAAATTATTTCATAGATCAGCCTGACAACACCAACCGAAGGGGAAACCTGCACCAGAGCAATCTTCTATTACTGGTTTCCATACAACTCCACCCCACTCTCCCCTGTTGATTTCTTCCATGCGCGATGCATGCCTGCTGTATTGAATTGCAGGGAGATATTACCCGACTTATCAACGGCTATGACACCGCCGGTAGCCCCCATGTTTTGCAGCTTTTCGTGTATCATCAGTTTTGCGGCATCGTCCACGGGCGTGTTCAGCAGTTCTACCCTGTCGGCAATGGCCTTCGCCATGCCCAGCCTGATGAAGTATTCGCCCCAGCCTGTACAGCTTACCGCACAACTATTATTATCGGCATAAGTGCCCGCACCTATAACGGGGCTGTCGCCAATACGTGCAAACTTCTTATTGGTCATGCCGCCCGTGCTGGTACCGGCGGCCAGGTTGCCTTGTTTGTCTAATGCTACAGCGCCGACGGTTCCGTATTTCTCATCTACATTGCCGGGTTGGCCCAGGTATGATTTCTTTCCTTTGGCTTCGTTTTGTTGATTGTAACTATTGCGTCTTTTAGCGATCCAGAAATAAGACTGCGGTACTATTTCACAGCCGTTTTGTTCAGCAAACATCTCCGCACCATGGCGCGCAAGCATTACATGGGCGCTCTGTTCCATCACCCTGCGTGCGGCTATTATAGGATTTTTGATATTCGTAACTCCTGCTACCGCACCCGCATTCAGGTTGCTGCCATCCATGATGGATGCATCCAGTTCTATCATGCCATTAGCCGCATATACCGCTCCCCTGCCCGCGTTGAACATAGAATCGTTTTCCAGTGTAACAATGGCTGTTTGTACTGCATCGAGGGCGGTTCCGCCTTTATCCAGTACAGCGTAACCCGCATCAAGGGCTTTTTGCATGCCTTGTTTGTATAATGCCTCGTCGGCAGGGCTGATGCTACCCCGGCTCATGATACCCGCGCCACCATGAATGACCAGCACAATTGGTTTTTCTGCCTGCGCAAAGGCGAATTGTTGCAATAGTGTGACAATCACGCATAAGAAAACATATCTCATAAGCGTATAATAATTAAAAAAACTACATCTTTCTAATATTTCACTGCAAAAAATTGCTTGGTTGTACATTATTACTGAATTTTGGAAAGGGTATGGCAGATATAGTAAAAAGCAGATGGCTCGCGCCTGTATTGTTGTTGTTGGTTTTATGCGGAAATAAAGCCGGTGCTACGCATTTGTATGGCGGGGAATTGCAATACACCCATACCGGCGGAAACTCATACACCATAACGCTCACATTGTATGGCGACTGCAGCGGACAGAATTTTGACGGCCTTAAGGCTGCCAATCCCACCGTACGGATACTCAATAATTTCAACCTGTACACTACCCTGTTTTTGAGCGAAGACCCGGCGCAACGAAAAGAAGTTTCGCCTGTATGCCCTGAGGATGTTGAAAAAACAACCTGCAAAGACCCCTCAAACGGAACACTACCCGGTGTAACACGCTTTGTATATACAGGCACAGCTAACCTGCCGCCATCTACCAACTGGCAGATGATTTTTACGGGGGAAATGAATAACCGTACCCAGGCAGGAAGAAGTAATAGTATCACTAATATCATATTTGGTATTGACGGTCAATTGATGGCGCTTGAAGCAAGGCTGAACAATATGAACGGCCCTAATTCTTCACCCAATTTCACCTCAATACCTACACCGTTCTATTGCATCAACAGGTTTCAGCAATACAATCAGGGGGCTGTTGACCCTGACAATGACTCATTAAGTTTCTCGCTGGTGGACGCGATAAAAGGAGATGGCGGAACGACACAATATAATTTTCCATACAGCGGCGGTATGCCACTCAGCGCAGCGGCCGGCACTTTCAGCTTCGACAAAATTTCAGGGCAATTGAGTTTTCAGCCGGATATATTGCAAAGGGCACTGGTGGTAAACAAAGTAGAAGAATACAAAGACGGCGTACTGGTAGGCAGCAGTATGCGCGAAATGACATTTATAGTGCTGGACAACTGCAACAACAACCCACCTACAGGAAAAATTGACTCGACTAATATAACAGGCGGGGCAGCAAAAGGCAATACAGTGAATGTATGCGCCAACACCCCCGATGTGCAGTTTGTCATCAATGGTACAGATGCCGATAGCGACCAGGTAGCCATAACCATTAACAACCTGCCGCAAGGAGCAGTTGCGACAGTAAACAATTCCCAACCCGGACGGCCACAGGTCAATTTCTCTTGGAACACAGAAAACGTAGCCCTGGGCAACTACAACTTTTTTATCACCTATATAGATGATGCCTGCCCTTTGTACAGCAGCCAGACAGTTGCCTACACTATAAACGTGGTAGCGCCCATGGAGATAAGCCATGAAATCATAAAGCCTACCAACTGCATTTTTCGCCAGCACATAGCTATTAATATACAACACGGCATTATACCCAGGAAAGTAACTGTTAAAAACTCCAGCGGCATTACACTGAATGAATACCTGGACACTACGGGGGTAATAGTAGACAGCTTTAAGCCGGGCACTTATACCGTATTTGCCGAGTCGGAAGCACTGCAATGCAAAGCTCAGTACACATTTACTGTTGCACATTCAGGCACATACCCCATACCCCCAGCCATAGCGGACGATGTAGACCATTGTATAGGAGACCCGGTACAACCTCTACCTGTCACTCCTGTACATGATGCATCTCTCAACTGGTATGGTACAGACGGCTTGCGCCAGGAGGGGACACCCACTTACCAGACAGACAAAGCCGGTGTGTACCAGTGGTTAGTGACCCAGCAGGTAGGCGTATGCGAGTCGGTATCAGATACTTTGACAGTAACCGTCCACGACTTTCCTGAGATAAGGATACTGAACACCCCTGAGAGCATATGTGCAGGAGACGGTATACACCTGCAGGCAACAGGAGGCGTAAAATATGAATGGCTACCGGAGGACAAGGTGGTTTATTATAACGACTCGGCCTACGCTTATGTCAGGCAGGCATCAGAATATACGGTAAAAGGGTACAGTGAATACGGATGTGCCAATGCTGATACCATCAGCTATACAAATATTGAACCATGCTGCACTTTTTCTTACCCCGGCGCCTTTACCCCCAACAGTGACGGGTTGAACGATGGCTGGCACCCTGTTACTTATGGCAATATGGACTTCTACCTGCTGTCGGTGTACAACAGGTGGGGGCAGCGGGTATATATATCGTCTGACCCGCGCGAACGGTGGAATGGTACATTTAACGGCAAAGCCTGCGAAATGGATACCTACCACTATTACCTGAGGGCCAAATGCGTGACCGGCCGCGAGGAAACTTCCCATGGGTCGTTTATACTGTTGAGATAAAAAGCCAAAAGTCTTATACGATATAATTCACTTTTGAATTTTTACTTTTGAATTTTGCCTTAACTTTGCGCATTATTTTTTATTCATCGTTTTAAAATCGAAGGAGGTACACCATGCCAGTGTTACACAACCGGGTATCGAACGAGGAACTGAAACAGCGTATGCTGGCCGAAACGGAGCCACGTACCACAGTGTCCTTCTACCAGTATTTCAATATTACAGATCCGAAACAATTCAGGGATGAGCTATGGCTGGCCTTTGAGCCGCTGAAAGTATTTGGTCGTATTTATGTAGCCAACGAGGGCATCAACGGGCAGGTAAGCGTGCCTGCGAATAACTATGAAGCCTTCAGGGATGCATTGTACGCCACTGCACCCGAACTAAACGGTATACGCATGAACATCGCCGTAGATGATGACGGCAAATCGTTTTGGGTGCTGAAAATAAAAGCGCGCAACAAGATAGTGGCCGACGGTATAGACGACCCCACATTTGACATGAACAATAAGGGCCAATACCTGAAGGCAAAAGAATACAACGAGCTGAGCGCTGACCCGGAAACCATAATAGTAGATATGCGCAACCACTATGAGTATGAAGTGGGCCATTTTGAGAACGCTATAGAAGTACCCTCAGACACCTTTCGCGAGCAGCTGCCTATGGCGGTAGATATGCTGAAGGACAAGAAGGACAAGAACATCATCATGTACTGCACGGGCGGTATACGCTGCGAGAAAGCCAGCGCCTATATGCTGCACAATGGTTTCAAAAATGTTTTTCACGTAGAGGGTGGAATTATAGAATATGCACGTAGAGCAAAAGAAGAAGGCTTGCCGTTGAAATTCATTGGTAAAAACTTTGTGTTTGATGAGCGCCTGGGCGAACGCATAACCGATGATGTGATAGCCGAATGCCATACCTGCGGACAGCCCTGCGATGCGCATACGAACTGCAAAAACGATGGCTGCCACCTGCTATTCATACAATGCGATGCCTGTGCTGAAAAACTACAGGGCTGCTGCAGCGAGGATTGCATGGAAGAAAAAAACCTGCCTGAAGAAGAGCAACGTGTAAGGCGTGCAGGCAGGGAGAATGGTGTGAAAATTTTCAACAAATCGAAAGACCACCCGCTGAGGAAACACAGGGAGCAATGGAAGGCGGAGCGGACAAAAGAGGCATAATAATATGGCTGAAACACAGAAAAACAACCCCCTGCATGGCATAACGCTGCTAATGATGCTGGAACAACTGCATGCACGATATGGTTGGGAAGAACTGGGCAGGCGCATCAATATCCGCTGCTTTCAGTACGACCCAAGTATCAAATCAAGCCTGACCTTTTTGCGGAAAACGCCCTGGGCCCGGAAGGAGGTGGAAGAGCTGTACTTGTTGATGATATCGTAGGTTCAACCTCCGCGAGTTCGCCCCTCTATCTTCCGCCTGAGGCGGAGAGGATTAATGTTTGAATAAGTTGACAAACAGCGTACGCTGAATATTATCCTGGGCTGAAGCGAGACGCTTCGGCCAGTAGAAATTATGCTACTATATAATCATGGCACGATAATTGACTTTTAAGTTGTTTCAAATTACCCAAGAATAATAATATTTAGATTATGACGGAGCGTGAATTTCTTGAAGTGAAAATTTTTTACGATGTAGAAAACCTGAACACCGGTTTTGATACTGACAGTATATGGCATTTTTGCGTGGATGATTTTAAAAAAGTGATGGCCCGGTCAGAAGAGCTGAACATTAAAATACTGGGTATGGAGTGCTGGGAGAAAGAAGAAGAGAAACTGACAAAGTTTTATGAAGATTATGAAGAGCCCGCCCAGTGGCACAGAGCTGCTTTCCAGGAACTGGTAGAGAATCACGCCCCCTGCATATTTACAGCCACTTTTGATATCCCGATAGAATTTTTGCAGGAAGGTGTGAAGGATTAGTGTTGCGATACAGGACACAGTAAGTGAGCCAAACAACAAAACCTGACAAACAAATTACAAAACCATTCATGGAATACATCTCATAACAGCGTTTTATTATTAAACGCTGAGTTATGGAAACCAATAAAATCTTACAAGCAGATTATTTAGACATCCTCTTCGACAACCGTAACAAACAATACGGCAGCTATGCACTGAGGAAATACCAGGACAAGCGTATGGTGCAAGCCTTCCTGTGGCTGACGGGTTTGATACTCTCTTTTGGTATATGGACATTTATAGGTAAGGGAGAAGAGGACATTATTGAAAAGTTTGACAAGCCTCACACTATTTACTGTCCGATGACGCCTGATGTTAAACCAGCAATCCCCGAACCACCTACCCCACCTGAGCCACCTGCAGCCAAGCCAACGGTACAAAACACAATACCTACTATAAAACCCGATGAATTAGTAACTGTAGCACCACTACCTGTAGATAGCTTTGCTGGCATTGATTCCGGGCCATCTACAAATAAGGGCACACCCGGCGGAACGACAGTAGCAACTACAACTAAGACAGGCAACGGTACCGGCCCCGCTACACCACCCGCACCCGTTGTAGTAGATTACAGCGAAGTAATGCCCGCTTTTGACGGTGATTTGTATGCTTTTCTAAACAAGACTTTAAAATATCCTCGCCAGGCGGTGCTGGCGGGTGTGGAAGGCCGGGTGATTGTACAGTTTATAGTAAACGAAGACGGGCGTATCAGTAATGCGCAAGTAATACGTGGGATAGGTGGCGGTTGCGATGAGGAGGCACTGCACGTAGTTAACGCCATGCCCGCATGGAAGCCGGGTGTACACAATGGCAGGGCTGTGAAAGTGAACTTTAAACTGCCCATTAATTTCAAGCTGCAGTGACTTTACCATTTTATTGACAAAAAACTTACATTTTATCATAGACGTTTCGCACGATTATTGCGTCTATACTATTAAACGATGTGTTATGGACAGGAACAGGATTATATGGACCCAGTACAATTTATTCCGGGATACATACAGGTGGTTCAGTATATGGACACGTACTGCTAAATACTACCCTTCGCCCGTATTTGTTATGTAAAGGCAGGAAATGTATTTGTAGTTTTGCAGGCACATGCTGCCAATAACGATACAAGGCGAAGTACTGCACCTGTTGCCCGAAAAGGCCATATACTGGCCGGCAGAGCATACACTTATCCTTTCAGACCTGCATTGGGGCAAAACAGCACATTTCCGCAAAAACGGTATAGCCATACCCGCCCACACACAATATGCCGATGAGGCAAAGCTATCGGCACTGGTAAAAACGCACCATATTGAGCGATTAGTGATAGCGGGCGATATGTTTCACAGCACACAGAATAGAGAGGTGGATAATTTTTCGAATTGGCGTACACAGCACAAGCAGCTTTCTATAGACCTGGTACTGGGCAATCATGATATACTGGAAAAAACAATCTATACTTCGTACGGCATCATACTGCACGAAGAATTGCTGGATGCGGGCCCGTTTATGTTCAGCCACGACGAACTGCATACAGCTGATAAATTTTACATACATGGACATATCCACCCATCTTTCAGCATAAGTGGCAAGGGCAGAACCAGTATGAGACTGGCCTGTTATTGCATGAATGATGAAAAAATGGTGTTGCCTTCGTTTGGGAGTTTTACCGGCAGCCATAGAATAACCGCCAGTACATACAGGCATATATATGTAATAGCAGAAGATGAAGTGATACAATGGCAGTGATATGCACATAAATCAACATCTGTAAGTTACACTGGCATATTCCCTTTTTATCAGATAATTTCCCGGTTTATTTGTTAGTTTTGCACCCTAATTTTTTCAAAAACATGCAATCTGTTTTTCAACACATGCAGCAACTGGAGCATGAGCAGGTGGTTTTCTGCCACGACCCTAAAAGCGGGCTCAATGCAATCATTGCTATACACAACACTACATTAGGCCCTGCACTGGGTGGTACACGTTTATGGAACTACGCCAGCCACGAAGAAGGTGTAATAGACGCCCTGCGCCTGAGCCGCGGTATGACCTACAAAGCTGCCATCAGCGGACTGAACCTGGGTGGAGGTAAAGCGGTAATTATAGGCGACGCCTCTAAAATAAAATCGGAAGCGCTGTGGCGCAGGTACGGCAAGTTTGTCAACAGCCTGAACGGTAAATACATAACAGCCGAAGACGTGAACACATCTGCCCGCGATATGGAGTACATAGCCATGGAGACAGAGCATGTAACCGGTGTGCCTGAATATATGGGCGGTAGCGGCGACCCTTCGCCCTTCACCGCTTATGGTGTATTTGTAGGTATGAAAGCATCTGCAAAAAAGGCATGGGGCCACGACGGACTCGAAGGCAAAAAAGTATTAGTGCAGGGCGTAGGCCATGTAGGCCAGTACTTAGTAGGCCACTTAGTAGAAGCGGGTGCCGAAGTGTTCATTGCCGACATCAGCGAAGTAAAACTGAAACAAACGACGGAGAAGTTCCAGAAAGTGAAGGTGATTAACAACAACGACATCTTCAATATGGATATGGACATCTACGCACCATGTGCACTGGGCGCTACTGTAAATACCGACAGCATATCTAAAATGAAATGCCAGGTAATAGCAGGCGCTGCCAACAACCAACTGGAAGCGGAAGATACGCACGGCCCGATGCTGGTAGAAAAAAGCATACTGTATGCGCCGGACTTCCTGATAAATGCAGGAGGACTTGTAAACGTGAGCGCAGAACTGGATGGCTACAACCGCGAGCGTGTACTGGGACAGGTAGAGCAGATATACGACCGTACACTGGAAATATTCCAACTGAGTGAAACGGAGAAAGTGCATACACAGGCGGCTGCTATGAAGATAGCCCAGCGCAGGATAGATGCAATAGGCAGTGTGAAATCGAGGCTGTAAACTGGTAGAATTATAAATATTTAAGATGCTGTCTCAATGGTTGAGACAGCATCTTTTTTATTGTTTTTGTTTGTTGTCTCGTTCACTAATTCAGATGGACTTTTCAGCATGGGTTTAGGTGACAATCTGTTTGAGTGATTTAATCCAAGTAAGAGTTTATAAATCGTTAAATGCTCTGATTCCTTATCGAATACATTGATGTGCTTATCAACTACTGATACAGGTAGGTGAATGATTGTATCGTTTGTCCGTTATGAGCCACATTGATAAAATACATTCCGGGCTGTTCATTAGAAATATCTACCTGGTTTTGATGGCTACTGATAACCATGCGAGCTATGTGCCGTCCCGAAGCATCGAAAACATTTACCGTATAATGCTCCGGGTTCTTATGGCGCGAGGCTATGGTGATGATACCATTTCCGGGATTGGGGTAGATATTCAGGGCTTCCCGCTGGCGGAGGGTGTTCTCTACATCCAGTCCCTTAGGCGCAAACCGGTATATAACGCCATTGGCAGGCTCACCGGATAAATAAACATATCCTGTATCGGCAATGGGAGACGCAGGTGGGCCCTTTAGCTGTTGACCCCGGAAGCCGACCGCAGGCCCACCATTTTGATAGTAGTAGGAGAAGTCGGGATTATTAACCACTATATTTCCATAATGCATCTCGACAACGCCATCCTTTTCATATATCCACAATTGAAAATTCGTAAAATCCGAGCTGCTAAAATCATGGCCAAATTTCGTGTCTTTGAATTCTATTATTACCAGGCGGTCACCCGGTGCGCCCGTTATAGTGTAATGCTGTTTGCCATTGATCATTTCTGCATAGAATGCATCGGCTTCCGAACCAGGAACACCCAGGCTTACAGTTCCATACGTGTTGATGTAAAGAGTATCATTTCTAAACCCGTTCAGCTCCACATCAAACCCCAGGGCCAGGGTGTCATAAAATTTATTTCCAGGCATAATTTCCGTACTTCCGGTAATACCGGTATAAGTACCGTTTGACATACTGAAGTTGTATTTAGACTGTGTGTAGGCAACATGTGTAGCTGCCAGTAATGTAATAGTGAGTAAAGCTTTTTTCATAATTATTAATTTTTGTTCAAATATCTTTTTTGGGTAGCTAATTACTCTCACCCATTTGGGGTGAAAAACCTTTAACTAATTTTAAATGACACTGTTATGACGGGTTGCGCATCCTTATCTTTAATTCAGAGGCTGTAATAAGCGCCCTAAAAAAAACCGTATGGGCAGACGCTTTCCGCACCTGCCATTTTTGCCATATTAACGCTTCGTTATCATGGTAAAGCCATAGAAAGCCCCTATCTTTGCCCACCACAGAATCGGAAAATATGGCAGACATCCTTGAAAAGGTGATTGAAGAAAACAGGCAGGGAGAGGCGTACGCCCCCTTTGCCGCAGACCCTAATGCATACACTAAAAAATTCTATATAGAAAGCTACGGTTGCCAGATGAACTTCAGCGACAGCGAAATAGTGGCTTCCATTTTACACGAGCAGGGTTTTGGCGCTACGGGCAATTATACCGAGGCCGACCTGGTACTCATCAACACCTGCTCCATCCGCGAGAAGGCAGAACAAACCGTACGCAACCGGCTGAAAACATTCAGGCAGGTGAAAGAAGACAGGCCGGGTATGCTGATAGGCGTGCTGGGCTGTATGGCGGAGCGGTTGAAGGCAAAATTCCTGGAAGAAGAAAAACTGGTAGATATAGTAGTGGGCCCTGATGCCTACCGCAGCCTGCCGGCATTGGTGATGGAAGCCGAAACAGGACAAAAATCGGTAAACGTACTACTGAGCCGTGAAGAGACCTATGCGGATATTTCGCCCGTGCGCTTGGACAGCAACGGTGTAACCGCCTTTGTGAGCATTATGCGCGGCTGCAACAATATGTGTACTTTCTGCGTAGTGCCTTTTACCCGTGGCCGCGAGCGCAGCCGCGATGCGGTGAGTATCGTAAATGAATGTAAAGATTTGTTTGAGCGGGGATTCAGGGAAGTGACTTTATTGGGGCAGAATGTGGATAGTTATTACCATACTTCAAATAATGAAGACGGTAGCCTGGAGGAGGTGACCTTTGCCAGGCTAATGGAGATGGTGGCGCAGATTTCGCCATTGTTGCGGGTACGTTTCAGCACATCGCACCCTAAGGATATTACCGATGATGTACTGCATACCATGGCTAAGTACCACAATATTTGCGAGTACATACACCTGCCCGTACAGAGCGGCAACACGCGTATACTGCAACTGATGAACCGTACTTATACGCGCGAATGGTACTTGAGTAAGGTGAAACGCATCCGCGAAATAATGCCCGGCTGCGGGTTGAGCACGGATGTCATCAGTGGCTTCTGCACAGAGACGGAAGATGACCATAAAGATACGCTGGACCTGATGGAGCAATGCCGATTTGATATGGCCTATATGTTCTCGTACAGCGAGCGCCCCGGCACACTGGCTGCACGCCGCTATACAGATGATGTGCCCGAAGAAGTGAAGAAGCGCAGGTTAACGGAAATCATCAACCTGCAGAATACACATTCGCGCGAGAGCTATAAAAACGACATAGGCAAAACCTTTGAAATATTAATAGAGGGTGATAGCAAGAAAAGTAAAAACGACTGGTGCGGCCGCAACAGCCAGAACAAAATGACTGTTTTCCCAAAGGGTGATTACCAACTGAAAAAGGGAGACTATGTGATGGTGCAAGTGAATGATGCTACATCGGCCACATTGCTGGGGGAGATAGTACCCCCTGCCCCTAAAGGGGAGATTGTTTATTAGGAATTTTATGATAGCGCTGATAAAAAATAAACTAAAGGAAATACAGGATGTTTGCAAAGAGCATCATGTACTCTCTTTATACCTTATAGGCAGTGCCGCTAAGGAGGAAAAGGATTTTTCTCCCGACAGCGATGTTGATTTCCTGTACCGTTTTGATAAAAGTAATATCGGCGAAATGGACTATGCTGACTATTATTTCGGGCTACTATTTAAGTTGCAGGAACTATTGAACAGAAAAGTAGACCTGGTACCTGAAGAAAAATTAAAAAATCCATTTTTCATGGAAAGTATTAATAAGAATAAATTGAAAATATATGAATCCTGAACAGTACAAATTTTTGTATGACATTTCAGATTCTATAGGTGCTATTGAATCGTATTTGACCGGGGTAAAATCTGTAGGGGACTATAAGCAAGACCACAAAACCATTGATGCTGTTGAAAGAAGGCTTGCAATTATTGGCGAAGCGTTGTGGAAAGCTGATAAAATAGAGAACTTAGTTGCTATCACTAACAAAACTAAAATAATCGGCCTCAGGCACATATTAGTTCACGATTATGATTTAATAGATGATGAGGCAATCTGGACGATATGTAAAAAATATCTCCCGATACTTAAACAAGAAATAGCGAATATTTTACCAAATAATAAATAGTCCCGTACTTATGGGATTTGGGTAATATGGAATTACAAAGCATTAAAAACAGGTTTGGGATAATAGGCAATGCGCCGGCGCTGAACCATGCATTGAGCACTGCGGCACAGGTGGCCAATACCGACCTGTCGGTACTGATAGTAGGTGAAAGCGGTGTGGGTAAAGAAGCCTTTTCCAACATCATACACGCGCTATCTTCGCGCAAGCATAATCCTTTTATAGCCGTCAACTGCGGCGCAATACCCGAGGGTACTATTGACAGTGAATTGTTCGGGCATGAGAAAGGCTCTTTTACAGGAGCGGTTGACAGCCGCAAGGGATATTTTGAAACCGTAAACGGCGGCACCATTTTCCTGGATGAAATAGGCGAACTGCCCATAGGCACACAGGCACGTTTGCTGCGAGTGCTGGAATCCGGTGAGTTTATCCGAGTGGGTTCCTCCAAAGTGCAGAAGACAGATGTGCGGATAATAGCCGCTACTAATAAAGACCTGCTGGAATTTGCACTGAGCGGAAAATTCAGGGAAGACTTGTATTACCGTTTGAGTACCGTACCCATCCGCGTGCCATCGTTGCGCGACAGGAAAGAAGATGTCCCCCTGCTGTTCCGCAAGTTTGCCACCGATTTTGCTGAGCGCTACCGTACACAATCTATACAGTTATCGCCGGAGGCACAGCAAATGCTGGTGAACTATCCCTGGCCTGGCAATGTGCGCGAACTGAAAAATATAGCCGAACAATTATCCGTACTCAGTACAGAAAAAGAAATTACAGCCGAAACATTGCGCAATGTATTGCCCAGCGGGGCTTCGTCGCGAAGCCTGGCGCTGATACAACCTGCAGGTATACCCATACCCAGCCCGTTGGCAGGCGGCAGCCAGTACGACAGTACCACGGAGCGGGAAATATTATACAAGCTCTTCTTCGACCTGAAGAAGGACCTGACTGATATGAAAAAGATGCTGTATGAAATGAATGCAGGCCGTGGTTTTGCCACTCATGATACTGCAGATGGCATAGTACCCGCCTACAGCCCCGCCGAGCCGCCTGTACCAACATACAGCACACCCGGCGCGCAGGGCCCCATAGTGATACATCATACAGATAGCATGTCCCATCATGAAGATGTGGAAGAAACCTTGCTGCTGGCAGACAGGGAAAAAGAATTTATAGTGAAGGCACTGAAAAAACACAAGGGCCGCAGGCGCGATGCAGCCAGCGAACTGGGCATATCTGAAAGGACTTTGTACAGAAAAATTAAAGAATACGATATTCAAGAGTAATTTAGCGCACCGGAAATATGGCTAACAGGTTTTTATTGATTTTTCTGCCTTTTATAATATTCACCCTTGCAGGCTGCGGGGTGTATAGCTTCACAGGCGCCAGTATTGAGGGCTCCAGCATCAATATACATACACTGGACAATAAGGCAAGGAACGTAGTACCTACCCTCAGCCCGGCGCTTACCGCTAAAATACGCAGCAGGATATTGTCGCAAACCGGCCTGTCGCCCGTGACTACGGAGACAGCAGATTATGACATCAGTGGAGCCATTACCCAATATAATGTGAGTGTAACGGGCGTACAGAATACACAAACCGCTTCGCAAAACAGGCTGACCATATCTATACAAATAAAATTCAAAAACAGGTTAGACGAAAAAGCTAACTTTACCGAAACGTTTACCAGGTTTGCCGACTTTGCCGCTAACCAGACATTGCAGAGTATAGAAGGAAAATTAGTAGAGGAAATAGGCGACCAGCTTGCCAACGATATTTTCAATAAAGCTTTCGTAAATTGGTAAGAGATTTCGTATTATAGAACATAATGATTACATCATCATCCATATCATACGTGTCGCAGATGCTTGAGGAACCGCAAAATATTAATGACGCGGACGCCGAAAGCATCCGGACAATGACGGAGACATACCCGTACTTTGTACCGGCCCGTTATATGCAGGCGGCACAGCAGCATAAGAACGAGCCGTTTTCGCCGGAAATGATGTCTGCCATGCAGTTGTTTTCGGGCAACTGGTTGCTATATAATGAATACCTGCAGGAAGCCATCGGCGGTGAGGAAGTGGAGTTTAGCACAACTGCTGCACAAGACAAACCTAAGAAAAGCACTCCTGTTGCAGAAGTGGTAGCAGAAGAAGTAGAAGAATTGGAAGCAGAAGAGGCAATCATTGAAGAAACCATAGTAGCAGAAGAAGAAATAGTTGAAGATATTATTGAGCCGGTGGCCAATACAGGTAAACACAGCTTTACTGAAGGGTTTAACCCTGCCAATACGGGCTTTGTACGTGCTAAGAGAAATGATGTACCCCCGCCACAGGTGATAAATGAACCGGAGGCAGAGGAAACACCCGCCGCACCGGTAAAAGAAAAAACCGTACATACATTCAGGAAAGCCGACTGGGACGAAAAGAGCGAAAACCTGATACCCCCTATATATACAGAGGATTATTTCCTGCACCAGGGCATGCATGTATCCAACGACTTGCCTGAAGATATCGGCAACCCGGACCATAAGCTGAACATGCAGGAACAGCAGAAGTCGCTGATGGTGGTTATGAGTTTTTCTGAGTGGCTGATGTATTATAAAAAGAAAAAAATACAGGAACAGGAAGAGGTACAGGACCAGAAAGACCTGCGCACCATGTGGCAAAAAGAAAAACTGGCTGCCGCACTGGAAGAAGAAAACGAGGAAATACCTGAAAATGTGTTTGAAATGGCGGTAAATTCCATCACCAAGGAGGAAAACCTGGTGAGCGAATCGCTGGCAGAAGTACTGGTAAAACAGGGCCGCTACGACCGTGCCATTGAAATGTATAAGAAATTAAGTTTGCGTAAACCGCAAAAAAAGGCTTATTTTGCCCGGAAAATCGAAGAAATATTAAAAGAAAAATAAACTTATGATAACTCTTATTGCGATAGTGATAATGCTGGCTTGTGTGGTTCTGGCTTTCTTTATACTGGTACAAAACCCCAAAGGTGGCGGGCTTTCCGGCACATTTGGCAGCGCCAGCTCACAAATCATGGGTGTAAAGCAATCGGGCGATGTAATGGAGAAAGGTACCTGGACTACTATGGGCATCATAGCAGGCCTGGCCATCATATCTGTTATGTTCTTCAGCTCACCTAAAGAGCGTGCAGGCACACAACCCGCCCGTACAGGTGCACCTGCACAGCAGCAGCAAGCACCTGCTAACTAAGGTTGGCTTATTATTAAATAACTAATTCGTACCCGCTCTGAAATATTGAGCGGGTATTTTTATTTTTACGCTAATGAACGTACAAAAAGGAAAGAAGAAGAAAGGCGGCACAGGTATATGGATATTGTTGTCAGTTCTGCTGATAATAGTTGCCGGCTCGGCGGTAGCATACAAGGTATTTGGCCCCAATACAGGCGATATGCGCAAAGGCGAATACCTGTATATACCTACTGGCGCATCTTATATGCTGGTGCTGGACGAACTGGTAGCAGGCGGATATATTGACGACGTAGCCAGCTTTGATATACTGGCCAAAAGGGCCAACTACCCGGACATGGTGAAGGCAGGTAAATTCAAGATAAAAAAAGGCACCAGCAACTACGACCTGATACGCAAGCTCCGCTCAGGCAGGCAGGAACCGGTAAAGCTGGTCATCAATAAGCTGCGCACCAGGCAGGACTTTATAGAAATGATCAGCACCAACCTAGAACCTGATTCCGCAGAGATTGCAGGCATGCTCAACGACAATAGCTTTTTGGCCACATTAGGTTTTGATACCAACACAGTTATGGCGGCAGTTATTCCCGATACCTACGAATTTTACTGGAATACAAGCGCTGAAAAAGTATATGCCCGACTGGCTGAGTACTACAAAAAATACTGGACTAATGAACGCACTGCACTTGCTGATTCTTTGGGGTTAACCCCCACAGAAGTCATTATACTGGCATCTATAGTAGAAGAAGAAACAAATAAGAACGATGAGAAAAGCAATGTAGCATCGGTATATCTTAACCGCGTAAAAAAGAACATGCTGCTACAGGCAGACCCTACGGTTAAATTTGCGGTAGGGGATTTTGCGATAAAACGTGTGTTGAAAGTACATACTGAATTTGATTCTCCATACAACACATATATGTATGCAGGGTTGCCTCCGGGGCCTATCAATACACCCTCTAAGGCTACCATCAATGCGGTATTGCATACTGAGCCTACAGAATACCTGTACTTCTGCGCAAAAGAAGATTTCAGCGGGTATCACAACTTTGCCAGCAATTATAACGAGCATATGAAGAATGCCCGTGCATATCAGAAGGCATTAAACGAAGCGGGGATAAAGTAATTATCCCCGCTTGCTGTTCAGTTATTTCATTGGTCATATTACCACAACCTCACCCTCGCACTATCGGGCAGGTACATTTTATTACCGGGTTGCACATTGAAGGCTTCATAAAATTCAGGCACATTGGGGAAGGGTCCATTCACCCTGTATTTGGCAGGCGAGTGTACGTCAGTAAGCAGGCGGCTGGCCAGTTCTTCTTTGCGCATATCATACATCCAGCCCAGTGCATAGCCCAGGAAGAAACGCTGCAATGGTGTAAAGCCGCTTATTTTTTCGCCTTTCTTATAAGTTTCTGTTTGCTTGAAGGCATCGAGGCCTATTAATATACCGCCCAAATCAGCCAGGTTTTCACCCAAAGTAGCGTTGCCATTGATGCGTTGTGTATCTACAGGCATAAAGTTGTTGAATTGCTTTACCAATACATCCGCACGCTTGGTAAACTGTTCTTCATCTGTTTTCTCCCACCAGTTTTGCAGGTTGCCCTTGTCGTCGTACTGGCGGCCTTCGTCATCAAAACCGTGTGTTATCTCGTGCCCTACTGTAGATGCCGCTGCATAGCCATATACCAGGGCATCATCCAGTTCTTCATCGCGGTAGCCCGGTACTGTAAAAATACCCGCAGGCAATACTATCTCGTTGTTAGAAGGATTGTAATAGGCATTGTAGGTTTGTGGTGTCATATCCCATTCGCTACGGTCAACAGGTTTGCCCAGTTTATTCAGTTCGTATTCATTCCACCAGCGGTTGGCGTTCATCATATTCACCACATAAGGGCCGCGCTCTATTTTCAGTGCAGAGAAGTCTTTCCATTTATCAGGATAGCCCACTTTCTTTTTTATGGAAGCAAGCTTGGTATATGCTTTTTGCTTAGTGCTGTCGCTCATCCATGTCAGCTTGTCTATACGGTTTTTGTATGCCTTACGAACGTTCTCTACTATATCCTCGTAGCGCTTTTTCGCCTGTTCGTTGAAGTATTCTTTAGCGAACAGTTGCCCCAAGGCCTCACCCATTGCGTCTTCTTCCGCGCTAAGTACACGCTTCCAGCGTGGTTTCTGTTCTTTGGCGCCGTATATCTGTTTGCTGTAGAAATCGAAATTGGCATTTACAAAGTCGCTGCTGAGGTAGCCGCCCATGTCCTTCACCAGGTGGAAGGCCATATAGTCTTTAAGTACCTGCATATCTGTACCTGCCACCAGCTTATCCAATTGCGTATAGAATTCAGGCTGGCCTACTATTACGCTGTCTATATTTTTCACACCTATGCGTTGCAGTGTAGCCAGCCAGTTGATAGTGGGTGATATCTTCTTAATCTCTGTTACAGCCATCTTGTTGTAGTTGGCATAAGGGTCGCGCAGGTCTTCCAGTTTTCTTGATTTTTCCGCCAATTGTTTTTCCAGCTCGTATATAGCTTTCGCTTTGCTATCTGCTTCTGCAGGAGGTATACCCGTTAATACCAATACATGGGATATATATGCGGGATAAGCTTCGCGTATTTTAGCAGTGCGCCCATCGGTATTAAAATAATAATCGCGGTTGGGGAGTCCTATTCCACCCTGCCAAAGGATATACGACATCACTTCGCTGTTCATAGCATCCTGCGTCACACCTTCGCCAAAGAAAACGCCCACACCGTATTTATGCATTTCTGCAGCCTGGGCCATTACCTCTTCTTTGGTCTTCATAGCCGCTATCTTATCCAGTTCAGCACGCAGCGGGGCGATGCCTTGCTGCTCAATTGCTGTGGTGTCCATGGCGATTTGCCAGAAGTCAGCAATCTTTTTGCCGGTTCCCGATTGCTCCTTGTTCTTTACCGCTTCCTCGTTGATGTGCCTGAGGCGTGCGTACAATTCCTCCTGCACCAGGTGGGCTATACCCCATGTGGTTTCATCGTTGGGGATGGGGTTATTTTTTATCCATCCCCCATTTGCATATTGAAAGAAATCATCCGCCGGGTTGACCGTAGTATCCAGGTTGGCATACAGTATATCCGCTTTGGTTTCCTTTTTTTGTTCGTTGCCGCAGGCAGCCAGCAATGTAGTGGCTGCTATCAGTATTATGAACATCCTGTTCATCATTTGTCTGTAAATTTTAGGATGCGAATGTATGCAGATTTTACATCTGTAGGCACCTCCGAAATATTATATACAATATTTGTATCTTTATATGTATATATAACACACTATCATGAAATATGTCCTCTTTATACTAACGCTGGCTATAGCAAGTCCCGCTTTCAGCCAATACAGCGCACAGGAAATACTCACACTGGCATCGAAATCGATGGCGATACGGAATAGTGTCACCTACAAAGCCGACTGCCTGTATAAATTTTTTGATGGTGACGACACGACTGCTTTCTCGAGTGAAGTGAAGCTGTTGAAAGATCTGCAGGATAGTATTTTCGGCGGGTACATCACGTACAATATGTCAGACACGATGTACAAGTTTTATGACCTGCAAGGCATTTATGTGGTTAACACGAAAAGCAGGAAGATTGAGCGGTTCGACCCGCATAAGGGCGAGTATTGGGCCATGACCGGCAATACCCGACACAACCTGGTATGGGAATATTTTATGGAGCCGGAAAGGTTGTATAAGAACGCTCATGGGGAAGCTAAACTATCATTACTGACAGACACAGTGTTATCCGGAATCGACTGTTATAAAGTGAGGTTGGATTATCCTGACGATGAAGAATATTCAGACCGCAGGTATACAATATGTGTTACCAAGGGCGACAAAGTGCCGGTACTCCGTTACTGGCAGATAAGGCATCAGGGCAACTACCAATACAGTGCGATATATGTATCAGACTACAAATTCAACGCATTGAAACCCGGCGACTTTGTGGCCGATGAAAAGCACAGAAAGTTTAAGGTGGATACATTTGTACGCAAACCTGAGCCACCACTGCTGTCAAAGGGAGCAGATGCACCTGCTATAAAAGGGAAACACTACCAGGATAACATGAACGAGCAGGAGGTTGATTTTACCGGCAAAGTAACATTACTGGATTTTTGGTATATGTCCTGCTACCCATGCATACAAGCTATACCTACTATAGAAAAGCTGTATGAAAAATACAAGGGGGATGGACTGCAGGTGTTTGGTGTTAATCCCGTGGATATTAAACGTATTGAAAGAATGCCGCAATTTTTAGAACACAACCCGATAAAATACCCGATATATATGGTGGATATCGAAATTCCAACATCATATAATGTAAGGGGATATCCCAGTTTTTATATTATAGACAAGACAGGTAAGGTACACACAAGCAGTGTTGGCTATGGGCCAGAAACAGAGGAAGAATTAGCTAAAGCCATAGAAGAGGCGTTATGACAAGTATCAGTTTTTGTTAACAGTCTTATCGTTACCTTTAAGATTCAGTAAAAAAATAACAATGGACATAATCATTCAATCATTAGGATTTACAGCAGGTGAAGAACTGGAAACATACGTAAAAGAGAAACTGCAAAAGATAGAGCGCATGGAGGATAACATCATACGTGCAAGGGTAACATTGCAAAAAGGCCAGTCGGCTACCGACAACCACCACTGCGATATTCGCCTGGAAATACCCGGCAACGACCATTTCGTACAAAAGGCATCTGGTTCTTTTGAAACCGCCACGGTGGATGCTGTTGAAACATTGCAAAAAATCATTCGCCGCAATAAAGATTAATTGCTTTATTACAGCACAAATCATCAAAATAGGCGCAGTAAACACTGCGCCTATTTTGATATATTCTTTGTCTGCACTATGCAGAGTCGTTTAACTATGTCTTCTTGGGTTTCTTTTTTGCAGCGGGGAATAGGACATTATTTAGTATTAACCTGTAACCCGGACTGTTAGGATGCAGGCTCAGGTCGGTAGGCGGGTCGCCAATAGCATGTTGATAATCTTCGGGGTCGTGGCCACCATAAAATGTCCAGGTACCTTTACCAAAGTCGCCATGTATATAACGTGCTTCGTTGGCAGGCTTACATTCACCCATTACCAGTACACTTGTTTTCAGCACTTCTTTGCGAAAGGCTGTTGTCTGCCCCATAAAACCCTTTACGGTAGTAGTGTGGTTCTGGCAAAGCATTGTTGGCACAGGGTCAAACTTGGCTGAAAACGTGAATAAGGTAAAATAATCCGTTTCCATGTTTACAAATGCGTTACGTGTTTGTGTCGCATCTATAGTGCTGAATTCGTATTCGTACGGATTACGGGAAAGGATATAATCTTTAAAAGCAAACCCCTGTGCAAAATCCAGCTCGTTTTGTGCATTGGGGCTGGAGGGGTCGCCGTCAAAAGGGATTTCGCAAATATCAGTATTCTGTGCAGCCAGCCCGATATCGTAGCTATCGGTAGCGGAGCACATGGCGAAGAGGTATCCCCCACCCGCTACAAATGCCTGTATCTTTTTGGCGACTGCCAATTTCAGTTTGGACACTTTTTTAAATCCATGCCGCGCAGCTATGGCCTCATTATTCTTTACATCTTCCTGGAACCATGCAGCGTTGCGGTATGCCGCCCAAAACTTGCCATACTGCCCTGTAAAGTCTTCGTGGTGCAGGTGCAGCCAATCGTATTCAGGCAGCTTTTCCAGCAATACTTCTTCATCATATATCTCATCGTAGGGTATCTCAGCATAAGTAAGCACCAAAGTCACCGCATCGTCCCAGGGTTGTTTACCCTTAGGGGTGTACACAGCTATTTTAGGTGCTTTTTCCAGTTTGATGATATCCCCATTGTAATCAGGGTCGGAAACAGTATTGAGTATGCCATTGTATTGGGCATCGCTCATTACCTGGTAACTGACGCCGCGCATCTTGCATAGCCGCTCTATATATTCCGTTTGCACCATGCAAAAACTACCGCCCTCGTAATTCAGCAGCCAGTCTACCTCTATTTCTTTCGTCAGTGCTGCATAAGCCACACCATAAGCTTTCAGGTGATTGGACTGCTCATCGGCATTCATTGGGATGTATATCCTGGCAGCCTGTGCAGTTAATGAACCGGCTGTCAATAATGCGATTATTATATATTTTATAGAATTAGTCATAATACTCTGTCTAAATTAACTGATTAAACGCAGCT
>CALEZD010000088.1 GCA_937928385.1 uncultured Bacteroidota bacterium
CGCAGCCGTTGCCGTCCGTTTGAGATACATAGTAGGTGAATGTACCTGCATTGGTAGTCGAAGGTGTGAGTGTGCTGCTGCCCGTGCCGCCCGTAGGTACAGTGTACCACTTCAGGTTGGTGCCCGTTGCCGTTAGCGCGCCCGCTGTTGCATTCTGGCAATAGGTTACTGTATCCGGTGTTGCAACAGGCGCAGCAGGCAACCCGTTTACTTTGATATTGACCGTATCGGAGAAGGTGACGCAACCATCTTTGGTAGCGTACACGATATAGTTTCCTGAGTCCGCAAAGCTTGCATTATTAATTATCGGATTCTGCTGGTTTGATGTAAAACTGTTCGGGCCGCTCCAGTGATAGGTAACAGTTGTGCCGCTGATAGTTGTAGCAGTAAGTATCAGCTGGTTGCCCAGGCATACAGGGCTGTTGCTCGATGCTACCGGGGCTGCAGGAGGGCCCACGTACACCTGCATCACAAAAGGTTCCGATGTACAGCCGTTCCTTATTAAGTTGTAGGTATAAAAACCCGAGTTGACTGTCTGTGCATTAGGTATTACCGGGCTTTGAAGTGTTGAGCTAAAACCGTTAGGGCCGCTCCACAGATACGTAGCTCCCGCAGTCGTATTGCCAAACAGCTTTAATGTATCCCCGGGGCATACAGGGGATGTGCCTGTTGCACTGGCTATAGCTAACGGAATGACCGTGACCGTGACCGTATCCGTGTTTTGTCCGTTTGACTGTCCACTGTTTGACATGACCTCATAGGTGGTGGTGACCGTCGGCGTGGCAATAGGCGATTTACAAGCTGTACAACTCAATGACGTAATGGGAGCCCCTCCGGGCAATACCGACCATATATAGTTTGTTCCGCCAACAACGGTCAGGGGTGTACTCTGTCCTGCACATATTGTCGTGTCTTTAAATGCCGTCGTCATCGTCCATATATATACAGGAACCGTTATTGCATAATTTATAGGCACGTTACCCGATGAACAGTTAGAGTCTTTTACGGTTACCACAAATATCCTGGTGCCCGTGTCAGTAGCACTGGGAGTCCATGTCACACATGCACGTACAGAGTCTGTTGCCAGATTTGTATAGCTGATAGTTGACCCGGGCATAGCGATACTGTGGTTGTCCGTTGCTACCAGTTTGGCAGAAGTATCAGTAG
>CALEZD010000089.1 GCA_937928385.1 uncultured Bacteroidota bacterium
ATAATTTGAAAATATTATTTTTTTATAATGGAAATCGTATTTGTTGTCGGTGGGAACAAAATACACACCATTATACCCGTCACGTTATTCATATATGCATAAACCGCATGGTTAGTTACCTTCTTTTAACCTGCGCATTGTCAGTTTTCCCGGGAATTTTATATTAAATTACAGCCCCTAATTGAATAACAATATATGTTCGCATACCTGGAAGGGGATTTAGCATACAAATCCCCGTCTTTGCTTTATATGGCGGTTCATGGTGTTGGCTACGAGGTCAATATTACGTTGCAAACCTTCAGCAAAATACAGCACCTGGAAAAGTGCAGGCTGTACACACACCTGCAGGTGCGAGAAGACGCGTGGGTGCTTTATGGCTTTGCCGATGAGCAGGAGCGCGAAACCTTCCGTCACCTTTTGAGCATCAGCGGCGTTGGGGCAGCCACTGCCAGGCTCATACTTTCTTCTTTAAAGCCGGATGAGCTATCAAGGATAATAGCGACGGAAGATGTGAACAGCCTGCAAAAGGTAAAAGGTATAGGGGCCAAAACCGCCCAGCGTATCATCTTAGAGTTGAAAGGAAAATTGAATGTGTTGCCGCAGGATGCAATATTAGCGGGCGCTTCGCACAATACAATAGCCAATGATGCGTTATTTGCTTTAGTAAACCTCGGTATTGCAAAAGCTGCTGCCCAGGCAGCCATCAGCAAGGTAGAGAATGCGGACACTTTAAGTGTGGAAGATATTATCAAAAAAGCATTGCGGTTGCTATAAACCTGGAAACAACAAAATTACGTGACGGGTAAACAGAATTTTGGATATAAGATATTGTTGGCCATATCGCTGTTGATAGTGATAGCGAATGTGGCTGCCCGTGACTTCCGCAATCCGTTTGACTACGACGACCCGCAGGACCCTGATAGTACAGGGAAGAAAAAGGATACGATTAACCTGCAATTTCCCATATATGATAACGCAGGCAACCCCATTCAGCAAAACCCTCCCAGCATTGACCTGAAAGATCCTTCGAATATTGAAAAGGATGTAGAATATGACCCGGAAAATGACAGGTACTATTTTTCTGAAAAACTGAGCGACCGTTACCTGGATGCGCCCACCTTCATGACCTTTGACGAATACATGAAGTACCAGGCCGAAAAAGATGAAAAGGCGTACTGGAAAAGAAGGATGGATGCGCTGACACTCTTCAACAAAAAACCGGATATGCCGGTGATGTACAAGACCGGTTTGTTCGACAGGATATTTGGCGGGGATAAAATTTCTGTAAAACCACAGGGTAATGTAGACGTAACTTTTGGCGGCAATTGGCAGAATGTACAAAACCCCACCTTGCCGCAACGTGCACAGCGTTACGGTATATTCGATTTTGATATGGATATGAACGTCAACCTGCTGGCAACGGTTGGCGAAAAACTAAAATTGAATATCAGTCAGAATACCAATGCAACTTTCGATTACCAGAATATCCAGAAGCTGGAGTACATAGGCAAGGAAGATGAAATAATAAAGAAGATTGAGGCGGGTAATGTCAGCTTTCCGCTCAACAGCTCGCTCATCAGTGGCGTGCAGTCTTTGTTCGGTATCAAAACACAGTTGCAGTTTGGTAAATTATGGGTGACATCTGTATTGTCACAGCAGCGCTCTAAACGGCAGAGTTTAACTATACAGGGCGGGGCGCAAACTCAGCAGTTTGCCATCAAGGCCGATGACTATGAAGAAAACAGGCACTTCCTGCTGGCACAATATTTCAGGAATAACTATAACAGGGCATTAGCTACATTCCCTGTTATATCTTCATTGGTTACTGTCAACAAAATAGAGGTTTGGATTACCAACCGCACAGGAGCTACCGATGGGGTGCGTAATATCATTGGTTTTATGGACATGGGTGAGCAGGAGCCTCATCGTGACGGGCTGCGCGGGCAGGCAAAACCCATACCCAATGGTTTGCCTGACAACTACTCCAACCAGTTATACGTAAGGCTGCAGCAGATACCGGGCCTGAGGGTACAGGGTAATACTTCCCAGATTAATAATACCGGCTTAGGTTTGGAAAACGGCAGTGACTATTCATCTGTTACGGCACGAAAACTAAACACTACAGAATATTCATTCAACCCGCAGTTGGGTTATATCTCCCTCAATACGCAAATCAACCCCGATGATGTATTAGCGGTGGCTTATCGTTATACCTACAACGGGCGCACCTTCCAGGTGGGTGAATTTGCAGAAGACATTCCGCCGCTGCCAGGGCAGCGGCTGGATACCAACCAGCAACAGCCTAACCCTAACCAACCAAGCGGTAATTCTCAGCGGGTGCTGTTTATGAAGATGCTGAAAACTACATCGCCCAGCCCCAGGTTGCCTATATGGGACCTGATGATGAAAAACGTATACGCATTAGGTGGTTTGGGCGTGTCAAAAGACGAATTCAGGCTGAATGTATTGTACCAGGACCCCGGTGGTGGTGAAAAACGTTACTTGCCTGAAGGTGAAAAAGCTGGCGTACCGTTGATAACAACGCTGAACCTCGACCGTCTGAACTTCCAGAACGACCCTGCTCCCGATGGTATATTCGATTTTGTAGAAGGCATTACCATCAATACACAGCAGGGTAAAATAATATTCCCGGTGCTGGAGCCGTTTGGTGACGACCTGAAACCTGCATTGGGCGACAACGTACCCCACCTGGAAAGAAAGTACCTGTACCGCATACTGTACGACTCTACCAAAACGGTAGCCCGCCAGTTTCAGCAGAATAACCGTTATGTTATCAAGGGGTCATACAGGTCATCGTCTTCTTCAGAAATATTCCTCGGTGGGTTCAATATACCCCAGGGTTCTGTGGCAGTTACTGCAGGCGGGCAGCGCCTTGTAGAGAACGTGGATTACCAGATAGATTATGGTTTGGGCAGGCTTAAAATCCTGAATACAGGTATCCTCAATTCAGGCATTCCTATCAATGTACAGTACGAAGACAATGCCACTTTCGGTTTTCAGCAACAAAATTTCCTGGGTACCCGCCTCGAATATTTTGTGAACGACAAATTGATACTGGGAGGTACCTATATGCGCCTTACTGAAAGGCCGTTTACACAGAAGACCAACGTAGGCGAAGACCCGATAAAGAATACAGTGTTGGGGCTTGATGTAAACTACCAGTCAGAAACACCGGGTGTTACCAGGCTGATTGACAAACTGCCGGTATTATCTACATCGGCACCCTCATTCCTGAATGTTACTACAGAGGTAGCGGGTTTGTTGCCCGGCCACCCCCGCCAGATAGATGTGCTGGACCCTGAAGGTTCGGTGTATATAGACGATTTTGAAGGTACACGCAGTTCTTACGATCTTAAGTTTCCCGCTAATTCATGGACATTAGCCTCTACTCCCAAAGGTGCTATAGACCGTAACGGCAGCAGGCTCTTTCCTGAAAGTGAACTGTCTGACAACTGGGATTATGGAAAAAACAGGGCGAGGCTGGCATGGTACTTCCTTGAGCCGTCGCTGGTGGACCCTAACTCAGGTGTGCCGGAATATGTGAAGAACGACCCCAATCAGCACTATATCAGGCTTGTGCAGCAGACAGAGGTATTCCCCCAACGTTCGCAGGTAAACCTGCAGAATGCCTTAAGCACGTTAGACCTCGCTTATTTCCCTACCGAAAAAGGCCCGTACAACTTTGATACGGATGGTATTACGGCCGACGGAAAACTGACTAACCCGGAAAACCGCTGGGCGGGTATTATGCGACCTATTGACAACAGTGATTTTGAACAGTCCAATGTTGAGTTTATCGAATTCTGGATGATGGACCCCTTCATCAATCGTCCTAATGCACAGGGAGGGTCTCTTTTCATCAACCTCGGAAACGTTTCGGAAGATGTGCTCAAAGACGGTAAGATGTTTTTTGAAAACGGTATCCCATACCCCAAAAATCAATCGCAGCTATTGGAAAGCAGGTGGGGGTATACACCGGCATTCCAGCAACAAATAACACGTGCATTTGAGAACGATCCATCGGCACGTACCACGCAGGACGTTGGGTACGATGGGCTGGATAACGAAGAAGAGCGTAATTTTTTCGCCCAGTACCTTAATGCATTAACGGGTAAAGTAAGCCCCGATGTGTTGGATGCAATATCAGCAGACCCTGCCAATGATGATTATAAATACTTTCGCGACCAGACATACGAAGATGAATCCGCCACTGTAATACCAAGGTATAAGAAATTCAATAACCCTCATGGCAACTCGCCTGTATCCAATGGTAGTTCATCCTTTTCATTTGCCGGAACCAATATACCTGAATCGGAAGATGTCAACCGGGATAATACGCTGAATGAATCGGAAGATTACTACCAGTACAGGCTGGATATAGAGCCCAACATGCAGGTGGGTAGTAACTATATTATCAATAAGCTGGAAACAGACGTGAAACTGCCCAACGGCAGCACAGCCAAAGAAACATGGTACCAGTTTAAGATACCGATACTGGAGTACTCTCATGTAGTAGGTGGTATTTCCGATTTCCGTTCCATACGTTTCATGCGTATGTTCCTGTCAGGTTTCCAGGATAGCGTGATTATGCGTTTTGCCAGGCTGGAGCTGGGCCGTAACAACTGGAGACGTTATCTCTTCTCGTTGCAAGACCCTGGTGAGAACATACCTGAAAATGACAATACCGAGTTTGCAGTATTGTCTGTAAGCCTGGAAGAAAACAGCAACCGGCAGCCTATACCTTATGTAATACCCCCCGGCGTCAACAGGCAACAGGCTAATGTATCCAGCGGGCAAAGCATACAGTTGAATGAGCAGGCCCTGTCGATGCAGGTATGTAACCTGAATGACGGAGATGCCAGGGCGGTGTTCAGGGAGGTGAATGTAGATATGCGCCAGTTTAACAGCATGCGTATGTTCGTACACGCTGAGTCGCGTGTGGGGCAAACTCCGCTGGCTGATGGCGACCTGCGTGCAGTGGTTCGTATAGGTAGCGACTTTATCAACAACTATTATGAATACCAGGTGCCGTTGAAAATATCACCCAACGGAGATGGTAATGCAGAAGCAGTATGGCCGCAGGAAAACAGGATAGACCTGCTGCTGGAAGACCTGGTAAAGGTAAAAACCGAAAGGAACGCTAAAGGCCTGCCTACATTCGTACCCTACACATCCAGGTCGGCCAATGGCAATACTATAGTAGTAGTAGGTAACCCTAATATAGGTGATGCTAAAACGATGATGCTGGGTGTGTATAACCCTAAAAAATCGGATGATAATCCTAATGACGATGGCCAGAAGAAATGTGCCGAAGTATGGTTCAACGAATTGCGACTGGTAGGACTGGACGAAAAGCCGGGCTATGCGGCATCAGGTAAAATCAGCCTGCAGATGGCCGATTTCGGAAACATCAACCTGAGCGGTAGTATGCATACGCAGGGTTACGGTAATATTGACCAGAAACTGAACCAGAGGTTCAGGGACAACTTCTACCAATACAGTGTGTCTACCAACCTGAATATGGGTAAGCTGCTGCCGCGTACATGGGGTGTGCAGTTGCCGATGTTTGTCGGATATTCTGAAACCATCAGCAACCCGCAGTACGACCCGTATGACCGCGATGTAACCTATAAGAACAAACTGAACTCGGCTACTGATTCCCGCCAGCGCGATTCGCTGAGGGAAACAGCGCAGGACTTCACTTCTGTGATGAGTGTCAACTTCTCTAACGTAAGGGTAACCGGCAATCCTGATAAGCAGTCCACCAAAAGCCACCCCTGGGACATAAAAAACTTTGACATCAGCTATGCTTACAACAAACAGTTCAGGCGCAACCCGATAATAGAAAGCGACAACCTGCTGGATCAGAAAGCAGGGTTGGGGTACACATACACTATCAAATCGAAACCCGTTGAGCCCTTCAAGAGAATGATAAAGACCAAGTCGCCATGGGTATCATTGATAAAAGATTTTAATTTCAAATTATTACCGGCCAACTTTACATTCCGTACTGACTTGCATAAGATTTTTAACGAAACGCAGGTGCGCAATGTGACCAACGACCCCATTGAGATAGAGCCTACTTATTTCAAGAATTTCCTGTGGACAAGAACGTATACCACACGTTGGGAGTTGACCCGCGCATTGTCTTTCGATTATGAAGCCACCAACAACTCGAGGATAGACGAACCTTATGGAAAGGTAAACAGTGATGAGAAGCGTGATAGCCTCTGGAACTCAATCAGCAGGTTTGGGAGAAATACTTTTTACACACAGCGTTTCAATGCCAGCTATACATTGCCAACGCAGAAGCTGCCCCTGGTCGACTGGACCAATGTTCGCCTTCAATACGGCAACACCTATAGCTGGACGGCAGCATCGCGCCTGGCTCAAGGGCTGGGTAATACCATAGGCAATACGCAGAGTTCACAGGCAAACGGAGAATTCAATTTTGAAAGATTATATAACAAGCAGCGCTGGTTGCGGGCTGTTAACCAGCCCAAACCACGTAAGTCGGCAATAGATACGGCAAAAGGTGGCAAGAAGGCCATAAAAGACTTGCGTGGCAAAACCAATACAGACACTAAAGGCGCAAAGGAAGAAAAACAAACAGAGAAGTTTGATATCGATAAAGCTATAGAAGAACTGGCGGGTACTATGACGAACACGCAACTGGACTCTACCCGAAAGGTATTTGAAGCCAGGGAAGCGGCCAGGCTGAAGGCTGAAAAAGAAAAGGCCAAACGTAAGAAAAAAGAAGAAAGGAAAAAGAAACGCAACACAACCCCTGAAGTAAATGACCTGGAAAGGTTTGGCGGAAGGATGATTACCATGGTAAAGCGTACTACTGTAAACCTGACAGAAAATTCAGGCACTACGCTGCCCGGCTATATGGACAGCACTCGTTTTATGGGTATTAACGACCGTACTATGGCACCGGGTTTTGCTTTTGTATATGGTTATCAGCCCGACAGGCCGTGGCTGGAAAGGCAAGCGAGGCAGAACAGGCTGAGCAGGGACTCATTGTTTAATAACTTGTTCCAGCAACAGTATCAGCAGAGTATCAACCTGGTGACCACCTTTGAGCCTGTTAGGGACCTGCGTGTGGATATGACTGTAACGCAAACCTATAGCAAGTCGCTCAACGAATTGTTTAAGGACACAACCTTTGGCGCTACAGGAGAGTTTACCCATAATAATATCTATGAGACAGGTTCTTTCACTGTTTCTTACATAGGGCTGAGTACATTGTTTAAAAGCGGGGGAGTCAATTCAGCTGCGTTTACTGAGCTGATGAATAACAGGGAGATAATCTCTGAACGGCTGGGTGGCAGCAACCCTTATGTAAACGGTGCGCGCGACCCTAATAACCAGGATTATGCAAAGGGCTACACTGAATATTCGCAGGATGTATTGATACCTTCCTTTATAGCAGCTTATACGGGCAAAGATGCAAAAAAGGTAGGCCTTATTAATTACGATAACAGGAATATCCGTAACAATCCTTTCAGGGCATACAAGCCTATGCCTAACTGGAGGGTGCGCTACAATGGGTTGTCCAAAGTTCCGGCAATAGCCAATATTGCCAGCAACGTTGTTGTCAACCATGCTTATACAGGTACATTGTCTATGAACAGTTTTGTATCAGCACTTTACTACCAGGATATTTACAACCTCGGCTTCCCGTCGTTTATCGATTCTAACTCGGGTAACTTTGTGCCGTTCTTCCAGGTGCCTAATATTACTATATCCGAACAACTGAACCCGCTGATAGGTTTTGATGCAGCCTTTAAAAACAACATGCAGGCCAGCTTCGAATACCGTAAGTCGCGTACGGTCAGCCTCAGCCTGATAGACTACCAGGTGAGTGAAACCAACAGTACTGAATATGTGGCGGGGTTGGGTTACCGTATCAAAGGGCTGATACTGCCATTTGAAGTGTTTGGGGTGAAGCAGTTGAAGAATGACCTGAACGTGAAAGTGGACGTATCTGTAAGGGACGATAAAACAAATAATAACTACCTGGCACAAAACCTGAGTGTAGTAACAAGGGGCCAGAAAGTAATTACCATATCTCCTTCCATCAACTATATAGTAAGCGATAAGCTGACCATCAGGCTGTTTTACGACAGGCGTAAGAGCATACCATATATAACCAGTTCGTTCCCCATTACTACTACCAGGGCAGGTATCACCTTCAGGTTCATATTCGCCCAGTAGATATGCGTATGTGCTTATAAACAACACTAATAAGACTGGTTGCCTACTTTAGCCCTTTCGTCTTATATTTGTAGCTAAACTAAATTAATATCTATGACGGTACGCGACTTCCAGCAGGCTTTTGATGAGAAGATAGACAGAGAGATAGCGATAGAGCCGCGCGATTGGATGCCCGATAACTATCGTAAAACATTGATACGCCAGATATCGCAGCACGCCCATAGTGAAATAGTAGGTATGTTGCCTGAAGGTAACTGGATAACCCGTGCCCCCAGCCTGCGCCGCAAAGCGGTATTGCTGGCCAAAGTGCAGGATGAAGCAGGACACGGTTTGTACTTGTACAGCGCTGCTGAAACTTTAGGTATTACGCGCGACGAGATGTATGAGCAATTGCATACAGGCAAGGCGAAATATTCTTCAATATTTAATTACCCAACCACCAGCTGGGCCGATATGGGTGCCATTGGCTGGCTGGTAGATGGTGCCGCTATTATGAACCAGGTAGCGCTTTGCCGCACATCTTACGGCCCTTATGCCAGGGCTATGGTGCGCATCTGCAAAGAAGAAAGTTTTCACCAGCGCCAGGGCTACGAAATATTGTTGCAGATGTCTAAAGGCACTGAGATACAGCGCAAAATGGTGCAGGAATCGATAAACCGCTGGTGGTGGCCATCGCTGATGATGTTTGGCCCTTCGGATGATAATAGCCCTAATACAGAGCAGAGTATGAGGTGGCGTGTAAAGCGCTTCACTAACGACGAACTGCGCCAGAGGTTTGTAGATGTAACAGTAGAGCAATGTAATATACTGGGTATGAAATTGCCCGACCCCGCCCTGAAATGGAATGAAGAAAGGGGCCACTACGATTTTGGCGAAATCAACTGGGAGGAATTCTGGAATGTAGTGAACGGCAACGGCCCCTGCAACAAAGAGCGCCTGGATGCCCGCACCAAAGCATGGGAAGATGGCCAATGGGTGCGCGATGCGGCATTAGCCTACTCAGAAAAAAGAAAAGAACGCAGCAAAAAAGAGACAAAAGCAGCGTAAATCAATTATCACACGGTTTTATCTATCAATATGCCTGAACAAAACAGTAATAAAAACGAATGGCCGCTGTGGGAAGTATTCATCCGCAGCAAAGCAGGCCTCGACCATAAGCACGCAGGCAGCCTGCATGCTATAGATGCGCAGATGGCAATTGAAAATGCCAGGGATGTATATACCCGCCGTATGGAGGGGGTGAGTATATGGGTAGTAGAAAGCAAACATGTTCATGCTTCTGACCCCGATAGTTCAGGTGCCATGTTCGACCCTGCCAGCGATAAGATATACAGGCACCCTACTTTTTACGACCTGCCGGATGAATTAACACACATGTAATCGGCCGTTAAATTATGAAGAACCAGATTTTATATACGTTGCAGCTGGCAGATAATGCGCTCATCTACGGCCACAGGCTGAGTGAGTGGTGTGGCCACGGGCCGGTACTGGAGCAGGATATAGCCCTGACTAATATTTCACTCGACTTCCTGGGACAGGCACGTGGTTTCTATCAGCATGCCGCCAACCTGTTCAATGCATTGCCACAGGCAGACAAGCAAGGCATGTTTTTGTCGGTAACGCTGGAAGAGAAGATCAACAAAGGTGAAAATATAGATGAGGATGACCTGGCATACCTGCGCGACGGATGGGACTTCCGCAACCTGCTGATAACAGAACAACCTAACGGCGACTGGGCGACTACAATAGCCCGCGCATTTTACATCGATATATTCAATCATCTCTATTATACCCGCCTGCAAAAAAGCAGCGATCTGCAGCTGGCAGCTATTGCTGAAAAATCGCTGAAAGAAGTGACGTACCACAAACGCTGGAGCAGCGAGTGGGTGATACGCCTGGGCGATGGAACAGAAGAAAGCCATGCAAAAATGCAAACAGCCCTCAACGACCTTTGGCCATTTACCGGTGAAATGTTTCGTATGACGGACATAGAAAAGGAGATGGCAAGCAACAAAGCCGGGGTGGATGCAGCAGCCCTGTACAACGACTGGAAGCAGCAGGTAACAACTATAGCTGATGAAGCCACTATGCAACTGCCCGACAGTACCTGGATGCAGGAAGGCGGAAAGGATGGCAGGCATTCAGAGCACCTGGGGTATATACTTGCAGAATTGCAGTTTATACAACGCGCATATCCCGGTATGGAGTGGTAGGCTATTTGCCTGAATTACCTGTATATTTACCATACTTACCATAGCAGGTTTTGAGCAATAATTCTTCATGCGCAATAGTACTACCTTGTTACAATCCGCAGCCCGGGTGGGCGGCGCGTGTTATTGAGCAGTATCATGCTATTGCTGATAGACTTAGGGTACATGTAGAAATAATATTGGTCAATGACGGCAGTACAGTTAACATTTCAGATAGCGATATCCATACATTAAGGCAGGCCATACCGGCGTTCAGGTATATTAGTTATACTGAAAACAGGGGTAAAGGGTATGCGCTGAGAAAAGGCATTGCTGAAGCGCAGGCAGGTATCATAATATACACAGATGTAGATTTCCCTTATTCGGTAAACAGCCTCGTAGCCATATACGATACCCTGCATAAAGAAGGATATGATGCAGCCCCGGGTATCAAGGATAAACATTATTATACTAAAGTGCCTGCTTTGCGCAGGTATATCTCACAGGCGTTGCGCAGCCTCATTGGTTTGTTTTTTCGTATTCCCTTTACTGATACACAATGCGGGCTAAAGGGTTTTAAAAAGCATGTGCAGCCTGTTTTTCTTTCTACTACTATCAACAGGTACCTTTTTGACCTGGAGTTTATCAGGATGTTGTACAGGAAGGGTTATAAAGTGCAACCGGTGCCTGTTTCTATAAATGACAATGTTGTGTTCAGGCGAATGAATTACAAACTACTGTTTCCTGAATTGGTTAACTTCCTGAAAATTGTATTGCAAAAATAATGAGACTGCAGAAAAATATATGGATGCTCTTTGCCTTCATCGTTGCGGCATTAGCTACCTCTTATGTTTTTCGCCACATCCTGCGTTTCCCGGGCAGGCTGGTACACGAGTTGGGTGGTGACGGTATGAAGAACTACTTTTCTTACATGTATCATTCCATGTATGGCAGGGGCTGGTGGTTCGATGGTATGAACTATCCGTATGGTGAGCATATTATGTTTGTAGACGGCCAGCCGATACTTACCCTTACACTCAGTTGGCTGCGACAGTTGTGGCATTTTACTCCTGAAACATTGAATGTCATCTTAAACCTGCTCATGTTATCTGCCTTCTTCCTGGCTATACTGTATGTATATAAGATACTGGCGAAAATGGACGTGCCGTATTGGTGGGCAATGCTGTTCGCGCCACTTATTGTTACACTGTCAATGCAGAATTTCAGAATATTTGGCCTCTACGGCCTCAGCTATGCATGTGTTGTACCCATGATATTTTACTGGTTTCTGCATTATCACGAAACAGGTAAATGGAAATATATGCTATACCTGTTTCTATTATCGGGTATAGTTATGTTCCTGCACCCCTATCAGTTCGCGTTGATAATTATCTGGTCTGTCTTGTATATTACCGGTTATTTATTGTTGATACCCAGTAGCTGGAAACAAAAACTGCACCAAGTGATTCCTATAATCGTTGTGCTTATTTGCGGTATAGTGCTGCTGAAATCAGTATTACACTTTACCGACCCTGTAACCGACAGGCCTGAATACCCGCATGGTTTATTAAGTTATGGCACAACAGGTGTGGATATCTTTACCAATGCACATAGTCCTTACTGGGCATGGCTGCAGGAGAAACGCGTAGTAACCGGCCCGATGGGGAATGATGCGCAAAGTTATGCCTATACGGGTGTAGTCCCTATTCTGGTTATTGCAGGTGTTTTAATCACAGCTTTAGTCTTTTTGGTGCGCAGGCGTACAGCAGGGGCTGGCAGGCTACTGTTTGGCGTGCAGCCAATATGGTTGTTTATTGCAGCAGGGGCATTGTTATTCAGCATGGGGGTGCCATTTGTGTGGGGTATGGAGTGGGCATACGATTATATTTCATCATTAAGGCAATTTCGTTTCCTGGGCTGGTTTGCATTACTGTTCTACTATGTCATTACTGTATTTTCTGTAGTTGTCATCTATCGTTTGTCTGCTAAGGTTGTTCCCCGTAATCAATGGGCCAGGCAACTGCTAATTATTTTTCCTCTCTGCACATGGGCATACGAAGCATGGGGTATTGAAGAAAAGATATTCAAGCGCTCAACAGAAGGGAGTTACTATTACGACTTCTTCTATTCAAAGTTGGAAAAGGACTGGTCATCATTTTTAAATGATAATGGTTATCATGCTTCAGATTTTCAGGCTATATTGCATCTGCCTTATCATCATGTTGGCTCTGAAAAAATATGGCTTTCACACGCTATCTGGGGTTTATGTGTGTCTATGAAAGCAGCTTTCCAACTTCAATTGCCATTAGTTGATGCGAATATGTCCCGTAGCTCATGGGCTGTCACTTTTGAACAGGTAAAGGTGGGTGCCGGCCCATACTCATATAAAGCGTTATTCCACCAGGCGAAAGACAATCGTCGGTTTTTGTTGTTAAAATATGATGACGACGAACTGACCCCTGATGAACGTTATCTTTTTAATCATGCAGATTCAATAGGCATCAACTCAAACCTGGTAGTATATGCACTGGACCCTGCCCAACTGGCCGCATTAGAAAAAAAGGAATGGAAGCGTATAAAAACAAGCTCAGATACTGACAGTCCGTATTATTATGAGCCCTTCGCGAAAAGAAAGGATATGCACGCTATCTTCGGCATGGGCTCGAAAGATGCTGTATCAGGTAAAGATACCACCATTGCACGCATTGATGTACTCAACTGGCCAAAGGATAAATTGTATGAAGCTTCAGCCTGGTTTTTAGTGAACAATAACGATTACAGAACGCCAACTATGGAAATGAAATTAGCAGATGCTTCGGGAACAGAGATAAACGCATTAAAACTGATATGCGGTGAGGCTAACGATACACACGGTATGTGGTTCAGGCCGTCAAAATACTTTATGCTGCCGGAGGGTTGCAGCGAATTGCAGATAATACTTAATAATACAATTGACATCAAGTGGTACAAGCTGGATGAAATAATGATAAGAGCCGCAACAGATACTGTAGTGATGAAAGATAACAGAGGTAGAATAATGGTAAATAACCATTTGCTACCCAATAAAGAATAACACAATGAAGAGTACCGACAGGAAAATATGGAAATGGCTTCCATGGATAATTTCCGGGATGGCTACGTTGTACTTGTTTTACGAGATTATCCTACACCCCGGCAGTACAATGCTTAGTATTGACGGGGATGCTTCTAAGAACTACTTCACTTTTTTATACCACAGCCTGTACGGCAGTGGTATATGGTTCGATGGTATGAACTACCCTTATGGTGAGCATATTGTTTTTACTGATGCGCAACCGGCGTTTGCTATACCATTTAGCTATATCAACGATTACTTACACCTCAATCCGCTGGTTGTTCTGCACCTGTTGCTCATTACAGGATTTTTCCTGGCCATAATATATGTGTACAAAATATTGCTACGTATGCATGTACACCCTGCCTGGGCTATAACAGGCGCGGTATTGATTATTACTATGTCGCCGCAACAGTTCAAATTTGCAGGACATTTTTCTTTAGTCTATTTCTGCGTATTGCCTGTTGTATTCTATTACAACCTGGCCTGGTATCAAACAGGTAAACAGCAATACATGATAAAACTGCTGCTGGCAACACTGTTATTCACGTTTATACATCTCTATTTCGCATTGATGATATGCTTGTGGGTGGTATTATACAGTGTTGGATATACCTTTTTTTGCAGGGAGACCTTTAATAAGAAATGGCAGCATACCTGGCCTGTACTACTGGCTGGCTTGTTGCCCTTAGCGCTTTTTCGCTTATTTATGTTGCTGACGGATACCATTACCGACAGGCCTGCATACCCTTATGGTGCAAGGGCGCATGGCACTACCTGGGGCGATATAATTACTTCTTATTTGTCGCCGATGTCAAAGTGGATAGCGCAATGGTTAGATACAGGCACCTTAAGCGGAGGCAACGAAGGCTACGCTTATATAGGTTTTGCTCCATTGCTGATACTTGCTGCCGCTTTTGTCTATTGGATATTTACTGCCATGAAAAAAGGTAGGCCTGGACATTTGGCAGCGGATAAAAACGGCACTATTATCTGGCTGTTCATCGCGGTGTCTGTTTTGATATTCAGCAGCGCTATCATTTTCAAAAAATGTTTTGTCTGCCTCGATTATGCTTCTTTCATCAGGCAGTTCAGGGCTATCGGACGTTTCTCATGGATATTTTATTATATAGTCACTATCCTGTCGGTAGTTATTGGATATGGATGGTACAGCAAACTGATATACAATGGTAAGAAATCCGTAGCGTATCCACTGGCGTTCGTCCTGTTGGTCATATGGTTTGCCGAAGCGCTGCCGTTTGCCGGTATGACCCGTGCACGCGCTGCAAACGGAAGTGTACAATACAAATACTTCTATAAACCCGATAAGACTGACTGGACAAAATTTTTATCTGTGAACGGTTATGCAGCAGATAGTTTCAGAGCTTTGTATGTGCTGCCATATTTTCATGTAGGTACTGAAAAACTGGGGCACGTACCCGCCAGTTACGATTTAATGAATATCGCTTTCAGCACTTCATTGCAGTTGCATATACCACTTATGAACGTAATGATGTCACGCAACTCATGGCAGCAAGCGTTTGCACAGGTAAAAATATCAGGCGGGCCTTATACCAATAAAGAGGTCCTGCGCTCTGACGATAAACGCCCGATACTGATTATTCATCCGGCGAAAGAACCACTCAACCCCGACGAACAATATTTGCTCTTATCTTCACATCTGATAGGCAACCTCAACGGTTACAATGTTTATGCATTACATGCGGACAGCCTGTTGAATAAAGAGGCGGGTAATAGAGAGGAACACAAAATATTTATCAGCAGTGTACAGCAGGTTGATAGCTGTATTGAATATGCCGGCCCCTGGTATGTAGAGCATTATGATACAGGTACAGCCACGCAAGTACTGATGGGCGGGGGCGCTGCTAAGGCAATAGAAGGTATTACAGAGATAATATTTGAAGCCTCGCTCACACCTGTTCACGATAATCAATTGTACGAATTCTCCGCCTGGATGCTGGTGAGCGACAAGGATTATAAAATCGGCAGGTTTGTAGTGTATATGCATGACGAAAACGATAGCTTGCTGGCCAGTATCAAAGTGCTGGCGCAGGAGTCGGTAGACAATTATGGTTTGTGGGTGAGGGTATCCATGTATTTTGAAGTACCTGCGGCATGCAGTAAAATATCTGTTGACCTGGTGAACATTGTATACCCTTCTTACCTGGCGCTGGACGAGCTCATGATTCGCCCGGCTGATGCGGTGATATTGTCCAAATCAGGTGATAACCGGAGGATGGTGAATAATCACATACTCCCTTATTGACGTAATTCACGTTTTCTTACCAAACAGTTCAGTAATTTTACAGGATATCATGAGCGAAAGCATTACCAAAGAAAGAGTGTACGACTGGCTGTCGCAGGTGTCAGACCCCGAGGTGCCTGTGCTGACGGTATTGGATATGGGTGTGATACGCGATGTACAACTGGAGGAAACACCTTCCGGTACGGAAGTGACTATTTCCATTACGCCAACGTACAGCGGCTGCCCCGCTATGGATATGATCAGCATGAACATCAGGATGTCTTTACTGAGCCGTGGTATAGCCAAAGTGCATATCAAAGAGCAACTGAGCCCTGCATGGACTACCGACTGGATGAGCGAAGAGGGTAAGCAAAAACTGAAAGAATACGGTATAGCACCCCCGCTGAGAAAATCGTCCAGCAATCTGGGTATGTTTGAAGAAGAAAAAGTGCCTTGTCCGCGATGTAGTTCTGTAGATACTGAACTGGTAAGCCAGTTTGGCCCTACCTCCTGCAAGTCTTTATACCGCTGCCTTGACTGCAAAGAGCCCTTTGAGCATTTCAAATGCCACTAACCAATACCTAATTTGTCAATAGCGTTCTGCGCCGCTACCTGCCCGGCTTCTTTTTTATTATAGCCGGTACCATTGGCCACCACTTCACCATTTAGCAGAATGCCTATGGTAAAAATCTTACGTGTGCCCTCGTTTTCTTCGCTCAGGGTGTCGAAGCTCAGGTCGTGGTTATTTTTTTGCGCCCAGCTCAGTAGCTTGTTTTTGAAGTTGGTATCGCGGCTTTCTAATGTGTCAATATCTATATAAGGCTTCAGTATCTGCTTGAGTATAAAACTCCTGGCCCTATGAAAACCCTGGTCGAGATATACTGCGCCTATCAATGCTTCCAGCGCATTGCCGAATATATGGCTGCGGCTCAGCCCCTTATCATTCTGGTTGTACTGCACTATTTTTTGCAGGCCCATGCGCAGCGCCAGGTTGTTCAGTGTTTCGCGCCTCACTATTTTCGAGCGCATCTCGGTCAGGTAACCCTCTGATTGATATGGGTATTTCTTAAACAGGTAATCAGCTATGACGGAGCCCAGAATAGCATCGCCCAGAAATTCCAGCCTTTCGTTGTTCTGTGCTATCTCTTCCAGCTTAGAGCGGTGCATAAGCGCCAGCTGGTAATAAGGCAAATGATTAGGGACAAACCCTAAGACATGCTCTAACTGTGATACCAACTCCTTGTTGGGTGAAAAAAGATGCAGGATTCGTGACGTAAACCGCCTCAAAGCTATTCTTCGTATTTTTTGAAGATAACAGATGCATTGTGCCCCCCGAAGCCGAATGTATTGCTCAACGCCACGCGCACAGTGCGCTGTTGCGCTTTGTGAAATGTGAGGTTGAAATTCGGGTCAATCTCGGGGTCGTCAGTAAAGTGGTTGATGGTAGGCGGCACTATATCATGCATTACTGCCTTGATACTGGCTATCGCCTCAATAGCGCCCGCACCACCCAGCAGGTGGCCGGTCATAGATTTTGTGGAACTGATGTTCAGCTTGTACGCGTGGTCGCCGAATACTTTTTTAATGGCAGTCAGCTCAGCTATATCGCCCAGCGGGGTAGATGTACCATGTACATTGATATAATCCACCTCTTCGGGTTGCATATCAGCGTCGTCCAGCACATTGCGCATCACATTGATAACACCCAGCCCCTCAGGGTGAGGTGCTGTCAGGTGATATGCATCTGCACTCATACCTCCACCGCATATTTCAGCCAGTATGGGTACGCCGCGTTTTTTAGCGTGCTCAAGTTCTTCCAGTATTACCGCGCAACCACCTTCGCCTAATACGAAGCCATCCCTGTCCTTATCAAAAGGACGGCTGGCTGTAGCAGGGTCGTCGTTGCGTTCGCTCAGCGCCTTCATGGCATTGAAACCGCCTATACCCGCTTCGGTTACTACGGCTTCAGAACCACCGGTAATGATGGCATCGGCCTTGCCTAAGCGTATATAGTTAAAAGCGTCAATGAGTGCGTTGGTAGAAGAAGCGCAGGCGCTCACCGTAGCGAAGTTGGGCCCGCGGAAACCGTATTTCATGGAAATATGGCCTGCCGCAATGTCCAGTATCAGCTTGGGAATGAAGAAGGGGTTGAACCTGGGCGTGCCATCGCCGGCATTGAAGGCGGTCATCTCCTCGATGAAGGTAATCATACCGCCTATGCCCGATGCCCATATTACACCTACCCTGTCCTTGTCAATACCCTCCTCGTTGAGGCGGGCATGCTGTACAGCTTCGTCTGCCGAAATAACAGCCAGTTGTGAAAACCTGTCCAATTTACGGGCTTCCTTCCTGTCTAAGTAGTTCAGTGGGTCGAAGTTCTTCAGCTCGCAGGCGAACTTGGTCTTAAACTTAGTTACGTCGAATTGTTTAATGAAATCGGCGCCCGAAACTCCATTAATCAAGCCATCCCAATATTCAGGAACAGTATTGCCTAATGGAGTCAGTGCGCCGAGACCCGTAACGACAACGCGTTTTAACGGTAATTTCATTGAAACAAATTCAGTTTTAAACTAATTCAGGTTGTTACTTTACGTGCTCTTCCAGGTAAGAGATAGCCTGGCCGACTGTTGTAATAGTCTCTGCCTGTTCGTCAGGAATTGAGATGTTGAATTCTTTCTCGAATTCCATGATTAATTCAACTGTATCCAGTGAATCAGCACCCAGGTCGTTTGTAAAACTAGCCTCAGGGGTTACCTCTGACTCATCTACACCCAGTTTGTCGACGATAATTTTCTTAACGCGATTTGCAATTTCAGACATGATCTATGCTTTTAATTATGCTGCAAAAATATACTTTTTACCAAAACGAAAAAGTAATCTCTAAATTTCTTCTTTTGGCTACAATATTATAATAATCCGTATAAATATAATTTATTTATTGTATCGCTCCTCAGTTATTTTTCCATCCTTCATTATGAGCGTCCTGTCGGTCATTGCAGCCAACTCTTCATTATGTGTTATCATTATATATGTTTGGCCAAACTGGTTGCGCAGGTCAATAAATAATTGATGTATCGCCATCGCATTATTGCTGTCCAGGTTGCCGGTTGGCTCATCTGCCATCACTACCGATGGATTATTGACCAATGCGCGTGCTATAGCTACCCGCTGCTGTTCACCGCCCGATAATTCCGAAGGTTTGTTATTCAGCCTGCCACCCAGCCCTACTACCTCCAGCATTTTTTTTGCCTCTTGCAGCGCTGCTGTTTTGCCTGTACCGCTTATCCATAGCGGTACCGCCACATTTTCTACTGCCGAAAACTCGGGCAATAAATGATGAAACTGGAAGACAAACCCCATCTCTTTGTTCCTGAATGCTGCCTGCTTTTTCTCAGGCATGGCAAACAAGTCGGTCTCTTTTATCTTCACTTGCCCGCTATCGGGTTTGTCCAACCCGCCCAGCAGGTGCAGCAGGGTACTCTTGCCTGCACCCGATGCCCCTGTCACCGATACTATCTCTCCCCGGGCAACATTTAATGACACGCCGTTGACAACAGTAAGATTGGAATACTTTTTGAAGAGGTTATCTGCAACGAGCATGATGTAAAAGTCAGCTAAAATGGTAGTTTAACCAAACAAATATTTTATAATAAATATAGCATTTGAGATAAGGGGTTAATCAGTTGTTACGTTAAAATTAAAAAGTTTGTAATTGTGAATTGAAAACTTACATTTGCGGAAATCTATAATACAATAAATAAAATTGAAATATGTTTTGGACACTCGAATTAGCATCGCATCTTGAAGATGCACCATGGCCCGCAACAAAAGACGAGTTAATAGATTACGCTATTCGTTCGGGCGCGCCGCTTGAGGTAGTTGAAAACATCCAGGAATTGGATGATGAGGGTGAGATATACGAAGGTATAGAAGATATATGGCCTGATTATCCTACACAGGAGGACTTCTTCTTCAACGAAGATGAATATTAAATCGAAAAAAACTAACAACACAAATCCCCGCTAATGCGGGGATTTGTTATTTAATACAGGTAATTTTTTTACGCTATAGGTTTTGTCCTTGCTGAAAAGATTTGATGGGTGATGATATAACCAATAGTTGCTGCACTCAACCCGAATATATTTGCATCCAACCCGTAAGGAAGCGCTACGCCCGATATAATGAGTATAATAGTAATGCCCCCGCCCAGAATCATACTCACCATAGCCGCCTGTGCAAAACGATGTTTTAAAAATATAGCTGCGACTATAGGTACGCTCAACCCCGATACCATAAAAGCATAGGCATACAACATCAGCTCCAGTACATTTTCCATCACCGATGCCAACAGTATGGCAAACAGGCCGATAGCCAGCGTACTGTATTGCGAAAACCTGACTACTTTTTTATGTTCGCCTTTGCTGCTTTGCGGCACCAGGTCGCCCACTACGCTGCCCGATGCAGCCATCAGGCAACTGTCTGCCGTAGATAATACGGCGGAGAAATACGCAGCCAATACTAAACCAGTTACACCTGCTGGAAGTATGTTTTTTATCAGTAGGGGCAGGCCCAGTTCGCTATCGCCCAACGCGCCGCCGGGTACAGCTACTATGCCTTTTTGCACAGCTACATTGGCCAGCATGCCCAGCAGCACACCGGTGAATGCCATAAAGGGCCACTCCAGCACACCGGCTATATACCATGCTTTTTTTGCAGTCTTCACATCTTTACAGGCAAATATCCTTTGGTATAATGTCATACCCACAAACCATATCGGCACAACAGTCACAGTCCAGTTCACAATATTCTGCCAGCTGATATTGGTCAGGCTCAGCATATCGTCCGTCAGGAAGGGCATTATGCCTTGCAGCCCGCCCAGCTTTATCCAGGTCATAGGTATGGCTACACCCATCAGCCCTATCAGCAGTATTATCCACTGCACTGTATCTGTATATATCACAGCCTTCATACCACCCATCATGGTATATACTACAGCTATCGCGCCCATTATCCATAGCATCTGCTGTGTACCCATTTGGGGAAAGGTGGCAGATGTGAGTTTAGCACCCGCCAGCAGTTGCGAGCTGGTAAAGCCCATATAACCTATAATGCAGATAACCGCCGCAATAATAGCCACGGGCCTGCTGTACAGGAAACCAAACACCTGCGGCAGAGTCAGAAAATGCCTTCCATGTTTTTGTTGCCAGTCAAATACTTTGGGTATCAGCAGTGCAGCGCTTATCCATGCGCCGATAAGCCCTGTAAACAATAACCATGAGCCCGATAGCCCCATGGTAAATCCCAGCCCGCCCAGCCCGATAGAAAAACCGCCACCTACATCCGTAGCTACTACTGATAACCCAACGTGTCCCGGTTTCATATTTCCACCACCTGTGTAATAATCACGTTCGTTATTATTCTTGTTCAGGAAATAAAAGCCAACACTCAGCATCAGCAAAAAATAAACCGCGAAAATGATAATATCTATCCATGCCATCTGTCAGCAAAGTATTTTTATGGTACAACAAAAAAGGTATGGCGGTTGCGGAAACACAAAAGATGTAAAACGGGAAAAAGCTTTACGGGCGTGCAGAAATCAGAAAGCAACCATGACAAAGGTAAGAAATAAGATACATTGATAAAATCTATATTCCCTCCGGTGCTTGTATAGCAAGAATACATTTTTACATTAACTGTGCGTGAGCTTTGTATCACATTTGTAAGTACATTTGATACTACTTATACGGTGATGAAAAAAAATATACTATTATCCTTAACTATTGTTGGTGCTATTGGTTGCATTGTATCCTGCAAGCACGAGCCCGGAGTAGCTCCCGGTACAAAAGGAGATGGGGCTTATCCTGCTGTAGTAGGCGATATTTTTATGAACCGCTGTGCCACTGCGGGCTGTCATAACGAAGCAAGCTATACAGGCGCAGGTGGCCTCAGGCTCGATAGCTGGGAACATTTATTTAACGGCGGTGTCAACGGTGCGGTGGTTGTGCCTTACAGCTCCGATTACAGCTCGCTGATGTACTTCATCAATACAGATGCTAACCTGGGCCCGGTAGCCATACCCACTATGCCTCTCAACCATGACCCGCTTACGAAAGAAGAATACCTGGCTATAAAAAAATGGATAGACGAAGGTGCGCCCGACAAAGACGGGAAAATAGCATTTGCTTCGGAACCCGACACACGTCAAAAAGTTTATGCTATACACCTGGGCTGCGACATGATAGCAGTAATAGACGCGGAAAAGAATGTAGTGATGCGCTATATACCTGTCGGCAAGACGGATGGGCTTGAAATGGCCGACTATATAAGGGTGTCGCCGGATGGAAGGTATGCGTATGTATGTATGTGGTTTGGCGAGGAAATGCATGTAATTGATACACGCACAGATAAGGTAGTTGCCAATATACCCCTCAACAATATACTTTGGTCAACTATGGCCATATCTTCAGACGGGGGGAAGGTGGCTGTGACAAATGTGGACAACCACCAACTGGCCATTATAAACACGGCAACAGCAAGTATGCAATATATGCCCAGTACTGCCTTCATCAATCCTAACGGAGTGGCGGGGAATAAATCCTTTGACACTTTTTACGTTACCAGCCTTCACGGCAATACTTTGTACAAGTATAGCAATGGGAATACAAAAACTATCAGTATAGACGGCAAACCATTAACTACAACTACCGGTAACGGAGCGCCGGACCCCTTCGAAGTGGGCATGTCCCCCGACTATACCAGGTATTTTGTTACCTGCCACCGTACACAGGAAGTACGGGTGTTTAATACCTATAATGACAGCCTGGTAAAGGTGATACCCGTAGGTATCCGGCCTACGGCTTTAACATTCGCTAAAAACAAGCCGTACCTGTTCGTAGCATGTTCTGAGGATGCAGCAACAGGTATTTTCAAGGGAACAGTATATGTTATTGATTACAACACGCTGGAAGTTGTAAAGATTATTGCAGGCGATTTCTACCAGCCCAACAGCGTTGCTCTAAATGAACAAGACAATACTTTTTATGTGTTCAGCAGGAATCAGAACTATGATGGCCCCGCACCGCACCATTCCGGCCCATGCAGCGGACGCAACGGCTATTACCAGGTGTACGACCTGAATACGCTGGAACCTAAAAATGGCAGGCGCTACGAGATACTTGTAGATCCCTTCATCGCGGCATCAAGATTCTGAGTAACAAAAAAAACGTCCACAACAGGTGGACGTTTTTTTTGAAAATGTTATAGAAAGTATTATTGTATCACAGCTTTAGTAACCTCTGTCGAGTTTTTGTACGACATGATTACATTGTAAATTCCTTTTGCCCATGCTGATGTATTGATAGTTGTAACCTGCTGGCTTGTAGTGTTGGTATAAACCTGCCTGCCGGTCATATCAAATATCCTGATAGTTGCCTGGTCTGTTCCTGTTACATCCTCCATGCTTATGTTAAGGGTATTGCCGGCGGGGTTTGGATACACTTTGTAGTTCAGTTTTTGTGCTACTTCTTCTACCGATACTACATTGGGGTTATCAATACGCATGAGTTTTTTAGTAGTGGCGTTGACATACCATATTTTGTTGTCGTTAGTGATTTTCACACCCATTACCCCAGGGCCACCTGTAATAATCGTACCTACTAGTGTAGCAGGTGTAGTACTTACATCATACACATGAATATTTCCGGTAGAGTTATCGCTGACAATTATCCTGCCATTACGGTAATCAATGCCAGTTGGAGCAGTAAGTCCCGAAGATACCATTACTTCTTGTGTAGCCCCGGTTACTTCTTTGAATTCTGCCAGGGGTTCAGCATAAGGTGTCAGGTTAGCACCTACAGTACCGGAATTTGTTTTCATTCTTATTACCCTATTATTTCCGGCATCTACTATATACAACCAATTATTTTGCTTATCAAACGCCATGTGGCTGGGCACAGTCAGGCTTCTTTTTACTGTCACATCACTATAGCGACGCACCTTGCCGTCAGAATGGTCATCACCGCCAACTATGTGCGGTTGGGCAAAATCGTAGTGGCAGATGTTACCATTGTGGCCATCAAAGTACCAATATGCATTCCCGGCGTCGTACGCAATCCCCATTCCATAAGGGCTTTGATGCAACATATCTATATGGCTGCCGAGTAACGCCCCGTTTACGTCCTGGTTTTCACGGGCAAAAATTGACGTATCACTTGTCCATAAGGCCGGCCCCATAAAGAAAGTACCAGGGCCGTTTGTGGTTAAGATATCCTGCGCAGTTGCAAAATTATCGTTGTCGCCAAACGCTACGGCTACCGTACGTGCCATAAAATGGCCATTGTGCGAATCGCGCCTGAACTGTTGAAACTGGTTGCTCTTTCCTGTATTAAAAAAGATGACAACGCTTCCTCCGGCAGATTCCCTGTTTACTACCCAGCATTCATTTGGCCTGCCCGGCACAAAGTCAAGGTCATAAGGGTTGTTAAGGCCGTGGGTATTGTTCCCGATTTCTGTATAGGTGTTGGTACTTGTTGTGTACTTGTCAAGCTCATTCTGCGCATAAGCGCAACAACCACACAATACACTGGCCGTTGCGAGTAAAACTTTCTTCATCATTTTTACCTGTTTTAAGTTAAAGTTGATAGTTTGAATGCCTGCAAATTACAATATAACCTGCCCGGACATACATCAAATATAAGGGATTTATAATTAATGTAGCTACAGATACCCGCTATGTGCCCGGTTTGTGGATTTATAGATTCCCATTTGCCTCATATAATTTAACAAAGCAGCTATATGTAGTTGTGCCGTATGCAACTGTCTACAGTAAATCAA
>CALEZD010000090.1 GCA_937928385.1 uncultured Bacteroidota bacterium
AAAACAGGTATTTTTTCAGATAAACCTTTCAATATGCTGATATTTTCTCGGCATGAAACACAGTCACTTAATTTTAAGTCTACTAATATGCACTGTGCATGTGAAAAATGAGTGAATAACGTGAGTAGTAAGATTAATAGTTTCTTCATGTACGATTACAATTATACCACACCATTAATATGCCATACAATGGTTTATAAGTTGTTTAAAACACATAATAATAAATGCCACCAAAATTAGTTAAGTACAAGTAATCAGGTGTACACCCTGATTACTTGTATATTCATATTGAATACTAAAAATTATTCTCCTTCAGGGTTTAGTAGTGGGAGTTCACCATCTGCTAAAAGAATAGCTTCTACTTCATCTGCTGCTTGCTGTGGGTTTGCTGGATCAACAGGATAATCGATTTGCCCATCAACAGGTTCACCTGGTGGAATTACCAATTTTTCCTGTATGTCTATCTTCCCGTCGTCGTGAACCCGAATAACACATTTACTTTCAGTACTTGTGGGACATGTTACATTTGTTGGAGTTATAACTCTTACTTTATTTGACTGAGGTCTTGTAAGAATAACTCCTGCGTTAGCAGATGTAATTGAAATAAATAGCGTGCATACTGACGCAACAAGAAATGATTTTTTCATAGTTTAATTTTTTAAACATTTACCTATCTATAACAAGCGTTTTCGGATTATACGTCATCGTTCCTAAAGCGTATATTACCTAAATACATTTATAAATGAGGGAAATCATGAACTAAATAATTTATTTATTCACGGGCTACAGCCTGTGATTAATATTGGACATACAATACGTTAGATTGTTTTTTAACCTAATGTTATTTGACAAAAGATGTATTATTATTCACCTCCCGGAGGATTAAGGTAGGGTATTTCTCCACCTGACTCTATGATAGTTTTCATAGCGTCAAAACCTGTTTGAGCATCAGTATATGTCTGTCCCAAATCCAATGCATCTTCTTCGTTTGGCCCTTGTGACGGAGTTGTTAATTCAGAGTTTACATCCCACATGAAATGTCCAACATCATCAATCCAGACCCTTAATACACATACAGGTTCTGTGTATTCTGTACACCTCCTGCCATTTGGAGTGCTGACAGCATAGAGATTCGGGAGATTTTCTTCAATAACCAGTGTCCAAGTAGCACTAGCTGTATCTGATATTAATAAACAAGATAATAATGCAACGCAAGCTGCGATAAATTTACTTTTCATAAAAACAGTTTATTGGTTTTCCCTACTCTATTCACCGCTTTTCGGAATACGCGGACAAGTTATCCTTGTTAGTGAACCGGTTCGTTGGATATTTTGCACTACAATGTTATAGTTTTTTTTTTTTTCAAAAACAGGGTGTTTTTCCCATTTGGTTTTTTCATGCAAAAAACAGATTGTAAAAATAAAGCGTTTATATATTATACGATAAACAATATAACACAAATTTTAATCTTGTTTTAATACAATTAAACGTGTGAGTATTATTACTAACCACCATAGTCACTCTCCCATTAACAAATTATCACAACAATTTTACGTATATTTACATAATAAATGCAGTTACTGATATAACTGTAAAAGCTCTTTGAAATACTGTACACCCACCACCTGCCTAACAAAAAGGAAAACCCAAACTGTAAACTTTTTTCAGGACGAGTCAGAGAATTTTTATTCCATTTTATGGCATCAAAATGGAACATTTTTGCGCAAGCCTTGATAACCAGCTCTTTACGCAATCTGTCCGTGCAATTTTTCCAAAATCCGGCAACCTTTTGGCAACACTTGTCCCGCCAAGACGGTGATTTTGGGAACAAAATGGTCAAATTTTGTTCCCAACCCGCACAAAAAAGCCGTATAATTTCTTATACGGCTCGTCAAAAAATATGTTCTGATACTGTATTAATGGTCGGCCTCCATCAATGGCAGGTTAAATATATGCGTAGTATTAGTATTGTCCTGGATAATAATGAACGGCAGCCCGCCCTGTACATGCTGAGACCTGATGATATCCCAACCCTCGCCATATATATAATAGTTACCGGGTTTCAATCCTGAGAACGTAGCAACTGGCGGTTTGGTTATGTTTTTGTCATCGCGCACAGCCCATACAGAATCGTCGTACTGGCCGTTTACAGGTACTACAGATGCATCGTATTTGATGAATACCTTACAGCTGTCTATATCTATGCCGTTATGATTCGGGGTAATTTTAAACGAAGCGTTGCCGCCTTTTCCGCCGGTGGGCTTGGGTGCCTGGCCGGTAGTGCTGGTAACGGTAACACTATTTTCAGTGCGTTTAATCTTTTTACAACCCGCACCAACTAAAATAACTGCAGCCAATAATAACAAGTAACGGCTAAGCAATGCTGACTTCATGCAAACAATTGTTTTATGGACGTTGAAGATACAAAATTCGTTTAGAAAATGCCTGTTTTGCTAATTTTTATCCCGTCAATTTGCCGCCGGGCTAAAAACGTTGCTGGGCTGGCTTTCGTTCCATAGCCTGTCCAGTACGGTCACCACATAACGGGCGCCGGGGTGCTTTTGATAATCCCTGTCCGTATAGCTGATTTCCGTTTGTACGGATATAATATTTTCGGCCCTGTCGAGGTTGATTTTTTCGTTTTTGCCAAAGCGGTACACGGCAAAGCGCAGGGGCTCCTGTGTGGGATTATCACCACTCCATTTCAGCAGCAATCCCAGTTCCTGCACCTCGCCGGCCAGGGTGGCAGGCGTAGGCGGTATGCTGTCCAGCCACTTCATCTGCGGCGGAAAGGCATAATGCCTGTTGAACTGCGCCACGCTGTCTGATACTGCGGGGGAAATCTTATCAAAATTGGAGCTACTGTAAAAGATAGCGCCGGGGTTCTTAGTCTTGTTCCTGATGTCACGCAGCTGCCACATCAGCTCATTGGGGCTGTTCCAGGGTGGTTTGGTAGCGTTCAGCATACGGTACACGCCCAGTCCATAATAAGTATGCCTGCCGTAAGTATGCTTCTCCCACCAGGGCATCAGGGTCTCAAAGCCTACCAGCTTATGGCCATGCTCCCAATACAGTTGCGGTGCCAGGTAGTCTATCCAGCCCTGCTCCATCCATAGCAGCACGTCCGAGTAGAGGTCATCATAGCAGGTTTGGCCGCCGCGGGTTTCGGAGCCGCGAGGGTCTTTGCTGGCATTGCGCCATACACCAAAGGGGCTGATACCGAACTTCACCCAGGGCTTCACTTGCTTGATGTTCGCATTCAGTACCGATACAAACAGGTCCACATTATTTCTGCGCCAGTCTTCCTTGTTCTTTATGTCGCCGCAAAAGCGGACGAAAGTAGCCTGGTCAGGAAACTCAACACCGGCTATGCGGTAAGGGTAGAAATAATCGTCGAGATGTACCGCATCTATATCATAGCGCTTCACTACGTCCATAATGATGCGGGTAACGTATTCCCTCACTTGCGGTAGCCCGGGGTTCAGGTAGGTTTTGTCGCCGTAGTTTACCAGCCAGTCGGGGTGCTTGCGGGTCACATGTTCGGGCGGGTTGGGGTTTTTGCCTTTGATGGTCAGCGCCCTGTATGGATTGAACCAGGCATGAAACTCCATATTACGTTTATGCGCCTCCTCTATCATGAAGCTGAGGGGGTCGTAATACGGGAAGGGTGGTTGCCCCTGCTTGCCTGTCAGGAAACGGCTCCAGGGTTCTTCTACAGAGTTGTAGAAAGCATCGCAGGCAGGGCGTACCTGCACTATCACGGCATTGCAGCCCAATGCCTTCAACTGCTCCAGCCTGTTGATGAACTCTGACTTCTGTTGCTCGGCAGGCAGCCCCGGTTTCGACGGCCAGTCAATGTTGGACACGGTAGCTATCCATGCCGCCCTGAATTCACGCTTGTTATCGCGGGCTGAAGCTGCATATACCATACTGGTAGCCAACAGCCATATTAATATGAACCTGTGGTAACGAAAAAAATATAACACTATAATGTAACGGATTATCCTCAGTGCGAAAGTACACTTTTCAACAAAAGGATTGAATTTCCGTGCAGGTTTTTAGCCGTTATTTACCACTCGTACTCACGCTCCACTCTCTTCTTCAGGCGTTTTACCAGCTCGTAGGTTGCGGGGCAGCGGTGTACGTTGTTGATAAATGTATCGTTGTAGAGGTTGAAGGGCTTTTTATTATGGTGGGGAAACTCCGCGCAATCGGCAGGGCGTATGGCGTATATGGTACACATATTCTTATCATCCAGGAACTGGCAGGGAGTGGCGGTATTCATCCAATCGCCTGTTTCGTCCTTATACAGCCATTTGGCTTTGAAGTCCTTAGGCGTCATATTCAGGTGTGCCGAAATGCGTTTGACATCTTCCTTGGTATAAGTGGGGGACATGGTTTTGCAGCAGTTGGCACAGGCCAGGCATTCTACCTCCTTCCACGCGGCAGCATCTTCTTCTTTTACCAGCTTAGGCAGGTCTTCTGGTACTACTTTATCCAGCTTTTTCAGAAACTTGACGAGCTTATCTTTCTTTTTAGCGGCTTTCTTCTCAAACTTTTTTAAATCCATAAGGGTTATAAATATAGTAGTTTACCGATATGCTATCGTATTTTTGCCTGATTTTTTATTGAATGCAAAGGTACTATTAAACCGTTGCAGTTATTTACGGTTTAATAATAAAGATTACCCGCCTTTACCCGGCAATGAGTATGATGCGTAAGCAGGGATGCCTTTTATTGTTGTTTTTTCTGATAGCGATACCCCTGCATGCGCAGGTCAATGACTCATTGAAGCAGGATAATACAATCAGGGAACCTACCAGGAAAGCATACTTCAATGGCTATGAACTGAGCGGCAAGGTGACGGATGCTGAAGACGGGAAACCTATTCCATTCGCACCGGTCTTCTTCAAAAACGGCGCCACAGGCACTACAACAGATGCAGATGGCAACTACCTGATACAAACAGAGCGACTGCCGGACGATAGCCTGCGGGTGCAGGTAATCGGCTACAATACAAAAACCATAAGGGTAGACCGCAATAAGCGAAAAGCTGTGTACAATATTCAGCTGCTTCGCTCGGATACTTACCTGGAGGAAGTGGTAGTAAAACCAGGCGAAGACCCTGCCATCACCCTGATGCGGGAAGTAATCAGGAAAAAGCCGCAGAACAACCCTGACAAGCTGAATAACTACCGCTATGAAGCCTATAACAAAATAGAGATAGACCTGCTGAACTTCAAAAGAAAGACGTTTGAGCGGCTGCCCATACCCTATCTGAAGAAGCTGGGCTTTGTGTTTGACAACATGGACACCACCTCGTACCACAAACCTTACCTCCCCCTATACCTGACAGAAGCATTGTCTGACTATTACTACCAGAAAGAGCCTAAGAAGAATAAAGAGTATATCAAGGCCACACAGATAAAAGTATTGAGCAACAAAAACATGATGAACAGTATGTCTCAATACCTTGGGCGCATATACCTGGCCATCAACCCTTATGACAACTACCTTCCGTTTTTCGACAAAGAATTTGTGAGCCCCGCAGGCAATACAGCATTGGGATTTTACAAATACAAAATCATTGATACGGTAAAGCAGGAAGGGTACAATATTATCACACTGCACTTTTCTCCACAGCGTAAGGGTGAGAATTGTTTTGAGGGAACATTGAAAATTGTAGACTCAGTACACGCCATACAATATATAGCGGCAGATATGCCAAGCGGCACACAGGTAAACTGGGTAAAGAAATCATCTTTCTACAAAGAGTACACACCGCTGGGCGATAGCTTATGGTTCTGCATTAAAGAAAATATCACTGCTGAACTGGAGTTATCAGATGAGGTGGTGAAGACACTGGGTTTTATCGTTCGCAAAACCACTTCTTACAAAGACATCATTGCTAATAAAGACAGCATCAGCAACATAGTCAACAGCAAAGATTTTAAACGCGATGTGGTAGTGGCAGATAGCGCTACTACAGCGGGAGAAGATTTCTGGGTAAATGCACGGCATGAAGAACTGACTGAGCAGGAAAAAGGCATCTACCAGATGTATGATTCACTGGAAAAAAATAAAGCATTCAACAAGCTGAAAACATTGTCGAAAATATTAGCAACCGGGGGTTATAAGTTCGGCCCTATAGAACTGGGGCCTTACTGGAATGCCTACTCGTACAACCAGGTGGAGGGTAACCGTTTCCAGTTCAGCATGGGTACAACGCCCAAACTATTTAAAGACATTTACCTGAATGGATACATAGCTTATGGTGTGGGCGACAACAGGTTTAAGTACAATGCCAGCGCTTTTGTGTTGTTCAACAGGACACCGCGCCGTTACTTCAATTTCTCATACTCGCGGGATATAGATTATACCGTCAACTATTACGACAAGGTTGCTATCAACAATATCATCAGCGTGGGCATACGTAAGAAGGGTGTGCCCCCCAAGTTCATTTTTGCTGATGATGTACGTTTTGAATTATACAATGAATCGCTTACCGGGTTCAGCCAGTTGCTTACGTTTTATCGTAAAATATATGACCCCTACGACCCGCTGCCATCATCTACTATATTCAAAGATGCATCCGGTGTGGCGTCTTCAACTGTTACCGCATCGGAGGTCAACCTGAGGCTGCGATTTGCCTACAAAGAGAAGTTCCTGAACGGCAACTATTACCGTTTCAGCCTGGGCAGCAAATACCCTATTGTAGACCTGAGGCTGGCACTGGGATTGAAAAATATATTTAACAGCGATTACGATTACCAGCGCGTCACCATGACAGTATCAGACAACTGGCGCATACCTCCGCTCGGGCAGTTATACCTCAACCTGTTTGCCGGCAAATACTTTGGGACATTACCGTACCCTTTGCTGGAACAACACCCTGGCAACGAGTTTTACTATTACAACAAGTACGCCTTCAATATGATGACTCAATACGAGTTCATCAGCGACCAGTTTGCCGGTGCCAACCTGGAGCATAGCCTGGGTGGCGGTTTCCTGAAGTACATACCGCTTATCAAGAAACTCAGGTTCCGCCAATTCTGGACTGCCAAAGGTGTGATAGGTACATTGAGCGATGCCAACAAAGCCTATAATTTTGACAAGGGTTTTACCTTCCGTTCGTTAGACGGCAAACCATACATAGAAGTAGGAACAGGTATTGAAAATATACTCAAAGTTTTCCGTGTTGACTTTGTATGGCGACTTACGCCACAGGCCTTACCCAATGGCGTTCCTACCAAGAACTTCGGTATATTCGGCAGTATGAAGCTGTCTTTCTAAAACCCCCACTTTGCCAGTATCTGTTGCGTATCCCCGCCTGTCTTCGGCTTTTTGATGATGTGATGTATCGTGCCGTCTTCGTTAATCAAAAAAGTCCAGCGGCGCATACCAATCACAATGTTGCCGTACATATTCTTCTCACCCCATGTACCATACAGTCCGGATATTTTTTTTTCAGGGTCTACCAACAGCGGGTAGTTGAGTTTGAACTTATCTGTAAAATGTATGTGGCTGTCTTTAGTATCGGGGCTTACACCTAATACTGTAATACCATGTTTCTCCAGCTCCTTCCTGCTATCGCGAAAATTGCAGGCTTGCTTGGTACACAGTTCAGTATCATCCTCAGGATAAAAGTAAATAACCAGTTTCTTGCCTTTGAAATCTTTGAGCGCGATGCTATTTCCGTTTTGGTCTTTTGCTTTAAAATCGGGCGCTTTATCTCCTGCTTTTAATTCCATGTCACTTACCTTTTAAATGAATATTCTATTGTTTCTGTATTGCCGTTTTCATCGGCAGCTGTTATGTGCAATATATGGTCGCCTTTGGGGCATTGTTCATCAAAGGTATAGAAGAATACGTCCCCACTTTGTTCAAACGGCACCCACTTGCCATCTAATGTTACTTCAAACTTATCCACAGATGTTATGTCTTCGGTTGCTTTAAATGTTATCCTGCTTGAACGCATCAGCGCCTCCCTGCTTTGCATGGGTATTATCTTGGGGGGAGTATTATCAGCTACCAGCCTGTATTCACCAAAGTTGCGTACCGATGCCCGATACCAGCTATTATCATAAGTAGCTGCTTTACCATCATCTTTTCTGCCATCGTTGTATACCAGCGCTATTTTATTGCGCAGGTCGAAGGGTACGGGTTTGTTGGGTTTAATATACAATGTGAAATATGTATGAACCGGTACTGCGGGATTATGTAGCTTATATCTTGCAGAATAAGCACCCATATCTTCCTGTTCAGCAAAAGTAAAACATACGTCATCATACAGGTCTTTGCTATCCAGCGTAAATTTTACATTAGAATGAGTGAAGGTATTTGCTTTATTAGCTTTAAATAAGTTATCAGCAGCACACTCAGGCACTGCAGTAGTATCACCATTATACCTGAGATAGAAATCAATTGCAGTACTATTACCTTCCGCATCTGTCATTTCTATTTTCATCTTATGCGGCTTGCCGTCACTTATGTCCAATTTGCCTTTGCCTTTATTCAATTCTGTATACAAATGCGTGAGGTTGTTACCCGGCAACAGGAAAAACTGCTGCACCCACCTGTCTTTTTCTTTCTTAGCCTTATGGTCAGCAAAAGCGTGCAGGTAGCGGGTTACATCATAACTGATATCATCTATGGTAACAGTAGCCTGTACCTCATCATCCTTATACAACGCCCCCTTGTACATAGTGAGTGTGTTTTTGCTGTCATTCATATAATCGTACTCATCAATGCCAATGCCCACCACTGGTGTGCTCACTACTACAGTATCAATAATATAGTTATTGCCTTTTTTCTTAGGAGTCTTAAATAGTGGCTGCTGTTCGTACACACTCTGGCGCATATCGTAAAACACTACATGGTAGGGTACAGGCGCCACATTATCTTTTATATCAAAGCCGAATAATGCGGGATTGACAGGATGTTCATTCTTAGAATTGCGGATCTCAAAATGCAGGTGAGGCGCAGTAGAGCCCCCGGTATTGCCGGAATATGCTATCAAGTCACCCTTCTTTACCGGGAATTTTGATGCGGGTACATACAGGTCCACCGTCCAGCTTTTTCGGCGGTATTGTTCAGCTTTCATATATTCCTGTATTGCGGGTGCAAAATCATTCAGGTGGGCATACACCGTTGTATAGCCATTGGGGTGCGCCAGGTAAAGTGCATGGCCAAAGCCGCCATTCTGCATCCTGATGCGCGACACGTAGCCATCTGCCGCCGCGCGTACAGGCAGGTTCTCACGGCCTTCTGTTTTTATATCCAGTCCGCTATGGAAGTGGTTGGCCCTGCATTCGCCAAAATTGCCCGCCAGCACTATGGGTATATCCAGCGGGTTTCGGAAATAACCTTTTGGATAATCCTGCGCTATAGCCGGCTGCAAATAAAGAAGTATTAGTAAAAAAGATATAAAACGTTGCATTCGTAAGGAGTATTCAATATATATCACTAAGATAAACACATCGTCAAAGCTTTCAGAATAAAACTTAAATTTGCACTCGCAAATCAACAACCACCGTCAGCAAAATGTTGGACAAACTGAAGAAAAAGTGGAATGTAACAGGGGTACAGCTTGTACTGATACTCTGCACTTTTGCTTTTGGCGGTAGCCTCGACGGTTATATATCGCGCCGTATTATGACGCTGATACCCCTTGAGAAGAGCGTACTCTGGTGGGTGGTATACATTGTCATACTCACTTTGCTATGGCCGCTGTGCGTATTACTCATCAGTTTATTCTTTGGCCAGTTCCGCTTCTTTAAAAACTACCTGGCACGTGTAGCCCGCAGGATGAAGCTGATGAAATAAGCTATCCGTGTAGTACAGCCCTCAGTACCGGCAGCGACTTTATATCACCCATATGCTGTGAATGATTATGAATAAATGCTAACAGCCAGTCCAGCAAGCGGAAACGTGCAGCACCGTTCATTTCTACAGTTGTTACATCTTCTATGTGCTGTACGTGCAGTATTTTATCCAGCATACGCGCGTCCTCGTCTGACACAAAAGGACGTTCCGTAGGCAAATGTGCGGTAAAACCTCCGTCACGCAGGTTAAGATGGGGTGTTGCATCCGTGTGGTTGCCTGTAATAGTATATCCTAAAATATTGCAGCAGGCAGTAAGAAAATATACCGGGTAATTTCCCGCTGCATGGGTATCTACTGCATCCAGGCTGCAGAAGTATTCGTACACGGTGTCATAAAGCTCCGGCATAGGTGCGTCTTCGGGCAACAGCCTGAGTAATAGCTCGACAGAAAATAATGCTATGCTGTTTTTCACCACATGCTCCTGCAACGATTGGTAAATGTAAGCGGGCTGAAATTCCCTTATTCTCTGCAGGTTAGCCTGGGGTTTGCGGTATACTACCATATCCAGCAATGTAGCGGGTTGTAATAACCCCGCCCTGCTTTGTTTGGTTTTACTACTGCTGCGTATGCCCTGCACCATATAAGACTGTACGCCATATATATCAGTGAATATCGTGCATACCAGGCTGGTTTCGCCATACTTTACTGAGCGTAGCACTATACCCCTTGTTTTTTGCAGCATAGCTTATTCCATAAATACAAGTTTGCCTTTCACGGTCTGTGTTCCGTCCTTGTTGGTGCCAAATACCAGGTAGACTCCTGATTGTGGCCTGCGGCCTGTATAATCCCTGCCATTCCATATAGCCTGGCCGCCCAGGGCTGTAGTACGATAAATGAGCTGGCCTGAAATATCGGTAATACGTACATGCGCATTTTCAACAAAACCTTTTATTGCTATTGTACCCGTGTAGCCTGATGGAACCGGGTTGGGATACGTGATCAATTCACTGTTTTCTTCTCCTCCATCTATTGCCGTACCGCGGTAGCTCACTAATCCCAGTTCCGTGCCGATATACACATCACCTGTAGAAGGGTCAATACTTATTTTTTGTACAATGTCAGAAGGCAGCGGGCTGTTGTCTTTGGTAAAACGCTCAATGATTGCGTCACCATTGGCTGAGATAAGCCAAACACCATTATTGGTGCCAATCCACTTGCGGTTAGCGCCGTCTACTGCAATAGTTCTTACCTGTTCATTCTGAAAAAGATATCCTGCAAACTGGTCGAACTGTACCACGCGTTTTTCCGCTTCGCACTGCCGCTGTATCACTTGCGAAGGGCAGTTTACAATACCAATACCGTTTGCCGTACCTATCCATATACTGCCGGTTTTGTCGTTAGCGAGGCTATACACTTCATTATCAGGCAAGCCGCCGGAACCCTCACCTGAAAGCAACTGAACGTATTGATCATCCAGGGGGTTTTCAGGTGTATGGTTATCATCATACACCATCACACCGCCGCCACTGGGTGCTGCAAACCATTTTTGATTATTGTCATCCACAATCAGGTGCGCTGCAGAGTGTGGTATATTTCTGCTGAATGGCAGGCTGAACTGGTGCCATTGCCCATCGGCAGTACGTGCTACCAGTTCATTAGGGTTGCCACCCAATACTGTGGCCCATAATACGCCGTCATTGTCAAAAGCCAGGCCACTGATTCTGTATAATGTAGTACCCGTGCTGGAGGGGTCTATAAAGGAGTTTTGCTTATAGTACTCGTGTGTTCCGTCAGGCTTCAAAATAAATAGCCCGCTCTGTGTGGAACCCGCATATATGCTACCGTCCGGGCCTTTAATAATGTTTACAAAATCAACTATGCTATCGCCGAAGGGTGGATAAATGTATCTCCTGTAATTTTTCCATGCACCTTCTTTGTACACAGAAAAACCGCTGTTATTGTTCAGGGGATTATAACGGTCATCGTAACTGCCATGTGCCGCCATTATTTCTTTATCGCGCACATAGAGATCATAATTCGTTACATCGCCGGGCCCGTCTGGGGGAATGGTATTATACGGTTCGCCTTTCCCTTTTCTTATTTGTAATACACCTGCAGAATTTGATATCCATTTAACACTATCAGGATTGGGGTCCATGTCTATCAACTCATAGCTTACGCCCGTATTCAATGAATCAGTGAAAAAGTAATCCATATTCATGCGCCTGGCCTTTCCCTGAAAAGTACTGTCATTAATTTCCATTACCCAAACAGCGCCTAACCCTTTCTGCAGGTTTTTTATAGTGCTGTCAGCCGTATAAATATGCCTGAATGTATCTGCTGCCAGTACAAACATGCTATCGGGCATTGCCAGGAATAATTTATCATTGGCTGTAGCTATAGTAGTGATAATGCGTGAGGTATCCATCAACGTCCACGACTGAAAAGCCTGCAGGTTGGCGCTGTTTTTACGCGCCCTGTATAAGCCCTCAGTAGTAGCCGCATAAAAATATTCGCCGTTTGCATCAAAATCCAAAACCGGGATAGTCTGGCTGTTTTGAGTGAATGTATATGTTTCTTTTATTTCGTTGCGCGAAAGGTTCAGCACTACTACACCTATATCGGTGCTGAGGTAAGCCAGCCCGTTTTCTGTAATAATATTATTGATGCGCTTGGTGCCTGCCACACTCTTCAATTTCAGGTCGGGTATATTATAAAATATTCCGTCTTTATACAGATCTATATTGCTGTTCTGGTAAGCCAGTATTACGGCCCCGGTCAAACCATCATAAGCAATCTTTGACATACCCATGTCAGACATGCCGGTTACCTTACTAAAAGGAGTTGTTTCTTCGTTGGCAACTGATTGTATATAAAAACTATGTTGTGTAGCCACATACACCCTAAACCCGTCCGAGGCGATACTAACGGCAGTATTATAAGGCAGGTGCGATTGCCATTGCCCTATAGGCATATTTTGTGCCTTTGCAGCGTGCAAAAACAAAAATGCTGTAATTGGAATTAATAACCTGCTGATATTCATAGTACCTGAAAGTTCGGAAAATCTCTTTATAAAACGGGGCATACAGTGCTATATTGCCCGTTGTAAATTATTAAATATTCTCCAACAGGTACTCTATAGTCCTGGGATAAAAGAAATGTTCGAGCTTATGGATGCGGCCGGCTAACACTTCCGCAGTATCTCCGGGCTGTACCGGACAATGTGCCTGCAATAATTTGGAGCCATTATCATATACTTCGTCTACATAATGTATAGTAATACCGCTCTCCTTTTCTCCTGCGCTTATTACCGCCTCGTGTACATTATGGCCGTACATGCCCCGGCCACCATATTTAGGCAACAGCGCAGGGTGAATGTTGATGATTTTTTCAGGAAATAATTGCACCATGGACTGTGGTATTTTCCATAAGAAGCCTGCCAGTACAATGAATGTGGGATTGTATGATTGTAATTCCTGCATAAATTCACTGCTATCCAGCCTTGCTTTATCAATCACAACAGCAGGTATTCCCTCTTCCTCTGCAATGTCTAATACACCCGCATCAGCTTTATTGCTGACAATCAGTGATACATGGGCTAAACCATTTTTTTTGAAATAGTCTATAATAGCCCGTGCGTTACTGCCTTTTCCTGATGCAAATATGATTAATGAATGCATTGCTGTATTTGAAGCGGAACGTAAAAATATAAAACCGCTGCTTTTCCGGCATTATTATCTGATATTTGTTTAAACAATATATTGTGCTGTATGGATAATGGTAAAACAAGGCTGGACAAGTACCTGTGGGCCATCAGGATTTTTAAAACACGCAGCCAGGCAACAAGGGCATGTGACGATGGTAAAGTAAAGATGGCAGGGGCAACCGTAAAACCTTCGAGGGTTGTGGCTATAGGAGATGTGCTGGATATCAGGGCCGAAGGGCGTAAATGGACCATAGAAGTAACAGGAATTATACAAAACCGTGTAAAATACGAGGAGGCAGTAAAGAACTATACAGACATGACCACTGAAGAAGATAAACAGTACAACGAGCGTTTATCTAATAGCTTCTACACAGGTAAGCGCCAAAGTAAAACAGGCCGCCCCACTAAAAAACAGCGGCGCGGCCTGGATGATATCTTTAATGAATACGCTGAATAGAGCGTTTAGTACAAAGCAGTAAATATTGGTTTAACAGAAATAACATCCAGCCTAACCCATGTCTGGCCAAGGTCATCGCTGCGGTAAAGGCCATCGCTGGTACCTACGAATACATACTCCCCTTTACGATCACCTTTAAACACATTGTCTTTTGCAGCTATAGCATACACGCGTGTACCGTACCTCAGGCCCACACTGCTGGGCTCCCATACACCCTGGCCTGAAAGACGCCATATACCATTATCGCGGGTACATACTACCAATACTTTGCCGAATGGCACCGCTGCAGCAGTAATATCTTTGATTTCATTTCCTGCCAGCATTATGCTCGGCAGTTTTGAGAAGGTGGCGCCCTGGTTGGTACTACGGTACACACCATAATCGGTACCGCCCATCTGCACTACTGCAAGGATGTCATTTTTCTGGGCAATGATGAACATATTATCACCTGGTGCCGGTAGTCCTGCTGCTGCTACGCTTGTCCATGCAGTAACATAATCCGGTTTAATCCACATTTTCCGGGTGGCATTATCAAATGCTATAACAGCACCGCTTTCTAACCTGGTGAACGATGTTACTTTGTTGGTGCCCAAAGCGCCGAGGTCTGTATCGCGTGGGTATAACCATGCAGAATCTAAATGGCCATTATAATCCTGGTATGCCATACCGTGGCCGTTGCCGGCTGCTATGTATATCCTGTCATATTTCTTACCCGCACTGTCATAGTAGCCGGGTAGGTTAATCATCATAGTAGGCCCGAAAGCGGCGGGGTTCACATCGGTAAACGTTACGTTGAATGTGGTATTGTCACCGTCAGACTCACTTACGAATACATTGGTACCGTTCTGCGTCCTCATCAGTACATTTTTGCCCGAAGTCATCAAGGCATCCACTGCAATACCATTGGTATTGCTGAAGGTAATGAACCTCTGTCCATCATAAGTACTATATATAAGGCCTGCGGTATCGGCAAAATGCAATGAATATGGCTTGGTTATCACATTCAGGTTGTCCAGGTTCTCTGTCCTTGAGACACAACCCTGGAGCGTAAAAGCCGCCAAAGCTATACAACCAAAGGTATATGCTGTATGAAAACGACGCATTGATGTACTAATTTTCATCAAGTTTATGAAAAAATGTTAACAAATCAAAGGTTTTGTTAAATGAATAGACCACTGAAATTCAATATTGGTTTGCTATGGGCATTAACATAAACACATATTAAAGAATACACCTTTATTAAAAGGGCAGGTCGTCCGCATTCTCAGGCGATGGATTGTAGTTCATATTACTATTCCCCGTATTAGCCGGGGCCTGGTATGCCGGTGTTGCTGCTACAGGAGATGAGCCTGCCTGTCCAGCATTTTCTACCCTCCATGCGTCCAGGTTAGTAATATAATTTACGCTGCCATCACGCTCCCATTTATTGCCTTTTATATTAAAGCTCACTTTTACATTGTCGCCGATATTGAAGTTGTCAATAATCTCGCATTTGTTCTGCACCAGCTGCATTTTAGCGTAGTTGGTGTACACGTTCCCATTTATTTCTTCAGAAATCTCCAATACAAATTCACGTTTCTTAAAACGCTCGCTCACTTGTTGTGTTTCATTGATAGCTACCAGCTTTCCTGTTATTTCAAAACT
>CALEZD010000091.1 GCA_937928385.1 uncultured Bacteroidota bacterium
ATAAACAGCCAATTGTGTACTGATTGTTCCCTTTTGTTGCCATTTTTCAAAGTATCTGAAATACTCCTGTTATAGCATAGTTTTTTTACGACTATATGATGAAGTAGAAACACATTTCAAAGAGCATTTGGCTGTTGAGATTAATAACCCCTTATTATATACAAATATACGTTATTTTGACATTTTAGTAAAAATAATTTAATTGAACTTTTTGCCTAAAAGCGAGTAACCGAATGTTAATGCTATGTTTCCCGTAAAAAACGATTATTTTAGCCGCAAATTTTACAATATGAATTTCCCCGAGAATTTAAAGTACACCAAAGACCACGAGTGGCTGCAGATAGACGGAGATACTGCAACAGTAGGCATTACAGACTTCGCCCAGCGCGAATTGGGTGATATAGTGTTTGTGGATATAGACACCGAAGGCAAGGCACTGGGGGCTAACGAGATATTCGGTACCGTAGAAGCCGTAAAAACAGTTTCTGACCTTTTCCTGCCCGTATCTGGTACGGTAAAAGAGGTAAACAGGGACCTGGAAGGTACACCTGAAGCGGTAAACCAGGACCCCTACGGTAAGGGCTGGATGATAAAAATGACCATTGACAACCAAGCTGAAATAGATGGCCTGATGGATGCCGCGGCATACCGTCAAATGATAGGCGAATAATGTGGATTATTTTCACATCCGCATCACCGTATAAAAAAAGAGCAAGGTGGCCGGCTATCGGCTGGACCTTGCTCATTTTCATTTTATGCCTGTTACCGGGCAATGAACTGCCAAAGGTGAATGTGCCTTTTATTGATAAATGGGCACATGTGGTGTTGTTTGCAGGATTTTCATTCCTGTGGCTGTGTGCGGGGCCTACTACCCGGCTGTTGCCGCTGGCTATATTGCTGGGCATATCCATATTCATAGGCTGGCTGGTGGAGTATATACAAGGCAACTATGTGCCCGGCCGCTACCAGGATGATATGGACACAATAGCAGACGCGGTGGGCGGACTGGCAGGGATAATAATATTTGTCGTTATTTCGTTTGTAGCTAATAAAAGGATTAAACAATAATGTACAGGAGCAAAGCGCCGTTGCGTATAGGACTGGCCGGGGGTGGCACCGATGTGAGCCCCTACTGCGATATGTATGGAGGGGCCGTGCTCAACGCCACCATATCGCTGTACGCACATGCCAATATAGAGCCTGCAGAGACTGACACCATAACCATAACAGCAGCAGACCGTGGTGAACAGGAACAATACCCACTACAGGACAATCTACCCATTACCGGCCACCTGGACCTGGCCAAGGGAGCGTACAACCACATAACAGCCAAATACGGCAAAGTACCATCTGGGTTTACACTTACCACAACAGTAGATGCACCTGCGGGCAGCGGGCTGGGCAGTTCGTCCACACTGCTGGTGGCTATTATCGGTGCATTTAAAGAGTGGCTGCAATTGCCCCTGGGCGAATATGACATAGCACATATAGCCTACGAGATAGAGCGGGAAGAACTGGCGATGGCAGGTGGGAAGCAAGACCAGTATTCAGCCACATTCGGCGGCGTGAACTTTATGGAGTTTTATGCGGATGACAGGGTAATCGTGAACCCGCTGCCGCTGAAAAAAGAAATACTGTTTGAACTGGGCAATAACCTGCTGCTGTATTTCACAGCTACCAGCCGGTTGTCGTCTACCATTATAGAAGCGCAGACAAAAAATGTAAAAGACAATAATAAACAGTCGATAGAAGCCATGCACCAACTGAAGAAGCAGGCTGAAATGATGAAAGAAGCCCTGCTGAAGGGGAAAGTGGATAATGTAGGGCCGTTACTGGATTTTGGTTTCCGGTATAAAAAACAAATGGCTGCAGATATATCGAACACAGCACTCGATAAGATATATGAAACCGCACTGGCGCATGGAGCTACGGGTGGGAAGATAACCGGTGCCGGCGGCGGCGGGTTTATGATGTTTTACTGCCCCGGCAATACCAGGTATGCCGTAGGGGAAGCCCTGAAGCAGTCGGGCGGAGAACTGAACAGGTATGATATAACAGAACAGGGGCTGTTTACCTGGACAAAGTAACACGATGGAATGTATCATACTGGCGGGCGGATTGGGCACAAGGCTGCAAAGCGTGGTACAGGATGTACCCAAATGCATGGCGCCTATCAACGGCAAGCCCTTCCTCCACTACCTTTTTGATTATGCAGAGCAACAGGGATGCAGCAGGGTGATACTATCGCTGGGGTACAAACACGAAGTTGTTACTGAATGGCTGGCGACACAGCAAAGAGCTTTCGCCATTGACTATGTGATAGAAACAGAACCCCTGGGCACAGGTGGTGGCATACAACTGGCTTTGCAAAAAGCAACCGAAAAGCATATAGCTGTACTGAACGGTGATACAATGTTCCAAGTGCCGCTGAGTGCTATGATGCAACTTCACCGGGACAAGAAAGCAGCCACTACCATAGCACTGAAACCCATGATGAACTTTGACAGGTATGGCCTGGTAAACACTGATACCGACAACAGGATTATTCAGTTTGAAGAAAAGAAATACCAGGCAGAAGGGTTAATCAACGGTGGTATTTACATTATAGACAAAAACTTGCTGGCTTCTAAAAATCTGCCCGAAAAATTTTCTTTTGAAAAGGACTATTTTGAAGCCTTTGTACAAGAAGGCAATATGTACGGCTTTGTGAGTGATGGATATTTTATTGACATTGGCATACCTTCGGATTACGAACGGGCGCAAAAAGATTTAGTATTAACAAGATGAAAATTGCCATCATAGGTTCTGCACACCCGCTACGCGGCGGGGGTATCTCCACCTTCAACGAGCGGATGGCGGAAGTATTGCAGGAGCAGGGGCATGAGGTGGCTATCTATTCTTTTTCATTACAATATCCTTCTTTTCTTTTTCCGGGCAAGTCGCAGTTTACTGATGAGCCCGCACCGAAAGGTATTACTATTCACAGCATCATCAACTCGGTAAATCCGCTGAACTGGATACAGGTGGGCAACAGGATAAAAAAGGAACGCCCTGACCTGGTGATCGTGCGTTTCTGGATACCTTTTATGGGGCCCTGCTTTGGCACTATACTGCGCATTGTAAAAAAGAATAAACACAGCCGTATCATCGCCATTACTGATAACGTAATACCGCACGAACAACGCCCCGGCGATATGCCTTTTACCAAATACTTCCTGAAGAGTGCGGATGCCTTCCTGGCTATGAGCAAAGAAGTATTAAAAGACCTGAAAACATTTACTTCCAAACCATCGGTGTTCAGTCCCCACCCTGTTTATGACAACTATGGTACAGCGCTTGGCAAGGAAGAAGCATGTGCGCAACTTGGATTAGACGCCAATAAAAAACATATACTGTTCTTTGGTTTCATACGCAAGTACAAAGGACTGGACATACTGTTGGAAGCCATGAAAGATGAGCGCATCAGGCAGGCAGGTATACAGCTGATTGTAGCCGGAGAATTTTACGATGATGAAGCTGCTTACCTGCAGCAGATAGAAGAGTACGGCATTAAGGATAGTGTGCACCTGTTCACAAAGTTTATACCCAACAATGAAATACGATATTATTTTTCAGCTGCCGACCTGGTGGTGCAACCCTACCGCAGCGCTACCCAGAGTGGTATTACACAGGTAGGTTATCATTTTGAAAAACCGATGGTAGTCACCAATGTGGGTGGATTATCAGAAGTAGTGATACATGGCAAAACAGGATTTGTAACAGAGCCCGATGCGAAAAGTATCGCAGATGCCATCATCAAATTCTTCGAGCCGGGCAGCATACCTAACCTGTACGAAAACCTGAAACTGGAAAAACAAAAGTATAGCTGGGAAACCTTCCTAAACAACCTGCTGAATACTGCCTTCCCTTCTTAAAACAACCCACCTGTAGCGCCGGGCTGTTTCCTGTTTAAGTGCTTATAAGCTTTCTCCGTTGCTTCCCTGCCGCGCGGTGTACGCAGTATAAAACCCTCCTGTATCAGGAAAGGTTCATACACTTCTTCGATAGTGCCCGCTTCTTCGCCTACAGCCGTAGCGATGTTGTTGATACCCGCCGGGCCGCCTTTGAACTTATCTATCAGCGTAGTGAGTATTTTATTATCCATATCGTCCAGGCCGTGGCTGTCCACATTCAGCGCACGCAGGCCATGTTCGGCTATCGCCATATCAATCACGCCATTGCCCAATACCTGTGCAAAGTCGCGCATGCGGCGCAGCAGGCCATTGGCAATACGTGGCGTGCCCCTGCTGCGGCCTGCTATTTCCATAGCTGAGTCTGACGTGATGCGCACATTCAGCAAATTTGCAGAGCGCAATATGATGCGTTGCAGTACGTCTTTGTTATAATATTCCAGCCTCGACTTGATGCCAAAACGGCTCAACAGCGGAGCAGTCAACAAACCCGAACGGGTAGTAGCCCCCACCAATGTAAAGGGGTTGATATTGATTTGCACAGAACGGGCTGCCGGTCCGCTGTCAATCATAATATCAATCTTAAAATCCTCCATGGCAGCGTAGAGATATTCCTCCACCACGGTGCTTAGCCTGTGTATCTCATCTATAAATAATACGTCCCTTTCTTCGAGGCTGGTGAGCAAGCCTGCCAGGTCGGCGGGCTTTTCAATCACCGGGCCGCTGGTTTCTTTTATGTTTACGTTCAGCTCGTTGGCTACAATGCGAGAGAGGGTGGTCTTTCCCAATCCGGGAGGGCCGTGAAACAATACATGGTCCAGCGCCTCACCGCGCAGGTTGGCGGCTTTGATGAAAATCCTGAGATTTTCAATCAGTTGCGGCTGGCCCGAAAAATCTTCAATAGACTGAGGCCTGATGCTGTTCTCGTACTCACGCTCCTGCGGGTTCAACTCACTCTTCGGCCTGATATGGGAATTATCCATGCGTTAAAATTAGTTAAAACAATAGCATTCTGCACATGCCATATTCCCGTATATGGAAAGTCTTTTGACAAATAATACCTTTGCACCCTAAACAGGCAAAAAAGTATGGATACTAAGAATTATAAGATAGCCACTAAAATGATACATGCAGGGGTAGAGCCCGACCCTGCCACAGGCGCTATTATGACACCTATATACCAGACATCTACTTATGTACAGTCAGCCCCCGGGGTGCATAAGGGTTATGAATATTCACGTACGCAAAACCCCACACGCCACGCATTGGAGAAAGCACTGGCAGGCATAGAGAATGGTAACCATGGCCTTTGCTTCGGTAGTGGTATGGCGGCAACCGATGCGGTAATCAAACTGTTGATGCCCGGCGATGAAGTAATTGTAGCCAACGACCTGTACGGCGGCACTTACCGTATCATGACCAAAGTGTTTGTGAACTACGGTATCAAATTCCATTTCATTGATATGAGTAACGCTGATAACATCAGCAACTACATCAACGACAAAACAAAAATGATATGGGCTGAAACTCCCACCAACCCCATGCTGAATATCGTAGACATTGCAGCCTGCGCCGCAATAGCTAAAAAGCATAGCCTGCTGCTGGTGGTAGATAATACCTTCGCCACACCCTACCTGCAAAACCCGCTGGACCTGGGTGCTGACATCGTATTACACTCAGCTACCAAATACCTGGGCGGCCACTCAGACGTGGTACTGGGTGCCTTAATTGTAAACGATGACAACCTGCGTGAGCGCCTGGCCTTTATACAAAACAGTTGCGGGGCAGTGCCCGGCCCGCACGATAGCTGGCTGGTGTTACGCGGCATCAAGACCCTGCATGTACGTATGCAGCGCCATTGCGAAAACGGCAAGGCGGTAGCTGAGTATCTGCGCACCCACCCCAAAGTGGGCAAGGTGCTGTGGTGCGGTTTTGAAGACCACCCTAACCACGATGTAGCCAAAAAGCAAATGCGCGGTTTTGGCGGTATGATGTCTTTTGTGTTGAAAGAAGACAGCGTAGATGCGGCTATGGAAGTGCTGAAGAAAACAAAACTGTTCGCCCTCGCGGAATCGCTGGGTGGTGTGGAATCGCTCTGCGGGCACCCCGCCAGCATGACACACGCTGCCATCCCGCGCGAAGAACGTATTAAAAACGGCCTGGCCGACTCGCTGATACGCCTGAGTGTGGGCATAGAGGATGCTGAGGATTTGATAGAAGACCTGAAACAGGCAATAGGATAACTCTACTAATAATATCAATAGGAAAGCCCCGCCGTCGGCGGGGCTTTTTCTGTGTCAGAGTTTATATTATAATAGCGACCACCATACCGCTCTATTGGCAAACTTACCCCAGCGTTGCAGGCTGGTGCTGATGGTGGTGTACATTTCTTTCTGTGTCACTTCCTTACCCTTCTTAGGTATTTCAAATTCTTTTTCATCGGGCTTGTTGTATTCTATCTTGGTGGCTATCCAGGTAGTATGCAGGCGCGGCACTGCCACCTCCAGTATCATGCCCGGCAGCCCGCTAAACATTTCGGGACCACCGCTTGCAGGTATATCTTCTGTATAAAAAGCCACTACATATACCGAGTCGTACATAACGCCAACCGCTTTGCGGCATTTATAATCGGCTATAGTACGTACCTCGTCTTCTATCTTCCATTTTATTTTGCGCATACTATCCTTTACCAGGAATTTTTCTTCGTACACCTGTTTTTGCGCTGTCACTTTGCCGGTGGTGAAATCGGTGTACACAATATTTTCTCCTGCAGGTGTGCGCGCAAACCAGAAGTTAACGGGTTTTTCCTGCTCTCGCCCGGGGCGGTAAATGCTGTGCTGAGGCGTAAACGTATAGTTGAAATAATGGACGTTGTGCTTGGGTATCTGTGCGCGCATCTTTTCTATCCACTCTTTGTCGTCTTCATCCATCTGGTCGATAGTGCGGTGCAGGTTGGTGCTGCGTTCAAACTCTATCTTCCCGTTGAAGGTATGCTGCGCCCCGGCTAACAGCGCCATCATCAGTAATGCAGGTATCAGTATCAGTTGTTTCATTGCGCTCTTGTTTTATTTCATGATGAATTGTGCCGCATTGTTTTCAGGTGCACCGGCAGCCATTTTAGTAAAGTTCCATATCAGCGTCACCATGCCGTAGCGGCGTATGGTATTGTAGTTGCTCTCCGTTACCTGGTTGCTGTTGGCATACCTGCTGAAGCCGAGGTTTTGGTTGAGTATATCGAATACAGATGCACGCAGTTCAAGTTCGTCGTTCTTCAGGAATTTCTTGGACAGGTATGCGTTCCAGCGGAATACGTTATTGTTCCTGTCGAACACAACAGTACGCTCCCTGATGTACCAGTTGAAATCTGTGCCTATTTCAAATTTTTTGGGTAATACAAACGATATATCCAGGCTGTTATCAATCGTCCAGTAGCTGGTAGCCAGTGTACTGATAGTGGCCTTATTATCATTGTATGCAAAATCCGTGTTCCATTCTACTTCTATCTTTTCATCTTTGTCTTCGTAGTTGATATCCACACCTACTGAATACCTGTTGAAATCGCTGATGTTTTTTACTCCATTTACAAAGTTGTTGGTGCGGTTGATGCTGGTATTGAAATTACCACCCACACGGGTATTCAGCTTATTGATACGCTTGCCGATACCACCGCCTGCCCAGCCGCTGAAGTTCCCGTCCGCGTTGACGAATTGGTAAACCCTTCTTCCGAGACTATCTACATTTTCTGAGCGTGTGATGGCATTATCTATCATGGTAAAATTACTGTACAGGTATATCCAGCGCCCGCTCAACACTTTATAGTCATTAGCGTTTATGCTGAAGCTGTTCCTGAATTCCTGGGTAAGGGCGGCATTACCAATAGGCTGGTTATTGGGGTTGGTGTTATCGCGCAGAGGTTGTATCTGCTGTATGGTAGGCTGGCGGGTACTGCCGTAGTAATTGAAGCGAATATGCGTCTGTTTGCTGATTTCGTAGCGCAGCATAGCCTTTGGGAACAAGTTCACTACATCATAAGAGAACACGGTATCTGCCAGTAAATCCCTCTGGGTAAAATCTGTATGTGCCGTTGACAATCCTGCAGAAAAGTCTACTTTCTTATAATCCCAGCTCAGGGTAGTACCGCCGGTATTGGTCACTATATTATAGGCATAGCTATTGCTGAAGGTAGAGTCGCGCTGGTCATAGGCATCTGCGTTAGGGTTGCTCTTGTTAAATGTTGTCCTTTCAGAGGTGCTGTTGTTGACACCCAACCTGTATTCTACCGACACCGCCATCACTTTAGTAATAGGTTCAGTATATACCGCCGAGCCATTCAACAGCAGTGATTGACGGTCATTCTCTTTTTTCTGGTCTACAAAATCTGTTCCGTTCAGGCTGGATACATTCACTGAGTTGAGGAAGCCTATACTTTCTGATTCTTCATAATTTTCAGTCAGCGACAGCATCAATGTCCTCCTGTCTTTTTTGAATTTCTTTTTCCATGTCAGCGAGCTGTTGAGCCTTTGAGTAGTAGCATCGTTGGTCGTCAGCCTTTGGTTATCAATCAGCGTATCGCCGTTGGCATTCATATTATACTGGTTGTAGGTAGAGCGGTTCTGCGAGTTCTGGTGGTTGCCCATTACTGTCAGCCTGAGTGTTGACAAAGAATCCGTCTTCCATTCGTACAAGCCGTCTACACGATGCCTTTGGCCTGTTTTAAACTCATCCTGCCTTTCGTCGCTGAACTGCTGTGTGTTGTTGGGCAGAATGATTTGTGAAAAGGTATTGTTCACAGCCTCAATATTCTGCTTGGCATAGCGGTAGTTGCTGGCCAGGTGGTGTTTGTCTTCGTTCCATTTATCTGAAAAGTGTACACCACCCGTCCATGCCTTGGGGTAGCCGCGGCCGTTGTACTGCCCGCTCCAGCTATCAAATTCATCACCGTCGCTGGTGGTGTACATAACGCCATCTTCATACACTGTATTATTGTTAGTGCCTCCAAACTTATCCCGGTCTTCCCAGCCGAGGCCTATCTTGCCCGTATTAGCCATGATACCAAAGGCGGATAACTTCTTCTTCCCTTTGAAATAGTTTGCCATTACCTGGTTCTCAAAATAGTTCTGGTCATCACCTGTACCACCGCCGCCAACTACTTTGCCGAAGTAACCCTTCTTCATATTGTCCTTCAGTTGCAGGTTCACCGTCCTTGTAGATTCTCCGTCGTCAATACCGGTAAATTCTGCCTGCTCACTTTTTTTGTCAAACACCTGTACTTTATCTACAGCTTTCGCCTGCAGGCTTTTGGACACTACTGCGGGGTCGTCTGTAAAAAACTCTTCACCGTCCACCAGCAGTTTTTCCACCTTCTGTCCATGCGCCTGTATATTACCGTCCTTATCTACCTGCAGGCCGGGCAGTTTTTTCAGCAGTTCTTCTACAGTGGCATTGTCCCTTACTTTAAAGCTATCGGCCACATATTCTATCGTATCACCTTTTACCTTAATGGCGGCATACTGGTCGGTAAACACGAACTCTTTCATCAGGTGCGTACGTGTTACCATGGGTATTTCGCCCAGGTCAGTTACTTTCTTGCTTTCTTTTACCTCTATTTTGTCCACATAATCGGCAAAACCGGGGAACACGCTCATCAGTATGTACTTGCCGGGCCCGGCTACTGTTAGTGTAAATGTACCATCCTCCTTTGAGCGGGTGAATGTTTCCAGCGTAGAGTCTTGGGCATGAATAAGGGTAATACTTGCATTGTGCAGGTTATTCATATTCAGCGTATCCTTCACCGATCCTTTGATGGTATAGGGCTGTGCATAAGCTGCTGTTGTTAGTAACAACAGTAGCGGTGCGAAGAGTAAGCAACGTAGGTGCATGATGTATGTTTAGTATGCGTTGACATTAGCATGACAAATATGGAATTATTTTATCAGCATAAGCCAAAATGAAATGTTAAAAAAGCTAAAATATAGGTGGTAGAAAAAGGGGGATTTACATAATTAGTTTTTTGACAATTGCGTTCTTTTCACATTAGCCCTGTTCCTGTTCACCGGTATGCCCAAGGATTCGTAGATATAATCCTGTGCTACCGTGCGGGTAGATTGCGAATTGATTTTCTTGTTTTCCGCACTCGGGTTTATCCTGTTAGACAGGAAAACGAATACAACGCCAGTTTCAGGGTCGGCCCAGCCGCAGGTGCCGGTAAAACCCTGGTGGCCAAATGCAAGGCCGCTGGTGCGCTCACCTGCCGGGCCTGCATCGTTTGCTTCGGCTTCCGGTTTGTCGAAGCCTAAACCGCGGCGGCTGATGCGTGAATTGTACGCTGTAAAATACCCTATGGTCTGCTCTTTAAAGAAACGTTTGCCATTGTAAGAGCCGCCCTGCAGCAGCATCTGGAACACAGCCGCTACATCCCATGCATTGGCAAACAGGCCCGCGTGCCCTGCCACACCGCCCATCATAGACGCACCCTGGTCGTGTACATAACCATGCACCGTCTGCATACGGAAGTACATATCGTTTTCGGTAGGCACAATTTTGTTCTTAGGAAATTTCGCCAGCGGGTGGTAGGTAATATGTTTCAGGCCCATCTGCTGGTAAAACTGTTCGTTTACATACACGTCTAATGTCTTTCCGGTCAGTTTTTCCACCACAGCCGCCAGGAAATAGAAATCCAGGTCGCTATACACATACCTGCCCTTGTTCTCAAGCGGTGAGTTAAGTATGGTTTTCCAGATGCTATCTTTATAATCGCTGCGCATGTACAGGTTCTGCGCTACGGGTGTATTATAACCCGGTGCCTGCTGTTTACTGAATATCATTGCAGAAGGCTTGCCGGTACTATCATAAGTATCACGGTAAAAGGGTATCCAGCTCTTCAACCCCGCCTGGTGCAGCAGCAAGTCGCGTATCTTCAGGTTCTCTTTATCCGTGCCTTTTACTATCGGCAGGTATTGCCCGAGTGTTTTGTCCAGGTCCAGTTTCTTCTCCTCGTACAGGCGCATTACCGCCAGTGTGGTAGATAATACTTTGGTAAGGGAGGCTACATCATAAATAGATGCAGTATCCACTTTCACCGTTTTGTACGCATCGTAATAGCCAAAGGCACGGCTGTAAAACACTTTACCATTTTTAGCAGCTACCACCTGGCAACCCGGGAACACGCCATCTACCACGCTACGCTCCAGGAAGATATTCAACTTATCCAGCGCATCCGTATTCACCACACCCGCATCCTCTATAAAGAACTCTTTCACCAGCTTGTTCACCACCGGGTCTTTTGCAGGCTTAGGTTTGTCGGCCAGCAGTTTTGGCGCTGCTTCCATTATCATGCCGGGGCAGGGTGTTACGGGCAGCTTGCCTTTTGAGGGGTTAATACCCAGCATCACACCGGCCATCACTTTTTCTGAGTGTTCATTGTCTTCATAACCGACAAATACCGTTTTGAAACTACAGAAATTTTGCAGCAGGTAGGGATTTCCCATCAGTGCAAGTATCACGTTCGGTTTATTCTGCACCTGTTTCAGGAAGGACATCTGCTGCGCATCCAGCCCGTAATCTCCACCCGATGGATAAAAACCCATATTGTGTACTGCCACAATGCAGGTGCCGCCGCTGTTCACTACGCTCATGGCCTTGTTTACTGCTGCTGAACCTCCTGCTTTGGGCAACCATTCGGATTTTATTCCGGGTAACTGGTCTTGCAATTCATTCAGCAGTGCGGTTTCATCTTTGGCGTTCACACCTATATAAGTGAAGTTGCCTTGCTTGCGCACCAGGTTGTTCAACAGTTTATTCCTGTCGCGTACAAATGTAGCCGATGCTTCAGCCATCTGGTACAATACTTCCTGTGTCGTACGGTTCAGGTCTTCGGTGGCATTGTAGGCAACAACATCTTTTCTCCTTGCCAGCCCTGCATCATATTTGGCTGCCAGTATTTTCTTTACCCTTATTTCCAGCTCTTTGTAGGGTACCCTGTCCTCGTCTATGGCGGTTTTTATCTTGTTGATGGCAGTGGGCACGTCCTGCGAAAAGAGCAGCACATCGTTACCCGCCAGGAAGGCCCTCAGGTCAACATCGCCCGGCTCAAAATATTTGGCAACGCCCTGCATGTTCAGTGCATCGGTAAACACCAGCCCCTTAAAACCCATCTTTGTTTTCAGGTAGTTGTTGATAGTATTGTTGGATAAAGTAGTAGGTATATGCGGTTCTTTCTCCAAAGCGGGAATATCCAGGTGCGCTACCATGATGCTCTGTACACCCGCATCTATCATACGGCGAAAGGGGTACAGTTCCAGCGCTTCCAGTTGTTGTATTGTTTTATTAATCGTCGGCAGGTCTTTGTGCGAATCGGTTTCCGTATCGCCATGCCCGGGAAAGTGCTTGGCGCAGGCCATTACGCCATTGTCCTGCAGGCCGCGCATATAGGCTATGCCCAGTTTGGCCACCATTTCTTTATCCTCGCCAAAAGAGCGCGCGTTGATAATCGGGTTGTTCGGGTTATTGTTCACATCTACCACCGGGGCGAAGTCTATATGCACACCCAGGCGTTTGCACTGTGCCGCCACCGCCTCGCCCAGCCTGTAGGCCAGTGCTGTATCCATAGTGGCACCCACCATCATAGCGCGGGGCAGGTCTTTTACACCCGTCAGGCGCATGCCCAGCCCCCATTCCGCATCCATGCCTATCAGCAGGGGCACTTTCGACAACTTCTGGAAAGTATTGTTTTGCGTAGCCTGCGCTTCGGGTGTGCCCTGCATGAATATCAGGCCGCCCACCTGGCCTGCCCGTACCAGTTGCACTATCTTCTCCTCATTATAATCCTTACCGCCCGAGTAGGCCGCCACCATAAACAGCTGGCCGATGCGCTCCGCGTCATTCAGGCTATTGTACACACTGTCTACCCAGCGTGTGCGGGCAGTGTTATTAGCCTGCGCCCATGTATTGGCAGCCATACAACCCAGTGCGATAATAAGTATTACAATCCGTCTTAGTGAAGCAGTCATACCAACAAAGATAACTGATTGTTTTGCAAGGTGTAAAACCCCAAAAAGACGTAAAAAAATCGAAGCCCAGTACTGGAAAGTACCGGGCTTCTTGCACTGCTTATCAACTGTAACCTAAACTATTGTATATCTATCTTTTTGCTGGCCGTCACCTGCTTGCCCGACTTGGGCAGCGCCAGTTTCAGCACGCCGTCTTTGTATTCGGCGGTGATGGCGTCGTCCTGCACGTCTTCAGGCAGGCTGAAGGAATGGCTGAAAGATGAAAAATTGTATTCTTTACGTGTGTATTCCTTGTCCTCTTCCGATGTCTCTTTTTTAGCCTCTGCGCTGATGCTCAGCATATTGTCTTTCACATCTATCCGGATGTCCTCTTTGCTGAAACCCGGCACTACCATATCCACCATATATTGTTTCTCTGTCTCCGCTATGTTGATAGCCGGAGATGCTGTGTCCCAGAATTTGTCCATGTACCTGTTGACGAATGAATCGTCGAAGAAATTTTTCCAAAGTCCCCTGGATGGGAAAACGCTTTTTGCGAGTGATTGATTAGCCATAATTGTCTCTTTTAAAAAATTATAATTGTGGTTTAATTCTGAGACAAATATCCGGCCATATATACAGCGTAGCAATGACAGGCATCACCGGCAATTGTGACTTATATCAGTTGTGGAGGAGAACTATATAATACCCATACCCAGCAATACGGCTATGGCCAGCAGCATTACGGCTACAATTATGTGCAGGGTTTCGATGGTGATTTTCTTTACCAGCTTGTTGCCTATATACGCACCGGCAAATGCGCTGAGCGTGGCGGCTACCAGCATCGTATAATTAAGCTCGCCACCCATGCTTTTGAATATACCCGCATACACCGTCAGGCGCGACATATCTATCAGCACGGCTATGAACACACCCGTGGCGATATAGGCCTCTTTGCTGAGCCCGGCCTTGAGCAGGAACATACTGCGCAATGCGCCCTGGTGACCCGACAGTCCGCCGAAGAAACCGCTGATGACACCACCCAGCGGCAGGTACCTTCTATGAAAAGATATTTTGGAGAAACGGGGCATCAACTCCAGTACCGAGAAGATAATCATCAGCGCGGCTATCAGCAGCTTCACGGGCATGATGCGGAATGTCTTGCCGCTAAGCATATACTCGTGCAGGGCGGGCATGTCTGCAAACAACACCAGCAGCTTAGCTCCCGCGAAGGCAGCAACCAGTGCCGGCAGGCCAAAGAGTAATACCACTTTTACATCGGCATGGCGGCCCAGCAGCGCTATCTTAAACAGGTTGTTGAGGAAATGGACGATGGCGGTGAGTGCTATAGCGATTTCAATAGGAAAGAACAATGCGAATACCGGCACCAATATAGTGCCCAACCCGAAGCCGGAAAACAAAGTAAGCCCCGAACCTATCAGCGCCGCCAGGCATATAATGAAATAGTCCATTGATGGATATTGTGGGGTGAAATTAGGGAAAAGATGCGGGCAATCTAGGTGTCACAATAATTCCTCTGATAGCACCCCTTTCTGGTTTAAGTTTACAACTTAAATCCATAACGATAGGAGGAATGTGTCCGGCAAAAGAGCTGCCGGCGCTGAGAAGTATCCTATTGCTATATCAATGTTTCCACAGGTAAGGAGACAAAGCATTAATCTAATACATTGTTCAGTTGTGGCTTGTAAATTTCCTTGTAGAAAGTTGACTCGGAATAAAATTCACGTGATGCTTCAAGCATTACTTCCTCGGGTACACGTATATTCGTTTTGTAATCATATTTATTATGTTCGCGCAATATAAACCTGTGTCCCAAAAACGTAATGTAAATTGTACGATATGCGTCATCAATGTCTTTCCCTATCTCAATAGTGTTTAGCGCTTGTTTTACTTCTTGTTCTATCTCGCTCGCGGGGTACTTGCTATGAAGCAAGGCATGTAGGTTTTCATAATAACCGGCAAAGAAAAAAGGGTTCTCATCGTATTGAATCATGGGGAGCAATGCCCTTATTGCTGCAGCGGTGTCCTTAAGGCACATATAAATTTCAAAATAATCATTGAACGAGGACATAGTCGTCGCAAAAGCACCGTTGCCGCAAAATTCATTAGAGGGATATTTATCCCGGATTAAGTCCATATAGGCAATTGCCTTATTACAATTCTTTTTAGCTTTGAATATTCTTACCAATGCTTCGCATGCACGGTTTTTACTATTGACATTAGGGTCGCCAAACAACGCCCCTGTTTCACCGATTTCACATTTCAGGGTGTCCATCTTTTTGTCTGAAACATAGTTCTCAAGAATTTTGATGGCCTTTGCTGTGTCATGTTTTCTTGCCGCTATTTCTCCCAAGGTTACCATAGCATTGCCATAAACACACCGGCCCGGATACCGTTTGATGATATCATTCATTATTGTTTCAGCCCGGGCTATTGAGTCCGTCATAAAGTAGTTAAGCCCAATTATGTAATAGAAACTCTGTGTTTCACCGGAGTTCGGTTGCCGTTTCAGCATTTTCTTCAATTTCGAACGATCCTTATCCGTCACACGCATCAACTCCTTCATATTAGTAAATTCAGCCTGAAGCAGGCTGTCGATATTAAACTGTTCAGCACTGTCTACCTGGCAAAATGAACTGATACTATAGAGCGAAAGAAATAAGGATAGTAGGTACTT